>NZ_JALJVC010000002.1 GCF_022967985.1 Acinetobacter lwoffii | reverse complement strand
CGCAATTTTCTTCATTTCTTGAGCATTAAAGGGACTGAATTGGATAAATGACTTAATCTTTTTTCAGTTTTATTCTGTTCCTGAAAGCGTAAAGGCCGGCAATCTATGTATTCACAATAACCCCCTTCCCCATTTTCAGTTTCTTCATTTATTTTCACTTGATAACTAAAACTTCCTACATAGCCCGCTGCCAGGCCAAATTTAAAATCTCCACGACTTTGACCTTGTACCCAGATACAAGTACCGTCTGCATTTTCATAACACCATTCAAATTCGCGCGGCAAATACATACTTTGCCGATTGGGTGTCGTGACACACGGATAAACACGATGAACTTTAAAATAAACTTTTCGATCGAACATTTGGGTCCGCATGTTTTTTAAATCACGCAGATAGATCCGCGACTGAACAATACGATTAAAACCATCCCGAATCTGCGCCAACAACAGTTGCCTGTTTTCACTGAGATTAATAATTTGATAAGTCAGGAAGGCCAAAGGTAGATAAGGAAAGTTAAAACTCCGCGCGTATTCAAAGCTTCCAAGACCATCGATCGTATATTGCTGCGCTTTATAGTTCACCGTTCCCTGACAATGACATAGCAAAGACCAGTGATCTGCCAAGGAAAACCGCATTTGGGTAAAATGAGAAATCAGTTGAGTGGTTTGAATATTTAAATCAAAACTGAGTTCCGAGTCAGAACGCTGCAAACGAAAATTTGGAAAACTTCCGCTCAATTGCTCACGATCCAGAAACTGAAACAGACCTGATCTAAAATGACAGTCCTGCTTGACCGAATAGTGATGCAATTGTCCCACCATATGTGGGCTCGAACTGCAAATCACGGTGGCGGTATCTAAGGCTGTGGTTTCGATTGCACTCGGGTTTGCCAGCATGGGTGCATTGGGTTGCCCGATAATACTCAGAAAGTTTAAATAATAGAGGGGTGCCGGAAGCCCGGGGATCATCAAACCCTGATGAATAATTTTATATTTTGAGGTGGGGCCATGATAGGCGGGATAGCGCGAAACAGTAGGAGTCTGATTCAGCTGTTTCGAACGATCTAAAAAATCTTGAAGAAACCGCATCTCAGACTCCTTATCTTTTTATAATGTACTCGATCTTTTTGCCATAAAAGTGGTCACAAAACCAGACAAAGCATAGAGAATAGAAATTACCAGAATGCCGACAGGAATATTATAAGTCATCGCTGCAAAGACGAATACGGCGATTGGTAGGACAAAAAACGGAACCCGTTTACGTTCTACTGTTTTGAATGAATAATATTTGATATTGGAAATCATCAACAAGCCTACCGCAATGATGACCACTGCATTAATGACCTGAAGAGAAGGTTCACGAATATCAAAGATTTCTGGAAAATCCAGACCGACCCAGACCAGTGACACAATCATGATGGCAGCCAGAGGACTTGCGACACCAATAAAATAACGTTTGTCGACCACACCAATCTGTACATTGAAGCGTGCCAGACGGAACGCAGCACATGCGGTATAAACAAAACAAGCCGCCAGACCAATACGGCCCAAATCACTCAAGCCCCAGCTATACATCAAAATAGCGGGAGCCACACCAAAAGCCAGCATGTCAGAAAGCGAGTCAAACTGTTCGCCGAAAGGACTTTGTGCACCAATGGCACGTGCCACACGGCCATCTAGTCCATCCAGTAATGCCGCAATAAAGATCGCATAAATAGCTTGCTGAAAATCACCATTCATACTAGCAATAATCGAGTAGAAACCTGATAACAACGCGGCCGTTGTAATCAGGTTCGGCCATAGATAGATGCCTCGACGCTTAACTTTTTGCCCTTCCTGAGTATGCTCCTCTTCTTCCACCTCAAAGGTGATGCCATCAAAAGGCACTTCGGTTGAAGAGTCGCGTTCCGGTTTGCTTATATTTGTCATTCTTGTCGATCCTAGCTATGACCTGATCTTTAAAAAAATTACTCGCCCACTAACCAACGAACTGCAGCGTGACCACCGTTTTCACTCATGCGAAGATGCGGGAATAACCACTGTAGTGCTTCATCAGCATCTTCAGAGAATTTCCAAGGCGGGTTAATCACCAGTAAACCACAACCGTTCAAGCCTACTGGGGTATCATCCGGCCATACACAGACTTCACACACCAACTGACGACGGATACCAGTCTTGAACATTTTCTTCTCGAAGCGTTCAATCATGGCACGGTCTTTAATTGGATACCAAACGGCGAATACACCTGTCGGCCATTTCTTATACGCGGCAACCAGCAGCTCAACCAACTGCGGGAAATCTTTACGCTCCAGCTCATACGGCGGATCAATCATCACCAGACCACGTTTTTCTTTCGGTGGAATGACTGCCAACAGACCTTCGTATGCATCACGCTCATGCAAACCGGCACGCTTGTCAAAAATATTATGACGAAGTTGCTGGAATACATCACGCTGCATTTCAAAAATGGTCGCTTTATCAATTTCACGCATGCCTTCTAGCGCAAACCACGGCGAACCCGGATAAGCACCCTTACCAAAGTTTTCACGCATGTTTTCAACAATTTTCAAGTATTGTTGTACGCCTTCAGGTGCATTACGCTTGATCGAATCATCCAGCTTAATAAGACGATGAATACCGTTTAAAAACTCACCTGATTTTTGCGCTTCGGCAGTCGACAAATCATATTTACCTGCACCACCATGTGTATCTACATAGCGATAAGGTTTGTCTTTTGCATTCAGTCGAGTCAACAACTGAAGCAATAAAACGTGCTTCATGACATCGGCAAAGTTGCCTGCGTGGTAAGAGTGACGGTAATTCATGTTTCAATTATTCCTAAGATCAATTGCTATTTTAACATGAAAAACTAGTTCGTTCAGAAACGATTATTGAACTAAAATAGCGGACCTTTTTTTACCACACTATCGAGAATTGAAAAAATGGAAGCAGTTATCATCCCAGGGGATTGGAATGTTGATCAAATCTTAGATGATTTAGATCAACATGGCTTTAGTATTGTTGACGATGCTTACTCTAGCGAATATCAACATGCAGTGAGCCAAGAATGCTTAAGCCACTTAAACGAATTTCGTAATGCAGCCATTCAAAATGGTGTAGTTAACAACATCCGTAGTGATCATATTCTTTGGTTACAACCTGAATTTCAAATTTCCCACCTACACATCCAAACACTTCAACAATTTTCCCAAATTTTAAACCGCGCGTTTTATTTAGGCATCAAAGATGTCGAAGCACATTTCGCTTGCTATCACGCGGGTGAGTTCTATACCCTGCACCGCGACAATCCTCAAGATAAAAATGGCCGGATGATTTCCAGTGTGTATTATTTACATGGACAATGGCAGACGGACTGGGGCGGTGAACTACGCCTGCAGGACAAACATGGCCAGTGGCATATTATCCAGCCAAAACCGAACCGAATGGCGCTGTTCCAGAGCGATTTATTACATGAAGTTTTAATCTCTAAACAGCAACGCCTATCCATTACCGCCTGGCTAAGAAGTGATACCTCACTACTCTAAGACACGCTGCCGCTTTAAATTTTAATTTTTAACCTCATATAGCCATTATTGAGAAATGAGGATTGCGTTGATGCGATTAACGACCAAACAGATTATTCAACGTCTGGGTGAAACTGACCAATTGTATTTAAAAGGCAATACGCCGGAATTAACGCTTGAACGTGCTGATCTTCGTTTACAGCTGGTGACTTTAAGTGAACTGCGTCAGGAACAGCGACATTTCCTGCAAGAAGCCGTAGTGTTGCTGGAACAAGGCCGGGTAGAATTTGAAGAAATGCCGCTGCGCATGTATATCAACCTATCTTTGCATCTGGCCAAGGCTTATATGATGTTTTTTGAATTGACCAAAGAGCACCATTTCGCCCTGATTACTCAGCAAATTTTAAAGCCAATGGCCAATTATGAACATGGGGACATTTATTTCTTTCTGGCCTATGCCAGTGCCAGTAAAAATGAGCCGGCCCTGACCCGCCACTGGTTAGGTAAGTACACCACCACTGCCGAATTTGAGCTGGAATTATTACAGCAGCATCATGCATTTAATGATTATCGTCAGCACGAATGGTTTAACAAAATATTAAAAAGCAAAATGCATTAAGCCAAAGAACAAAAACGCCTCAAATGAGGCGTTTTTTAATACAAGCTATATCATCTTATTTTAAATATCAGAAAAATATAGGAAAAATGATCAAGCAGGTTGACGTCTATAAGCGTCCATGTGCAGTTGCTGATTCAGTTCATCGACCCAAATTGCCCAATCATCATCTTGTACCAAATGGCTAATCAATAAAGAACGCTGGGCTTTATTCCAGAATGGCGCATCATGCAAGGACAGCCCTGCTGGCAGTTGATGGGTGCGTACATACAATTCA
This sequence comes from Acinetobacter lwoffii, assembly GCF_022967985.1. Taxonomy (GTDB): domain Bacteria; phylum Pseudomonadota; class Gammaproteobacteria; order Pseudomonadales; family Moraxellaceae; genus Acinetobacter. The sequence goes on along the minus strand of NZ_JALJVC010000002.1, from coordinate 283,237 downwards.
ATAGCCGCAGGACTATTGGCGAGACCGAGCTGAGAAAACAAGAGCTCTAAGGATGGTTGGTTCTTTGCGAGCATCGCGCCCTCCTTATATCAGATAAATTGTAATTATTTATAGATCTAACTTATAAGATAAGGCAAAAAAAACCTAGTCATTTGACTAGGTTTGTTGTTTCTTTTTGTATGAATGCATTTAAAAGCTTTGCTTGTCGCTTTCCACATGTAACAGCTGATTTAACTTGTCAATAATGACAATCCATTCATCATCTTGGTGCCAATGTTCACGCAGGAAGGCACTTTGTCCCTCACTCCAGAATTCGGCATCTGGCAATGCGACTTCAGATGGCAATTGATGGGTATGGGTAAATTGATTAATTGAGGCTTCATCAGAAGGCAAACCCAATTGTTCAAATAATAATTCTAAAGTTAACTGTTGTTCCGTAAGCATAAATAGACTCCATCGTAGTGTTAAATTATGAGCGTGTTGAGATTCGAATTCTTAGGTTGATTTATGGCCGGGTATGTCACAGGAACCTGAACCCTCTGCCTCAATATGTAATTGTTCATTCAATACATCAACAAAAATGGCCCAGTCATCATCTTTCTTCCAGTGACTGATCAGAAAGTCATGCTGTGATTTACTCCAAAAAGGAGCTTTATGCAGGGGCACATCCATACCGATTTGATGCGTATTAATAAACTCATCAATCGCTTCCGGACTCGAATCCAGACCCAATTGTTCAAAGAAAAGTTCGAAGGTGGCGCGTTGTTCTAACATCTGAACCTCCATCTTTTTTATCTATAATCTTGTCTCTACCTTAGATCGCTCATAGCGAAAACTCAGTTGTCTCTCCTTCACAGCTTGTTATTTTTTGTTGATTAAAGTGAGTGACATAAAAAAAGCACCCCAAATGGAGTGCTTTTCTTCAACTTAATCTAAAAAGATCAAATTATTTAAGCATATCAGCAATTGCTGCGCGCTCTTCTTCAAGTTCGTTCAACGTAACGTTGATACGTTCACGGCTGAATTCGTCGATTTCTAGACCTTGAACGATTTTGTATTCACCGTTTTCAGTTGTTACAGGGAAACCGAACATTACGCCTTCAGGGATACCGTAAGAACCGTCAGAAGGGATACCCATCGTTACCCATTCGCCGTTTGTGCCAAGAGCCCAATCGCGCATATGGTCGATTGCAGCATTAGCAGCAGAAGCAGCAGAAGACAAACCACGTGCTTCGATGATCGCAGCACCACGTTTACCAACAGTCGGAAGGAATGTATTTGCATTCCATTCTTGGTCGTTGATCATGTCTTTAACGCTTTCGCCGTTAATTGTTGCAAAACGGTAGTCGGCATACATGGTTGGAGAGTGGTTACCCCAAACTGTAAGATTTTTGATGTCTTTAACCGCTTTACCAGTTTTAGCAGCAATTTGAGATGCAGCACGGTTGTGGTCAAGACGTAACATTGCAGTGAAGTTTTTCGCTGGGAGATCTGGAGCAGATTTCATTGCGATGTAAGCATTCGTGTTTGCAGGGTTACCAACAACTAGAACTTTAACGTCACGGCTTGCAACTTCGTTCAATGCTTGACCTTGACCGATGAAGATTTCACCGTTCACTTTAAGCAGGTCAGCACGTTCCATACCTGGACCACGTGGACGTGAACCAACTAATAACGCATAGTCAGCATCTTTAAATGCAACTTTAGGATCATCAGTACCGATCATGTCTTCTAGTAATGGGAATGCGCAATCTTGAAGCTCCATCATTACGCCTTTAAGCGCTTGCTGAGCTTTCTCAAAAGGAACTTCGAGCAATTGCAAAATCACTGGTTGATCTTTACCTAGCATTTCGCCGCTTGCGATACGGAATAATAGGCTGTAACCAATTTGACCTGCAGCGCCAGTAACGGCAACACGAACTGCTTGCTTCATCTAATTATCTCCAATTGAGGATATTCAATGCGATTAAATAGTTAGTATTTAATCTAATAATCGTAAACGCGAAAGATTGTACTCCAATCCTTTGTCAGATGCATATAAAAGAGGACGGATTTCACCTAAAGTCTGATAGGAAATATAAATTAAATCGGCAAAAAAGCTCAGTATGTTCCTTTTATTGTGACAGTTTTTGGGCATGTATTAATAATGTTGGCAGGACAGGATTTGTAATTGCCATTGGGGCGATAACAGACCTTGATCGAGGTAAGTACGCTGGCCGACTGGGTTTGCTGGCAGTTAAATCTCAAGGCATTACCCGGTAATTGTGGATTAATTTTCAGGAATTTGGCCCGCAATGTATCGACAGAAATCGTAATATTTTCCTGTTCCGTCAGTTCTGCAGGCACTTTGAGACGATCTGCATAATTGATAATCGTCCGGAAATATTGACTGGCATTCATCGGCACACAGCCACCGATATTGCGCCATAAGATTGTCCGGGTATTGTCATCCGGCATGATCCTGGCCACTACCTTGGACTGAAGTGGTGACAGTTTCGCAGAGCTATTGGTCGTGCAATTTTGTGATGTGGTCTGAGGATATAAGCCAGAGATATTCAGCGAATAACCTTCCAGACATTTTCGTTTCTTGGCATATTCCGGATACAGACTACATAAGGCCGGGACCATTTGTACATCCATGACATAGTCTGTCGGCGTAGCAAACACTGCCGGACTGCTGGCCAAAACCACAAGCGCAACCAATCCAGCCCAGACTCGACGATCCTTCATTATTTTCATGAATAAATCACCATCCCCCAATAATTTTAATTTTATTGTGTATTACGTAATGGTATCAGTTGCATGCGTTTACCCACTGACTGTGCCCCCTGTCCTAACAAGATACCGTAATGCGTGGCATTGGTCATGACATGTTTCACATAATCCCGGGTTTCAAGTAAAGGAATACTTTCAGTATATTGATCTGCGGCAATCCCCTGAAATTCTGGCTGCCAGCGACGGGCACGGTTTGGACCGGCATTATAGCCTGCCGTTGCCAGAACCGGACTATCGCTAAGCTGACGCTGAATCGTAGATAAATAGAATGTTCCGTAGCGAATATTGGTATTCATATCGGTGAGTGCCGCCGGGTTATAAGCTTCACCCATTTGACGTGCCACCAGCTTGGCCGTGTCCGGCATAATCTGCATCAGACCACCCGCGCCTACATGTGAACGTGCCACCGTATTAAAACGGCTTTCCTGACGCATCAAACCATAGGCCCAGGCAGGATCTATGCCGGCATTGCGACTATGGCTGACCACATAGTTCTGATGTGGCATTGGATAACGATAATTATAGTTATGCTTGTTCGCGGTACGGTCAGCGGCATAAATGGCACGATCATGCCAGCCCATATCCATGGCACGTTTTGCCGCGGCCAGCAACAGGTCATCATCCTTCTTTAGATAAGCCTGACGCACTGCCCAGTTCCATTCCCGGTTAATATAGTTCTCCGGGGCGCTGATATTACGTAAGGTGAAAGCACGGCGGAAATGAATATCCTGATTCAAGCGCTGCATAGCCTGATTGGATGGCTGCGCTGGATTTGGTGTACTCGCAGTCACCTGCCCCAGCTTGTCGCGTGCCAGAAGATTGTGATAGTCATCTCCGGTCGCCAGCTTACGATAAATACTTTCTGCTGCCTGTTTGGAAGCACGATCAGTACGTTGTTCGCTGGCACGCGCCAGCCAATATTGCCAACGGTCTTCCTGCTTTTGATTAACACTCATGCTATCAATGGCACGAATCAGGCTTTCCCAAGCACTAAAACGGATGGCCTGACGTGCATAAATTTCGGCTTCTTCCGGGCTAAATGGCAGGCCATAGCTGGCATCTAGCGCATTCAACACTTCCCGATTGAAGTTGTTTTTCATCACTGTAGTACCACCGATATAACCGACAGCACGATATAAGGCGCGTTGTACAGATGCAGGTGTGCCTTCTGCGGTACGTTTGACGATAGACAAAGCTGAGTCCAAATCGCTATCGGCCAGACGTCCCAGCGCATAAATCAGATAGGCATGCTCTGCCGCAGTACTTTTAGGCGCAGACCACAAATAATTAGTGGGATTGGCCTGAATCGAATTCAGTTGTGCCAGAGACAGATTTAGACCAATGCCTTGCGCTGTCGCAATGGCCTGACCTGACTGTCCGGCACGAAGTTGTCCCCAGAGTCGCTGCTGACGGTCTTCTGAGGTCATGAGTGGACTGGATAACATCATTCGGCCTAAACCAGTACAAGAATCGGGTTGGCTGTTGGTGGTTAACCAGACTTCTTTAAACTCGGCATAAACCAGTTCATCACCAGCTTTGGCACGCACTTGTGCCACTGCACAGGCTTCGGCAGGATCGGCATTGGTCACATAAGGCAATACCGGTTGGGCAGTGCTAAAGTCTGCCATTTTTACTTTTTCTTCGACATAGTCCGCTGCCAGCTTTTCAGCCATGGCGGATTGAGGGTAACGCTGGGCAAAGCTGATAATCTGGCTGACAGGCTGCATGGCAAGATTCTGGTTTAAAATCCAGTATTCCGGATAATAGCCCAAGGCATCATTCTGCATAGACAGACGATATTGCTGTAACAGTTCAATATTGCCTGCATTGGCTGCACGCAAGGCATCATTAAATTGTTCTTCTGCTGCCTGTGTACTCGCTGAACAGATACATGCCACACTTAAAGTAATTAATTTATAGTATTTATACATAGTTTTAGTGTGTTTCAACATCCCTTTGCCTTCTATCATCGATTTTGTGCTTTGCCCATGTTGCATATCATAAGAGCTAGTTTGAAGATTATAACCAACTCTATTGTTCAGTTATGTAACCTTATGATTAAGCAATATTAATCTACAGACAATTTTTGCCCATAAATCAATATTTTTCCACAGTTAATTTGGGCTATAAGTTTAAGCGACTTTCCTGCTAAAATATGCGCCTTTCCAAGATTTCAGTCCGTGAATTGAATTTTTATTCACCTGTTTGATGCATCAATCAGGCTGTTCGTTCACTCTTTCAACGTATTACCTTGTAGGAGCCTACATGACGGTTCAAACCTTCATTCCGAATGGTGCCCCAGCTGCCTCAGAAAACACTGTTACCCAGCCAGCGCACACCCCAATTAGCGATGCTTCAGTCAAAAAACTGTACATCGAAACGCAAGGGTGTCAGATGAATGAGTACGACAGTCACCGTATGGCAGACCTGTTAGGCGATTCTCATGGCTATGTGCTGACCACCGATCCTAAAGATGCCGATATTCTGCTGATGAATACCTGCTCGATCCGTGAAAAGGCACAGGAAAAAGTCTTCTCCGAGCTGGGTCGCTGGCGTAAGCTTAAAGATAAAAATCCTGACCTGATTATTGGTGTTGGTGGTTGTGTGGCGTCTCAGGAAGGCGATAACATCCAGAAACGTGCCAATTATGTCGACATGATCTTTGGCCCGCAAACCCTGCACCGTTTGCCGCAAATGCTGGATCAGCATTTTGAGCAGATCGAAAAGCCGAAAAAAGAAAAAATCAAACTGGTGGATATTTCCTTCCCGGACATCGAGAAATTCGACTTTTTACCTGAACCGCGTGTTGAAGGTTATAAAGCTTTTGTCTCGATCATGGAAGGCTGTTCTAAATACTGTTCTTTTTGTGTGGTGCCGTATACGCGTGGTGAAGAAGTATCTCGTCCACTGGATGATGTGCTCGCTGAAATTGCGGGTCTGGCAGAAAAAGGCGTGCGTGAAATTTCACTTTTGGGTCAGAACGTAAACGGTTATCGCGGTGAAACTTTTGAAGGCAATATCTGTACCTTTGCCGATCTTTTACGTTTGGTTGCAGATATTCCGGGCATTGGCCGTATTCGTTATACCACCTCGCATCCACTGGAATTTAATGATGACCTGATCCAGTGTTATCGTGACCTGCCACAAATGGTTTCACATCTGCATCTGCCGGTACAAAGCGGTTCCAATGATGTACTTCAGGCCATGAAGCGCAACCACACCATTGATGTCTATATCGAGAAGATTAAAAAGTTACGTGCAGTTCGCCCAGATATGCATTTATCTTCAGACTTTATCATTGGTTTCCCTGGTGAAACTGACGAAAACTTTGAAGAGACTTATCAGTTTATTCAGGATCTAGATTTCGACCACTCTTATAGTTTTATCTATTCAAAACGCCCGGGTACGCCTGCGGCAGAACTGGAAGATACGATCTCTGAAGATGTGAAAAAAGAACGTCTGGCTAAAGTTCAGCAATGGATTAAGCGTTCAAGCATTGACAAGACGGATGCCATGCTCGGGTCTATCCAGCGTGTACTGATCGAAAAAGTTTCTGATAAAGATCCGAATATTCTGGTCGGTACGGCGGACAATACCCGTTATGTCAACTTTATTGGTGACCCTGCCTGGGTAGGCCGCTTTGCCGAGATTGAAATTACCGAAATTAAAACTTTGAATTTAGTTTATGGTGAGCTCTTGAATCTTGAGCCTGACGTGGCGTAATGTAGAGCATATAACGCACACTTCATAAGGAACACTCTTGACTGCAGCGATTCGACGTACAGTAGCTTTTCCTGGAATTTCGATGGACCGTATACAAGCCATGTTAGGTGCCTATAACGGCCATTTGAAGCAAATTGAACAACGTTTAGACGTCAAAATCTCCCATCGTGGAGAAAGTTTTATTATTGATGGTGGAATCGATGCCGTTGAGAGAGCCGAAATGCTCTTGCAACGTCTTCATGAAGAATCTGAACATAGTCAGCAGATTAGTGCAGATACTTTACATCTGATGATTCAGGGCAGCCAGACTGACCGTGAACTTCAGCAAGATCTGGATGATCAGGAACATACGGGGCTGGACAATGTCTGGCTGCAAACCCGTAAAGGCCGGATCAACCCGCGTGGTGCCAACCAGAAACGCTATGTACAGCGCATTCTGCAAAGTGATATTTCTTTTGGTATTGGCCCTGCCGGTACAGGTAAAACCTATCTTGCCGTTGCAGCTGCAGTGGATATGCTGGAGCGCAATGAAATCCAGCGCATTCTGCTGGTTCGTCCTGCGGTTGAAGCCGGTGAAAAACTCGGTTTCCTGCCGGGAGATTTAACCCAGAAAATCGATCCTTATTTACGTCCCTTGTATGACGCGCTGTATGAAATGCTTGGCTTTGAAAAAGTGGCCAAGCTGATCGAACGTCAGGTGATTGAAGTGGCTCCGCTTGCTTATATGCGTGGCCGTACCTTGAATCATTCTTTCGTGATTCTGGATGAAGCGCAGAATACCACCCCAGAACAGATGAAGATGTTCCTGACCCGCCTAGGTTTTGGTTCACGTGCCGTGATTACCGGCGACGTAACTCAGGTAGATTTACCGCGTGGTCAGCAATCCGGTCTGTCACATGCCTTGCGTGTGATTGATAAAATTCCTGAAATTCATATCACCCGTTTCCATTCGCGTGATGTGGTACGTCATCAGCTGGTACAGAAAATTGTCGAAGCCTACGAAGGCTGGGACAGTGAACAGCAGCGTTTAAGTGCTGAAGCACGTGCCGAACGTAAAGCACGTCAGGATGCCTTGATCGCTGAAAATGATGCTGCGGCAGACGCACAGCATTAAGCTTTAAACTTAAGGATTTGTGTTGAAACTTAGTCTTTCCTTACAACAGGACTTTCAGTCGCCTGAACTGGTGCTGAAACGTGCCTATATTAAAAAAGTTGTAGAAACCACTTTACGTCATATTGGCACTCAAAGTGATTGCGAAATTGGAATTGCCTGTGTCGACAATGACGAAAGTCATAAACTGAATCTGGAATATCGCGGCAAGGACAAACCGACCAATGTCCTGTCTTTTCCGAGTGAACTTCCAGATGAAATGGCGCAGTTTCTGGATGCATTTCCCATTGGTGATCTGGTGATCTGTATTCCTGTAGTGCTGGCCGAAGCGCTGGAACAGCAAAAAGCGCCTTTGACTCACTTTACCCATATGCTGGTACATGGCACTTTGCACCTGATGGGCTATGACCATGAAACCTCGGATGAAGATGCCGAAGAAATGGAAGGCATTGAAATCGAGATTCTAGCAAAACTTGGTTTTGATAATCCGTATTTAGAACAAGGCTAAAATTTTCTTGCTATAAAAAGTGAGCTTCGGCTCGCTTTTTTTATTGTTTACCCTCACCCCAACCCTCTCCCATAAGGAGAGGGAGTTTTAATACCTATAGCTCAATGATAGTTCTCTCTCCCGTTGGGAGGGAGTTAAAGGGAGGGTTTACAAATGAATAAAATGGTCTAACGCACCTCAAATTCTGCTTCTGCCGGATCAAATCGCCAGGTACGAATCACCCGCAGTTCGGAAATTTCTTTCATTTTACTGTCGAAAGCACCAAATGGGGCTGCCTTACGCACGGAAGCTTTGGCTGCTTCGTCCAGCATGGCATGTCCTGAACTGTCAATCAGTCGAATGGCACGAATTCCGCCATTCTGGTTCAGGATCACCATCAGCCGCACTTCCCCTGCTAGATTCTGTTGTTTTGCTGCTTCCGGATAATAACGGTTACCATAAAATTCCACTTTTTCACGGAACTTTTCCAGATATGCGGCCGAAACATCCTGTTTGGACTGAATACCATCCACAGTCTTAATTTTTTGCTGACGACTGAAATTTTGCTGACGCTGTAAATATTGCGCTTCCAGACTGGCGACCATGGCCGCTTTTGCCTGAAACTGGCTCTGTAATTGCTCCTGCATTTTTTTACGCTGATTTTCTTCCGCCTGCTTTTGCCAGCTCAAGGTGGTCATCAGGACTTTTTCTTCAAAACTGAGTTCCTGTTGTTGTTGCAGCATCTCCAGACTTTCTTGCAGTTCTTCGCCTGCATGTTGCTCCATTAATGGCGATGGCATATCACTCGACATGCGATGAGCTTCTCTAAACTGGCCGGAACCCTGCTGGTCCGTTTGGGCCAGAAAATCAGCATGCTCAATTTTTTCATCAGTCTGGCGCAAGCTGACCGCGATTTCTTTGGTACTGGTATCCCGATCTTGCGGCATACCAAATTCCAGTGTCAGCACGATCAAATGCAGAATGCCTGCGGCAAGCAACGCACTGCTAAACACTGGATCTTTCCACCAAGTTCTGACCAGAGGCATGAGTATCATCGTTTTTTCACATTCGCCTAAACTCAATAATGAGTTCAGCTCCCCAAAAAAGTATTTGAAAGATTAAAAATAAACGGATTCGTCATTTATCTTTTTAAAATGCCAAATCCATCAAATCTTCAACGTTACATAACTAAAACTATAAAAATGGTGCTATTTATTTTGCTAAACTTCAAGCATGAACGCTTGTATTTTTCATACAATTCGACAAGATACATCCCGAGTCAAAAATAAAGTTGCCAGGACGCTTCAGTATGCAAACGCTAATTTCCAATATTTCCAACCGAATCCGCCAAGTGTATCAGAGGGCGGAAGGATTTATTGAAGATGAGCGTGAATTTCCCCTATCGCAAGTCTTCCTAAATGCAACCTTTCAGCGCTTTGTCACAGACAATGTCGATGCATTGAAAGACTTACACGCAGATTTACATGAAGACTGGCTGCGTCTCTACGCAACACTGGATTATAAAGGCCTGATTGTCACTTTATCGGTTGATTTGAAACTGGTACAGATGGAACTGAATAAAACCACCCAGTTGATCGTGTTCGAGCAAATTAGTGATACCCAGCTGATTGAAGCCAAATATCCGAATATGCTTTATAAACTTGGCGTGCGTTTTGGCCTGTTCTTCTATCAACGTGTCTTGAATAAAGATCCTTTGGGAATGATTTTGGAAAAACTGGGCGTGATTAAAGTCATCGATGACTTGCTCTATCTGGATTTAAATCGCTGGTTAGGTAAAAGCCGATCGGTCATTGATACCTTGGGCAAAGTTCATGTGAATCACGCAGTACTTCGTGAAGCCGAACTGGTGGTGATTGGTAATGTCAATCTGGCCGCCCTGTTTAGAAAACTTTCCCAAGATCAGGAAGAGAACTGGGATGAAGACAAGATGGATGACAACCGGGTCACCCCTATCAAACAGAAAGATCCTTCTTAAATCATGTCAAACGTAGTTTTTGAACAAAAGTTCCATAAAACTACATGAAATATACATTTTTGGCAGAAATATCCCTTCAACTTCCATATTTTGCCCAAATAATAAAGGGTGCAATAAATGATATTTTTTGCCCGTTTAACCAATATAGGAAAATAACTGATGGCGAAGACTGTATTCAAAACTTTAGTGATGACCACGGGTCTGAGCAGCGCGATACTGTTCACTGGTATTTCTAGCCAGGCTTTTGCCATGACTCCTTTTCAGGCCAGTTATCAATTTAGCTATAATGGCAAGAACATGGGTTCTGCAACACGGACTCTAAGTAAATCTGGCAATAACTGGACTTATGTCTTTGCTGCAAAAGCTGGAGGGATTGCCTCTGCAACCGAAACCAGCCGCTTTACTTTTAATAATGGCAAGATCGGCTCAAGCAGTTTCAGTCGCAGTAGTAAAGTATTGGTGCATAACAACACTATGAGTATTAATTTCAATCCTTCCAGCAAAACTATCAGTACCAAGAAAGATGATGAAAAACGTTCTTTTGCCTGGAGAGCAGATGTTCTGGATGAGTTGAATGCGGAATTGCAGATCCGTGAAGATTTAAAAAATTCAGGCCTGAAAGCAAATTACTACATCGCTGATGCTAAAGAAGTTGAAGGCCGCAAGTTTGTCAAACAGGGTTCAGAGACTATAAGTACCAAATACGGATCTTTTAATACCATTAAAGTGGTGATGAAACATAGCAAACCAGGTCGTGAAACCATTTTCTGGCTGGCACCAAAACTTGACTATCTTCCAGTCAAAGTTTCGCATGTCGACAAGAAAACCTCCTATGGTTTACTGTTAACTGACTATAAAGGTGCAAGCAACTAAGTTTTTGGCGAATTTCACTTGATTTTTTCCGGGTGCTTTTTACAATACGCTTTTGCTTGAAAAAGCACCTGCTCTTGAGGATTCTCCCGTGCATGCACTAGAACAGAAAATCTTGGCTGAAGGCATCGTCCTCTCTGAAGAAGTTTTGAAAGTAGACTCTTTCTTAAACCATCAGATTGATCCAGTCATGATGCAACTGATTGGTCAAGAATTTGCGCGTCTGTTTAAGGATGCTGGTATTACCAAAATTATTACGATTGAAGCATCAGGTATTGCACCTGCCGTAATGGCCGGCCTAGAGCTTGGCGTACCGGTGATCTTTGCACGTAAATACCAGTCTCTGACCCTGAAAGATGATTTATATCGTTCTAAAGTCTTTTCATTTACCAAACAAACTGAAAGCACGATCGCGATTTCAAATAAACACATCAGCTCAACCGACAAGGTTTTAGTGATCGATGATTTCTTGGCTAATGGTCAAGCAGCTTTAGGTCTTGCAGACCTGATTCATCAGGCAAATGCAGAAGTAGTCGGTATTGGCATTGTGATTGAAAAATCATTCCAGCCAGGTCGTGATCTGCTGCTTGAAAAAGGCTACCGTGTGGAATCACTGGCACGTGTGAAGTCTTTAGCAAATGGCACAGTTGAATTTGTTCGCGACTAAGCTCGCCAATGAATTTCAAAAGAGCGCTGATGCGCTCTTTTTTTATTGCGTTTTTCTGATGATATAAATTTAAAATATCCAAAACTCGGCTATAGCTCAGCCTAAATTCTTATTTATTCTTCCAGATTTGATCCTAGATAAATGACTTAATCTTAAGCTCCAGACTACTCAATTTCTGAAATAGAGAGTGTCAAACAATAAGTACTTTTTTATCCGATGAATAAACAACAATTTATGTGGATGTTATTATAAAATAAAGAGGCCTAACTATCTGCCAATAGTTAGACCTGTGTTCACCTCGAAAAAAGAGTTTATTTAACAGTCACAGTGATACTACCGCTATTCACAGCACCGATAGCGGTAGTTGTGATGCTGTTGTTAATAGCAGTTTGAGTTCCTTCTGAAATAGCACTGACAGATGCATCAATAGCACCCGCATTATAGGCAATATTCGCTACACTATAATTGCTTAAAGTTTCATTGATTTCCTCACTATAGTCAGTACTCAGTGTCGAACTTATAACTTCCGAGATATCTGAACTATCCGAAACCTCTGATAGCTCCTCTAGAGTTTCAGAATTATTAGTTGCACTGGTTACTGCACTGTAGTCGTAGTTATCCGTGGCATCTGATATGTCTGATACCACCTTATTGTAGCTACCCTGCTCAATACTGATACTACCTGTATTCGCGGCACCAATCGCAGTAGTTTCAATTGTACCTTCAATTGAACTAATGGCCTCTGGTGCTTCTCTTGTAGCTTCTGCAATTGCTTCTAAATCAACGCTTGCATCAACATCACCTGTATTCACTGCAAGATTCAAAGCAGAACCATTTTCAACCTGCTGAGAAATAGAATCCAAGGTAGCTTGCAAGCCTGTATCTACGGTGACGTCAGTAGGTGTTTCATCTCCTTGGGCATATGCCATACCTGCGCTAGACAGAAAGGCGACGGATAAAGCGATTGTTTTGATCGTGTTTTTCATCGTTGTTCTTCCTACTTTTGTTTTGAAGTACCTCTCGCTAAGTACTCCTTCTTATAATGGGAGCGAGCCCATTTTTAAATATTTTTAATCACGCTGGGTGCTAGACCAGTAATTTTCGACCACCTCAGGATTGGCCTCCCATAGCGTTGTGGTTTTTTCATCTTCTTGTTCTTTATCAGCCTTTTCTTGAGTATCTTTTTCTTCATTCTTTTCATTTGAAGAAGGTGGATGCTGCTTCTTGCTAATATATTTAATCAAGTCCTGTTTGCTCATTTCAGGCTCTGCTTCAGGGTTTTGAATCACCTCGGACTCTTTCTGTTTTGGCGGTTTCGTATCTTTGCTCGGTGAGTTGGTTGACTTATTTTTTTCATTAGATGAGTCTGCCTGGCTTGAGACTGACTCCTGAACAACACTGCTTGAAGCTGTACTATTTTGTTGCTGGTTTTTCTTGTATTTATGCAGAGCGACAGAACTTCGGGTTAAGTTCAATTGACCAAGCTCTGGCGGTATCTGCGCACGGCAACTTTCAAATACGGCGGGTGGGACAACCTGACTCAGCAATTCAAAAGTGGCCAGATTCAACATTTGGCGCAAGGCAAAGTTAGTTGCCTCGCGTTCTCCTTTTCCAATCTGAATGTTTAAGAGTGTACGACCAGCGAATCTGCCTGCACTTAAGCCATAATCCTGTGCAGCAATTTGCTTCTGCAATGAAACATTGCCCACGACTTTACTGCTACGGGTATCGGTCAAAGATAAATCCAGACCGACCATAATCCGGGTTTGACTATAATTCGGACCGACACCAGCGATCTGCATGTCAAAACCACCACCCGGAATAAAATCCAGACTGTTAATACTGCCTGTCACATAATAATCAGAAGCCTGGATTTGTCTTGGATCACGAATGCCCCACTTGGCTTCGCTTTCGATAATCCGGGGATCACGCCGGTTCATTAAGCTTACCCCCGCCTGAAACAAGGCAGATTGCACCATATCTCCCGCACCTTGGGTCACCATTTTTCCGCTACCACCATTGGTAACTACATCCTTACCGGTTTGATCCAGAATTGCCCCCACGGAGAAACTCACATCACTACGTAATTGTCCTTTTAGGCAGGATAAAGCCATATCAAAAGGGGTAAAAATATCAGTAATTGGGGGGCCTTGTACCAAGCTAACTGGCTTCTTGTTTGAAGGTGCCAAGCCTGTGCAGCCTGTTAAAAAAGAGCTGAAAAGGACAGTGGCACTCACGAAAGATATATGTCTTCTGGTCGAGGAGAAATTCAACATTGTGATTCTCCTGGTCTGTTACTTAAATTAAGACAGCGCTGAGGATTTTGGTTGGTATTTGAATTGACTGGTGCTTCATTCAGCAACTCACTCGTAATATCGATACTGTTGTCTGTACCCTCTACATTGATATTGTTGGTCGGGGTATTTACCGTCCCGATGGAAGTAGTTGAGGTGCTATGAACGGTGGTTTTACCTAATCCGGAATAATAGTCTGACTCCTTAAGTTCGATCAGATTGGCTTGAACTAGATTCTCATTGGAACGGGCACTGGATGATTTCCAACGCTGAGTCCACTCATCAGAGGTGGCATAAGCGTTACTCAGAAAACATAAACCTAATAAACCCAGATTGATAACTAATATTCTCATAATCTTAATATCCTCTGACTTAAGATATTTATTTAATTTTTCATTTAAGTAAGATTAAATTTATCTGAAGAATATTAAATCACATAAAATTATAAAATGTAAAACTTATCCCTATTCACTTATTTTTTTGTTTTATTTAAAAATATAAATTATTGTTTTTATTAAATTAATATATATTTGTTTATTATTTGTGATTTGTAAGAAATCATTATATAAATTTTTTTTGAATATAAAATTCATATAAAAAACTTGATTAAAATAATATATTTTTTATATTATCAATAATCAAAAATTTATCTAATAAAGATTAGAATTATTATACTTTTTATATTTTAAAAGTCGTAAATTTTTATTTTATTAGAACTTCTATTTAATAAGGATAAATGTCACGATTTATTTAAAATATAATTAATCAATTACAATGAAGGTGACTTATAAAGAAACGCCAATATTCAGATGTATTTTGGCTGAAAACTTGAATAGACCTGATAAGAACTCGTTTACATATTTTTCGACTTCCCTTCCTTTTTCATTTCGAATTCAGAAATGGCCTACCTAAGATCGCAATATTTAGACTGATGAGAGAAGAACATTTCTGATGATCTTGAGATTTGCCATTTCCTCAATGACAGGTTAAGAATTGCGTTAATCAACCAAGAAGGCATATATTTACAGCTGAAATACAATGTTTTAACGTGAACTCAACTAGAATCAAGTGAGTATGCAATGTTTCTGATTTGCGAATTCAAAACTTATCTAGTGTGTTGTTGTATGTTATGAATAAGTGCTGATCAGGGCACACATCCTATTCCCGACAAACCTAAAACAAGCACATCTCAATCCTTGATGGAACAATCTATGCAATGTCCTAAATGTGGCTCAGCTGATATCGAACAGCGCGATCATGAACAGAATTTAAAGAAAATTGGCGGCATTCTCATGAGTTCAGCGGGTGCAACTGCAGGGACTGTGGGTGGCGCTGCTTCAGGTGCATCGATTGGCGCTGCAATTGGTACAGTAGCCGGACCTTTAGGTGTGATTGTCGGCGGAACCGTAGGCACTTTTGTCGGTGCAATCAGTGTCGGGATTACCGGCGGTGTGGTCGGTAATTTTCTGGGGAAAAAAGCCGGGGTTTCTGTCGACCGTAATCTGTTTCAGGATTATCAATGTCTGAAATGCAAATACAGATTTAGTCAAAAAGATCAAAAAGATCAAAAAGATCAAAAAGATCAAAAAGATCAAAAAGATCAAAAAGAAGCCTAATAAAATTCAGGAAATGAAGTTCATTCTTCATTTCCTGTGAGTGCTTGTCAGACTCGATTGAGTTTCAGTACCACTTCACCTAAACGCTTGCCTTGTACTTCACACAGAATTTTTTCATCCTGACTCAGGCCCTGATCATGCCGTGGGCCGCTGACATGACTAGCGCCATAAGGCGTACCACCAGTTTTGGTATTCGAGAGTGCCGGTGTTGAGTTACTAAGCCCCATGATCATCATGCCATGATGGAACAACGGCGGCAGCATGGTCAGCAAAGTACTTTCCTGTCCGCCATGCATGGAACCTGATGCCGTAAACACGCAAGCCGGTTTACCGTGTAGCGCCCCATTCAACCACAGACTCGTGGTCTGATCCCAAAAATATTTCATTTCAGAGGCCATATTGCCAAAACGGGTCGGTGAACCAAGCGCCAGGCCGGCACATTGCGCCAGATCGTCCAGAGTACAGTAAATATCCCCTTCTGCCGGAATACTCGGTTCAGCGACTTTTACCATGCTGGATATATTTGGAACTGTCCTGATTTTTACTGCCACGCCTGCCGCTTCAATTCCATTGGCAATCAGATGCGCCATTTCTTTGGTTGAGCCATATTTGCTGTAATATAAAACAAGGACATAAGGTTGCATCATGGTTCTTATTCATTACTTAAAAAAATAAAACTATACGATACTTTGCAAGTTTTTTGGTTAAGCTGATGATGAAAATTCATGATGATTAAAAAAATTGAGATTGGATGCAGATGATTGTTAAGTATTTAAAGAAATTACCTTTCTATGAAAAACACTGGTTTCAATTTGTTTTATTTGTACTGCGACGTTTTGAAGCAGACCGCTGTCGTGAACAGGCAGGTTCACTGACCTATACGACTCTGTTTGCCGTAGTGCCGATGCTGACGGTTTTTCTGGTAATTATCTCTTCCATTAAAGCGCTGGAACCTGCGCGGCAACAACTGCAGCAGCTGATCTATAGTAATTTTTTGCCCAAAACCACCATTGCCTTTGATAAAGCCCTGAATGCCTTTACCGATAAATCCAGCAATCTCACCATCATTGGTATTCTGTTCCTGTTTGTGACGACAGTATTGATGCTCAGCAGTATCGAAACGGTGTTTAATCGGATTTGGCGTGTGACTGAAACACGGGGCGGAATTATGGGCTTTATGCGTTACTGGACCATCATTTCACTCGGGCCGATTTTACTCGGCAGTGCATTTGTGATTTCTTCGACAGTGGCATCCATGAGCATTCTCAGCAATAACTTTGCCGGTTATGAGCTGGATGGCGCCTTTGTCCTCTGGGCGATTTCCTTTTCTTTGACTGTACTCGGATTTTTCATTCTGAACTGGACCATCCCGAATCGCAGTGTACCGCTTAAATCTGCCTTTATTGCCGGTCTGTTTAGTGCCGTGGTGTTTGAGCTTCTGAAAAACCTGTTCGGCTATATCATGTCAAACTTTACCAGTTATGAAATTGTCTATGGCGCCTTCGCCGCTGTGCCGATTTTCCTGCTCTGGATTTATCTGTCGTGGATTATTGTGTTATTGGGTGTTGAAATCAGTTATGCCCTGACAGCGTTCGAATCGGGGCAGGACAATAAACGCCATCCCATCGTCATGCTGCTAGATCTGTTAGAACTCTTTTATAAAAAACAGAAAACCGGTGAAAGCATCAGTGAAGCACAAGCGCTTGAAGTGCTGGGCCGAGATGAAATTGGCCGCTGGCCGAGCTATGTCGCCATGTTTGAAAAGCAGAATCTAATCAAACGCACCGATGAGAATGAATATGTGCTGGTTCGCGATCTGGATCAGGTCAGCTTCTGGAATTTTTATCTGCAATTGCCTTATCCACTGCCACGCAAAAACCATCTCACCAATGCCCAGACTGATGACATCTGGATGCAAAATTTCTCACCTAGATTACAGGAAACTGATCAATATCTGGAAGAAAAACTCAATTTCCCATTGTCCGAACTGTTCCGACATAAATAAAAAAATCCTCTCGCTTGAGAGGATTTTTTTAACTGATAGCGGTAGATTTCCAGCAGACTATAGCGCCTGCAGTCACCAAACCCGTCCCGATCCAAAAACTGAGTTCGGGTCTGACATCCAGAATCAGCATTGACATGACCGAAGAAAGAATCGGCATAAAATAGGTGGCTAAAATCAGCACCTTGATATTGCCGAACTGCATACTCTGATTCCAGTTACTATAGGCGATGCCAATCAGACTACCCACCACTGCAACTCCCAACCATAGCTTGAATGTGGGCATGATAAAAGGTTCGTTTAATCCTAAATGTAAGAACCATAAGCTAATTACAGCGACCAAAAAGAAAATCGGTACACCATTTTGTCCGCGGCCATAGGTCCTAGTTAGAACGCAGTAGCAAGGCCATAACAAAGCGCCGAGAAAGGCAAAGCCATAGGCCCAAGGATTTTCAGCTAAAGCCTGCATAAACTTCGGCAGATTAGTGATTTCTGGATTGACCACCAGCATCAGTCCCATTACGGCGAGCAGAAAGCCGGGAATCACCCAGAGGCGGGCCTGCAACTGCCGGGCAAAAATCGAAAAAACAATCATCAAGGGTGGCCACAGATAATTGATCATGGCAATCAGCATCACTTGTTCACGATTATCCGACCATGCCACGGCAACCAGAAATAGAATCTCATAAGCCACAAATAAAGCGCCACAACCGAACAGATAGCGCTTGGACATTTGCTTGATTTTTGGGAAACCCGTGAATGCCAAAATCGCCAGACTGCTAAAACTATAAATTAAAGCAATCCCCTGCACTGCACTGGTGGATTCAGTAATCAGTTTCACTACAGCGACTAGACTGGCCCAGATCAGAATGGAAGACAGGCCAATCCAGGTCGCTAAATTTACAGACCAGTTTTTCATACTTGCTCTTGAATAGTTTTATTAATATTCGGTTTTTTCAGCCATCCCTGCAAACTCACCAGAATCACGCCCAACATCACCATACAGGTGCCGATAATAAAATTGATTTCGATATGTTCATCCAGAATCAGCACCCCGAACAGCATGCCGAATACAGGGGTCAAAAAGGAAAATACCCCCAACCGTGATGCCAGATAATGTTTCAGCATCCAGAACCAGATCAGATAACTGGCAAAGGAAATCAGTACGGTATGAAAAATCAGACTGGAAATAGACAACACCGTCCATTGAATAGCTGCTTGCCCAGTCAGAACAGCCAGAGGCAATAACAGGATTCCACCCATCAATAATTGATAGAACAAAGTCTGGGTTGCAGGTGCTTCAGCCAGCCGGCTCAGACGTACACTGACTGTGGTGGCTGCCCAGAATACGCCGCCAAGCAAGGCCAGAAAATCTCCCCACAAGGCATCAGTCTGTAGACCTGACCCCGTTTGTGGACGTAACAGAAAACTGACTACAATTCCGCTAAAGGCGAGAAATATTCCGCCCCATTGCACAGCAGACAAACGCTCTGCCGGCAATTTCCAGTGCAAACCCAAAGCCACAAAAATCGGTGCGGTATAGAGTAAAACAATCGTATGCGAGGCTGAGGTATAACGCAGTGCCTCACCAATCAGATAGAATTCGGTTGCAAACAACACACCGACCAGCAATCCTGCAGGTAAATAGCGTGCATTCCACAGTTGACGGCGTACGCTTTGCTGAATCAAGGGATAAACCATCAGCGCAGACAAGGCTGAACGCAAGGCAATTTGCATCAGGGCTGAAATATCATTCGCGGCCCACTTCAGTACCACCTGTTGTAAACCCCACAACATACACAATACAAACATGATGGCAGATGCTTTGGCATCTAATGCCTGACGCTGGCTCACATACGGTCCTGTTGCTCATTTGGAAGGTACACTATAAAAGTGTCAGAAATAAAAGATATACTTCAAAACAGACAAATGATGGTGTTATTCAGGCAATTTCGGTGATGCATAAAAAAATCCAAGCAGATTCAGCTTCGCTCAAGCAACTTCCGACCCATGATCTGATTAAAGCACCTCTGTGGATCAGCTTCAGGGAGGATCCTGCGCAATCTGTTTATCCGCTACATGGCCATGCCGGGGGAGAATTTGTCTATGCTTTTCATGGAGTGATGGAAGTGAATATTAATCATATAAATTATGTGACGCCTTCACCTCACGGCATCTGGCTCCCACCGAATTTAGAGCATCGTGGTCTGAACCGTACCGCAGTTTCTCATGGCACTCTGTATGTGCATGAATCACTTTGTGGCCAACTGCCCACTCAACCGGGCATCCTGCTCAGCGCCCCCTTGGTCACTGCTTTATTTACCCACCTGAAACAACTACATCAGCAAGACCATCCAGCATTCGAGGATTCAGCTGAATATCAACGTCTGCTACAGGTACTGCTCGATCAGCTCCAGCAAGCCCAACTGGTCAGCAGTTATCTACCGCATTCAGAACATGTACTGCTGAAACAGATTTTAGATTATTTACATCAGCATCCGGCAGATCAGAGCTCGCTGCGGCAACTGGCCGAACGCGTCAATTTAACCGAGCGGACGCTAGCGCGATATAGCCAGAAAGAACTGGGAATGTCACTGCATGAATGGCGGCAACGCCTGAAAGTGATGCAGGCCATGTCTTTATTAAATGCAGGTCATAGCGTTGAAAGCATCGCCTTTGATCTGGGCTATGCCAATGCCTCGGCATTTATCAACATGTTTAAACGCTGGATGGGAAGCACCCCAGATCAATTTCGCAAACGTTATACTGTTAATGATTAAAATTATGCCTATGAAAAAGGAGCCAATAGGCTCCTTTGATTCAAAATCTTGGTTATTTCACAAAAGTCGTCCAGACATAATCCTGAGACTGCCCTTTGAGGGTCATTTTCAGTTGATCGCCTGAATGCAATGCTGCAACACCTGCCGGGGTACCGGTCATCACCACATCCCCTTCTTCCAAAGTAAAGACCTGACTGATGTCAGCCAGCAAGGTCGCAATATCAAAAATCAATAAAGCGGTATCACCTTTTTGACGCAGCTCATCATTGACTTGCAGTGTGTAATGCACATCTTTCCAGTCAGTGACTACATCGGCGACAGGTACCCAATCCGACAACAGACAAGAGCCATCAAAGGCTTTGGCACGTTCCCAAGGCTGGCCTTTTTTCTTGAGATCATCCTGTAAATCACGCAAAGTTAAGTCCAGACCTAAAGTCACCGCACCCACAGCTTCAAGTGCTTTCACAGGATCGCTTTCTTTGCTTAAAGTCCGGTCAATACGCAAGCTGAGTTCACATTCATAATGACAATTGCCCCATTCCGGATTCCACTCAATGCCTGCTTCGAGCGAACTTAAGGCACTCGGTGGCTTGATAAACAATACCGGACGATCAGGGATCGCATTGCCGAGTTCTTTGGCATGATCGGCATAACTGCGACCCACACAAACGATTTTGGATGGACGTGTGCTCATGATCAAAACTTCCCTTTTCCTTTTATAGATATCTGAATTATTTTTTAAATGTATGCTCGAACATACTCTGTTCAGTGCCGTCCTTAAATGCACGCTTCGGCACAATAACCACGGTACGGTTTTTCAATTCCAGCATATAAGTCAGTTTACCAACAGCAAAATTCTGCACTTCGCTATATGGCACCAGCTTGCTACGATCATTGGTAAAAATTTCCGCATAGTCCTGATACAAATCAATACCCTGTTCGCTTTTACCAAACTGATATTTAACAAACTGGCGTTTAAACATCATCGGCAGGAACCAGTAACGCATGATGCCTTGCAGGATCAGGAAGAATGCACCCAAAGCCACGTAATAACGTCCAACGCCATCAAAGCCCATCGAGAAACCCCAGATGATGATCCCGATACTGACCAAAGGGGTCAGAAAACGTGAAATCTGCTTTTTGCCAAAAGTCGCCAGGGCAAAACCATCCTGAGATTCTTCTAAAGTCAGAAAATAACGGGTCGATAAAGTCGGTGCTGACTCAGTCATAGCATCACATCAAAAATAAAATCTTGCCCAATACTATACCAAAATATCCATAGCGCTTATGGCCTGTCGCATCAATTACATAACTTTGCTTTGGAAATACGTGCATTTGGTTTTAAATAAACAGCAATTAAAACAAAAAATACGCAACAGGATGTTGAATGAAAGGATTAAAGCAATGCATGCTCATCGGTGTTTGTTTGGCAGCTTCTGCTCCAGCACTGGCCAAAATCATTGCCTGGAATGCCGAACTGCCGAGCAGTCTGAGTGCTTATCAGGGCAATGCCCAGCAACTGGCAGAATTAACCGGCGAGCGGATTCTGATTTATGCGCATCCAACCAGTAAAACTCAGCTTCCCACCTTAAACAGTAATGCAGCCAGCAAGACACAGTTTTATAGTGCGGCTGTAGTATTGCCTGTGGCTGAAGCTCAGGTTGAAAAATTGCTGCAACATTATCCGAATTATGTCGGTCTGTTTCCGACCTTAAAGTCGGCCAAGGTGCTGGAGCAGCAGGGTTCGATTCAGCAGGTTAAATATCAGGTTCATATCCCGACCCCGATTCCAGTCTTGAACTTTAAAGAAACCGTAGTGATGCAGCATCATCTGGGTGAAAACAGCATCAGCACCTTAATTATTGATGCGCCAATTCTCTATGGTGCAGGAAAACTGGAGTGGTTTGCACTGGGTCCGCATAGAACGCTGGTGACTGTCACCCAATGGGGCGACCTGAACCAGCCCAAAGGCTTTTTATTCAGTAAAATCCTGAATGCGCTACCTGAAGCCAAACTCGGCATTCCGCCGAGTACCAATGCATTTCTGCTGGAAGCACTACAACAACGCTTTAAAATCGAGCATACAGCAGCACTAGCAACTCCGATTCCGCAACTTAGATTCAACCCTCAACAGCTACAAAAAATTGCCCAGATCAGCCAAAAGTCTGGTCAACCGGTCAGTTTCATTTTGCCGAACTATCAGATTAAAGAAGGAAAAGTCTCAGAAAATTTAAGATTTAGCAGCACCTATCAATATTTTGCGCATCCGGTCAAAAAATTGCGGCCATGGTTGGCTGCTGAAGCGACGCAGCAACTTTTCCCCCGGCAAATCAAGAAGGTCGAACTGAATCCGGTCAATACCCAGAATATAGATGCCAACTATAAGGTGTCGGTCGGTTTAGGGGTGATTCAGATTCCATTTAACTTCAAAATGCGTTTTTACCAGCCTGATTCCTTGCAAAACCAGTTCAATGCCAATGGCGGTGACTTAAAGTTTGTGAAAGGTGGCATGCGCTTATTGCCGCAGTCACAGGGTACCTTATTTCAAATTACCAGCAGCATGAAGATTCACGATCAGGCGCCGTTCTTATTAAGAGCCATGCGCAGCATACCCTATTACGATGTTTTACCTGCGGTAGGTGGCAATACCGTTTATGCACTGAAAGTGCAGCAGAAATTAAGATGAGCAGGAAGCAGAGAGTTATTGGTTTTTTATATGAAAAATAGTTAAAAATCACAGACGTAAAAAAACCGCATCAACGTGCGGTTTTTTCAGAATTCTTATCAAGATTGGTGCGCTCAGAGAGATTCGAACTCCCGACCCCTTAGTTCGTAGCCAAGTGCTCTATCCAGCTGAGCTATGAGCGCGACGTCTTGATGGGGTGCATTATACGAGCTTTTTCAGTCTTGTTAAGTGTTTTTTAATAAAATCACAACTGAATGTACAGTAATTAAACGATGTATCAAAATTTATAGTTTTCTACTGAAAACTTTTACGGATTTAGAGCTAAAAGCACTTAATTAATTCAACCAAGAAGCCGTATTTTCCAAAAAATTCCTGCACCACGCAATGGGTCAACTTTAAGTATTCTCAACCAAGTATCCAGCCAGAATAGAATTCAAATATAAAACGACCGTCACCCTTGTATTCTTTATCACTCGCCTATTGTTCCAGTCTTTACTTCTCCTGCCCTTTGACAATGCGTAAACACAATACCATTTGAGCTGGCCAGATGATCTATCAATTGAAAAGCGGCGGGTATTGATTCATGGCTAAACAGGCGTTTGCCAACACCGAGTATAATTGGAAAAGTCAGCAGACGAAGTTCGTCCACAAGCTCATATTTGAAAAGTGTCTGTACCACTGCAGCACTACCATACACGCGAATATCCCCCTCTCCCGATGCTTTAAGATTGATTATCTCATCAATGCTTTTCAGAAAAAGGGTATTTTGCCAGTCGGAATGCTCCAGACTAGTAGAAAGAATATATTTATTGACGTCATTGATTCCCGGCCAGTCTTCAGTATGTGTGGGCCAGTAAGATTCAAAAATCTGAAAAGTATGTTTCCCTAAAAGAATATCGGAGGGCTGCATCCATTTTTGCATAATGACATCAAATGCCGGATCAGGTTCCGCATTAAAATACGGCGCCACCCAGCCACCATATTGAAAGCCACCAGATATATCTTCTTCTGGGCCGCCGGGCCCCTGCATCACGCCATCGAGGGTCAAAAACTCCTGGACAATGATTTTTCTCATCACGACTGCCTTTATTTTTATTCACTCGCCTGAGACTTATTTTTAGCATGTAATGTCTGGTGTTTCTGTAAATTTTAGGCACAAAAAAACCGCAACATGTGCGGTTAATTGTTCAAGTTGGTGCGCTCAGAGAGATTCGAACTCCCGACCCCTTAGTTCGTAGCCAAGTGCTCTATCCAGCTGAGCTATGAGCGCGCGACATAAGTAAGCGTGGCGGTGAGAGAGGGATTCGAACCCTCGATACAGTTACCCGTATGCGTCCTTAGCAGGGACGTGGTTTCAGCCACTCACCCATCTCACCGTAACGTGCGGCCATAATACAAATTTCGGCATAGCACTGCAAGCGCAGCATCAAAAAAAAGTGCATATTTTTGCTCGTTTAAATACTTTTTAAGCAATTCCTCGATTTTTCGTGCATTTTGATGGCAAAAAAACTGCATAAATTTCCAGTTATCGAAAATTAACAGAAAATTGAAAACTTAAATGGATTATTGCAATCATTTACGTGCAGTCTGCGCACACATGTTTTATGCTAAACCTATCTCCTAAGATAAATTTAAAGACATGATGAAAAACTGGGTCGATCCTGAAGCAAAAGCTGAAGCCGAACGTTATGACAACCCTATCCCTAGCCGCACGCTCATTTTAGAAACCATCGAAAAGAACAATGCCCAGTCCCATGCAGACCTGGTCGAACATTTTGAAATTGCAGATCAAAAAAGTATTGATGCCCTGAGCCATCGTTTAATTGCGATGGTGCGTGACGGGCAACTGATGAAAGACGGCTACAAGTTTCAGATTGCCGTCGAGCAACCTGAATCCGAAGCGACGGTTTATATCAATTCCCGAGGGATGGGAACTGCCAACATTTCCGGCCAGGACGACCTATTATTGGCTGAGCGTGAACTGCGCCTGGTCTTTAATGGTGACCGCGTTAAAGTGCGTCAGACTTCGGTAGACCGTAAAGGTAAGGCCTGGGGCTACATTACGGAAGTTGTGCAGCATCGTGTCAAACAGATCATTGGTAAAGTGTCAGAGTATGATGGTGAATACTTTATCCAGCCAGCCAACCCGAATGCACATCAGCCAATTACCCTTGAAAAAGAACTGATTGAACATGCCCAAGTCAATCTGGGTGACTCGATTCGTGTGGCGATTGATACCTATCCGACCCGTGAAGAATTCGCGACTGGGCATATTGTGCAGTCCATGGCAGACAAGGCCGATACTGAAATCATCATTCCACAAACCATTTTAGAATATGGTTTGCCTTATGAATTCCCGGAAGAAGTTGTTAAAGAAGCCGAGAGCTTTAAAGAACCAACGGCCAAAGACCATGAAGGTCGTGTGGATCTGCGTGATTTAGCCTTAGTTACTATTGACGGTGAAGATGCACGTGACTTTGATGATGCCGTTTATGCCGAAAAACGTCCCGGCGGTGGTTATCGTGTAGTCGTAGCCATTGCCGATGTCAGCCATTATGTGCGTCCAGGCAAACCGCTGGATGATGAAGCGCAGGAACGCGGGACATCTGTCTACTTCCCGCACTTCGTTTTACCAATGCTGCCTGAAGCATTGTCGAATGGCCTGTGTTCGTTAAATCCGAACGTTGACCGCCTCTGTATGGTCTGTGATTTAAAACTGTCACGTGCTGGCCGTGTCACCGGTTTTGAGTTCTATCCGTCTGTCATGCATTCCAAGGCACGTTTGACCTATGATCAGGTCGCACAGTATCTGGAAGGCGACAGTCAGGCGATTACCGAAGATCGCGAAGTTCGCAAGTCGATCAACACCCTGTTCCAACTTTATCAAGTTCTTAAAAGTTTACGTGCTGAACGCCATGCCATGGAATTTGAAACTGTTGAAACTTACATGACCTTCGACGAACTGGGCGGAATTAAAGAAATTCTTCCACGCAGCCGTAATGATGCGCATAAGCTGATTGAAGAATGTATGTTGCTGGCCAACGTGGCAGCCGCAGAATATGCATTGAAAAATGAAATGCCAATGTTGTACCGCGTGCATGAGCCACCTGAGTTCTCACGTATCCAGAAAGTCCGTGACTTCGTCAAGCTGCTGGGTTTGAATTTCCCGGAACAGCCGACTCAGAAAGATTATCAGGCGGTGATTGAAGCGACCAAAGAACGGATTGATGCACCAAGTATTCATGCGGTGTTATTACGCTCCATGATGCAGGCTTATTATGGTGCGAGTAATGCAGGCCATTATGGTCTGGCTTATGAAGCCTATACACATTTCACTTCACCAATTCGCCGTTATCCGGATCTGCTATTGCATCGCGCCATCAAAGCACATTTAAATAACAAGCCATCTCCGCTGTCAGGTGGTGCTTTAGATGAAGCTGGTGACCATTTCTCTGCCACAGAACGTCGTGCAGATGAAGCGTCGCGCTCGGTGACGACCTGGTTGAAATGCCATTATATGCAGCAGCATCTGGGCGAAGAATTTGTCGGCATCATCAGTGCAACGGCAGAATTTGGCCTGTTTGTCACGCTAAAAGACCTGTATGTTGATGGTATGGTGCATGTCAGCCAGCTAGGCGATGACTTCTTTGTCTTTGATCAAAGCAGCCAGAATCTGATTGGCCAGAACCGTGGTCAGGTCTTTGGTCTGGGTGATGAAGTCAAAATCAAGGTTGCCGGTGTCAATCTGGAAGAACGCAAAATCGACTTTGAACTGGTGCAACAACTCAGTCATGCCGGCCGTGCAGTTCGTGCTCGTGCACCGCGCGTAAGCGAGAAAAAACCAGTATCACGTCCAGCAGCGACAGAAGAAGTGTTTGGCAACAATGAACGTGAATCTAAATCCAACCTGAGCGCCGATGGAGAACAGCCCATACGACGCAAAAAAGGAAAAGGAAAACCCAGCTCTTACAGTAAAAAGTCTGCTAAACCATCTGCAGGAAAGTCTGAAGCAAAGGTTAAAGATAAAGTAAAGAAAAAGGCCAAGGTCAAAAAGAAAAAGTCGAATGCAAAAGCCAAGACTGAATAATTTTTGATGGTTTAAAAAGAGCGCTACGGCGCTCTTTTTTCTTTTAAACCTTATCCAGAATAAATATGATTAGAATAAAAATGCTCACTGCATCGAATCATCAACTTAGATCATTCTGATCATATACCTGCCCTATTTCTAAACAAAACTGACAGGAAAACTGCATCCTATTTTGATCCACACTCAGGCAGTGAAATTCAAAGATCTGCAAAGACATATTTCCTATTTCTTTGAAACAGACTATAGAATTTTGCCTATTCTTGAATTATCAGCTTCGGAGTTTCAACGGGCAACATCAATCAGTTCAACTACAACTCAACATTAGCAAAAGTAGCTTGAACATTATTGTGAACGAGATTGAATAAATCTCGATACCTCCTGCTTCAGAATAAATCACCGGTCAAGCTTGATTTCTCGATCAAGAAGCCTTACTTCTAGAACTAACACTGAAAATTAATTTGGCAGACCGACATGACTTTAGAAAAGGCAACTTTGCCTGTTCCGCAATTTGATCAGATTACGCTGGCTGAGCTAAAACAAAAAATTGAAAGCTGTATCGCTGAAGGGCAAAAGTTCCTGAATGACCTTACCGAAACGCCTACTTCACTACAGGAGCAGCTAACCACACTGGAACATGTCGACACACTTGAAAACAATATGAGTGAGTCTTGGGGCATCCTGTCACATTTAAATGCCGTGATGAACAATGCCGAAACCCGTGATGTCTACCAAGCACTTTTACCGGGTCTTAGCGAATATTATACGCAACTGGGTCAACATACGGCGCTGTATCAGACCTATCAGCATATTTATGATGCGTCGATTTATAATGAACTACCGGCAGCACAGCGAAGCGCCATTAAATTAGCCTTACGTGATTTCAAACTGTCTGGGGTGGCTTTGGAAGGTGAAGCGAAAAAACGTTATGCGGAAATTTCTGCGCGTCTGTCCCAATTATCTTCCGACTTCTCCAACCATGTGCTGGATGCGACTCAAGCCTATTTCAGACCGCTGAATGAAGATGAGTTAGCCGGTCTATCTTCAAGTAATATTGAGCTGTTAAAACAATATGGTCAGCAACGCGAGCTGGATCAACCAGTGGCTACGCTGGATTTCCCGTCTTATCTGGCGATCATGACCCATTCAGAAAATCGTCCTCTGCGTGAAGAACTGTATAAAGCCTATACCACGCGTGCGTCAGATCAGGCTGAACAGAGCGAGTTTGACAATACTGCATTGATCGAAGAAATCCTCAGTCTGCGTCTGGAAATGGCAAAACTGCTTGGCTTTAATAATTATGCGGAATTGTCCTTAGCCAGCAAAATGGCACCAAGTGTAGAGGCAGTAGATGAATTCTTGCATGAACTGGCAGAACATGCCCGCGCACCGGCAGAGCAAGAAATTGCTGAACTGAAAGCGATTGCTGCTGAAGATGGCATCCGTGATCTGCAACCTTGGGACAGCGGCTATTATTCTGAAAAGCTGAAAATGCAGCAATTTAACCTGTCACAGGAAGCGCTGAAACCTTACTTTCCTGCACCGAAAATCCTGCAAGGTCTGTTCAGTATTGTGAATCGTCTGTATGGCATTCAGGTGATTGAACGTGAAGCGCCTGTATGGCATCCGGATGCACGTTATTTTGAACTGGAAGATCAGGGTCAGGTGATTGGCGGTTTCTATTTTGACCTGTATGCACGCCAGGGCAAACGTGGCGGTGCCTGGATGAGCGGTTTCCGTTCCCGTATGCAGACCAGTGATGGCCTGCAAAAACCGATTTGCTATATGGTCGGTAACTTTACTCCACCTGTCGGCAATCGCCCTGCACTGCTGACCCATGATGAAGTCATCACCTTGTTCCATGAATTTGGTCATGGCCTGCATCATATGCTGACAGAAGTAGACAATATTGCCGTGGCAGGTACCCATGGCGTGGCGTGGGATGCGGTCGAGCTGCCAAGCCAATTTATGGAATTCTGGGCTTGGGATCAGGAAAGTCTGGATCTGCTCAGCGAGCACATAGAAACCCAAGAATCTTTGCCGGCTGAACTGCTGAAAGCCCTGCTGGATGCACGTTTCTTCCAGTCTGGCATGCAAACCCTGCGTCAGCTTGAATTTGCCCTGTTTGACCTGAGTATTCACCGAGCCAATCCGGCTTTAAATGCAGCACAGGTTCAGGCTACTTTGAATGAGATCCGTGAAAAATATGCGGTTCTACCGACCACCGACTATAACCGTTTCCAGCACAGCTTCAGTCATATTTTTGCCGGTGGTTATGCAGCGGGATATTATTCCTATAAATGGGCCGAAGTTTTGGCCAGTGATGCCTTCGACCGCTTTGAAGATGAAGGTATTTTTAATACCACTACCGGAAAGCAGTTTCGGGAAAATATCCTCGCAGTTGGCGGAAAAGACACAGCACTTGACGCATTTATCAATTTCCGCGGACGCGAGCCAAAAATAGATGCATTGCTGCGTCATCAAGGTTGGACGAACCCCTCTAAAAACGCTTAAACTAGCTTTTTAAGTTGATCACAAGGTGAGTATGATGACCATTAAACGTCGTTTCATTGCAGGCGCAAAATGTCCAAAATGTCAGGCGTTAGATCGCGTCGTCATGCTGACCTCTGGTGAAGATGAATGGATCGAATGTATTGAATGTGGTTATGAAGAAAATCGTCCCACACATGTTGATCAACCAGAAACACCAGCTGTTCCAGATGAAGTTGGCGTGATTCAGTTTAAACCTCGTTCAGTAAAATAAAAATCAAGGTTCAAGCTATGTCAGTAGAACAAAGAAATAACCCCAAACTTTTAATGGGGATTATGGGGGCTTTAGTTACTGTCGTTGCATTGGTATTGCTATATCAGTGGTTGAATGCCTCTTCCGGTGAAGCGGAACGCATACATCAGGAAGATATCGCGGCTGTTCCGGCAGCAAAACCTGCGGCGAAAACTGAAGAAGATACGGCGGCAGCGAAAGCACCTGAGACGATCGAAGCTAAAGCACTGGTATCAAATCAGCTGTTAGATGCACCAGTGCCGGAGAATGCCAGTTTGGCCAAAGAAGAAGTGGCTAAATTAGAT
Source organism: Acinetobacter lwoffii (assembly GCF_022967985.1). Classification (GTDB taxonomy): domain Bacteria; phylum Pseudomonadota; class Gammaproteobacteria; order Pseudomonadales; family Moraxellaceae; genus Acinetobacter. Next base: position 253,059 of record NZ_JALJVC010000002.1, on the reverse strand, counting down.
GACATCCAAGTTCAGCTCAATGAACAAAAAGCCACACTGGATGCGCAGCATAGCGATGCCGACCAGTTGATTCAACTGAAAGAGGAACAGATCAAGTTACTTGAAGCACAACTTGCTCAAAGCCAGTAAATCTCGACAGCATTTCAGCTAGAATATCGTCAGATCTTCTAGCTCAGTTGTTTTCATGTCCGCCCCAGCCGCTCCGCATTTGCTTAAAGCCATTCTGTTACTGACCTGCTCTGCTTTTCTCTTTTCAGTCATGGGCGTGTGTATCCGTTATGCCTCGGCAACAGTTGATAATGCCACCGTGGTCTTCTTTCGCAATTTTGTTGGGCTTTTTATTTTCCTGCCTTTCATTTTCAATAAAGGCATTGGTTTTTTCAAAACTGAAAAGCTGTGTATGCACACCTGGCGTGCAGTGGTCGGCCTGACTGCCATGTACGGCTTTTTCTATGCCATCGCACATTTAAAACTCTCCAATGCCATGGTCTTCACCTATTCTTCCCCGATTTTTATTCCACTAATTGCCTGGCTATTTCTCAAGGAAAAAATTACCTCAAGCATGTTAGCCGCAGCTCTGATTGGTTTCGTCGGGGTACTCTGTGTTGCCAAACCGGATTCGGGTCTAATTAACCTGATGTCGGTCATTGGTTTGAGTGCGAGTTTTCTGGCGGCGATGGCCTTTGTCACGGTTCGGGCACTGACTAAAACCGAGTCTCCGGAAAAAATCGTATTTTATTTCTGCTTTATTGGCACCCTGATTTCAGTGATTCCGATGTTCTGGCTATGGCGACCTTATACCCTGACAGAACTCAGCTATCTGATTACTGCCGGCATCCTGGCCAATTTCAGCCAACTATTTATGTCAAATGCCTACAAGCTGGCTCCGGCAGGACAGATTGGACCGGTCAACTATGTGGCGATTTTCTTTGCCGGCATGTGGGGCTTTCTGTTCTGGCAGGAAGTTCCAGACCTTTATAGCCTGATTGGGCTGGGGCTGATTTTCTGTGCGATTCTACTGTGTAGTCCGATCCTGCAAAAGCGCTTGAATTCATCGAAGATCTGATCAAAGAATTCAAATTAAATACAATAAAAAAGCACCCGTAGGTGCTTTTTTATTGCTTTTCTCTTATTGATACCAGCCGAACAGCTTAAAGATATAAGGCACATAGGCAATGATCAGCATCGCAGGCAGCAATACTATCACCGGCAAAATCCAGCGTTCATAACGGTAGTAGAAAGACAAGTGTCGTACTTCTGCATCCGCCTCGGCCACTTCGGCATCGCCAATCGACTGTCTGGCCAGCAGATGATTCAGCGCAACCGGTGGCGTCACATAACCCAGCTCAAAACCAATCAGGGTAATCATCCAGAAATGTACTGGATGAATGCCGTATTGATAGGCCACTGGAGCCACGGTCGCCGAGATCAGAATCACCGCGCCAAATGGATCCATGATCATCCCTACAAAAATCATCAAGCCGACAATCAGGGAAATCACCAGAATGGTACTGCTGATGTCGGTCGGGAAGGCTTCCATAATTTCCATACGTTCCAGCAAGCCACCCACACTCACCGAAAGTGCCATCAGGATGACCAAGGCACCAATATGCCCCACGGTCTCACTGGTCGAAATATGCATAGACTTCCAGAAACCGACCTTACGTAAAATTTCAGTCGCTTTTGAACGCTGCACAGCATGATCAACAGCCAGCTCTTTGCCTGGTTGTTCGCTATGTTCAGCTTCACGATATTCTGCATTGGCCGCGGCACCGGCTGTCGCCAGTTCAGGTGTCGATCTTGAGTTTAAAGTTGCGGTCAAAGTTTCATCCCAATGCCCCACTGCAGGCAACGGCGCAGGTTCATGGCGCAATTTGTCGAACAAGACAATCATCAGCAGAATGACTGGCATCATCACCGGTGCGGTAAATTCATTCAAGTCAGTCGACAAAGCATATTTATAGAATAACCAGATCAGAATAAAAATCACGATATAAGGAATAATCGCAATGAAGGCACGACCGGATTGAGGAGCAGCTATAGTGGGTGCAGCAATGCGGAATTTATTTTCTGCAAAGAACAGGGAAATTACTAGGAATAAAGTTGAACTGAGCAGGAAGACATAAATCCCGTAGTGATAGAGCAAGTCGGTGGTCACTTCTTTATTAAGTGATGCCACCACGACAATCAGCAAGCAAGGACGTAAAACGACGCCCAGTGAACCGGACATTGCAGTGGCGGCCAGTGCAAACTGACGGCGCCCCCCCGCATTCCAGACTTCCTTATAAATAATCGCACCTGCGGCAATCACGAAAATCCCTGATGCTCCGGTATAGGCGGTCGGTAATGCAGCTGCCAGCAAGATTAACCAGGTTAGGGTTTCAGGTGCCAGATTCCATGGACGCAGAATATTCAGGAACATGTCCACGACACGGGTCTGTTTCAGCAACATACCGGCCCAGATAAACAAGGCCAGATTCAGGAAGATACTAGAAAACTCCACCAATTGACCGAGGTAAATCCCCTGTCCCATTGGATAGTCCATAAAGAAGGTGAAATTTATTCCGGTGGTAATGGCCATATAGGCATATAGCGGTACACTCAAAAAGGCCAGACAAAAACTGCCGCCCTCACGCGTTGGTTTTGGCTGTTTGATCACCTGATACAAGCTGATCAGGGTGAGTGTGCTGAACAGAATCATCCACAGCCAGTAGATGTACTTCATTTCCCCCATCGGCACGCCCGAGTTCAATACGGACTGATATTGGCTATAGGATGAAAATGCCAGGAAAGCATTAGCGACCAGCATGGCGACCGAATAAACTTTAAAGTCGATACGCGTGCTCGGACTACGTAAGCCAATATGATGGGTTTTTAGGGTGGCACTGATCGCAGCAAAAACCACCATAATGACCAGAAGCAAAGCCCGGTTTTCCGTACCAAACTTGAAGATTCCAAAGAAAGAGGTTTCAAAGGTCCGATAAGCCCGAATACTTGGATGAGCTTGTACATGCTGAATGGCTTTATCATAAAACAGGTAGGATTCTTCACAGACCTGCTGTGCCTGTAATACCGCAGCACGCACATCCGCTTCCGAACGTACCCCAAAGAAGTCGGCATATTCATCAGCCGCATCGGCTTTCATCTGCTGCTGAACGCGTTGATCGACATTAATATTGCGTTCACATTGTGGACGCGTCGGCTCAGCCCTTAAAAATGAATATTGCATTCCGGTTGCCGGATCGCCGTAAATACGCTCGCCCATACGCAGCAACTGACCGTGAATCATTTCCCCGGTGCCAATAATCAAAGTGAGCAAAAGTAAAACCAGCACGACGAAGGTCGAGATCCACTCTGTCCATATATAACGCAACAGACCTAATCCTGATCTGTTTTGATCATTATTTTGCATGTGTATTCCTATTTTTATTTTAGCGGCCTGATGCTTGGTCTAGGACGCTGATCTTCCCTTCTGCCTAGAAAATTCCTTTTCAAAGGTCAGGATCTTTATTCTATGTTTTGACTTTGCATGAAAATTGGCACAATAAAAATGACAATTTATATTTTCTTTTTGTATTTTCTGCCAAGTAAATTATTTATCTCTGCACTTTAATTATCCCGAAAATAATTGCTCACAATATAGATCAGCGCCAGAATCACGCCCCAAATCACCCCAAGTAAATGCGCCTCAACCAAAACCGGACTACCGATCAGCTGCGCCGTTCCGACATTGCCAATGGTGTTTTCCCAGACCAGTTTGGCAAAAATCAAAAATAATACCAGCGCCGCAAAGCCGCGTTCCCGCTTATACAGCAAATGTACACCGGCTACGGCGATATAGGCACCATGCAGCACGCCCGACAGGCCAGCATAGGCTTCAATATTGGGTAAGAAAAAATAAAAGCTTAAACTGATCAACGGTGGCAAGATCAGCAAAATGGCACAGAAATGCCAGACGGTAGCGCGTGGAAAAATGAAAGGTAAACAGATAAAGGCGAGAATGTTTAGAAAGTAATGAATCCAGCTCACATGTACCCAGTGCGCTGTCCAGAGTCGCCAGAATTCACCCAGCAGACTCTCTTGCCAGTAGATAAAATGATCCTGAAAAATTTGCAGACATGCAGAGAGAGAGACAAAAGCCGCTAGAAAAATAATTTTTCGTCGAAAATGTTGATCTAGCATCGGCCTGTTGTCCTCCCTGACCATCTAATTTGACTTCATCCCTGAAGCTTCATGCATAGTATCTGCATTACAGATCCGCACTGAACAGATCATCGAGCTCGGAAGAACTGTCGGATTCATCCCAGAAACGTTGCATGCCATCATCGCCACTACGTATACCAGTATTTTCTGTCCAGTAACGATCTGATATGCCACTGACCATAATCGCGGCCATGCTGTCAATCAGCTTGAATTGCGGATTTACCGGTTTTTCCTCCGTACGGGCCTGAGCAAAGGTTTTCAAGGCATCCCGAACTTTGGCATCATCGCCACTGGCCTGAGCCGCTACGGCATACAAGGCATGAGATAAACGTACACCTTTTTGCTCACCAATTTGTGTAGATTGTTTTAATGTTTGGTAAGGGTCAGGCTTGCCTTCCCCTGCGCCCGGCAATAAGGTCCAGATCACTGCACGGGTCGCATTCGGAGCACCCCAGAATTTCGCGTTATCCAGACACACCATGCCACGCTCAACCACGGCAGCAATATCTTTCGGTACATGCACTGCACCACCCGAGTTAATATCATTGGTCATGGCCTGCAAACCACTGAGCATACCCAGCAGGTAAACTGTTTGCTCGATATCACTGTTCATGCGCGGGCATTCTTCACCCAGGGCTTTTTGATATTTCTTTTCATAACGGCTCTGGAACAGTTGATAACCGGTATATTGACGCTGTGCCGCCAGTGCCGCCCAGCGCTTCTGCTCGATTCGGGCATCCTGGGCTTCTGCCACCTGATTGGTTTTTGAAGCGCGTAAATAGCGTAACTCCGCTTCCAGCGCTTTTTGCTCGGCACAAATACCGGCAGCCGAATACATCAGCACGGCTACCCGGGTCGGATCCGCCCCCATTTCTTTGGTCGCCATAATGGCCGGCGTTAAAGAATTCCCTGAATTACACACCATTTCAGCATCATCCATCGCTAAAATCGGCGGGACAATATGGTTTTCGGTGAAACCCAGTGCAACATTGGCACCGGTTTTAATGACCTGAGAACACCCCGTCAAAACTGTTGTTGTTATTGCAATGGTCGCCATACCTTGGCATATTTTACGGACGCCTGACATTTTCCTGTCCTCTATAATTGTGATTATGTCCATCTTTCTGCTAAAGATATCAGAAGCATTTTGTGAATAAAAGAGTATTTACTCTAATTTAGACGAGGCACTTTGCCATTAAATGGCCGCGCTGCAATTGACTGTATTTAGGAGAATCCCAAATTTTGGGCAAAAAAAAGTAGCATTGCGACGGTTCAGCACATGCTACTTATTAACTGTACAAGCAGAAAAATGATAAAACCCTGCTTGATTAAGATGAAAATTTATCCTTCAACACTGTCCCGAGTCGTCCGATCACCAGCGTTAAAACAATCGCTACGATCAGAAACATCCATACTGGAAATTCCATTAAGGTCTCCCGTAGTTGCTGTTGGTGAGTTAAATGTACAGGCTAAAAATAAAACATAGGGAATAAATTGTCAGACAATTTCTCTAAGTCATGGATTAACCTTGATTTCTGTCTGACAATAAAAATAGGAATTTGGTCTAAATATTTGTTTTATGAGCATTTTAATTAAATCATTAAAATGCGTTTGTTTTACAACTAAATTAATTTAGTCAATAATTTTAAGGATTTCCATTGTTTGAAGGGCAATTGATCACACCAGATCAATAAAGGTCGCGCCTTGGCATGCTGAAAATACACCACAATATACGCCTGATGATCAATTACGTGACTAATACATACCCGACGGGTCGGTCGTGCTTTGGTAGTCAATGACCATTCACGTCCATCCAGATATTCAAACTGCTCAATCTTTGGTGTCTTGCGGTAAAATAGCTGATAAATTACCAAGCCTATGACAGCACACACTGCCCAAAGTGCAATCGGTAATAACTGATACAACAGATACATCAGCAGTGCAAAAATAAAAAGCTGAAACGCCAATGCACACAGACTGCGTTTCAGCTTGAAGCAACGATTATCCATGAACGTAAAATTTAAGCTTCTTGATAAAATCTTTCAGTTCAGGACGCGGCGGCTCAGACACTTCCATAAACCAGTCCAGCAAATCCGGGTCTTCCTGCTCAACCAGCTCTGCAAACATCTGTTTTTCGAAAGGCTTAGCATTCAGGTAATGGTTTTTTACGTAGGGATCAAAATATACATCCAGTTCTTTTAGACCACGACGCGCACGATAAATCACTTTACGCTCTTCTAAGCTGATGTCATCAGTCATCGAATTTCCCCAACTCGTTATAAACCCGAATAGTTTACCTGAAGCGCTGGCTGAATTTCGAGGGATTTCATAGAAATGACCAAAAGCATCAGCAGATTTAAGTCATTTGAACATTCCGCTCATTGCTGCTGATCTTGGCATGGCCTAAGTTAAACCCAACAGATCAAAATAAGGAATAACAAGATGCAATCTGCAGCCATTCGTCCACTTGCTCCAATGCTGCCGCGCCAACTCTTTAGTACCGAACATGAGGCTTTTCGCGAGACGGTACGTAAATTTTATGAGAAAGAAGTCATTCCACATACCGAGCGTTACGAAAGTCAGCAACATGTGGATCGAGAGCTGTGGAATAAAGCCGGTGAGCTTGGATTGCTCTGCGCTACCATGCCTGAAGAATATGGCGGCTCTGACGTAGACCGGCTGTATAGCATGATTTTGATTGAGGAACAGGCTTATGCTGGAGACTCAGCGACCGGATTTTCATTGCATTCGGATATCGTCGCCAATTATCTGCTGAATTTTGGTAATGAAGCTCAAAAACAACAATGGTTACCGAAAATGGCGTCTGGAGAGGTCGTCACCGCGATTGCCATGACCGAACCGGGAACTGGCTCTGACCTGCAAGCAGTGCGTACCTCGGCAGTACTCGATGGCGATGACTATGTGATTAATGGTTCCAAAATCTTTATTACCAATGGCTATCTCTGTGACATGGCGATTGTGGTCTGTAAAACCGGCAATAATGACAAAGGTTCAGCCAATCTTTCATTGATTATGGTCGAAGCAGAGCGTGCCGGATTTAGTAAAGGCAAGCCGCTGAATAAAATTGGCATGAAAGGTCAGGATACCTGCGAACTGTTCTTTGACAATATTCGGGTACCCACAGAAAACCTGCTCGGTCTGGAAGGCATGGGCTTTATGATGCTGATGAAAGAACTGGCTTGGGAACGCCTGATTGTGGCGATTATCTGTCAGGCAGGCGCTGAAGCCGCTTTTGCCCATACAGTGAAATATACCAAGGAACGTCAGGCATTTGGCAAGAGCATCAGCCATTTTCAAAATACCCGTTTTAAACTGGCAGAACTACGTACCGAGATCGATGTGTGCCGCACTTATCTGGATCGCTGTATGCAGCTGCAACTCAATCACGAACTAGGCGTAGATGCCGCTGCTGCGGCCAAATACAAGATTTCAGAAATGTACAGCAAAGTCGTTGATGAATGTCTGCAATTGCATGGCGGCTATGGTTATATGCTGGAATATCCAATTGCCCGTGCCTATATCGACAACCGTGCCAATCGGATTTATGCGGGTACCAATGAAATCATGAAAGAACTCATCGCCCGTTCACTTTAAAATGGATTCATAAAAAAGGAGTCTCTTAGGACTCCTTTTTCTGTATGCAAAAATATAACTTTAAGAAACCAGACGCGGTTTATGCTTTAAAGCATTGCTGTTTTTTCTAAATTTCAGCACGCCATCTTCAAACGAAGCCTGTTTGAGCTCCTTACGGTCTGCCAGATAATTATTGCTGACTTTCCACGGTGCATGTTTGCCCTGCTTTGGCATCACGTCTGCAGCACGGGCAATATAACCCGAACTGAGACTGCCCATGACGGTATCCTGAAGCAATTCACTCTGATCTCCCTGAGCAATCACCTGCGCATAACCTTGCTGATCCATATAATTCAACAGACGGCAAATATACTCAGCTGCAATGTCGACTTTAAGTGTCCAGGAGGCATTAATATAGCCAATAATCAGCGCCATATTCGGTATATCACTGACCATGATGCCTCTATACAGCATATGCTGTGAGGTATCGATAGGCTGACCATCCATCGTCGCCAGAATCCCGCCGAGAATTTGGATATTCAGGCCAGTGGCAGAGACGATAATATCAGCCTCCAGATGTTGACCGGATTTCAGCTGAATTCCCGTTTCGGTAAAGATTTCTATCTGATCCGTTGCAACCGATGCCTGCCCTTCACGTAAAATTTTAAACAGATCCCCATCCGGCACCACACACAGACGCTGATCCCAAGGTTCATAATTCGGGGTAAAGTGCTTCATGTCCACTTTACCTTTTAGCTGAAGTTGCACCGATTTAAGCAAAAGCGATTTTAATAATTTTGGCTGTTTCTGTGCCAAAGCATAAATCCCGCGCTGCATGCCGATATTACGCGCACGTGTCAGCTTGTAAGCGACCTCCTCGGGCAGATATTTACGCATTTTTGAATAAATAAAATCGACCGAGGGTACAGAAGCAATATAAGTTGGGGAACGTTGCAACATGGTGACATGCCCTGCTCCACCTTTCACCATCGCAGGAACCAAGGTAATCGCGGTCGCACCACTGCCAATGATGACCACTTTTTTGCCTTTATAGTTTAAATTTTCCGGCCAATGTTGCGGATGAATAAATTCACCTTTGAATGCATCTTGATTTGGAAACTCCGGCTGAAAACCCTGATCATAATTATAATAACCGGTACAACCCAGTACAAAGTTGGCGATCCAGATCTGCTTCTTACCGTGTGCATCCTCGATCTCTACTGACCATTTGCAGGTTGTAGAATCATAATTGGCACTTAAGACCCGATGCTGAAAATGGATTTTCGGCTGTAGCTTAAACTCATCCACCACTTCAGTCAGATAATTTTTGATGGATGCGCCATCGGCAAGCACGCTTTCTTTCTTCCAGGGTTTAAAATTAAAACCAAAAGTCGACATATCCGAATCAGAACGGATTCCCGGATATTTAAACAGGTCCCAAGTTCCGCCAATACTTTCGCGGCGTTCAATAATCTCAAAAGAGCGTTGTGGACAATGTTTAGAAAGATGCGCTGCCAGACCAATCCCCGAGATCCCCGCACCCACGATTAAAATATCTACCTGCTTTTCCATCTTGTTCTTTTACCTAAGCGATGCTATCTGTTTTTATTAAATCACAAAACTGACAATACACAATGTCAAGTTTATTAAAAAGGCGTTATTTTTTTATCTTTTGAGGCCAGATCAGTTATCTGAAACTGAATCACTTTAAATTAAAATATACAGGCATTAAAAAAGGCCGGTTTATTCAACCGACCTTTTCGAACAACTTGCGTTATTCTTCACGAAATTAGTTAACTTCGCGATCTACTAGCTCAACGTAAGCCATCGGTGCAGCATCACCTGCACGGAAGCCCGCTTTAAGAACACGTAGATAACCGCCGTTACGCTCTTTGTAACGAGGGCCAAGAACGGTAAATAATTTACCAACAGTTGCTGCTGAACGAGTACGAGCAAACGCCAAACGACGGTTTGCTACTGTATCGTTTTTAGCTAAAGTGATTAAAGGCTCAGCTACACGACGTAACTCTTTTGCTTTAGGCACAGTTGTTTTGATCAACTCGTGCTCGAACAAAGAGTTAGCCATGTTTTGGAACATCGCTTTACGATGACTGCTTGTACGGCCTAATTTCACACCACTATTACGATGACGCATGGTGATAGTCCTACTTAATTAACGGCTACGATAGGCGAAACGATCGTCCATACGGAGACTAGCCGGTGGCCAGTTCTCTAAACGCATGCCGAGTTGTAAGCCTTTAGAAGCCAGAACATCTTTGATCTCAGTAAGCGATTTTTTACCCAAGTTAGGAGTTTTAAGCAACTCAACTTCGGTACGCTGTACAAGATCACCAATGTAGTAAATGTTTTCTGCTTTCAAACAGTTAGCAGAACGAACAGTTAGCTCTAGATCATCTACTGGGCGAAGCAAGATTGGGTCAACTTCTTCACGAGGCTCTTGAGCAACAGGTGCTTGATCTTTCTGAAGGTCAACGAAGATCGCAATTTGTTGCTGCAAAATAGTTGCAGCTTTGCGGATCGCTTCTTCAGGATCTACAGTACCGTTAGTTTCAAGATCAATGATCAGTTTATCAAGGTCAGTACGTTGTTCTACACGCGCGTTTTCCACGGTATATGAAACACGTTTGATTGGGCTGTAAGACGCATCTAACTGCAAGCGACCCACTGGGCGAGTTTCACCTTCTGGGAAGCGTGAATCAGAAGTCTCGTAGCCACGACCTTGAGCCACTTTCAGACGCATTTTCAATGAGCCTGAGGCACTTAAAGTACCGATCAAATGTTCAGGGTTAACCACTTCAACATTATGAGGTAAACGAAGGTCAGCCGCAGTTACGTCGCCTGCACCTTGTTTCTCTAATGTTAAATAAGCTTCATTTTGATCGAACAGCTTAATCGACAATCCTTTTAGGTTCAGCAAGAGCTCGACGATGTCCTGCTGCAAGCCTTCCAAAGTACTGTACTCGTGCTCGACCCCTTCAATCTCAACTTCTACCACAGCTGCGCCAGGTAGAGAAGAAAGAAGGATGCGACGTAAAGCATTACCAAGAGTATGACCAAAGCCACGCTCTAATGGTTCTAGAATAACTTTTGCCGAGGTCCCGCTTGCCGCTTCGACCTTGATCGCTTGCGGAGTTAGAAACTCATTTGCAGTACGCGTCATATTGCTTCCTCAAGGATTATTTAGAATACAATTCTACAATCAAGCTTTCGTTGATTTCAGCAGGTAAATCAGAACGATCCGGTGCAGCTTTGAACGTACCTTCTAATTTAGAATGGTCAATTTCCATCCAAGAAGGCATGCCACGTTGAGTAGCTAATTCAATTGCGTTTTTGATACGTAATTGTTGCTTAGCGCCTTCGTGAACTGCGATCACATCACCCGCTTTAACTTGGATAGACGCAATGTTAACACGACGGCCATTCAAAGTGATGCTACGGTGAGATACTAACTGACGAGCTTCTGCACGAGTAGAACCGAAACCCATACGATAAACAACGTTATCAAGACGGCTTTCAAGTAGCTTCAACAGGTTTTCACCAGTTGCGCCTTTAACACGAGCAGCTTCTTTATAGTAGTTACTAAATTGACGCTCTAAAACACCGTACATGCGACGTACTTTTTGTTTTTCACGTAATTGTAGTGAGTACTCAGATTGTTTACCACCACGAGCCCCGCCGTGTTGGCCAGGAACTTTCGCATGTTTTTTTGTCTTAACATCAAACGGTTTAACGCCTGATTTAAGTTGCAGGTCTGTCCCTTCGCGACGAGAGAGTTTGCATTTTGGACCAATATAACGAGCCATGAATGTTTCTCCTTACACGCGACGTTTTTTAGGTGGACGGCAACCGTTGTGCGGGATTGGCGTCACATCGGTAATGCTGTTAATTTTATAACCCACTGCACCTAAAGCACGAACCGCAGATTCACGACCAGGACCAGGACCTTTTACAAGGACGTCCAAGTTTTTCAAACCGTAGTCTAAAGCAGCTTTACCAGCAACTTCAGCAGCTACCTGAGCAGCGAACGGAGTTGATTTACGTGATCCACGGAAGCCTTGTCCACCTGAAGTGGCCCAAGCCAGTGCATTACCTTGACGATCGGTAATAGTCACAATGGTGTTATTAAAAGAAGCGTGAATGTGTGCGACACCTTCAGAGACGGTACGAGTGACCTTCTTGCGTGCGCGAGTATCTTTAGCCATCTTTTAGCTTCCAGAAATCTTATTTCTTAATAGGTTTGCGCGGACCTTTACGGGTACGAGCGTTAGTTTTGGTGCGTTGACCGCGGACAGGCAAGCTGCGACGATGACGAAGACCGCGGTAGCAGCCTAAATCCATTAAACGTTTAATGTTCATGGAAATTTCGCGACGTAAATCACCTTCGGTCGGAACCTTAGCAACTTCTGCACGAATCGCATCAAGCTGAGCGTCATCTAATTCACGGATCTTAGTAGTTGGAGCAATACCAGCAGCAGCTAAGATAGCTTTTGAAGTATGGCGACCAATACCAAAGATATACGTTAGAGAGATAACAGCGTGCTTGTTATCCGGAATGTTTACACCGGCAATACGAGCCATTCAATTTTCTCCAAAAAGGCAGTAGATAATCAACCGCCCCACAAAAATCTTGAGGGGCGGATAATAACCTAATTCGCCTACAGAAATCAACAGGTCTTAATCAGATTAACCTTGACGCTGCTTATGACGAGGTTCTGCGCTACAAATTACGCGGATAACCCCATTACGACGGATAACTTTACAGCTACCACAAATTTTCTTAACAGAAGCTTGTACTTTCATGATGAAACCTCAAGTGCGCTTATCCCTTAGGATGAGCAGTCGTTTTTCTCATTAACGTTTGATTATCGTATTGGTGCGAAGTAAGGTGTGATTGCAGCTGAGCCATAAAGTCCATCACTACTACCACAACAATCAGCAAAGAGGTACCACCCAAATAGAATGGAATACCAAATGAACTTTGCAATACCATCGGCATCAAACAAATGACGGTGATGTAAATCGCGCCAATAAACGTCAAACGATTGAGAATATGATCTAAGTAACGAGCAGTTTGCTCACCTGGACGTATACCAGGCACGTAAGCTCCGCTGCGTTTCAAGTTCTCTGACACTTCTTTAGGACTAAATACCAGTGCTGTATAGAAGTAACAGAAAAAGATAATTAACGCACCAAAGAGCACCAAATACAACGGCTGACCAGGCGACAATACCAATGCTACATCTTGCAGGCTACGCTTAATAAATCCAGCATTTGGATCTGCACTACCCACCCACTGACCTAAGCTCGCAGGGAACAAAAGTAATGAGCTGGCAAAAATTGCCGGAATCACACCCGCCATATTAATTTTTAATGGCAAATGTGTCTGCTGTGCAGTAAATACACGACGACCTTGTTGTTTTTGAGCATAGTTTACCGGAATACGACGCTGCGCTTTCTCAATAAACACGATCGCTGCCAAAACACCCAGAGATAACAAACCAAAAATTACCAAGCCAATCAGGCTGGTCTGGCCATTATCTACAGAGGAGAAAGATTGCATAATCAGATTAGGCAATCCGGCAACAATACCCGCGAAGATGATCATGGAAATACCATTTCCCACCCCACGCTCGGTAATCTGTTCACCCAACCACATCAAGAACATGGTCCCCGCAACCAGTGAGGTTACTGCAGGAACATAAAAAGCCAAACCAGTATTCAGGGTAATCCCCTGACTGATCAGGCCTGCACACATACCTATAGCCTGTACCAGCGCTAAGAATAATGTACCTTGTCGTGTGTATTGATTAATTTTACGTTTGCCTTGCTCGCCTTCTTTCTTTAAAGCTTCCAGCGAAGGAACCACAGTTGACATCAACTGCACGATAATCGACGCAGAGATGTATGGCATGATCCCGAGAGCAAGAATAGACATTCGTTCTAATGCACCACCAGAGAACATGTTAAACAAACCAAGGATGGTACCTTGGTTTGCATTAAACAAGTTTTCTAACGCAGCATTATTGATGCCTGGTACTGGAATATGCGCTCCTAGTCGAAACACCAACAACGCACCAATGAGAAACATCATTCGACGAATAATTTCACGGTATTTCACATGAAATGGTTGGCCTTTCATCATGTTGACATGACCTGAAGAACTAGGAGTCATAGACACTGGGGATTACTCCTCGACTTTGCCGCCAGCAGCTTCAACAGCAGCTTTAGCGCCTTTAGTCAATGCAACACCTTGAACAGTGAATGCACGAGTAATTTCACCAGAAAGTACGATACGAGCACGGATCATGTCTTTACGTACAACGTTCGCAGCTTTTAAAGTTTCAAGAGACACGATGTCGCCTTCAACTTTAGCAAGCTCAGATAAACGTACTTCAGCAGTTTTCAAAGCTAATTGGCTAGTGAAGCCGAATTTAGGCAAACGACGATAAAGTGCTGTTTGACCGCCTTCGAAACCTGGACGAGTACCACCGCTCTTACGTGAGTTTTGACCTTTGACACCACGGCCACCGGTCTTACCAACGCCAGAACCGATACCACGGCCTAAACGAAGGTTGTCACGTTTAGCACCTTCTGCAGGTGCAATTGTATTTAAACGCAGAGTCATGGCTTATTCCTCTACACTAACCATATAGTAGACTTGGTTGATCATACCACGGTTAGAAGGTGTGTCTAACACTTCTACAGTATGACCAATACGACGCAGACCTAAACCTTGCAGGCTAAGCTTGTGATTTTTCAAGCGGTGCGATGCAGATTTAGTCTGGGTAACTTTAATCGTTTTCATGATTGATTACCCTTGAATTTGTTCTACTGAAAGACCACGTTTCGCAGCAACCTTTTCAGGAGTAGTCATATCACGCAAACCATTGAAAGTTGCGTTTACTACGTTAGCAGCGTTAGTAGAACCACGGCATTTAGTCAACACGTTACGTACGCCTACAGCTTCTAGAACTGCACGCATAGCGCCACCAGCAATTACACCTGTACCTTCAGAGGCAGGCTGCATGAATACGCGGCTAGCGCCGTGACGTGCATGAATTGGGTGCTGTAACGTACCATCAACAAGGTCAACAGTAATCATATTGCGACGAGCAGCTTCAAGTGCTTTAGAGATAGCAGCTGGAACTTCACGTGCTTTACCACGACCAAAACCTACGCGACCATTACCATCACCCACAACAGTTAATGCTGTGAAAGAGAAGATACGACCACCCTTAACAACTTTGGCTACACGATCAACGGCAACCAGCTTTTCAACAAGACCTTCGTTTTGTTCAACTTTAGCCATGATTAGAACTCCAAGCCGTTTTCACGAGCAGCATCAGCCAAGGCTTTGATACGACCATGATATTTAAAACCAGAACGGTCAAATGCAACTTTAGTAACACCAGCTGCTTTAGCGCGTTCTGCGATTAAAGCACCTACTTTTTGAGCTGCTTCAACGTTACCAGTTGTACCCGCACGTAGAGTAGCGTCTAAAGTAGAAGCTTGCGCTAATACTTTGCCACCATCTGCAGAGATAACTTGAGCATAGATGTGACGCGGAGTGCGGTTTACACACAAACGAGTCGCACCCAATGCACGGATGTGCAAGCGTGTGCTTTTCGCACGACGCAAACGGGATTGTTTCTTTTCGTTCATAAGAACCTCGCGCCTTATTTCTTCTTAGCTTCTTTACGAAGTACAACTTCGTCAGAATAACGAACACCTTTGCCTTTATATGGCTCTGGTGGACGGTAACCACGGATATCTGCAGCAACCTGTCCTAAAGCTGCTTTATCAGCAGATTTAAGAATGATTTCAGTTGCAGTTGGAGTTTCAGCAGTTACACCTGCAGGAAGTGCATAATCGATCGGGTGAGAGAAACCAAGGTTAAGATGAACAACGTCACCTTTAACCGCAGCTTTATAACCAACACCGATAAGCTGTAACTTACGTTCGAAACCTTCGCTAACACCTTTTACAAGGTTGTTAAGCACAGCGCGAGCAGTACCAGCTTGCATCCAAGCGTCTTTCGACTCTTGTACTGGAGCAATAGCTAGAATACCGTCTTCCTGTTTAAGCTCGACCAGCGCATGCAGGTTGAAAGACAATGTACCTTTAGTGCCTTTCACTTCGACCTGCCGGCCGTTCTGAGTAACTGTTACACCGTTAGGTACAGTTACTGGGGCTTTAGCCACACGAGACATGAGGAATCACCTATTAAGAAACAAAAGCAATAACTTCACCACCAACGCCTGCAGCACGTGCAGCGCGATCAGTCATGATGCCTTTGCTTGTAGAAACAATTGCAATACCTAAACCTTGCTTAACGCTAGGAAGTGCATCTTTACCGCGATACTGACGTAGACCTGGACGGCTTACGCGCTTCACAGTTTCGATAACTGGTTTGCCTTCGAAATACTTTAAAGTCAAAGTAAGAGTTGGTTTGCCTTCAGCATCCGCAACTTCTACGTTTGAAATATAACCTTCTTGTTGAAGTAAGTTAGCAATTGCTACTTTCAACTTAGAATTAGGCATAGAAACAGTTTGTTTCTTTGCCATTTGTGCGTTACGAACACGTGTTAGCATGTCGGCAACGGTATCTTGCATACTCATCTATAGTGCTCCTTACCAGCTTGCCTTAACAACGCCAGGTACATCACCTTGCATTACTGTTTCACGTAATTTGTTACGGCTTAAACCGAACTTACGGAAGTAACCATGAGGACGACCAGTTAAACCACAACGGTTACGTAGACGTACTGGAGATGCATTACGTGGTAATGCTTGTAATTTCATCATCGCTTCGAAACGTTCTTCGTCTGATGCATTTACGTTTGCAATAACAGCTTTTAATTCAGCACGTTTTGCAGCGTATTTAGCAACAGTAGCTTCGCGTTTCAATTCGCGATTAATCATACCTTTCTTAGCCATATCGACCTCTTATTTGAACGGGAAGCCGAATGCACGCATAAGCGCACGGCCTTCGTCATCGGTGCGAGCAGTCGTAGTAATGGTAATATCCATACCACGAATACGATCAATCTTGTCAAAATCGATTTCAGGGAACATGATTTGTTCCTTAAGACCCATTGAGTAGTTACCACGACCGTCGAATGATTTCGCAGAGAAACCACGGAAGTCACGGATACGAGGGATCGCAATCGAGATCAAACGGTCCAAGAATTCGTACATACGTTCGCCGCGTAAAGTAACTTTACAACCGATCGGCCAACCATCACGGATTTTAAAACCAGCGATTGATTTACGAGCTAACGTAAGTACTGGTTTTTGACCAGCGATAGCTTGCATATCTGAAAGAGCACCATCAAGGAGTTTTTTGTCGGCAGCAGCTGCGCCAACACCCATGTTGATCGTGATTTTAGTGATGCGAGGAATCTCCATCACATTCTTAACGCCCAATACTTCTTGTAATTGGGCTTTAAGTTCGTCGTTGTAACGTGTTTTAAGTCTGGCCATGGCCTATATCAACCTATTACTTCGCTACCGCCACTGATTCACCATTTGATTTGAATACGCGAGTTTTCACGCCATCAATCACTTGGTAACCAACACGGTCAGCCTTTTGGGTTGTAGCATTAAAAACTGCCACGTTTGAAATATGAAGCGAAGCTTCCTGAGTTACAACGCTACCTTCAGCGCCTGTAGCACGGTTCGGCTTCTGATGCTTCTTCACCAAGTTAAGGCCTTCAACCTTAACACGGTCATTAGAAACAGACAGAACAGTACCCTGTTTGCCTTTTTCTTTACCTGCGATCACAATTACTTGATCGCCTTTTTTAATCTTAGCCATGATCGCCTCTTATAGAACTTCAGGAGCCAATGAAATAATTTTCATGAACTGTTCAGTACGAAGTTCACGAGTCACTGGTCCGAAAATACGAGTTGCAATCGGCGCTTTGTTGTTGTTCAAAATAACAGCAGCGTTATCGTCGAAACGAATCACTGAACCGTCTGCACGACGGATACCGAATTTTGTACGAACTACAACCGCATTCATCACGTCACCTTTTTTAACACGTGCGCGTGGAATTGCTTCTTTTACAGTAACTTTAATAATGTCGCCAACAGAAGCATAACGACGATGCGAGCCACCAAGTACTTTAATACATTGTACGCGGCGTGCACCACTGTTGTCTGCTACGTCGAGCATAGTTTCGGTCTGAATCATTGCCCTACTCCAAAACCGAGCAACACCGGTCGAAATTTCGAAAGGCTCAAAGAGTACTCGAAATTGACCGATGATGCAACAAGAACGTTAATTACTCAGCAGCTGCTTCAACAACTTCAACTAGAGTCCAAGACTTAGTTTTAGAAATTGGGCGGCTTTCTTTAATGGTTACAACATCACCAGCTTTCGCTGTGTTGTTCTCATCATGAGCATGTAATTTTGTTGAACGGCGGATTAATTTGCCATACAACGGGTGTTGAACTTGGCGTTCAATAAGAACAACGATAGATTTATCCATCTTGTCGCTTACAACTTTGCCAGTTAACGTGCGGACTGTTTTATCACTCATTGTCCGTTCCCCTGTTTTTCGGTAAGGAGGGTCTTAATACGAGCAATAGTCTGACGAGTAAGTGCAACTTCATGCGATTTACCCAATTGACCAGTTGCTTTCGCCATACGAAGACGGAATTGGTTAAGCTGTTGCTCATCAAGCAAAGCTGTCAACTCTTCTACCGACTTTTCACGTAGATCTTTAGTTTTCATTACATTACCGTCCGAGTCACGATAGCGGTTTTAAACGGAAGTTTAGCTGCTGCAAGCGTAAACGCTTCGCGAGCCAATTCTTCGTTAACACCATCAATTTCGTACAAGACTTTACCTGGTTTGATTTGGCAAACCCAATATTCCACAGAACCTTTACCTTTACCCATACGCACTTCAAGAGGCTTAGAAGTAATCGGTTTGTCCGGGAATACACGGATAAAGATCTTACCACCACGCTTAATACGACGGCTAATTGTACGACGCGCTGCTTCAATTTGACGCGCAGTCATTTGACCACGTTCAACTGATTTAAGTGCAATAGTACCGAAAGATACTGTGCTACCGCGGTGTGCTAGACCAGTGTTACGGCCTTTCTGCACTTTACGGAATTTAGTACGCTTAGGTTGCAACATGGATTATTCTCCTTTTTCAGCAGAACGATCATTGCGACGACCACGACGCTCTTGACCTTCACCACGACCACGACCGCGTTTAGCTGGACGCTCTTCAGCTGGAGCTGGGTTCATGACTTGTTTCATGCCGCCCAAGATCTCACCACGGAAGATCCAAACTTTAACACCGATCGTACCGTAAGTAGTCTCAGCACGCATAGTCGCATAGTCGATATCTGCACGAAGCGTATGTAGAGGTACACGACCTTCACGATACCACTCAGTACGAGCAATCTCAGCACCACCTAAACGGCCCGAAACTTCTACTTTAATACCTTTAGCACCAGCACGCATTGTGTTTTGAACCGCACGCTTCATAGCACGACGGAACATTACACGTTTTTCCAATTGAGAAGCGATAGCTTCAGCAACTAGACGCGCGTCTAAGTCTGGACGATCAATTTCATTGATACTTACTTGCGCAGGAACACCCATGATAGATGTTAATTCGCGTTGTAGTTTCTCAATATCTTCGCCTTTTTTACCGATTACGATACCTGGACGAGCAGTGCTAATAGTTACTTTAGCAGCGCCTGTAGGACGCTCGATAAGAATGTTGCTGATCATCGCGTTTTTAAGTTTTTTGATCAAAAACTCACGAACTTGAAGATCTTTAAGCAAGTATTCAGCGTATTGTTTCGGATTCGCATACCAGTTAGCGTTATGACGTTTCACAACACCTAGGCGGATACCGATTGGATGAACCTTCTGACCCATATCAAACCCCTACCTTAACGGTGATGTGACAAGTACGCTTAGTAATACGATCTGCACGGCCTTTAGCACGTGGCATAATACGTTTCAGGCTCATGCCTTCATCAACGTAGATCGTAGAAACTTTAAGGTCGTCTACATCTAAACTGTTATTGTGTTCAGCGTTTGCAATCGCAGATTCCAACGCTTTCTTAACTAGAACTGCAGCTTTTTTGTTGCTGAAGTTAAGGATGTTAAGAGCGTGCGCAACAGATTTGCCGCGGATAAGATCTGCAACCAAACGAGCTTTTTGTGCCGAGATAGCGGCACCGCGTAATTTAGCAGTTACTTCCATCATAGCACCCATTAACGTTTAGATTTCTTGTCAACACCGTGACCGCGATAGGTACGAGTTGGTGCAAATTCACCAAGCTTGTGACCAACCATGTGCTCAGAAACGATCACAGGAACGTGGTTACGGCCATTGTGTACAGAAATTGTTAAACCAACAAAATCCGGGAGGATCATCGAACGACGCGACCAAGTTTTGATCGGCTTACGGTTATTAGCCGCGATAGCCGCTTCAACCTTAGCGAACAAGTGCGCATCGACGAATGGGCCTTTTTTCAGAGAACGAGGCATTGTCAGATTCCTTTACTTGTTACTTAACGCGACGGTCGCGAATAATCATCTTAGTCGTACGCTTATTGGTACGTGTCTTGTACCCTTTAGCTTTTTGACCCCATGGGCTTACAGGTTGAATACCTTTGTTACGCCCTTCACCACCACCATGTGGATGGTCAACTGGGTTCATCGCCATACCACGAACGGTAGGACGAACACCACGCCAGCGTGATGCACCAGCTTTACCTAGTGAACGAAGGTTGCTTTCTGAGTTAGATACTTCACCTAACACAGCACGGCATTCAACGTGAATTTTACGCATCTCGCCTGAACGCAGACGAACGATAGCGTAAGAACCGTCACGACCCAACAGCTGAACTGAAGTACCAGCTGAACGAGCTAACTGCGCGCCTTTACCGATTTTAAGTTCGATGTTGTGAAGAGTAGAACCGATAGGCATGTTGCGAAGCGGCAAGCAGTTACCTGGACGAATTGGAGCATCGTTACCAGACTGTACTTTATCGCCAGCGCGAAGGCCTTTAGGAGCGATGATATAACGACGCTCACCATCAGCATACAATACAAGTGCAATGTGTGCAGTACGGTTAGGATCGTATTCGATACGCTCTACAGTTGCAGGAATACCATCTTTGTTACGTTTAAAATCAACTAGACGGTAGTGCTGCTTGTGACCGCCACCAACGTGACGAGTCGTGATGTGACCGTTATTATTACGGCCGCCAGTACGTTTTTTAGCTTCAACCAACGGAGAGTATGGTGCGCCTTTGTGAAGGTGATCGTGAACCACTTTCTCTACAAAGCGACGTCCTGGAGACGTTGGCTTACATTTTTGAATAGGCATAATTCTCGTCCTTATTCCGCTGTGCTTTCAGCGGTATCGCCCAAGTCAGCCATTTCAACATCTTGGCCAGCTTTCAGGGTGACGTATGCTTTTTTAACATCAGAACGACGTCCTAATGTTTTACCAAAGCGTTTAGACTTACCTTTAGTGATAGTCGTGTTAACTTTAACAACTTCCACACCAAAGAGTTGTTCCACTGCTTTTTTGATTTCAAGCTTGTTTGCATTTAATGCAACTTTAAACACTTGAACACCAGCAGTTTCACCTAAAACTTGTGCTTTTTCTGAGAATACAGGTCCTTGCAGGACTTGATAGATACGTTCGTTGTTCATCCGAGTTCTACCTCAATTTTCTTAGCAGCAGCTACAGACATAACAACTTTGTCGAACGCAATCAAGCTAACCGGATCGATTGCAGCAGCATCAACCACATCAACGTGTGGAATGTTGCGCGCAGCAAGATACAGGTTCTCATCAACAGCATCAGTAACGATCAATGCGCGAGTCGCATTCAAGTCGTTAAGTTTTGCAAGCAATTCTTTAGTTTTTGGAGCTGCAACAGCAAACTCTTCAACTAAAACTAAGCGATCTTGACGAACAAGTTCAGCTAGGATGCATTGCATAGCACCGCGGTACATTTTACGGTTTACTTTTTGAGACCAGTCTTGTGGACGAGCAGCAAAAGTTTTACCACCGCCAACCCAGATTGGGCTACGAATAGAACCAGCACGAGCGCGGCCAGTACCTTTTTGACGGAATGGCTTGCGACCACCGCCAGAAACGTCTGCACGTGATTTCTGAGCTTTTGAACCTTGACGGCCACCAGCTAAATAAGCTGTAACCACTTGGTGAACAAGAGCTTCATTAAATTCACGACCGAACGCAACTTCTGATAATTCAACAGCAGAGCCGGAAACAGTATTTAAATTCACGTTATTTCCCCTCAGGCCTTGATCGTAGGACGAACGATTACGTCGCCACCAGTAGCACCAGGAACCGCGCCTTTAACAACTAGAACTGAACGTTCTGTGTCGATAGCAACGATCTCAAGACCCTGTGTAGTTACGCGTTCAGCACCTAAATGGCCAGCCATTTTTTTGCCTTTGAATACGCGACCAGGAGTCTGGTTTTGACCAGTAGAACCTAAAACACGGTGAGAAACTGAGTTACCGTGAGTTGCATCTTGCGTACGGAAGTTCCAACGCTTAACACCACCTTGGAAACCTTTACCTTTAGATTGACCAGTTACGTCAACAACTTGACCAACTTGGAACAATTCAACGGTAAGCGTACCACCAACTTCACGACCTTCAAGATCAGCTTCTGTAGCACGGAATTCTTGAACTAGACGACCAGCTGCAACACCCGCTTTCGCGAAGTGGCCTTTCTGAGCGTTAGTTACGCGAGATTCGCGACGTTCACCAGTAGTGATTTGAATCGCTTGATAACCATCAGTTTCAAGCGTTTTGATTTGAGTGATGCGGTTAGGATCAACCTCAATCACTGTAACAGGCACAGAAACACCAGCATCTGTAAAGATACGTGTCATACCGCACTTGCGACCGACTAAACCAATAGCCATGTGCATAAACCTCTAAAAAAGCGGCCTAATTAACTTAGAGTGTTAATTAACCCGAAAGCCTTAACCCAATGCGATCTGAACATCAACACCAGCTGCAAGATCTAACTTCATCAATGCATCTACAGTTTTGTCTGTAGGTTGAACGATGTCGATCAAACGCTTGTAAGTACGGATTTCGTACTGGTCACGCGCGTCTTTGTTTACGTGTGGTGATGTTAAAACGTTAAAACGTTCAATGCGTGTTGGCATTGGAATTGGACCACACACTTGTGCGCCAGTACGTTTTGCGGTTTCTACGATTTCTTGAGCTGATTGATCAATCAGGCGATGATCAAAAGACTTAAGACGGATACGAATTCTCTGGTTAGACATACCAGTAAACTCCAAGCCAAATATATAAAGAATCACTCTTGACGCATCTCACCCCACTTTATATGGGCAAGTGTCAAGAGCAGTGAAATATCACTAAGGTCATGATCGATGCCACGACTGTAACGATAGTTAACTACTTTATTCGCAGTTAACCCCCTTCCTATTGAAGGGTCGCTTATTATAGCCATTGTTTAATGCATAAGCAAATCTCTTTTATGGTTTTATCCAAGTTTTCAATTTATGACTTAAAACAATAGTTTATTGTTTAAATATTAGGCAGTTTTTGCCAAAACATATTCTATAGCACGATTTAATATCTGATTTCCTTCAATAAATTTTTGCTTCGTGGTTTTTTTTAATTCAAATAAATTTTGCACATATTTTCCTGAAAATTGCGCAAGCTCTTCTTCATTTTCCAAAAACAATGCCAGGGTTTCCGACGTGATTTCAGGATGAAACTGGAAGCCCAATACATTTCTGCCCAACTGGTACATCTGATTACGACAGGCTTCATTTTCTGCCAGATGGACTGCACCTTTGGGCAATTCAAATGTTTCATTGTGCCATTGCAGAATATTAAACTGCTCCGGCAGGCTAAAACACGTCTCTGGTAGATTCGCCACTCTGTGCACCGTGGTCCACCCCAATTCTTGTTCTGGATTGCGACTAACACCTGCACCCAAAGCATTTGCAATCAACTGCCCACCCAGACACAGGCCAATTGCCGGTTTACCATGCGAAAGATAGCGACGCAACCAGCGTTTTTCTATTTTTAACCAAGGGAAATTCGCTTCATCATTCACACTCATGGTACCACCCATAATGATCAGCAAATCCACCTCTTCCACTGCAGGCAGCGCCTCGATCTCCAAAGGTCGATCGACGGGTAAAGCAAAAAATTCAGTCGCTGTAATGTGCGCCTGATACTGCTTTAAAAATTCATAACAACTACCAAAACCTTCACCAGCAATATGCTGAAAATAATGCACTTTTAAATGCGATTTCATGCTCCTCAACCTATTTTTTTAGCTATATAGATTTAGGTTTTGCAAAAATGAAGCCAACTTTTTATAAGACTTGTTGTTTTTAAACAATTCACAACGTAACTGGCAGTGAGTCACAGATTCTCTTAAGCTAGAGTAATATTTGATTACATTTGAGCGCATTCACGTGAAACAAGACCCTCAAACTCGCCTGATTCATGCACCACGAAAGGCTCCTCAAGCGATTTCCACCATTCAGCCTCCCCTCTATCGTGCATCGACGGTTATCTTTAACAATACCGATGCCCTGTTTAATCGCCATTGGACCGATGACTATGATTATAGTTATGGCACGCATGGCACGCCTACGACCTTTACGCTGGGCGATAACATCGCACAACTCGAAGGTGGTTTATATCACCTGCTCGCACCGAGTGGTTTATCCGCGATTAATCTCGTGAATTCTTGCTTTTTAAGCCAGGGCGATGAGGTTTGGGTGGCTGACAATATCTATGGTCCAAACATGGAGCATTTACGCAATATGGAAAAGCGTTATGGAATTACGGTTAAGGTCTACAATCCCATAGAGCTTGATACATTTCAGCCTACAGATAAAGCCAAACTGATCTGGCTCGAGGCTGCTGGCTCAGTCACCTTGGAATTTCCGGATCTGGCTGGTTTAGTGAAAAAAGCTCAGGCACACAATATTCTTACTGCGCTGGATAATACCTGGGGCGCAGGTCTGGCTTTTGATGCCTTTGATTTTAGTGAAGAGCATTTAAGTGTAGATATGACGGTACATGCACTGACCAAATATCCAAGCGGCGGTGGTGATATCCTGATGGGCTCAGTGGTTACGCGAGATAAGACCCTGCATCACAAACTGTTCCGTGCGCATGCCATTCAGGGCATTAGTGTTTCTGGTGATGATGTGGCACAGATACAACGTAGTCTGGCTTCGATGCAACTGCGATATCAACATCAATCCAACAGTGCGCTTACATTAATGACATGGCTTAAACAGCAAACCGAGTTTGTGCAAGTACTTCATCCTTCAGATCCGGACAGTGCAGGCCATCAGTACTGGAAAGAAATTTGCAAGCAAGGTGATAGTGCCGGCCTGGTCAGCGTGATCTTTGACAGCACATACGTAATGCAGGATATCCGGAATTTCTGTGATAGCTTAAAACTGTTTAAGCTTGGCTTTAGTTGGGGTGGCCCTGTCAGTCTGGTCATGCTATATAACTTAAAAGACATGCGTGTGCTGGAACATTCACACTTAAAAGACGGCTTGCTGGTTCGTTTCTGTATTGGACTGGAATATCCGGAAGATTTGATTCAAGATATTCAGCATGCACTAGAACAAATGAAAAAACTTAAAAACGAATAATAAATAACAGGAAAAGCTATGGGTAGACCAATTGTTATTGCTAAAAAAACTGCGGATACCACACAGGATATTGTGCTGCATTCCCAACTTGCCAATCGACATGGCTTGATTGCAGGTGCCACTGGTACCGGAAAGACTGTGACTTTAAAAGTATTGGCGGAGAGCTTTTCTCGAATTGGTGTACCTGTATTCCTCGCCGATGCCAAAGGCGATGTGTCCAGCCTGGCCAAAGCAGGTGAAAGCAGCCCCAAGTTTGATGAACGGATTAAAAGTCTCAATATCGAGTCCATTCCTTTTGCAGCCTCACCAGTGGTGTTTTGGGATTTATTTGGCGAACAGGGTCATCCGATTCGCACTACCATTTCTGAAATTGGCCCGCTGCTGCTGGCGCAAATACTGAATCTGAATGACACCCAGGAAGGCGTTTTATCTGCCGTGTTTCGGATTGCCGATGATCAGGGTTTATTGCTGATCGACTTTAAAGATCTGAAAGCGATGCTGAGTTATGTCTCTGAGCATGCGGCTGACTTTAAAGCTGAATATGGCAATCTTTCACCCGCCAGTCTCGGTGCGATTCAACGTAATTTGTTAGCACTGGCTGACCAAGGCGGTGACCAGTTTTTTGGCGAGCCGGCGCTGGATCTGATGGACTTTTTGCAGACGGATAGTCAAGGACGTGGCAATATCAATTTGTTGGCGGCTGACAAGCTGATGAATACGCCTAAGCTATATGCCACGTTCTTACTCTGGATGCTCTCCGAGCTGTTTGAACAGCTTCCCGAAGTGGGCGATCTGGACAAACCTAAACTGGTGTTTTTCTTTGATGAAGCCCATCTCTTATTTGATAATGCCAGCCCTGCCCTGCAAGAAAAAATTGAGCAGGTGGTGCGTCTAATTCGCTCGAAAGGTGTAGGGATTTATTTTGTCACGCAAAATCCGTTGGACTTACCTGAAAGTGTATTAGGCCAGCTCGGCAATCGGGTTCAACATGCTTTGCGGGCTTTCACTCCCAAAGATCAAAAAGCAGTGAAAACCGCAGCAGAGACTTTCCGAGCCAATCCTGAATTTAAAGTCGATCAGGTGATTACCGAACTTGCTGTCGGTGAAGCCCTAATTAGCTGCCTGGATGAAAAAGGCATTCCGCAAATAGTAGAGCGTGGCTGGGTCATGCCGCCGCATTCATCCTTTACACCGATCTCGCTTGAAGAACGCAAGGCTCTCATGCAGCAAAGTATTGTCGCCGGTATTTATGAGCAGCCAGTCGATCGGGATAGCGCCCATGAAATGCTGCAAAATAAGGTCGCAGAACGCCAGCAACAGGCTCAGGCCGCCGAACTTGCCAAACAGCAAAGCAAGGAACAGGAAGCTCTTGCCAAGCAGCAAATTAAAGAACAGGAACGTCTGGCACGAGAACAGCAAAAAGAAGCTGAACGCGCAGCCAAGCAACGAGAAAAACTGACTCAGGATATTGTCGGCACCTTTGCCAAAAGTGCTGCCCGTAGCCTGGGCGGGAGTACTGGGCAGAAAATTGTGCGCGGCTTACTGGGTTCGCTGTTTGGCCGCAAATAATCCCGCTCCTTTTCCGATCATCATCACACTTTTTATGGGATATTTTTATATCCCGTAATTTTTTTATGGTTTTATGACTATGCGCTATTGTAAAGCCATTTTAAAAGATGTAATTTAAATACATCTTTTAAAAAACACCTGTAGACGGCTCTCATGACTCCACAACATATTGAACTTGTACAAGCGACTGTTCCTGTTTTACGTGAAAACGGCGTAGCACTTACCACGTATTTCTATAACCGCATGCTGAAAAACCATCCAGAGTTGAAAAACACCTTCAACATGGATCATCAAAGTACTGGCCGTCAACCACGTGCCTTGGCTGCCGCAGTACTTGCCTATGCCGAAAACATTACCAATCCGGGCGTTTTGGCCAAAGCCATCGAACGCATTACCACTAAACATGTCAGCCTGGATATTCAACCGGATCAATATGCGATTGTCGGTGAGAATCTGTTGCACTCGATCAGCGAAGTTTTAGATGTACCCATGGACTCAGACCTGATTGCAGCCTGGAAAGAAGCGTATATGCAACTGGCAGATATTTTGATTGGTGTGGAAAAATCTAAATATGCCACCCTAGCTTCTGAAAATGGTGGCTGGGCGGGCTGGCGCGAATTTGAAGTAGCAGCAGTGAATGATACCGACGCAGGTAAAATCTTTACACTTAAAGCTAAAGATGGTGCAGCGATTGCAAGTGCTGAAGCCGGTGAACATATTTCAGTACGTGTACAGGTGCCTGAACAGCACATTCGTCAACCACAACAGTTTAGCTTTGATCAGGCTCAAAACGAGCAATATCAAATTACTGTGAAAGCGGAAGAAAATCCAACCGCATTCTCGGTTGCACAGACACTGATCGACCACTACAAAGTTGGTGATGTAGTTGAAGTGTCTGCCCCGCTCAAGCTTTAATTACCAAAACGGTTTAGACTAGCATCAGATTCTGATTAAAAGCTCCATTCGTGGAGCTTTTAACATTCAATTCTTTCATTTTCTAGCTGTTGACGTTATGCAACTCAATAAATTCACTGACTATGCGCTTCGGATTCTGATGTATGTCGCACAGCCACGTGATCTCCCCTATACCATTGCAGAACTTGCCGAGCGATTACAGGTTTCACAAAATCATGCCATGAAAATCGTGCATTTTATGGCGAAACAGGAGTGGCTGATTACCACACGTGGTAAAGGTGGCGGCATACGTTTAAATCCGGCCAGCCTGAACCTCCAGCTGGGACAGATTGTGCGGATCCTGCAACGCGACAGCAATGTAGTGGAATGCAATAGCCCACCCTGCGTATTACGTCCGACCTGTGGTTTAAAAGGTATTTTAGATGATGCGGTGGAACAGTTTTATAGCAGTCTGGACCAATATGTGCTTAAAGATGTGATTAGGCCACGAAATGCGCGTTTCAGTACAAATTCTCCGATCGGCCTGATTAATCTTTAAAGTCTTCCGGGTCAGGTCTTGTGACTTATTCTTGCGGCAAAGTTCGCTTGCCTGTGCGACTTCCTTTATAATGTTTCATTGTAGATCATTTATTGAAGTTGAGTTATGCACCACAGCAGAGGAAAATCCAAAAACAGTAAGACAGCCCATGCGCCTAAGCAAAAGATCAGCTACGAGAAAAAAGTTGATTCTGCCATTACTGAATATTCTGTGCGCGCAC
Source organism: Acinetobacter lwoffii (assembly GCF_022967985.1). Lineage (GTDB taxonomy): Bacteria > Pseudomonadota > Gammaproteobacteria > Pseudomonadales > Moraxellaceae > Acinetobacter. The sequence goes on along the minus strand of NZ_JALJVC010000002.1, from coordinate 224,304 downwards.
TCAACTGGCTACGCAAAGCCGAATTTTTAATGAGTGCACCCAAACTCAGTCTTTGTGTAGAAGATACAGGCTATGAAATTGCTTTTGCCGGCCGCTCGAATGCGGGTAAGTCTAGTGCGATTAATGCCCTGACCAACCAGAAACAGTTGGCACGTGCATCGAAAAAACCTGGCCGTACCCAGATGATCAACTTTTTCAGCCTGGGTAATCCGGATCAGCGTCTGGTCGACTTACCCGGTTATGGTTATGCGGCTGTGCCTGAAAAAATGAAACTGGTCTGGCAAAAAGAACTGGAAAATTACCTGATTCACCGTCAAAGCTTGCAAGGCCTGGTATTGTTGATGGATATCCGTCATCCCCTGCAACACTTTGATGTAATGATGCTGGAATGGGCTTATTCCCGCCAGTTATTCGTGCATGTGTTATTGACCAAATCTGACAAACTAAACCGTGGTCCTGCATCCAAAGCCTTGCAGGAAGTCAAAGCGGCATTGAAAAAGATGAAGCTGGATTTCTCGATTCAACTGTTTTCCTCCATGAACAAACAAGGTTTAGAAGAACTGGCCAGCGTCATGGGTGGCCGTTTGAACTTTACCTTAGATCAAGCATCTGAATATGATCTGGACAGCATTCCGGAAGCATCAGCGCATGATTTGAATGAATCTGATGAACCGCTTGAAGAGCTCGAGCTTAGTGAAGCTGATTCTGAGCATGCTGAAGTATCGACTCATGATTTAAATGAAGCTGAAGAACCGCTGGAATTGCTTGAGCAGGATCAATCCGAGCTTAAAGCGGCAGATGAGCTAAATCAGAATAAGCGTTCAGCGGATTAAGACCATATCACCTAAATGATCTGTGATCATTCTTGATTTATTAAAACTCAACGTACAAATAAAAAAGCAGGTCAAATACCTGCTTTTTTTTTATTTTTTTAAATGTTTTAGCTATCTGTAGCTTGAAGATCGGGTTCACGCGTATGCCGGTCCACCACCACGCTGATCATCATATCTCCCTGAACATTCACCACTGTACGTACGGTATCCAGTAAACGGTCGATCGGCAACAGAATGGCAATTGCCTCGGCAGGCAAACCTACCGATTGCAAGACCATAATCATAGTCACCATACCGGCACTCGGAATCCCCGGTGCACCTAAGGATGCAATCATCGCAGTCGCGCAGACCACCAGTTGCTGCCCCAGACTCAGATCCAGCCCCATTAAATTGGCAATAAACAGAGCTGCAGCTGCTTCATACAGCGCCGTACCATCCATATTTAACTGGGTCCCAAGTGGAATTACAAAGCCTGCGGTATGTGGGCGTACCCCTAAATTTTCCTGTGCGCATTTCATCGACAGGGGCATGGTGGCCGAACTGGAACTGGTGGCAAAGGCAGTAATCAAGGCAGCACGTGTGCCTTTAAAGAACGTGACCGGATCCATCTTGCCGAAAATCCATAGCAATAAAGGCAAGACCACGATGCCATGAAAAATCGTCGTACCGGTGACTACCGCAGCGAATTCAGCCAGACGACTAAGAACCGAAACATCTTCAGTGGCAATTAATTTGGCCAATAAGGCAAAAATACCGAGTGGTGCCAGTTTCATTACCCAGCCAATCATCAACATCATGATTTCGAAAAACTGGTGACTCAGCTTGCGCACGGTACGAAATTTATCTCCTCCCGCAACCAGTGCCACACCAACAAATAGCGCAAAGACTACCACCGCCAAGACATTGCCATCCGAAAATGCTTTAAAGGGATTGATCAAGGTATTTTGAATAAAGTTGGTAAAGAAAGAAGAAGGCGTCAGCGTATCCGGTGTTTGATGTTGTGCCATGGCATCCTGGAACATCAGCACATCCACACCCTTACCGACATCAAACAGATGCGCACACGCCAGACCTAAAATAAGTGCCAAGGTAGTGGTGGTCACACAGCACATCAGGGTAATTTTCCAGGTGCGGCTTAGCTGCCCACCCGCCTGCAGATTGGATACGCCGACCACGATCGAGCTAAAAATCAGCGGCACTAACAGCATTTTTAACAAGCCAATAAAAATACTGCTGACGATGCCGATGCCATATAAGCTGATATCAAAAAATGAGGTCTGCGGAAATATCGTCAATAGAAATCCAAACAGCACCCCCAATACGGCGGCAGTTAAAATTTGCGTATTTAAGCTCATCTTTTCATGCATTTTTAATATTGATCTTAAGCCGCACTATGCCATGCAGTGTCTATAGAATCGAGTAATATTTTATAAACGCATGGTTGAAGCATGGCATCAAATGGCCTTTTTCATCCGGCTTAAAAACAAAAAACCCAATCTAGGATTCGGCTTTTTGACAGACTACAAACTTATTGTGTTTCGATTTCACGTAAGCGGATCAGACCTTCCTGAGAGGTACTGCAGACCAGCTCGCCGTTCTGCCACATCCGGCCAAAATTCAGGCCGCGCGAACTGGCGCTCTGGGTGGCATCCATATCGTAAAGCATCCATTCATCCGCACGGAATGGTTTATGGAAGTACATGGCATGGTCAATACTGGCACATTGTAAGCTTGGCGAAATATAACTCAGACCATGTGGACGAAGCGCCGTGGTCATCAAGGTAAAGTCAGAATAGAAAGCAGCAATGGCCTGATGCAAGGAGATCTGATCGACTTCTGCAGCAATACGGTCATGCGTACGGATATAGTGTGCATAAGACGGTGCTTCAGGTTGAGGCTGGAATGGATTTTGCGGATTGACCGGACGAATTTCCACATGACGATCACGAGTGAAAGATGCACGAACATTTTCCGGAATAAACTCAATAATCTGCTTGATCAGCTCTGCTTCATTTTTCAGGCTTTCTGCCGGTGGATATTCAGGCTCTGAAATCTGGTAATTCAGGCCCTCTTCCTGATGCGCGAAAGACACCATACACATGAAAATGGTACGGCCATGCTGAATAGCGCGCACCTGACGGCTGACAAAGCTCTTGCCGTCACGGATACGATCCACTTCATAAATAATCGGTGCATTGACATCCCCGCCAAATAGAAAATAGGCATGTAATGAATGTGCCGGACGATCTGTGGTATAAGACGCGGCGCGTAGTGCCTGCCCTAAAACCTGCCCACCGAACACGCGCTTGCCTACCAGATTCCGGCTGATTCCCCGGAAAATGTTTTCTTCTAACTTTTCTAAGCTGAGCAGCTCGACCAGTTCCTGTGTTAAGGCATTCATAAGCAACCTATGTAATATTGGAGATATCCAAAACGGAAAAACGGATCTAAATAATTGATCTGGAATATTCTGCCACAAAATCAGACCGAAACTCTAAAGTTTGTATGATTGTTCTGTCATACTGATGTCATAAGTGACTAGGAAAAGCACCTGCTTTCACGCTAAAATTGAAGCACTTCTGTTGAAGTTGTTAAAAAAAGATATATTGTTTCGCTTTAGAAACCCGCAAAATAAATTCCCTCAGAAGTCCTGTGGTTTTGGTCAGTAAAATTAGGAGCAGCTATGTCCAAGAATGGCTTTGGTCAAATGTATCGCAAGCTTTCAAGTAAGTTACTTGATCTTGTGGTTACCCCTCATGTTCTTGGGGAAGTACCAAGTGAAGTGACAGCGCCTGAATCTGATCAGACTGCAGCAGAATCGCAGAAACTGGTCTGCTACGTTTTACAGAACCATTCGCGTAGTAATGCACTGGTTGTCGATGCAGAAACGCGACGCTTAAAATTGCCGGCTGCACTTGATCCAATGCAACTGGGCAATAATAAGGAAAAAGCATCGGTACTGTTTTTACAGCATCATGATGAAAATAACCTGTTGAGTTCTCCCCCGCATGCTTTCCCGCCACGCCTGTTACGTCTGATTGAAATCCTGGAACAGCATCCTGAGCTGGATGTCGAACTGGTTCCGGTAACAGTACTTTGGGGACGTGAACCTGAGAAAGAAGATTCCTGGTTTAAGCTTTTATTTACCGATACTTGGTCTACGCCAAGCCGGGTCAAACAACTGGTCAATATCGGCCTGCATGGTCGCCAGTCTTATTTAGAGTTTCATGAACCGCAATCTTTACGCACCTTGATTAACTTTGCCAAAGAGACGCATCCAAATTCAGCGCCAGCAACTTATATTGTCAGCACTTTAAATGATTACCTGGATGGTCAGCGTGAAGTCATTCTCGGGCCGGATCTGTCCGACCGCCGTAATGTCATGCATGGCCTGATCAAGTCGCCAGATGTACAGGCGGCGATTCGCAATGACAGTATTCGCAGCAAAATCTCGATGCTGGAGTCTGAACGTCGCGCCATCGGTTATCTGAACGAAATCGTTTCCGATTATTCTCATTCTACTGTACGTTTTGCCGATAAAGCCCTGACCCGCTTATGGACCCAGCTTTATGACGGCGTAGAAGTCCATAATTTCAGTACCGTGCGTGAATTGGCCAAGGATTATGAAATTGTCTATACCCCATGTCACCGCAGTCACATTGACTATTTATTATTGTCTTATGTGATCTATCGCCGTGGCTTGATGGTGCCGTATATTGCTGCGGGCGATAACCTCAATATGCCTTTTGTCGGTCAGATTTTACGTGGTGGTGGTGCCTTCTTTATTCGCCGTACTTTCCGTGGCAATGCACTGTACACTACGGTATTTAAAGAATATCTGTATAGCGTGCTATCACGTAATACCCCGCTGGAATACTTTATTGAAGGCGGTCGCTCACGTACCGGTCGTTTGCTGCCACCTAAAACGGGCATGCTGGCAATGACCGTGCATGGTCATTTACGTGGCAAGTCCAAACCGATTGTATTTGTACCGACCTATATCGGCTATGAACGCCTAATGGAAGGTGGTACCTATGTCGGTGAGATGAGTGGTAAGCCAAAAGAAGCCGAGTCTATTTTTGGTATTTTGAAAACCCTGCGCAAGATTGAACGTATTTTTGGCAAGGTGCACCTGAACTTTGGTAAACCGGTATTTCTGGATGATATCCTGAAACAGCATGGTGCAGAAAATATCAAGATCGAAAAGAACGATGATCCGGTTCCACAAGCGGTTTCTGACGCGGTGAATAGCTCTGCACAGGCTATTCTGGAAAATATTAACAGTGCAGTCGTGATCAATCCGGTATCGTTATTATCTTTAATCTTGCTGGCCACGCCAAAACATACGCTGGATGAAGAAATCTGTATCAAACAGCTGGATACCTATCGCACCTTGCTCACCGCCCTGCCTTATGATGAACGCATGCAGGTTACACCGCTGTCAGGCAAAGAAATAATTGCCTATGCAATGAAGCTGAAACTGATCAAACGGGTGAAGCATGTACTGGGAGATATTATTGCGATTGAGGATAATCAGGCGGTTCTGCTAACTTACTTCCGTAATAATATTGTGCATACTTTTATATTGCCATCCCTGATTGCAGCCCTGACTGAACATAACGGCACCATCCGCCGTCATGATGTGATCAATATCAGCAGCACCCTATATCCGTTCCTCAAAGCTGAGCTATTTTTAAAATGGCATGAAGATGAGATTCAAAATCAGGTCAATGCCCATATTGATAGCTTAATTGCCTCGAAACTGATCACGCAAGATGGCGAAAACCTGATTGCACCTGCACCGAATACGGAAGCGCATCATCAGCTCGAAGTTCTGGCTGCACCTGTGACTCAAAGTCTGGAACGTTATTACATGACTTTGGCACTGATTACCCAGCGTGGTTCTGGCAATATCTCGACCCGTCAGGTTGAAGAGCTCAGTTATCTGGTCGGTCAGCGCCTGTCTGTGCTGTACGAGTTCAACTCGCCAGAGTTCTTCGATAAAGCCTTATTCCAAAGCTTTATTAAGGTATTAACCCAAAAAGGTTATCTATGTACCAATGAAGACAATGCGATTGTTTTTGATGAACAGCTGACCAATGTGGCGCAGTATGCACATTTGGTACTGGATGAAGTGAAGTTGCAGATGCTGCATCACATCACCGACTTTACGGATGAAGAGTTGAAAGAAGCTTTGGATGCAGTTGCGGCTGAACAAGCCAAGAAACGCGCGAAGCGGAAAAAGAAGTAAGGCTTTTTATTCCCTCTCCTTTCAGGAGAGGGCTAGGGAGAGGTAATTTCAAAAAGCCCTCCTCCTAACCTCCTCCCAGAGGGAGGAAGAACTTCAATCTACTGGATTTATTTTTTCATTAACTCCAAATAATCCTCATAACAATCTGGATGCTCTAACTCAAATCCCATTTTCTGCATTCGAGTCGCATAAAGTTTCTTACCTGTCACCTGCTCGCTTTCTACTTGCAGCAAAGGAAGTCCCATCTGTTGTTGGAACCATTGCAATATTTCATGCATTAATTTTGGCCGGTTATCAGTCACAATATAAGACCTTTCAGGATGTTCCACGTGAATCATATGTGATAAGAAACGTGATAAATCTTCAATATGAATCCGGTTGGACCAGTGCAGATTAGGATAACTCGTCATCGAGGCGGCCATTTTCTGCAGGCGTATTACTGAAGTACCGTAAATGCCGCTCGGACGAATGATGGTAGATTGCTCAGGATAAGCAGTGAAATAAGCCTGCTCCATCTGCTGCAAGATTTTGCCCTGAGTATCATTCGGGTGAATTTCAGTTTCGTCATCTACGATTTCACCGGAATTTTGCCCATATCCTCGTGTCGATGACACCACCATAATCCGCTTCACCGGATGCTGTTTCAAGGCAGCCACAATAGGTTGAACCGAATCCAGATAAGTCTGCTGATAGCCTTCAACCGTACTTTGTTTTGGACTAAGTAATACATAGACCCAGTCAATCGGAGGAACTGCTGTTAAATTCAGTTGATGCACATCCTGAATCAGATGAGTTGCGAATGAATCTGTTTTGGGACTCTGGCTAATTGTGCTAATTTGATGACCTTGCTCAAATAGTTGTTTAGCCACACGTCGGGATGTTTTACCATAACCGATAAATAAAATATGCATTGAGCACCGAATCACAAATCTGGTTGAGGGGACATGGCTGCAGTCCATCAGTTACAAGGCGTTGGCAATGCCGCCGCTGCATTACTCGAAAAACTAAATATCTTCAATACTGATGATTTGCTTTTTCATCTACCACGTGACTATGAAGACCGTAGCACGATCATTCCTATGAATCAATTGAGCGTGGGACGCAGCTATCTGCTGGAAGGCATCGTTAAAGGTGTGGATTTCCCCCCTGGCAAACGCAAATCCATGGCTGTGCTGCTAGATGATAATTTTGGCAAAGTCACTTTACGTTTTTATCATATTTATAAAGGCATTACTGACCGCTGCAAACTGGGTAACCGTTTAAGAATTTTTGGTGAAGTGCGGGTTGGTGCGCGCGGTCTGGAAATGTATCATCCCGAACTGCAAGTCATTACTGAGGACACACCTTTACCTCAAACCCAGCTTACGGCAATTTATCCGGCGACTGAAGGCCTGACCCAGCCAAAAATACGGGATTATATTCAGCAGGCCTTGGCTCAATACAGCGATCATCTGCCTGAATTGCTGCCAGCAAAATTTAGCAATGGTTATGCGCTGAAACAGGCACTGGAATATATCCATCACCCGCCAGTCAATGCCAATATGCTGCAACTAGCACAAGGCTCACATCCTGCACAGCAGCGCCTGATCTTTGAAGAACTGGTAGCGCATCAGATCAGCCTATTGACACGTCGGGCCTTCATCCAGCAGGTCGAAGCGCCTTCATTTGCGCCCAGTCAGACCTATGCCAAACAGCTTTTAGCCAGTCTGGCGTTTGAAATGACCGCTGCGCAAAAACGTGTATCCAGAGAAATTGCACAGGATTTAACAAGCAATAAACCGATGTTGCGTCTGGTGCAAGGCGATGTCGGCGCGGGTAAAACACTGGTGGCCGGTGTAACGGCCTGCCATGCGTTAGAGGAAGGCTGGCAAGTTGCATTGATGGCGCCTACCGAGATTCTGGCCGAGCAGCATTATCTGAACTTTAAACGCTGGTTTGAGCCTTTGGGCTTAAATGTAGCCTGGCTTTCCGGCAAGCAGAAAGGTAAAGCTCGCGCCGCAGCGGAACAGGTGATTCGGGATGGCAGCGCTCATCTAGTCATCGGGACGCATGCCCTATTTCAGGAAAATGTCGAGTTTGCCAAACTGGGTCTGGTGATTATTGATGAACAGCATCGCTTTGGTGTGGATCAACGTCTTGCACTCAGAAATAAAGGTCTAGATGGTATGTCACCGCATCAACTGGTGATGACTGCGACTCCGATTCCACGCACACTGGCCATGTCGGCCTATGGAGATCTGGATACCTCGGTGATTGACGAGCTGCCACCGGGCCGCACCCCGATTCAGACCGTGACCATTCCATTAGACCGGCGCGAAGAAGTCTTGCAACGGATTGCCAGCAACTGTGCCGAAGGCAAGCAGGCCTATTGGGTCTGCACCCTGGTCGAACAGTCCGAAACCCTAGATGCTCAGGCCGCAGAAGCGACTTTTGCTGAAATTCGGGAACGCTTTCCTGCGCTGAATATCGGACTGGTACATGGCAAGATGAAAGCAGATGAAAAACAGGCGGTAATGCAGCAGTTTAAAAATAATGAATTACAGCTGCTGATTGCCACTACCGTAATTGAGGTCGGTGTGGATGTTCCGAATGCATCCATTATGGTGATTGAAAATGCTGAACGTCTGGGCTTATCTCAACTGCATCAGCTACGCGGTCGGGTCGGCCGTGGTGCCAAAGCCAGTTTCTGTGCCCTACTGTACAAACATCCGCTGTCGCAAAATGGTCAGGAACGCTTAAGAATCATGCGTGAAACCAATGATGGTTTTATGATTGCCGAGAAAGACCTAGAATTGCGTGGGCCGGGAGAACTACTCGGGACCAAACAGACTGGCGACATGAATTTCCGTGTGGCCAAACTTGAACGTGATGATCACCTGCTCAATCAGGCACATTATGTGGCCCAGCAGATGCTCAAGGATTATCCCGATCAGGCCGAGGCATTATTGCAACGCTGGCTACCGGAAGCACCGCGCTATGCCTATGTTTAAATTACTGGAACATGGAAAATCCTGGCTGACCCGCTTACAGCCCTGCCAGCTGTGTCTGACCGATCATCAAACCATTCATTCAGTTTGTAAAGATTGCTGGCGACAATTACCCTGGGCACATCAAACCATTCAACGGCAGGAAATGCAGTTCCAGATTGCCTGCGACTATGCCTACCCGATGGATCGTTTGATTCAACTGTTTAAATATGAACAGAAACTGCATTTGCAAAATTTACTGGCAGGTGTGCTGTTAAGTTTAGACCTGCCTAAAGTCAGTGCGATAGTACCGATGCCGATCTCGAATGAGCGTCTGGCCGAGCGCGGTTATAATCAATCTCTAGTGCTGGCCAAACATGTGGCAAAACAGTTGAATGTACCCATCTGGCAACCTGTTCGACGAATGAAACAACACTCGCAAAAGGGCCTAAGCCGGCTGGAGCGGATTGAAGACATCCAATCACAATTCCAGATCCGTACCATTTCCAAGCTGCGTTACCGTCGGGTGCTGATTATTGATGATGTGGTGACGACCGGCAGCTCGATTCGAGCACTGAGCCAAACACTTGAACAACTGGGCTGTCAAAAAGTTTATGCAGCCTGTCTGGCAGGTGCTCAAATCTGAAAATTTAAGCTTGGGCGAGTAACTGCGACTTCACCCAAGGAATCACAATTTCAGTGGTCAAGGGTGCGAGTCGTAGCTCTTTTTCATCCAGATCGACCCATTTCATTTCGGCAATTTCCGCTTCAATTTTTGGCGCTTGATCTAGACTTACCCAATAGACATAACTCACCAGTTGATGATCAGGTTCATTTGCCGTCTGGGTTTCAAAACGCCCAATGAATTGCTGAATCTGCGCCTGTGTGCCAATTTCTTCCTGAATTTCACGCAACATCGTTGCTTCTGGTGCTTCATTTGGCTCCAGCTTGCCACCAACCTGCATAAAGCAGGATGTCCCTTTTTTGCGAACCACCAGCAGTTGCTGCGCTTCATTTAAAATAATGGCTGCAGCCACCGTAATCACGTTCATTTATTTTCTACAAATCATGCTGTGGACAGCTTATTTTACAAGATCGGTCTGATCGGCCATACCCCATTTCGCTTCAGGTGGCTGATAACTTTCAAACTGGCGCAAAATATCATCCAGATTATCACTCACAATTAAAGCATCGCTAAAGCGCGCTTTGGTAAAACCTTTCTCAGTCGTCATATAGATAAATTTGAGTAAATCATCATAGAAACCATCTACATTTAAAAAAGCACAAGGCTTTTTATGAATTCCCAACTGTGCCCAGGTCCATTGTTCAAAAATTTCCTCTAGGGTTCCGGCACCACCCGGAATGGCAATAAATCCCTGGGCCAGTTCCGACATGCGGGTTTTACGTTCATGCATATTATCGACCACAAATAGCTCGGTAATATGCGGATGCGCCAGTTCACGATTGACCAGCTGTCTTGGAATTACACCAATCACCTTGCCACCAGCAGCCAAAGCACTATCAGCAACAATGCCCATTAAACCGGAGCGACCACCGCCATAGACCAGCGTCTGATGCCTTTCTGCCAAGGTCTGACCAACCTTTTCGGCAATCTGGGCATAGAGAGGATCCGAGCCCAGTGCTGAACCACAAAAAATTGCAATAGAATTCATCATTTCACTCTCCAATTGACGCTATATTGTACGAAATCGCTGCAAGCGCGCTTTTTCCAAAAATAACTGCTTAATATCAGTGTTTTTATTCAATTCCTTGTCTAAAATACACCCATTCCAATTCACATACTGCGCCAGGGAGAAAAGACAGCATGCTTGAAGCCTTTTACGCCACAGAGCGCGGTAGCTTAGAAGATATCACGATTAATGGTGATTTCGACCTGCATCCAGATTTAGTATGGCTTGATCTGATTGCACCTTCACAAGAAGAGCAGCAATGGATTCTAGATGCCTATGCGCAAAACTTACCGACCTTAAAATCGCTGGAAGATATCTCCTCTAGTGCCCGATTTTACCGTGATGATGACGGTATTTTGCATATCAGCACCTATTTTTTAACCAAAAATAAAAACTATCAGGTCGAGAATGAAAACGAAGATGAATCCAGCATGCTGGCGACGGTACAAACCGTAGCATTCATTCTGCATAAGGACCGTCTTTTTACCTTGCGTGGCGAAAAGCTGGTGGCCTTTCGTGCCTTCCGTGCCCGTGCGCGCCGCAATGATTATGAAATCGATTATAAAGATCCGACCTGGATTTTATTGGGCCTGCTCGAAGCCAAACTGGATGAGCTGGCCGACATTCTGGAAGATGTACATAAAGATTTAGAGAAATATTCAACTGAAGTGTTGAATAACCGCCATCGCGAGCAGATTCTCGATCTGGATGACATGATTACCCGGCTAGCTCAACTGGAAGATATGCTTGGTAAAGCGCAGCTCTGTCTGATCGATTTACGTCGTGTTCTGACTTTCCTGTCTCGTCCACGCGCCTTGGGCAGTCATATTTATGATGCAGATATCCGAGAACTCAGTGAAGATGTGCGCTCGCTGGTGGAGCATGATGCCTTCCTGTTCCAGAAAGTGCGCTTCCTGCTCGATACCACGTCCGGATTCATTAACACGGAACAGAACGATACGATTCGTCGATTCTCGATCCTGCCAAGTATGCTTGCACCGCCGATGCTCATTGCCAGTATTTATGGCATGAATACCGAAGTTCTGCCTTTTGCACAAGGCTCCATGAGCTTCGTTATGGTCAGTATTATTTTGATCGGCTTTTTGATCGGGCCATTGATTTACTTTAGATGGAAGAAGTGGATTTAATTTCTTCACCCTCTCTCTAACTCTCTCCCATAGGGAGAGAGGACTTCCAATATTTATTGAGATAGTAGTTTTTAAAAATATCATTTCTATCCATAAATTTAGAGAGGAAGTTCCCTCTCCTTTTAGGAGAGGGTTAGGGTGAGGTCATATTTTAATCCTTCCTAACCTCCTTTTGATAAAGGAAGGAATTTACTTTTAAAATGTATCAACAATAAAAAAAGCACCTTTCGGTGCTTTTTTATTTTTTTTATTTACTGAATGATCTGTAAATCATCCTGTAAATGACAGGCCTGAATGATATTCATCATTTTAGCAGGGACAGCTTTAAACTGTAGTCCTTGCGCTTGAGGCGTCTGGCGCAACCAGCGCACCAATACTGCCAAAGCCAAAGTACTACCACTTTCAAGCCCAGCTAGATTAACCACAAGCGGAAACTTGCTCTGTGACTGAACCACACGCAGACCATCTAAGTAATAGTCCTGCGCATTAGCATAGTCAATCTTGCCTGAAACCTGCAATTCCTGATCCTTGAATACAATCACGGCTCACCTATCTGATTATTTCTTGTCGATTGCAGCTTCTGCATCCGGTTTGAAGTTAGCAATAGCTTTATCTATGTTACCGCCATTACGTTTGACTGTCGCAGCAAACTGGTTACGGAATTGCAAACCTAGATCAATACCTGATACATTGATGTTGCGGATTTTCCATTGTGAACCTTTGTCCACCAGCTGAAACGCTACCGGAATTTTTTCGCCTTTATTATTAAAGTCGATGGTTACAACAGGGTTTTTGCTATTGCTAGCCTTGTATGGACGTACGCTATAGGTCTGATTGCTGAACTTGGAAAATGCAGAACCATAATTTTCAATGAGCGTTTCACGGAAATTCTTTTCAAACTGTGCGCGCTGTGCAGCAGTACTATACTGGTTCGTCGCATAAGTCCCCATCACAATACGCGTGAAAGACTGTGAATCAATGTATGGATCCAGATTCTGGCGGACAATCGCTTTTACCAGCGCCGGATTGTTCTGCAATTTTGCATTATCAGCTTTGAGGCGCTCAATCAAACCATCTGCCACTTTTTTAATAAAAGCAGGTGGTGCTTCAGACGGTGCAGCAAACACTGTACCAGCAACCATTGTGGAAAGAATGCTTGCTGCAAGCGTTTGTTTTACTAAAGTTTTCACTGAAATCTCCTCAATCTATTATTCAACAAATGCAGGTTCTGCATCAGTCGATTCTGAAACTGTCGCCTGTTCTGGGGCAGTTTCTTGACTATCCGACGATTTACCGGCACCGCCAGTAATGAACTTCGTCACTAAATCTTCAATTTCCATGGTGCCTTGGGTATTGGCAATCTGATCACCGCGCTGCAAATAGTTCAGACCACCACCTGGAATAATTTTCAGGTATTTTTCACCCAATAACCCATTGGTCGCTACCATAATATAAGCATCCTCATCAATATTGGTGATGGATTTCATGTTAGCTAACAGTTGTTTTTCCATGTCTTTTTGTTGCGCAGGGGTAGCAGCCGTATAGTCCGAACTATAACGTAACTCTTCCAGTGCTTCCTGCTGAACTTGCTTTAATTGTTCAGCATTAAACGAGGTCAATGAGCCATCCAGGGTCATATGCACGGTCGCCAGACGCGTTACAGGATCTAAGGTAATGTCATCGACCTGTCCTACTTTCACTCCACTTAAAGCGACTTTGGCACGTGGCTTGATGCCATTTACATTTTCAAACGTTGCCGTCATTTTATAGCTGTCGGAAATATTGTGTCCGACCAGACCACTGACACGCATCGCCAGGAAAAATAAGGCAATACCAAACAAAATAACAAAAACACCAACGGCCAGCTCACTAGTACGTGATTTCATTAAACACCTCCGAACATGACCGCAGTCAACACAAAATCAAAGCCTAAAACGCACAGTGAAGAATACACGACTGTACGCGTTGTAGAAGTTGCAATACCTTCCGATGTCGGGACACAGGCATAGCCTTGATACACCGCAATCCAGGTACAAATTAATGCGAATACAAAACTTTTAATAATGGTGCCATTTAAGACATCTTTATAGAATTGCACGCTGCTTTCCATGCCGCTCCAATAAGCGCCTTCATCGGCTCCCAGGAAATCCACCCCGACCATTTTGCCGCCCATAATGCCGACTGCGGCAAAGATGACGGAAAGCATTGGCAAGCTAAAAATCCCTGCCCAAAGACGCGGCGAAATTACCCGCTTCAATGGATCGACACCGATCATTTCCATACTGGACAATTGTTCAGTAGCTTTCATCAGGCCAATTTCCGCAGTCAAGGCTGAACCGGCACGTCCTGCAAATAGCAAAGCAGCGACCACAGGTGCCAGTTCACGCAGCAAGGTCAACGCGACCGCTGTTCCTAGCATCGACTCACTACCAAAGGTCGACAAGATGCTAAACATCTGCAAACCAAGCACGGCACCAATAAACAGGCCAGAAACCACAATAATCAGCAGGGACAATACCCCAACCCGATACATCTGATAAATAAACAGCTTTACGCCAAGCCAGGTCGGCATGGAAAATAAAATCTGCAACAGCATCAGGGTCGCGACCCCAATCCCCTGTACACGTTCAATAACGCGTCTACCTAATGCGGCAATTGCATTCATGAACGTACCTCATCACTTAAATAAGCCCGATGACTAAACTGATAATCCACTGGACCTTCGACAGAACCGGTCAAGAATTGCTGTACAAAGGCAGACGGATGCGCTTTTAGCTCTGCCGGTGTGCCCTCGCCCTGAATTTTGCCTTCTGCGACCACATAGATGTAGTCCGCAATCGATAAAGTTTCTGCAACATCATGCGAGACAATAATCGTGGTCAAGTCCAGTGCTTCACGTAATGAACGGATCAGACGAGTCAAAACGCCCATCACAATCGGATCCTGTCCGGCAAACGGTTCATCGTACATGATCAGCTCAGGATCTAGCGCAATCGCACGGGCCAAAGCCACGCGTCGGTTCATACCACCGGATAGCTCAGATGGCATCATCTGTTCTGCACCACGTAAACCGACTGATTCCAGTTTCAGTGCCACGATTTCCTTAATCAGATGTTCTGGCAATTTGGTATGTGCCCGAATCGGAAATGCGACATTTTCATACACGCTCATATCGGTAAACAAAGCACCGCTCTGAAACAACATACCCATCCGTGCACGTGCTGAAAAAAGTTCGGAACGTGACATCGTGGCAATATCTTTGCCGTCCAATAAAACCTGACCGTGCTCAGGAACCAGCTGCCCACCAATCAATCTTAATAAGGTGGTTTTACCAGTACCGGATGGCCCCATAATGGCGGTAATCTGCCCACGACGAATATTTAAACTCACGTCGTCATAAATCACGCGCTCACCCCGCTTGAAGCTCAGATTCTTGACTTCAATCAGAGATTGAGTATCTCGCGCTGTTTGATTTTTCATAGCTGAGTTTATTCCTGCATTTTTTCAGCATGCATACTATAAAGGAACGAAGTTCAAAATGTTAGCAGTTGAAAAAGGTGGTTTAATATCATAAAAAATGACAACAATGGATTATTTCGTATTTTTTGTAATAAAAATATGCACTTAAGCTTGAGCCAGGTGCATTGATTAATTAAAAAGACTGTATAAATAATAGATAATATTACATAAAATCAAAGTCAATGCGATATATGGCATATACACCTCTATCAATTGAGATCGAAGAGTTAAGCTTTTCATATTAATAATTATCATAACCCTGACAAAACATGATTTAGTAGACATTTTACGTTAAAAAGCAAAAAACTCAATGCATAAAAAAAACCGGTATTTCTACCGGTTTTTTATCTTCATCTAGCGACTGAATTAGTCGTTAAATTTACGACGTGGACGATCTTCACCACCGAACGAACGTTCACCACGTGGCTTGTCATCAAAGTTGCGACGTACTGGACGATCACCGAAGTCACGCTTTGGACGATCATCAAACGAACGTTGTGGACGATCACCAAAACCACCTTCACGACGTGGAGCTGGACGATCACCAAAATCACGTTTTGGACGATCACCATAACCACCTTCACGAGCTGGTTTGTAATCTACACGGTTGCCACGGTTGTCATCATTAGAGCGAGGACGGTCACCAAAACCACCTTCACGACGTGGAGCTGGACGATCACCGAAGTCACGCTTTGGACGGTCATCAAACGAACGTTGTGGACGATCACCGAAACCGCCTTCACGACGTGGAGCTGGACGATCACCAAAGTCACGACGTGGACGATCTTCGCCAAATGCTGGACGTTCGCCACGAGGTTTGTCATCGAAGCTACGACGTGGACGATCATCACCGCCTTCACGACGTTTGAAGTTGCTTTCGCCTTCAAAACGACGACCACCACCGAAACCACCACGACCGCCATCACGACGACCGCCATCACGGCCACGACCGCGACCAGCGCCATCACGGCTACCACGTGCAGGAGGTGGAGATGGCTCAAGACCTTCAATTTCAGATACGTTTAGACGCGCATCAAGGAAGTCTTCTAAAGCACGGATTTTACCGCGTTCACGGTAAGTCGCCAAAGTAATGGCTTTACCAGTACGACCCGCACGACCTGTACGACCGATACGGTGTACATAGTCTTCATTCTTCATTGGAAGACCGAAGTTAATTACGTGTGAAATAGTTGGTACGTCAAGACCACGCGCTGCAACGTCAGTTGCAACCAAGATCTTCGCACGACCTTCACGGATGCTGCGTAAACGACGGTTACGAACAGTTTGTGGCATAGCACCGTGAAGTGCTACAACTGATAGACCTGCTTCAGCAAGTTCTTCAGCCAACATATCTGTGTCTTCTTGAGTTGACGCAAATACTACTGCTTGATCAACGTCTTCTTCGTTCAACCAGTGAGTAAGAAGTTTTTTCTTGTGCTCGAAACCGTCAGTCCAATGCAAAGTCTGAGTAATATCAGTATTTGTAGAGTGACCAGTTTCGATCGAAATACGCATTGGATCATTCATCATGCGTTCTGCAAGTGTAATGATACGTGGTGCAAAAGTCGCAGAGAACATAAGAGTTTGTTTGCGGTTTGCAGCCAATTCACCAATTGCTTCTAAGTCTTCAGAGAAACCTAGGTCAAGCATACGGTCAGCTTCATCGACGATTAACGCGTCAACTTTATCCAATTTGATTTGACGACGATTCACCAAGTCAAGTAGACGACCTGGAGTTGCAACAACAACTTGCGCGCCTTTTAACTGTTGAATTTGCTTACCGAAAGGCATACCGCCCATGATTGCCGCAATACGAACACCTTTCATGTGACGTACAAATGCAATCGCGTCTTGACATACCTGTTGTGCCAATTCACGAGTCGGTGAAATCACCAAAATATTCGGTTGAGTAACCGCTTTCATACGGTCTTTAAACGGTACTAATGTATCTTGGTTTGCCAACGCATTTAACGTAGGAAGTAAGAATGCAGCAGTTTTACCAGAACCTGTTTGGCTTGACACAAGAAGGTCTTTGCCTTCAAGCGCAGCTGGAATCGCTTGTTCTTGTACAGGAGTAGGAGTAGTAAAGCCTAAAGCGTCGAGAGCCTGTGTTAGAGATTCGTCGAGGGAAAAATCAGCAAAAGTTTTGCTCATAGAGAGTATTCACCCTGAAGTGGGTGCTCCATTTAATAAATAACAATTATGGACATCGGCAAAAAGCGGCACAGCAAATAATGCTGAAAATATTAGGATTCAGCAGCGATCCGAGTAACGACGATGTGGATATAACGCACGCATGATTACGGCCGCAAACCTGAAGGAATCGCTTAAGCGATTGGGGCGCGAAGGATATGTCCTCTCTATGGACAGCACGCGCATACAATGATTAGAAGATAGTGTTCAGGTAAAGAACAGAAATTAAGTGCGTGGCGGAATTATAGCAGAATATTCCACAATGTCATTAAGTTTTAAAACTAATTTCCCTTATTCTTAATTTATCTATATATTTCTAATACTTAAAATATAATAAAAAATGTAACAGGCGGTATAAAAAGTCACTTTTCGCCAATTCACCTGATATTTCCAGTATTCAAGCAAACATCAATACCCCTATACCAGTCTCTCGCGACTTAAATTTCCGTGCATAAAAAAGGCATCCCGAAGGACGCCTTTTCTCAATATTAGATCTGATTCATCTAAACCCGATTATTTTGCTGCTTCGCCCCAAGCAGGAACAACTGCTTGCATTAAAGGCTTAAGCATTTTCATTGAACAAGCCAAAACTTGACCATTTTCCATAGAGTCGCTACCACCACGTGCATCAACTACAGTACCGCCTGCTTCTTTTACGATCAATTCGCCAGCTGCGATATCCCAAGGCTTTAAACCAAGTTCGAAATAACCATCGAAACGACCTGCAGCAACATAGGCTAAATCCAATGCTGCAGAACCTGAACGACGATATTGCGCGCCAGCTTCAGTTACGTTTAACAGGGTTTGAAAATGGTTCTTGGCATAAGACACAACTTCGCCATTACGCTTGGCACGATAAGCGTGACCAACAGCCATAAAGGTATTTTCCAGGCTGTCTTTAACATTCACACGAATACGGCGCTGGTTCATCATGGCACCACGACCACGACTCGCAGAGAATAGCTCATCTTTCACCGGGTCATAAATCACCCCGTGTTGAGTAATGCCTTTGTGCTGAACTGCGATAGAGATACAGAAATGCGGGAAACCGTTAATGAAGTTTAAAGTACCATCTAGCGGATCGATCACCCAACACCAATCGGCGTCATGACCTTTACCTTCCTGATAGCCAAACTCTTCACCAAGGAAACTGTGATTTTTATAGCTTTTACGTAGGGTATCGATGGTCAACTGTTCCAAATAACGATCTACACGCGTTACCGGACCATCAATTCCTTTTTCTTCGACTTGTAGATCGAGTTTATGACGATTCTGATGCGCTTTTAAAAGCTCTTGACCAACTAACTGAGCCGCACGCGCAGCCATCACCACCATAGGTTCCATTGAACACCCACTACAAATTTGAAGACACTGATAAAGAATAATGCATAAAAGCCCCGATATCTTAGCAAATATCAGGGCTTTTTTGGGAAAAATGTGTCTAAAATTTTTAAGATATTATGACAAGACGCTTTGCCCCAGGCTGGACCAAGCCTGATTGATCGATTTTTCAATGCCTTGCGCATCCAGACCCGCTTGCTGCAACATCTGTGCATGGGTCGCTTGCGCCATAAACGTATCATCCAGACCCAGATTCAACATCGGTTTGACAATCTGTGCTTCTGCCAGATATTCATTCACGGCACTACCTGCACCGCCCATCACTGCATGTTCTTCCACCGTGACAAACAGACTGGTGCTTAAAGCGAGATCATCGAGCATTTGAGTATCCAGTGGTTTGACAAAACGCATGTTAACCACACGCACGCCAATCTCATGTTTCACGGCAAATGCTTCAGCAGCGTCGACTGCAGCCTGTACCCGGCTACCAAAGGCCAGCACAGAAATATATTCATCATACTGCCCATTAAAGCTGGCCACGATTTCTGCCTGACCGATTGGAATCTCAACCATCTTTTGCTGAATCTCAACGCCCAGTCCATTGCCACGTGGATAACGTACCGCTGCCGGTCCTGGATATAAATACGCAGTATGCAGCATTTGACGGCATTCATTTTCGTCTTTCGGCGCCATGATCACGATATTCGGGATAGTACGCATATAGGCATAGTCATAAGCACCGGCATGGGTCGGGCCATCTTCACCGACCAGACCGGCACGATCAATACCGAAAGTAACATCCAGATTCTGCAAAGCCACGTCATGTACCAGTTGATCATAACCGCGTTGCAGGAAAGTCGAGTAAATTGCAACCACCGGCTTCAAGCCTTCACAAGCCATACCGGCAGCCAAGGTAACCGAATGCTGTTCGGCAATCGCGACATCAAAGAAACGTTCCGGATATTCTTTGGCAAATTTGACCATGCCTGAGCCTTCGCACATCGCAGGTGTGATTGCGAGCAAACGGGCATCTTGTGCCGCTTCATCGCAAAGCCATTGTCCAAATACATCCGAATATTTCGGTGCAGTATTGCTGGCGGCAACGGCGTTGATTTTGCTAATCGCGTGATATTTGATTTGATCGGATTCTGCCGGAGCAAAGCCTTTGCCTTTTTTAGTATAGACATGAATCAGGCGTGGGCCTTTACGCTTTTTCAGCGCATTAAAGACATGCACCAGCTGTTTGACATCATGACCATCGTACGGGCCAAAATAGTCAAAGCCGATGGCTTGGAATAAGTTATCTGCAGCATCGGTTGCTGCACTGTGCAAACGCGAGTTATACAACCATTCTGGATGTGGCTGTACATATGCCTCACCCTGCTCGGTAACATTAACGAACTCACCGCGCTCCCAAATGGCAGCCAGATGTTTGGCAAAACCACCGGTACTGCAAGAAATCGACATATCATTGTCGTTCAGCACCACCATCAGATCAGCACTGTGTGCCACGGCATCATTCAAAGCTTCAAAAGCCATACCTGCCGTCATGGCGCCATCGCCAATAATCGATACCACTTCACACGGCTTGTTCTGATAACGACGTGCCAGCGCCATACCTAGGCCAGCAGAAATCGCCGTCGAAGAATGCCCTACCCCAAAGGTATCAAATTCAGATTCTTCACGAGCCGGAAACGCAGCCAGACCATCTTTGGCACGAATCGTGGTGAGCTGTTCACGACGACCAGTCAACACTTTATGCGGATAGGCCTGATGACCTACATCCCAGATCAGGCGGTCATGCGGTGTATTAAAGCAATAATGTAAAGCCACGGTGAGTTCAATCACACCGAGATTGGCACCAAAATGTCCGCCACTTTGCCCGGCAGCATACAAAATGAATTGACGTAACTCATCCGCCACTTGTTCTAGCTGGCTTTGCTCGAGTGCACGCAGTTGCTCAGGATGATTGATCGCATCAAGCAACGGTGTTACAGGGCGTTGAGTTGGGATTTCTGTATACAGCATATTATGGCAAAGCCTTCTAAAGCCTGGCAAATCTAAAGCTAGGTCAATGGGGAGTACCCGATCATATAGCTGAATTGTAGCAGCTTCAATTCAGCTACGCTTCTAGCGATGCAATATTAAACAATGATCTCGTCGGGGTGAAAAAATTGCAGCCTACGATTATCCTGAATAATCTTACTATTTATCAACTATTATCGTTCGCTTTCTACAAAAAAGAAAATCTATTGCAGAATTTCGACTTTGCAATTCTACCAATGTTCAATCATTACGCTATACTTTAGCCAATTTCAGGATTTAACGGGTTCAGCTGTGCCAATCGAATTTGTCGCAACGTCAAGATTACCTACCGCTCACGGTGAATTTAAAATTACTGTATTTCAAGACCCTGAGACTGGCGAAGAACATGTCGCACTTTCCAAAGGACTTGAAGAAATATCAGATGAGCCTGTAGTGGTGCGTGTGCATTCTGAATGTTTAACCGGTGATGCCTTTGCTTCGCTCAAATGCGACTGTGGCCCGCAATTGCAAGCGACTTTAAAACTGATCAATGAATTGGGCCGCGGAGTCATTCTGTATTTGCGTCAGGAAGGTCGTGGCATTGGCCTGACCAATAAAATTCGCGCTTATGCTCTGCAAGATCAGGGACATGACACCGTAGATGCCAATTTAATGCTGAACCTGCCCGCAGATGCACGCCAGTATGATATGTGTAGCATCATGCTGGATCATTTACAGGTGAAAGCAGTACGCCTGGTGACCAATAACCCTTCTAAAATTGAGGCTTTAAAAGCCCAGGGAATTAACGTGATCGATCGTGTGCCTTTGACTGTGGGTTTAAACCCTTTTAATGAACAATATCTCAAGACCAAGCACGAACGCATGGCACATCTTTATAAAAAGGATGATTTTTAATATTTTTAAAACCCTGTCCTACCTTATTTTAACTTAATCCCTCCAAACCTCCCTTTCTTGCGCTTCGACTTAAAGCAATGCTTAAGTCTTGCTCGGGGAGGTTTTCCCTATCTTTCTTAAAAATGGGGTTAGGGGAAGATTAAATCGTCATCGAGAAAATCCGGTTCTCCGGTATGCGTCGCTTTAAACGTAAATCAAAAGCCATACAAATATTGCGTACAAATGGTTTCCCTTTCTCCAGAATCGTGACTGACGAGTCTGAAAATTGAATCAAACCATCCTGTGCCATTTCGTCAAGCTGTTCCAAAACCTCATCAATTTCAGGGAAAAGCATCTCGGAATTTTCCCATGAGGTGCTAAAGCTGCACATCAAATTTAGAATATGTTGCCGGATGATCAAATCTTCCTGATTTAAGACATGACCTTTAAATACTGGAATTTCATTGCGCGCCAGGCATTCATAATATTCTTCAACGGTTTTCACATTCTGCGCAAAGCTGTACCAGCTATCGCTGATTGAGGATATCCCGAGTCCAATCATCACCTGGGTTTTAGAGGCGGTGTACCCCATAAAGTTGCGATGCAATGTTCCAGCTTGAAAGGACTGGTACATCGCATCTTTCTCTAAGGCAAAATGATCCATACCGATTTCATGATAGCCATGTGCCAGAAGTTTCTTTTTACCCGCTTCATAGCATTCCCGTTTGATCGCATCTTTGGGCACATCGGCATCTTTAAAACCACGCTGACCATTACCTTTAATCCAGGGCACATGTGCATAGCTATATAAAGCCAGACGGTCCGGCAAGAGCGAATTGGTTTGTTCAATAGTATTTAAAACATCATCCAGACTCTGAAATGGCAGACCAAAGACCAGATCATGGGAAATCGATTCATAGCCAATTTCTCGCGCCCATTCGGTCACCTGTTTAACATTTTCATAAGGCTGAATCCGGTGAATCGCCTTTTGCACGGTTTCGTTATAATCCTGCACACCATAACTGACCCGACGAAAACCCAGGTCATACAATCCCTGCAAATGTTCACGCGTAGTATTATTGGGATGACCTTCGAAACTGAATTCATACTCAGGCGCTACGTCTGCTTTGGCCAGAATGCCTTGAATTAGTTGAGCCAGATGTGCCATTGAAAAAAAGGTCGGCGTTCCTCCACCAAAATGAATCTCTTTAATGATGGGCTTTTCTTGTAATAACTCGCAATATAGACCCCATTCTTTCAGCAGTGCCTGAATATAAGGTTGTTCGACTTCATGGCGTTTGGTCACGCGCTTATGACACCCGCAGAAGGTACACAGGCTTTCGCAAAATGGCAGGTGGATATACAAGCTAATGCCTTCGCTTTGATTGGATTCATCAAAAGACTTTTTTAGCGTTTGCTTCCATTGTTCCAGCGAGAAATTCTGCTCTTCCCAATACGGAACAGTGGGATAACTGGTATAGCGTGGCCCGGGAACATTGTATTTTTGAATCAGGGAATTGACCTGTACCGACATGAGA
Organism: Acinetobacter lwoffii; assembly: GCF_022967985.1. Taxonomy (GTDB): domain Bacteria; phylum Pseudomonadota; class Gammaproteobacteria; order Pseudomonadales; family Moraxellaceae; genus Acinetobacter. The sequence continues at coordinate 200,905 of NZ_JALJVC010000002.1, read as the reverse complement.
CCCACCTATTACCGTCGAGAAATGCTCAAGCCAATGAGCGCTTGTGAGTTATTGTGCTGAGCTTGAAAAAAGAATTCAACCTAGCCATTTAGTCGGATTTAATGATGCATTCTGCTTATGAATAGTGGAATGTAATGTCTGGGCTGATGAATTGCATCACCAAATTAGACCTTAATCTTTGACTGATTTTATGCTTTGATGTCGTTAGTTTTTTATTTCCCTACGAGGGCTCTGATGCAGCATCCTACATCTACGGATATTCAACACGTTCGTGAATTTCTCCTCGACTTGCAGGCACGGATTTGTGCAGCATTAGAACAGCAGGAACGTGCTGGCGGCGGTACGGCCGAATTTATTATTGATGACTGGAAGCGTCCGGAAGGTGGTGGTGGCCGTTCACGTGTTTTGCAAAATGGTACGGTGATTGAAAAAGGCGGCGTGATGTTCTCCCACATCAACATTTCCAAGCTGCCTGCTTCTGCGACTGAACGTCATCCTAATATTGCTGGCGCCAAAGCACAGGCCATGGGGGTATCGCTGGTGATTCATCCGAAAAACCCGAATATACCGACTTCGCATGCCAACGTGCGTTTATTTGTGGCTGAAAAAGAAGGCCAAGATCCGATTTGGTGGTTTGGTGGCGGTTTTGACCTGACCCCGTTTTATCCGAATGATGAAGATGTACTGTCTTGGCATCAAACGGCGCATGATCTATGTGCGCCATTCGGCGAAGAGGTTTATCCTGAACATAAACAATGGTGTGATGATTATTTTTATCTGAAACATCGTGATGAACAGCGTGGCGTTGGCGGCTTGTTTTTTGACGACCTGAATCAATGGGATTTTGAAACCTGTTTCCAGTATATGCAGGCTGTAGGCAATGGATATCTGGAAGCCATTCTGCCGATTTTCCAGCGCAATCAGGATAAGCCTTATACCGAAGCACAACGCGAGTTTCAGTTATACCGTCGCGGCCGTTATGTGGAATACAATCTGGTTTATGACCGCGGCACCCTGTTTGGCTTGCAGACTGGTGGCCGGATTGAATCGATTCTGGTCAGCCTGCCCCCGCTTACCGGATGGTCATATCGCCCTGAATGGGATGAGGGCTCATCGGAAAAACGCTTAACAGATTACTACCTGAAACCACATGACTGGTTAACAGAATTAAAATCCAACGCAATGAAATGATACAAACGGCCCTCAAATAGAGGGCTGCTTTAATAGATATATCCTCTATACTGCTGCATAGAAATACCTGATTTGATCGCGGCACCCTATCGCTACATCGATCATATTCCATTTGATGTCTAGTGAGAATAACAATGCATAATCTTCAATTAAATCTACCTGTGTTGGCCTTTTGGCTTTTTCTGGCTCTCGCCATCAGCGCGATGAGTACCGCAATTTTGAGTCATAATCTGATTCTGGATGGCGCCGCTATTCTGGTGAGTATCCTGACTGGGCTTGGGGTTGTTCTCAGTATGGCGCTGATGTTTGCGGAACATATTATGGATATTTGCAGCTCCTAAAACCCTGATAACTTAGCAGCAATTTAAAATCGCGCAGGCTTTAGTCCCTGCGCTTTTTCACGTATATTGATGGCCATTTCCGCACATGGACATTGTGAAATGAGCAAAAAATTTGCCGTGATTGGTAACCCGATTGAACAATCACGTTCTCCAGAATTGCACCACGCCTTTGCAGCCAAAACTGGGATCGACCTGAATTATAGTAAACGTTTGGCTCCACTGGATGGCTTTGAAGCCAACATTCAGGAATTCTTTGGCCAGGGCGGTAGCGGCCTGAATGTTACTGTCCCCTTCAAAGAGCAGGCTTTTGGCCAATGTCAGGTGCTGAGTGAACGGGCCAAAATTGCCAAAGCAGTGAATACGCTATGGATGGAAAATGGCATCCTGCATGGCGACAATACCGATGGTCAGGGATTGGTTGAAGCCATCCGTGCCTTAGACTGGCCACTGGAAAATACCAATATTCTGATTATTGGAGCAGGCGGTGCCACGCGTGGTGTGATTTATCCACTCGCCCAAGCAGGTGCGAAAAAAATCGTAATCGCCAATCGTACCTTGGCACGCGCGGAACAACTGGTCGCTGATCTTCAGGATGCCGTACCTCAAGTCGAATTACAGGCGATTTCACTAGACAATTTAGCCGGTGAATTTGATTTGGTGATTAATGCCACCTCTGCCAGCCTCAGTGGTGATGCTTTGGTTTTACCAGAGGCGTTACAGTTTAAACGGGCCTATGAAATGGCCTATGGCAAACCTTCTTCCTTTCTGGATCAAGCCAAGGCACGCGGTGTACCGACATCTGAAGGTTTTGGCATGCTGGTCGGTCAGGCAATTGAATCTTTTTACATCTGGAATGGTATCAAGCCGGATTTAAAAGAGTTTCTTTAAAACCCCTATCTCTCCAATGAGTTCAGTTCGGGTTGCAACTGCAACCCTTTACTCTCCTCCTACTACTTTTATAAGCTGAAAAACCATGAATTGGTTTTAATGACATTTTAGAATGAGTTATTTTGCGACCTGAATCCGAGCACAATTCATACAAAAATATACTGGACAAATCACCTTTTAACTCATTAAATTCCATTGATATAACAAGTTTTTAATCTTCCTGTAATGTAAACACCTAATGATGAAATTCGATGATTTCATTCATTAGCCTTAAAAATCGATTCGCTTTTCTGACATTTTTATTCACTGAATTCATCAATGTTTTTTTATCCCGAATGTGAATAATCAAAGAATCGATACAGATAATCCAAAACTAATTTCAATCAGGATTAAACGCATGCCAGCATATAAAGCCCCTTTACACGACATTCGCTTCCTTATGAATGAAGTGCTTGACTACCCTGCGCACTACCAGAATTTGTCGAATGGTGAATATGCCGATGCCGACACGGTAGATATGATCTTAGAAGGCGCTGCAGATTTCTGTGAAAATGTACTGTCGCCGTTGAATCAAAGCGGTGATGAAGAAGGCTGTCATTTTGAAAATGGCGAAGTAAAAACACCGAAAGGCTTTAAAGAAGCTTACGACCAGTTCGTACAAGGTGGCTGGCAAGGTCTGTCTTATCCTGAAGAATTTGGTGGCCAAAACCTGCCAATGTCTTTAAACCTGATCAAATCGGAAATGATGGGGACTGCAAACTGGTCATTCCAGATGTATCCGGGTTTAAGTGTGGGTTGTATCAACACTATCATGCAATATGGTACCGCTGAGCAGAAAAACACGTATCTGCCTCACTTAGTTGCAGGAACTTGGGCGGGCACCATGTGTCTGACTGAGCCGCAATGTGGTACTGACTTGGGTCAAGTTAAGACCAAAGCAGAGCCGAAAGAAGATGGCAGCTATGCCATTTCAGGCACCAAAATCTTTATTTCCGCAGGTGAGCACGACCTGACTGAAAATATCGTACATATCGTACTGGCACGCCTTCCAGATGCGCCGCAAGGTACCAAAGGGATTTCTCTGTTTATCGTACCGAAATTTATTGCTGCTGCAGATGGCGGGATCGGCGAGCGTAATCCAGTGAACTGCGGTTCGATTGAACACAAAATGGGGATTCGCGCTTCAGCAACGGCTGTACTGAATTTTGACAATGCGACTGGCTACCTGATTGGCGAACCGAATAAAGGCTTGCACGCTATGTTCACCTTTATGAACACGGCGCGTATTGGTACTGCGATTCAGGGTATTTGTCATGCTGAACTGTCGTTCCAGGGTGCTTTACCTTATGCTAAAGAACGTATGTCAATGCGTGCCTTGTCTGGCAAAAAAGATCCAGAAAAAGTGGCGGATGCGATCATTCACCATGCTGATGTACGCCGTATGCTGTTGACGCAAAAAGCCATTGCTGAAGGTGGCCGTGCCATGATTTATCATGCAGCAAAAATTGCCGACAACATGAATGATGCTTTGCTGCGTGGCGATACTGCAGCATTTGAACAGCATGATGACCATCTTGGGTTCTATACTCCAATCCTGAAAGGCTTCCTGACCGAAATGGGTTATGAGGCATCAAATCACGGTATGCAAGTCTTCGGTGGACATGGCTATATCAAAGAATGGGGCATGGAACAGATCGTACGTGACTCACGTATCTCTACCCTGTATGAAGGCACAACAGGTGTTCAGGCACTGGATCTGATTGGCCGTAAAGTGCTGTTGACATCAAAAGGTAAAGTTATTCGTGATTACACTGCTGAAATCCTGAAATTCTGCGGTCAGCATGCACGTAATAAATATATGCGCCGCTTTGCCTGGGATTTAACCAAGCTCTGTGCACAGTGGAATGCACTAACTGTGCGTATCATGCTGGCTGCACGTAAGGACCGCGACATCGTTTCTTCTGCATCAGTCGATTTCCTGATGTTCTCCGGTTATGTGATGATGGCCTACTTCTGGGCACAGCAAGCTGCAGTCGCTTCAGCCAAACTAGCTTCTAATGACGGTACGGAAGTTCCAGAATTCTATAAAGCGAAAATCAAAACTGCTGATTTCTACTTTGAACGTATTCTGCCACGTACTCAAGGTCACGCAGAAGCGATGGTGAATCCCTCTAAAACCATGACGGCACTGGCACCAGAACACTTTAGCTTTGACTACTAAGCTGTAAATTGAGTTAAAAAGGGCGCTTCGGCGCTCTTTTTATTGATGTAGATACCCTTGTTTAACTTAAAAAACCTTTCTGGATAGAAAATATACAAATTTAATTTTATATTTTTCAATATCCTAATAAATTAGCCAAATAAAACGCTTGTATATCTCAAAATAAGCGGTATGATAATCCCAACTAGAAAAATTCTTGTTTTGGTTAGTCTTCTTTTAAGTATCGCAGTTTTAGTCATAAACCTTCGTATTACAGATCAAAAAGCTCCATCCTTTTTATTTTTCAAAGTTACAGTTAGTCATCTGAAATTTTGGCTATAAATTCATACGATTCAATAGGTTATATTATGTCTAATACAGTTAACGGTACAGTAAAATGGTTCAACGAAACTAAAGGTTTTGGTTTCATTCAACAAGAATCAGGTCCAGACGTTTTTGCTCATTTCAGCGAAATCACTGGTTCAGGTTTCAAAACTTTAGTTGAAGGCCAAAAGGTTTCTTTCAGCGTAGCTCAAGGTCAAAAAGGCCCGACAGCTGTAAATATCGTTGCTCTATAATTTAGAAGCAAGATATTGAAAAAAGCACTCTTAGAGTGCTTTTTTTGTGCCTATCATTTCTCTCATACCGCTCGCTTTTAAAGATCATTGGGTTGTTCTAAAAACCGGTGTGCTCTATGCCAGGCTAAAAATACCGGATCAGGGGCAAAACGTTTTGGTACGTCGATTCGTTTACCGTGATAAAGTTTTAAATAGGCGTATAAACTCGCATCTTGCTTGGCTTGATTCGCAAGACACACTTTAAGCCCTTTATCTAGCGTGATAAATCCCTGATCGAAAGCTTGATCCAATAAAGAAGATAAACAAATTCCATTACGCGGATTTCTTCTATGTACCTGATTTTCAGACCAAGGTACGATATGAGAAGCCACTAAAAAGGCTTTGGTCTTAATACCAGAGATCGCACATTGATATTGATAATTAAGTTTAACTTGTAAAGCAAATTTCTGGTGTGGCGAACCGCGAACCTTTACCCTTGCATATTGATCTTCAACACTATAATCGAGGATTTCTTGACGTAAATGCGTATCTAACAAAGCATCCTGTTTTTCTCCTCTTCCTGCTAATTTAAGTAATCGCCAAAAATCATCTGCCGTGATCTCATTCATGCCATATTGTTGAAAAAAATGTTCCCAAGTATTTCCGCGTGGTTTAAAAGTCCATTGAAAATCTTCCAAATCGGACTGCAGAATAGGATCTATAAAACGTATACCATCGATCACTTTCGCAAAGACCGGTTTGGTTCGGCGTTTTTGATGATTTTGAGGAATGGCAGTAGGTGCAATAATCTTGGCTATACGGCCTGCACCATAAAGATAGAATTGATTTTTAATTTCAGAGGCTTTTTGCGGTCGTCGATATAAAAAGAAATCCCCTTCCCTGACTCGATTATATTTAGACTGATCCCAATGATATTCTTTAAAGTCCCGATCTTCATAAACCAGATGATCACTTTTACTATCAAAAATAAAGAATCGGGTATTAGTTAAATCCAGCTGTTGAAAATCCCATAATGTATCCACCTCCCCACCCTCTAGAAATTATAATATTCATTTAATTTAATCTTTGAATATTCTCAGAAAACTTCTCTCTAAGAAAGCGTCAATCAGAATTTAGGCATTTTATTTAAGGCAATAAAAAAAACCCAATAGAATCCTATTAGGGTTTCTTTTAGAACAATGGGGAAATTAAATAATTAAAGAAATTCTTCCAGTACCGAATTTAAAAAGATATGCCCCTGCTCGGTACATGAAAGACGATCTTGATCATCGACCATTAACTTTCTGTCACGCAAAGAACTCAGCAACTCATTCAAGCGATCCAGACTCAGGCCAGTACGTTCTGCATAGAGCTTGGCTTCCACGCCGTGATTTAAACGTAACGCATTCATCATAAATTCAAATGGCATGTCGGCATCTTCAATCCGCTTAAACTGCACATGCTCGGCAGGTACTTTGGCTAAGTAGTCCTTAGGTAAACGGGTTTTCTGGAACCGATACACGCCATCTGTCTGAGTGACTTTGCCATGTGCTCCGGCGCCAATTGCCAGATAATCACCAAACTGCCAGTAATTCAGATTATGTGCTGAAGGCAGTTCTTTACGCCAAGCCGAAACTTCATAGTTGATAAAACCCTGCGCTTTTAAGTAGAGCTCACCCTGCTCCTGAATATCTTCCAATACTTCATCGACAGGCAAAATCGGTTGAGTCCGGAAAAATACCGTATTTGGCTCAATCGTTAGCTGATACCAGGAAATATGTGTAGCACCCTGTTCCACGGCCAATTTTAAATCATGCAAAGCCTGATCCAAGGTCTGTTCAGGCAAACCATGCATCAAGTCGACATTAATGCGCTGAAAGCCGGCTTCACGTGCTAACCCAATGGCAGAAATCGCATCTTCATTGCTGTGAATCCGTCCCAAACGCTTGAGATGCTCGGTATTAAAACTCTGCACCCCAATCGACAGACGGTTAATTCCGGCCTGTAAATAACCGGCAAACGGATCATGTTCGACTGTGCCGGGATTGGCTTCCAGCGTAATCTCACAGCCTTCGGCAAAGGGAATAACGGCTTTGAGCTGATCAAATAACCATTGATAGCCTGGGGCAGAAATCAGTGACGGCGTCCCCCCACCAATAAAGACACTGTAAATCTGCCGGCCTTGGGCAAAATCGACCTGAGTTTTAAAGTCTTCCACCAGTGCTCGTAAATATTCCTGTTCCAATTCCAGTGATAATTGACCATCCGGAACCGCATGCGAATTGAAGTCACAATAAGGACATTTGCGCACACACCAAGGCATATGAATATATAAGGACAAAGGGACAGCAGCAGGATTCAATTCAGCCAAAGAACTACTCAAAAACGATTACAAGATATAGCCGAATTTTAACATGACTCGGCGGCAACACTGCTAAAATTAAATTTGATCGTGTGATATGCCTAAAAATTTAAATAGAATTAGTCAGTTAAAATTATGAAAATATCTTCTCAACTTATTATTTTACTTCCTTTGGTTTTTGCAATCGGTGTTTTATTGACACTCCAGACCGCAATTAATACACAACTAAAAGAATATTTATATTCTCCTATTCAAGCTGCATTTTTTTCCTTTTTGATTGGTACAATAGTGCTCGCCGTAATCGTACTTTTTCAGTCCAATCCCAAACCCGGTTTACAGGAACTGATGAGTGTTCCCTGGTATTTATGGCTCGGGGGCATCGTGGGTGTATACGCGATTAGCATGAGCATTTATGCAGCGCCCAAACTTGGCTTTCTGGTTCTTAGCGGTCTCATTATTTTTGGTCAGATGGTGATGTCGATGCTGGTCGATCATCTGGGATTATTGGGTAATGAAAAAATGCCGATTAATTGGCAACGTCTTTTAGGCGGCGTGGTAATTTTTATTGGTGTGCTTCTCACTTTACAACGCTAAACCTTCTATTTAAGCACATGATCACGATGAGTAATTTTTGTGTCGAATGTTTCACCAGTCACAACCTTTGGTTTTGAATTAAAAAAACTGTTTCATCTGATGTTACCCATTCTGGTGACCCAATTTTCTCAGGCTGGTCTGGGTCTGATTGATACCATTATGGCCGGTCACCTGTCTGCTACCGATCTTGCCGCGATTGCCGTCGGAGTAGGACTCTGGATTCCGGTGATGCTGCTGTTTAGTGGCATTATGATTGCCACGACGCCTTTGGTTGCTGAGGCCAATGGCGCACGCACACCTGAAAAAATTGCCACCATTGCACGTCAATCGCTTTGGGTTGCCCTGATTCTTGGGGTAATTGCCGGCTTGATTTTGCAACTCTTGCCGGCCACTTTGCCACTTTTAGGTGTACCGGAAAGCTTACAACCTAAAGCCGGTTTATTTCTGCATGCGATTGGTTTTGGTATGCCAGCGGTAACCATGTATGCGGCCTTACGCGGCTATTCTGAAGCGATTGGAAATCCGCGTCCGGTGACCGTGATTAGTTTATTGGCGCTGGTCTTGCTAGTTCCGCTGAACTATATCTTTATGTATGGTATTGGCCCTGTTCCGGCCCTGGGCAGTGCAGGCTGTGGGTTTGCCACAGCGATTTTGCAGTGGTTAATGCTCATGACTCTGGCATTGTATATCTTTAAGAATAAGGCCTATCAACGTACCCAGCCTTTTACTCATTGGGAAAAAATCAACCCGGAATGGGTGAAGCGTATTCTGCAACTGGGTTTTCCGATTGGATTGGCGATCTTCTTTGAGGTCAGTATTTTCAGTACAGCAGCAATTGTGCTGAGTCCCTTGGGAGAGACCATTGTTGCTGCCCATCAGATTGCTATTTCTGTCACTTCACAACTGTTCATGATTCCCATGTCACTGGCAATTGCCCTGACCATTCGGGTCGGCACTTACTATGGTGAACAGAACTGGCAAGCCATGCGTAAAGTGCAATATCTCGGCCTGATTACTGCCACTATTCTGGCGATCCTGACCATGATTCTGCTTTGGGTTTTCCGCAATGAAATCGTGGCGCTCTACACCTCAGATATGATCGTGACCCAAATTGCGGTGTATCTGATTCTGTTTGCCATTGCCTATCAGCTGATGGATGCCTGGCAGATCAGTGCGGCAGGTTGTCTGCGCGGCATGCAGGATACCAAGGGGCCAATGTGGATTACCATGCTGGCTTACTGGGTCATCGCCTTCCCGGTTGGGGTATATTTATCCCGCTTTACCGAGATGGGCGCCGCCGGTGTTTGGGTTGGCCTGATTGTAGGTCTAAGTGTTGCCTGTGTTTTATTGCTGGCACGACTCTATGGCAATAACAGACGTTTAAGCTTAAAGATGTAAAAACTTAGCGACTTTCAAGCAATCTTAAATATTGGGTAGGTTACATGGATGTCACCGTTGAGCTGTGATACAGGGAAGTAGCATCAGATCAACGAAACGGTTCTGTTACTTTTGCCATGACAAAAGTAAAAATTGCCGATGCGACAGCATAAAAATAAAAGATGAGAGCATAGCCTTGAGCATTCTAATTTCGATGTAGAAGTTAAGAATTAGCTCCCAAAGCCTCCTTCAACCCTTGTGGAATCTCCGATTCATCCGCCACATCTTTGGTCACCACCTGCCCCACAATTACATCCGTACCATTAAAAGCCATGGTGGGTGAACCATATAGCTCATAACCCTCATTTAAGGCACGGGTCACCCGCGCACAAAAATGCACATCATCCTTCCCAGTAAAATATCGATAGACTTTCATTGAATTTTCTTCATTACAGCAATCTGTTTATTTTAAGCTTTTAGCTATAAAACAACATTCAGAATTAGTACTCGGTCTTATCTAAAACGATGATGGATTCCGGCATATTCTTATAGTTTAAACGCAAGTAATAAAGATAAATCTTTTAACAAATCAAAGATGATGCATTAAACATGGAGAAGCTGAAGGAAATCACAACACAACCTCTACAATTAAATCTAGGCAATTGAACCTTTGTCACCTATGATCAAATACATCCATTCATAGTTGGTTTCAAGGAATCTCGCATGGCAAAAACGGCTAGCACACCCGGTCGTCGCTTTATGAAACTTGCCGGAATGACCGCAAGTATTGCAGGTAAAACCCTCTCCAATTCCATTAAAAATTTAACTGCCGATGACGAGCAGAAAAACACTGCGCGCAGTAAATTATTTCAGGATATTGGTGTGCAGATTGCGGATACCTTGGGGGAAATGAAAGGCGCAGTCATGAAAGTTGGCCAGATCGCCTCTCAATATAAAGACGTTTTCCCGCCCGAAGTCGCTAAAGCCATTGCTAAATTACAGCGTCAGGCGCCACCCATGCCGTTTAAAGAAATTCAGGCACAGGTAGAAAAAGAATTGGGTAAACCTTTACAGCAACTTTTCCAGCAGTTTGATGAACAGCCATTTGCCGCGGCCTCGATTGGTCAGGTGCATAAAGCCACTCTACCGAATGGCCAGCAAGTTGTAGTCAAGGTGCAATATCCTGGTGTGGATGAAGCCTGCGAAAGCGACCTGAAGCAAGTTCGTCTGGCACTGCGCATGATGGGCGTATTAAAGATTGACCGTAAACTTCAAGATCAATTATTTAAAGAAATTCAGCACAGTCTGGACAATGAGTTGAACTATGAAATTGAAGCCCAGAATCTGGAAATCGCCCGTGCCTTCCATGAGCCTCTGGACAATAAAATTGTGATTCCGAAAGTGTTTCATGAGTATTCATCGCGACATATTTTGACCTTAAGCCAAGAGCTTGGTGAAAGTATCGAAACTGCCAGCACTTGGCCACTCGAAACCCGAAATGCTTTAGGCCGCCGCCTCTTCCGCGCCATTGGTCAGGAAATTTTTTATCTGAAACGCTTTCACTGTGACCCGCATCCAGGCAACTTTGCATTTCGTGAAGATGGCTCTGTGATTGTTTATGACTATGGTGGCGTCAAAACCTTATCGACTGAAGTGATTGGACATTTTAGGGAACTGATCCATGCTGCACGCGAGAAGAATATTCCCGTGATCGAGCAACAGCTGGATGCGCTGCATTCCTTGACTGAAACTGGAAAATTCCCGAAAGAATTATATGAACAGTGGCTGGAAGTGCTCATGCGTCCTCTGGTCACTGACTATGATTTTGCCGAAAACTCAGCGCATCATGATGGGATGGAGTTGCTGAAACCTTCGTTGAAATATTGGGATGTATTTAAGCCCTCTCCTGATACCTTGATGGTGAATCGCACAATTTCAGGACAATACTGGAACCTGATTCATCTCAAAGTACATGATGATTTAAGTGATGTATTTGAAGAACTGGTACCGAGTCGAAGCTAAGTTGAGACGATAGGCTTACACGCTGTAACCCTAGATTACTTGAAATATCAAATGTTACATTATAACATTTAATCAAGAATCATGAGGAAGTTAGATATGCGTTCAGATATCCATCCTGAGTATCGTGAAGTGTTATTCCATGATACCAATGCCGATGCCTATTTCGTGATTGGCAGCACGATGAACTCGAACCAAACTAAAGAATATCAAGGTAAAACATATCCTTATGTAACACTAGATATTTCGAGTGCATCACATCCTTTCTATACGGGTGAGCAACGTCAGACCAGCAATGAAGGACGTGTGGCAAGCTTTAACAAACGTTTTGGCCGCTTTAAACGGGGCTAAAACCGAAAACCCTCAGTTATCTTAAGATTTAAATCGTGGTTTATGTCAGGAAATGACCTCCAATTTCCTGACTTTTTTATGCGCTTATTTTAACTCTGTGCCAATACGATTGAAGTTAAATAAAAGCCCAGCGCCAGAACAATAATGCCGACAATTAAGCTGGATAATGCATATAACAGCGCTAGGCCCATAGCACCTTGCTTGAATAACAAAAAGCTTTCCAGACCGAAACTGGAAAATGTGGTAAAACCACCGAGAATTCCCACCATTAAAAACAGACGAGCTTCTTGTTGGAGTACTGGATATTTTTGGCTACAGGCAAAAAAAATCCCGGCACATAAACAGCCTAAAATATTGATCCACCAGGTGGGCCAAGGAAATTGCATTTGTGGTTTGAACAGCCAAAGTCCTGCTGCATAACGCAGACTGGCACCGATTGCCCCACCCATTGCCACCCAAAGCCAGCCCATATTTTTTCCTGTTCTATTTATTGATCAAGTTTATTTTATCCAAAGTTTCATATTCAGCATGGATAAATTTCACTGTTATCTTGAACCGAAAATCAATGAAATACCATGGAACTTCGCAAGAAAATTGCTATATTTATTGCATCCAATTTTCATGAATGGCACAGGAAAAACAGCATGGCACAGGATTTATTGGCCCAGTTGGCAGCAGGCGAAGCAAAATTTGCAGATGTGATTACTTATATCGAATCGCGTTATACGCATACACCGACTGCATTTAAAAATGGCCAGCAGAATAATGCGGCCACAGAAAACCAGGGCAGCGCCAAAGTCTTTTCTTTTGCACAATTAAATGGTCTGGATCAGGCACAGACCTTAAGCCTGTTTGCTGAGCATTATGCTTCTGTACTGGCGACGCCAGAGGCGACTGATCATCAGAATATCCGCCAGTTTATGCTCAATGGCTGGGATGGAATTGCCTTTGAAGGTCAGGCTTTAACTGCGAAGTAAGTACTAAGCAGATAAAAAAACCGCTCAAAGGAGCGGTTTTTTATACAACTCAGAAGTGTATAGGATGTCTGTTTTAGCTCTTACCGACTTTTTCAATCCACTTAATGGAACTGACGCGGAAAACTTCACAGGCACCATCACCCGTATCGGTCGGCGTTAAAGACGATTTCCAGACCAGATCTTTGTCACGCACTTCAACCAGTTCCCCTTGCATACGCACCAGATCGCCACGCTTTACTTTTTTAATTGCCTTGGCAATTTCAGGATTGGCAGGAATGATATGCATATTGGACACCATCTGCTTGGCTTGTTCTACCGGCACTGGCACCCGATCCATTTTCCAGTTTAAATAACGGTCATATTGATTCACTGTGATATGTCGGGCAATTTCAGGTTCAGCAAACAGCCCCCAACTGACGGCATAATCAATCGGAGAGAATTTGGCTTGCGGGTCAGAACTATAAACCTTGGAACCCAGAATACGGAAATCACCTTTAAAGGGCTGCAAGACCGAAATTGACTGGCCTTTAACGACAGGAGGCAAACCTTTGGCAATATTGTGGTCGACCGAGCTATAGCCCGAAATAGGCAGCAACAGGCTGGCCAGCAAAGCATAATGTTTAAAGTATTTGAGCATAATTTTTAATCTAATCCTAATCAAGTTGATCAAACGTTTTAAGGATATCTTCCTTGATCTTACGGATTTTTTAATGAATAAACAGTTGAACTTGGTAACAAACTGCACGTATTTAGTCAGCTCGATATATGCCTGTCATTTTATTTTTCAGTTAAGCTAGAACGTATTTCCATCAAATTAAAATAACTCAAATGCTGTATAAACTTTATCAACAACATATCTTTCCGCATCTGCTGAATCAAGTGATGCAAACGCCATCCTTGATGGACTTGCGTCGTGAACTACTTTTGGATATTTCCGGTGAAGTACTGGAAATTGGTTTTGGTACCGGCCTGAATCTGCCTTTTTATCAATCGGTTGATAAGGTCTATGCACTAGAACCAAACCCGACGATCTTCAAACTGGCAGAATCACGAATTCAACAGGCCGCTTTTCAGGTCGAACATATTCAGGCCAGTGCAGAAGCTTTACCTTTTGCCGAAAATAGTCTGGAAAATATTGTATCTACCTGGACGCTTTGTAGTATTGCAGAGCTGGAACAGAGCCTGCAGGAAATTTATCGTGTGCTACAACCGGGTGGGACTTTACATGTGGTCGAACATGTTCTGAATCGACAAAATTTAAATATTCAGCGTCTACAACATTTACTCACTCCCATTCAAAAGAAAGTCGCAGATGGCTGTCATCTGAATCGGGATATTGAGACCGCCTTGCTGGAAACCGGTTTTGAAATAGAAACTTTAAATTATGTAGATGCGGAAGGTATACCCAAGATTGGCCAACGTATGTTGTTAGCCCGGTTTCTTAAACCATAGAGCTAATTCACTACTCTCTTGTATTTAGTGCTGCTGGACGTGGGTTACTTGCAGCAACTGACAATGAGCACGATATTCAGAGCCTGTTCCAACCCGGAATTCTTGTCCAGTCGTGCCTGAATGAACTGTTACCAGATCACCAGTGAGCGTGATTTTCTGCCCCGATTTTAGCCGGCGAATCTGATCGGCAATTTTTTCAGTGGCAGCAATCAGACTAAAATACTGTACATGCGTATTGACGAAGTCACGCTCCGCTTTATTGGTTTGTCCTTCGAGCTGATAGCAGCGTTTTGCTTCATCAAACTCCAGTTTTGCCTGTATAGCGGGCAGCGGTTGAGTCAGCAACAGCACATCAATATTACTCAGATAGGCCAGATCATTAAAATGCCCCACCACAGGGCTGGCCTGATGCAGCACCCGACGATCAGGTTTTACGAAACGGTGATCATGCACAATATAAGTCGCGGAAATGCGCTTAACGGGTTCTACTTTAAAGTTTTTAAGTACGCCTTTTTCTTGCAGATGCGGAATGGCACGAAAAAACTCATTCCAGACCCAGAGTCCAAGCATAAACAGCAGCGCAGTGATCAGTAATTTTTGCATAATTTTTATTCTTCACTGGATTTTGGTCAATCCTGAAAATCAATCCGAATGGTTTCAAAACGTACCCGCCCTTCCTGAATCGCTCGGGCAATGGCTTGCTGGCCTTTGGTCAGACGTGCTCCACCACTTTTAATGTCAATCAAGACCACTTCAATATCTTCAGCGTCGCCTTCGCCATCACGAAAATCGGTATAGCCATCAAAGACCACATAATCCACCGGATCGCCCAGAAACTTGGCATCACTCGGCAGATATTGAAATTCCGGCATGATCGGCGCGAGCTGTTCCGCCATTTTACCTTTGAGGACTGCACGGCTGGTATTCACGCTGCGTTTTTGCGCGGCAATGAGGGACTGCTGATGCTCCAGTTCCAGCTCGGCAATATACTGCTCATATTCGGCTTTGATCCGTCCATTACGCGTCTGACTTAAAATAATAGTGGTTAATACCACCCCGATACATGCGCCAATCAGCATGGCCATCCATATGGACATTCAATCTTCCTAATTTGCCTGATTTTTATAGTATCGCATTCGACTGAAGTTGAGGACTTCGGCCATTTGCATACTTGAAAAGAATGATATGCTAGGCCGGAACAGAATAAAATCACCTTGAGTCATGAAAACAATTTTAGTTGCGAATCAGAAAGGCGGTTGTGGTAAAACCATGACAGCCATTAGTTTAGCGTCAGCACTCGCACAAAAAGGTTATAAGGTAGCATTGGCCGATGCCGACAACCAGAAATCAACATTGCAATGGCTCAAGCATCGTCCAGCACAGGCGGCACAAATTCAAAGTCTGGACTGGCGCAACAGCAAGTCCATTGGTGACGCGCCCAAACAAATCGAATACCTGATTATTGATGCACCAGGTGCTTTGACCGACGATCATGCCGAACAGCTGATCAGTGAAGCACATGCGATTATCATCCCGATCCAGCCTTCTTTTTTTGATATCGATTCGACCCGCCGTTTTCTCAAACATTTGCAGGATATTAAACGCATCCGTAAGGGCAAGGTTGAAATTTTACTTTTGGCCAACCGTACCAAACCAAATGCCGCCAGCAATCAGGACATACAACAATTTTTTGACAAGATCGACCAGCAGCCAGTGGCCTGGATTTCGGAACGTGCCCCTTATAGCCGACTGGCTATGGAAGGCCTGTCCGTCTTTGATAAACCTCAGAAAATCTACCGGGAACTGCAGGCTCAATGGCAACCGGTACTGAATGCCATTATTGATGATCCGAGTCAGTGGTTTTGAGTCAATCATCTGAATCGTGGTATAGCTTTGGGAAAATAATCTCGCTACTTGGCTAGCTATCATTTTCGATCGCTTTTTTTTCAGTTAATATGCCTGAACACGACCTAAAAAATGAGTCATTAAATTCAGTGCAACAGTACGCGCCTACATTACAAAAAGTCTTATTATTTGGATTGTTCTTTATCCTGATTTTTTTGAGTTTTCATATACTCAAGTATTTCATCATTCCTGTAGTTTGGGCAGCAATTATTGCCTATATGACTTGGCCGCTGTATCAGTCGGTGTTACGCTTGTGCGGCAATCGACCGACATTGAGTGCAACCGTAATGATCTTGGCCGTGATTCTGGTCTTTGGTCTGCCGTTTATTTTCGCCATTTTCATGCTGCAGCACGAAGGTCGTAACCTGTATTTTGAATTGCAGCGACAAGTGTTTTCCGGTCACCTGAATGTCCCTGATTTTATTCGCGGGCTTCCGATTGTGGGCAAGGAAATTACCCGAACCTTAAATGAAATCAACACTGATCCACAGAGTATTGCACTGTCGGTATCGACCTGGATTCAAGGTCATCTGAATTACGGCAAAGTGGTGTTGAATGAAGTCAGCAAAAACATCTTTAAATTATGTTTTGCGGTACTTTCGCTGTTTTTCTTCTACCGTGATGGTCAGACCATTTTAAATCAGGTGCGTAAAGCCTTTGAAATGGTGGTCGGTCCACGTGTACATCATTATTTTTCCACCATCTCTGCGACTACACGTGCCGTAGTCTATGGGGTTGGTTTGACTGCGATTGCACAGTCCTTATTGGCAGGTCTGAGCTATTTTGTTGCAGGTGTGCCGAATCCGATGGTTTTAACCATTGTGACCTTTATTTTTGCCCTGATTCCCTTTGGCCCACCCCTCGCCTATAGTGCGGTGGCGTTATGGCTGTTTTCACAAGGACAAACCATTGAAGCCATTGGGGTCATGGTCTGGGGTGTCTGTATTGTCAGTACTGCCGATAACGTGATTCGTCCACTGGTAATTTCTGGCGCAACCCAGATTCCTTTCCTGCTGATCATGTTTGGAGTCTTGGGTGGTATTGCCAGCTTTGGTCTGGTCGGGGTGTTTATTGGCCCGGTGATTCTAGCTGTGCTGCTTGCAATCTGGCGTGAATGGTTACATGAAAGTAATCTGAATGAACCTTTGATGATGCCTAAAGCCACCATGGCACATGAGATTGATCCAGAAACCAAGGACACACCGCCCAAGACACCTTAAAGTATAGATAGAATCGACTTAAACAAAACAAAACATTTAAGTACTGATTCTATATAGAGCTTCTGATCTTGCTCTGTTTAAATGAATCCACAAAACAGAATAAAGATCAGGATGCCAAAATCATGTCTTCATTGTTTAAAATTACGACACTTTGCGCGTTAAGCGCCGCACTTTTTACCGGTTGTGCCTCAACTTCTCCATCAAATGAAGTGGTCAGAGCAGTGACTGTGAATGCTGTAACTGCTCAAGGTGTGGGCCAAGAGATTGGGACCGTATTACTCAGTGACAGCCCAGCCGGTCTGGTTATTCGTACCAACCTGAAACAACTTCCTGCGGGTGAACGCGGTTTCCATATTCATGAAAATGGCTCATGCACGCCTGCCATGAAAGACGGCAAGATGGGTGCAGCACTGGCTGCAGGTAGCCATTACAATCCAAATCAAGCACCGCATCACGGTACACCAGTGACAGGTCACTTAGGTGATTTACCCGCATTGAAAGTCAATACAGATGGAAGTGCACGTGTCACCCTGCTTGCGCCACGTCTGAAACTGGCTGATGTTCAGGGTCGTGCCATTATGGTTCATGCCGGTGGCGACAACTATTCAGACAACCCATTACCCTTGGGCGGCGGCGGTGAACGTATTGCCTGTGGTGTGATCTAAACACCTTCATGCCAATGACTCAATAGAAAAACGGGCACTATGCCCGTTTTTTATAGACATTTCCTTTATTTTGGCGTCTAAATTGCATTCAGAACTTTGCGTTTTTACTTCCCGGATCCTGTCCTTGTGAATGCTGCCCGACCTGCGACTGCTACTTTTGTTAAAATTATAAAACCTGTCCTGCTGCCCTTTCAGTCTAGTGCGCTGATGACTTATTGCCTGCAGATCCTGCTGGTGTTTTTAGGTACTACTTTCGGTCTGAAATTTCTGGGTTATGAGTTCTTGATCGTTCCAGTAACTTTAGGGGCAATTGCCACGGCACTGACTGATTTTGATGACCGGCTGAGCCTGCGTTTGCGCAACCTGTTACTGGTCATCATTCTGTTTTTTAGTGTCAGCAGCATTCTGGAATTTCTTGCTCCACATAAATTCTGGTTTGCACTGTGGCTGTCGCTGTCCAGTGCGCTGTTTATTCTAATGGGAGCCTTAGGCCAACGTTATGCCACAATTTCATTTGGCACCATTTTACTGTCAATCTATACCATGTTTGGCTTGGGCGAATATCAGCACTGGTATGAACAGCCGCTTTATTTTGTCATTGGGGCGCTATGGTACGGCCTGACGTCTATTCTATTTTTTCTGCTGCATCCTACCTTGCAGGTTCAGGAAAATCTCGCACAAAGTTTGCAGCACATGTCGGATTTACTGCTGAGTAAAGCCAAACTTTTTGATCCGGACCAGCATCCGAATGTTGAAAACCTGCTCTATGAGTTGTCACTTAAAAATACTTTAGTCATTCAGAGTTTTAACCGCAGCAAAGATTCGCTATTGACCCGACTCAAAGCTTCGCGTGCCAATGGCAACACCATTTACTGGCTGAATCTGTATTTTCTGATGCAGGATATTCATGAACAGGCCACAGCGAATTATCTGCATTATGAACAGATCGAACAGCATTTTAGCCGCACTGACCTGATTTTTCGGATTCAGAAAAATATCCGCCTGCAAGCCCTTGCCTGTCAGCATCTGGCAGACTGTGTGCTACGCAATGAAAAATTTTACCTGTCTACGGATGATGAACTGGCATTGAAACATTTACAGGAATCAATGCAGGACTGGATTGCCCAACACCCACAGAATATTCAAGTCAAAAATTTACAGCTTATTCTGGCCAATCTGCTGAGTGTACATGAACAGTTACAACACCTGCATGATCAACAGGCACTGTATAAACCACGCTATCAGCAGCATTTTGATGACTTGAGTCTGTTTGATGATGATATTCGCGATAGCACAGATCTTTGGCTGAAACTCAAACCACACTTAAGTTCGCAATCGGCACTCTTTCGGCATGCGGTGCGGATTGCGATTGTGTTTTTAGTTGGCTATGCCATTTCATTATTACCTTTTGCGAAAAATGGCTACTGGATTTTACTGACCAGCCTGTTTGTCTGTCAGATCAGTTATTTTGCCACCAAAAGCCGGCTCAAATTGCGGACTCTGGGAACATTATTGGGGGTCATGCTAGGTGTTCCCATTCTGTATTTTGTGCCAAGTGTCGAAGGTCAGTTACTCCTGACAGTAATTTTTGGTGTCGGTTTCTTCTATCTACGTTCCAAAAAATATGCCATGGCCACCCTCATGGCGACCTTGATGGTACTCCTGATTTTTAACCTGAAAGGTGCCGGTTATGCGATCATTTTGCCACGTATTATTGATACTCTGTTGGGCTGTCTGATTGCCTGGATGGCAGTAAGCTGGATCTGGCCTGACTGGAATTTTCGTAATATTTCCAGCAATATTAAAAAATCATCGCTTGCTACGCTGGACTATTTTGCTGCAGTGGTCGAGCAATATCAAAACGGTAAAGATAACAGTATTGCTTACCGGACTGCACGACGTCTGGCCCACAATGCGCAGATTGATTTATCCAGCATGATTTCAAGCCTGAGCACCGAACCGAATCCAGATCCGCAACTGGTTAAAAGTGCCTTTCGCTATCTGGTCTATAGCCATAGCCAGCTCAGTTATATTGCAGCATTGGGGAGTCACCGTGAGCAGGTCACTGATGCGCAAATTCTAGATTTAATGCGTTGGTGCCAGCAGACCTTAACTGCGGTATTGCTGCAACAACAGCCTTTAAATACCTACGGCATTGATCATAAACTGGCAGAAATTCAACGCTTAAGTACCCAGGAAAACCAGTCAGCACATCTGCTTTTGGTGCTGAAACAGATCAGTTTATTGCTGGAAACCTTACCGGAATTACTAAAATTACGTCATGAATTACTAGGTGCCGAGATTAAATAACCAACTGCCTTACTTGGTTATAACTTATTAAAAATATTGAATATATTTTTATTATTAAGATTCAATATTCAGGTGATATTCGGTACACTCAAAACCAATTCGGTTAAATCAATATGTATTATGAACATCAAAACTTTGCGTCTGGTCGGTTTGCTTGAAGGGATTTCATTCCTGCTGCTGTTATTTATCGCGATGCCAGTGAAATATATGATGGATAATCCGATTCTGGTCAAATATGTCGGTATGGGTCATGGGGTACTGTTTGTGCTGTTTCTGGTGGTTTTATTCGCAGTATGTGAAAAACAGAAATGGTCTCTCAGCATGTTTGTGATGGGTTTAATCGCTTCGATTCTGCCTTTCGGTCCATTCCTGTTTGATATGAAATTGAAGAAGCTGGAACAGCCCGCTGAAGCTTAATTGTAGAATCCTAATATAATTAGATCAGTCAAAAGAAAATTTTCTCTCCCTTTGGGAGAGAGTTAGAGAGAGGGAACTTATTAAATACTTAACCTCACCCTAGCCCTCTCCTAAAAGGAGAGGGAAATTCAATACTGAACATATGATTTCAATAATTTATAATTTCCCTTAATAAGGAATCAAAACTCCCCACGCTCCTGTCTTTCCAGCATTAACTGTTTGAGTTGCATGCGTGGCAAAGTAAACCACAGTGCAATCAGAATCAAAGAGGCAACACAATAGGCCCAAATATCATAGGCTTCATATGCCATTCGTACTGCTTCAATCACTACAAAAAAGCTGAGCATCAGGATAATAGAAACCGTCGCGGCCACCGTGCCTTTGGACACTTCAGAAGACATCAGTGCAAAACGGTACAGTACCGAAAAACTTACACCCTCACCGAGACTGATACAGGTGGTACCGATAATCAGGCAATGGACAAAATACTCTGGAATCAATAAGCCCAACATCAATAAACCTGCACCCAACAGCATCAGTGGCAGACCCAATAATACGGTTTTACCCAGCGGCATTTTATCGATAATTTTCAGCAAAATCAGATTACCTGCAATCAGGCCACCCAAGACCGGAAACTGCGCCAGACCATATTGCACACTACTGAATCCAAATTGCTCGACCAGAATCACTGGTGACAATGCAATCCATAACATCAAAGGCAGACTCACCAAAGGCAAGGCTACAGTCATAATCACAAAGCGCTTATTTTTTACAACCTGTTTAAAGTCATCCAGAATATAGCTGACCGGCTGTCTGGGAATACTGACTTTCAGATTTGGCATTTTGGCTTTTAGGCCGAACCAGCTCAGAAATGACAGAAATGCAATGCCGATAAAACCCCAATGCCAGGAGATATGATCAATCATAAAGGCACCCAGCACTGGTCCTAGCAAGGGTGCCAGCAAAGACACATTGGCCATCAGTGCCATGACTTTGATGGCATCACGTTCTTCAAAGCTTTCCTGAATGGCGGCATAACCAACGGCGGTAATAAAGGACAGGCCAAAGCCCTGTAAAAAGCGCAGGAATAAGAAACTTTCGATATTGGGTGTTAATAAAATAGCCAGACAGCTAATCGTGAAAAATGCCACACCACCCAGCAGTACCATTTTACGTCCAAGACGATCGGACAAAGGTCCCAGAATCGCTGCGACAAATGCCCCACCCAACAGGAAAAAGGACATGGAGGATGGTGCCCATGAACTACTTACGCCAAAATCACGGGTAATCGCCAGCATGGCCGGTTGAATCAGGTCATTACATATATAGACTGAGAATTCAAACAGGACCAGTGCCAGCGGGAACATAAGTATGGCACGGGTCAGTTTTTGGGTGTGGATATTTTGCATGGGAGTTTTTATTGTCAGTCTGCCCGTTTTAACAGACTGAACTTTGTCTAAAATAGAAAGAAGAAATTTTAGCAGAGTCCTGTTTTTAAGTCCGTTCTCTTTTTTAATGACCTAATCAAAATATTATTTTTGCTTTTAGCGACTTGAAACCAAATTATCTAATTCATAAAAATTATTGAAAAGCCGTGAAATGAAAAGTACTTATAATCATTACAAATCAAGGGAGGATACATTATTCATCTATATTCTAATAATTTATAAAAATCAAATAGACTCTACTGAATTCCACTCTTGAAACCATTTTTCTTTTCTAACATTTTCAAAATGAAGAATTTGTTCTACCAAGTCTATAATTAGTTGATCAATATCTTTTGCTATTGAATATCCTAGCGTTATTTTTGAAATACTCCCACTTTTTAATTGGTCACTACAGTCTAATCTAGAGGAATGATAGTTAGCCCTATCCATGATAAATTGATCAATATAATTAACATGTCCTTCTGTTGAAAAATGATCTTGAGGAAAAAATCTTACTAAGCTTAGCCAACAGAATCTTAAAAACCAGATTAAGTCTTCATTACCTTTCATCATATTAAGAGTGATTCCGCTATCCCAATTGATATGACAGTTTAAATACACTTCTCTTTTCAAATTAGGTAAAGAAAAAATAAAATTTTGATCTGCCTCTAGTTCACTATCTTTCTCACGATACAATAATTTTTCTCGTAGGATTTTTTCTGATTTTCTTTTATCGTAGTTGGTATAAAACCTATTTAGATAGAATAATAAGAGTGAAGCTAAAAATCCTCCAATTACGCCAATTGTAGCGGCTAATATATTTGAGTCCATTAACTCCCCCTTCCCAAAACAAAAAAGCGCATCCTTAGATACGCTTTTAACCAAAAACTGCCTAAAGATCAAACACTATTATGGACAGACCGCTTTCTGGAAAGTCTTGGTATTTGAACCTCTTGCACAACGATACAACTTCTCGGTGTTTTCCAGCATCCAGCTGTTATCTTCCCGTTTAAAATAATAAATGGTCTGTACCGAACGTACCGAATCATCCATTAAACCGGTTTCAGTGACTTTGACCTGTCCAATCGTGGGCGACTCTACCTTGTCAAAGAACTGCCGTAATTCAACCGTTGCCAGTTCCTTGCGTAAATCCGGTCTTAATTGTAAAACCTGTTCCAAAGGCGTATCCGAAGACGACTGTACCTTTGCAATGACCTGTTGAGCAGTTGCACAGCCTGAACCCAATATACCAAAAGCGAGAGTTGCGACTGCCAATATCCGGAACATATTATTTAACCCTTTATCGTCATTCTTATTCCAACCCATCATGCCGAGCTTCTTACTACAAAACCATTTAGACTCTGTAACTGTATTTACACAGCAATAAAAAAGCGCACCTTTCGATGCGCTTTTTTCAATTCCGACCGATTAAAGATCGAAAAGTTTACCCGGGTTCATGATGCCATTTGGATCGAACACTTTTTTCAGGGCTTTCATATATTCAATTTCTTCCGCCGAACGCGAATATTCAAGATATGGCTTCTTGGTCATGCCCACACCATGTTCCGCAGAAATTGAACCGTCATATTTTTTCACGGTATCAAAGACATACTTATTCACTACCTGACATTTGGCAAAGAATTCGTCTTTGCTTAAGTTTTCAGGTTTCAGGATATTCAAATGCAGGTTACCGTCACCGATATGACCGAACCAGCAGATTTCAAAGTCTGGGTAATTCGTTGAAACAATCGCATCAATTTCTTTAATGAATGCAGGAACGTGCGTGATCAGAACTGAGATGTCATTTTTATATGGAATAAACGGCGCGATAGATTCAGAAATATCTTCACGTAAACGCCATAAACTTTCTACTTGATCAAGGCTTTGGCTCATTACGCCGTCCAGCACCCAACCTTGTTCCATGCAATGCTCGAAGATTTCCATCGCCTTGTCCATAATCGGTTCAAACGGCGCTTCAAACTCAAGCAACACATAGAAGGGACATTCAGTTTCAAATGGACGCTGTACATGACCATTGGCCAAGACTTTTTGCATCGCCAGTTCACCAAAGAACTCGAACGCGGTTAAATCAATTTTCGCCTGGAAGGCATGCAATAACGGCATGATCGCATCAAAGTCAGGTACACCCAGTACCATCACTTGCAGGTCTTGCGGTTGACGTTCAAGCTTGATTTCTGCTTCCGTCACCAGACCCAGCGTGCCTTCACCACCGATAAATAAATGCTGAAGCGCATAACCGGTTGCATTCTTGATCATGCCTTTGTTCAGGCGCAATACATCGCCCTTACCTGTGACAACCGTCAGGCCAAGCACCCAGTTACGTGTCATGCCGTATTTAATCACTTTAATGCCGCCAGCATTGGTACCGATGTTACCGCCAATTTGCGATGAACCTGCAGACGCAAAGTCAACCGGATAATACATGCCCTGCTCTTCAGCATAGTTCTGTAACTGTTCAGTCACCACACCTGCCTGTACGCGCACCATACGGTCTGCCGGGAAGAATTCCAGAATCTGGTTCATCTTATCCATGCTGACCACGATCTCGCCATTGGCTGCGACTGCACCTGCAGAAAGACCGGTACGACCACCCGATGGAGTCACTGCAACGTTAAATTGGTTCGCCAATTTAACGATGTCTTGAACTTGCTCAGTGGACGATGGAAAAACGACGACTGACGGGTTTGGATCAAAGTGCTTCGTATGATCGCGACCCCAATTCTGGAGGCTGTCCGTATCGGTTTTAATACGGTTTTCACCCACAATTGCAGTCAATTGGGTCAATAACTCAGGGGTTAAAGCGACTGGAGGATTCATCGTTTACAGACCTAGCATGATTTAAACAAGAGAGACTTCGCTGGTTCATTTGCACATTTTTTACGCATAAAAACATGGATACAAATCAGGCGAAACATGATTATTAAAGCACCGGATCACGCTGCTTTAAAAGCATGGCGCAATATTATAAGCTATTTTTTAGCGTTTCCCTCGAAAAATGACAATTTTGATAATATACCTTTGAAAATGCAGATTTAAATCAAACCCCATGATCATTATTATCAATATATCTTGCCAGAATAGCTGATGTGAGCGTCATCAAGGAAATGTATAAGTGCGCTTTTCCTGTGCTATTATACCGCGACTAAATTTGGCCTTTGTAGCGGAGCCGTAATGAGCCAACATCTATCTCTACCTAAAGATAAAATCCGTTTCTTGTTGTTAGAAGGCGTTCACCAGAATGCAATCGACACTCTAAATGCTGCTGGATATACCAACATCGATTATCGTAAAACTGCGCTTGAGGGTGAAGCGTTGAAAGAAGCGATCAAAGATGCTCACTTCATCGGTATTCGTTCCCGTACTCAATTGACTGAAGAAGTCTTTGAAGCTGCGAACAAACTGATTGCTGTCGGTTGTTTCTGTATCGGTACCAATCAGGTAAATCTGGACGCTGCAATGCGTCGCGGTATTCCAGTCTTTAACGCGCCTTACTCAAATACGCGTTCAGTGGCTGAACTTGTACTTGCTGAAGCAATTCTTCTTCTACGTCGTGTACCTGAAAAATCAGCAGACACACATACAGGCGGCTGGAACAAATCTGCAGTTGGTTCGTTCGAAACACGTGGTAAAACTTTAGGTATCGTAGGTTACGGTTCAATTGGTTCACAACTTTCTGTACTTGCTGAAAGCATGGGTATGAAAGTGATCTACTTCGATACAGTGACTAAATTGCCTTTAGGTAATGCACGTCAAGTCGGTAGCTTGGGCGAACTTTTGGCAAATGCCGATGTGGTTTCTCTACACGTTCCTGATGTTCCGTCTACACGTAACTTCATGACCAAAGATCAGTTCGCGCAAATGAAAGAAGGTTCGATCTTCATTAACGCGGCACGTGGTACCTGTGTCGTGATCGAAGATCTGGCAGATGCGATCAAATCTGGTCACATTGCTGGTGCTGCGGTAGATGTATTCCCGAAAGAACCTAAAGCGAACGGTGAAGAATTTGTTTCTCCACTGCGTAACCTGCCAAACGTGATCCTGACTCCGCACGTGGGTGGTTCGACCATGGAAGCGCAAGCGAACATCGGTCTGGAAGTCGCTGAGAAATTTGTAGCTTACTCTGACAAGGGTATGACGCTTTCTGCGGTGAACTTCCCAGAAATTGCATTGCCATTGACTGAAGGCAAACACCGTTTACTGCACATCCATCAAAATATTCCGGGCGTGTTGTCTAAAATCAACAACCTGTTTGCTGAACAAGGCATCAACATCTCTGGTCAGTCACTGATGACTAAAGGTGATGTCGGTTACCTAGTGATGGATGTAGATGCTGCTGCATCTCATGAAGCACTTGATATGCTTTCTAATGTTGAAGGTACAATCCGCGCACGCGTATTGTTCTAATTCAAGATTTCAAAAAAACCACAGCTCTCGGGCTGTGGTTTTTTGTTTTTAAGGTTTGTATTTTTAATACCTTTTTCAGCTTATGCTGCTCTTCCGCTATTCGAGAAATCGAAACCTATTTAGTCATGCTGAATTTTAAAATTGCACCAATGGTGCAAGCGCCGCTGATTCTGTTGATCGCCATGATCAGTATGCAAAGCAGTGGCTCCTTTGCCAAATATCTGTTCGGTCAGTTTCCCATCCTGACCGTTTCAGCCATGCGTCTGCTGTTAGGCGCTATGATTTTGGCACTGATTTTTAAAATTTGGCGAATCCATTTCAGACAGATCAAGTGGCCAGCCATTATCAGTTATGGCCTTGCCCTGGCTGGCATGAATCTACTGTTTTACCTGTCGATTGATTGCCTGCCGCTGGGGATTGCCGTCTCTTTTGAATTTATTGGCCCCTTAAGTGTTGCACTGTTTTATGCGCGGCAAAAATTCGACTTTGTCTGGGTCGGACTGGCGATTCTGGGCCTGATTCTGCTATTCCCTTTTGATCAGGCTGCCCAGCCGCTTGACCCGATCGGGATTGCATTCGCCTTGGGTGCCGGTGCCTGCTGGGCCTTATATATCGTTGCCGGCCAAAGACCTTCGGGCGTTTCTGGCAATCATACTGTATGCTTGGGCATGTTTGTCGGCATGCTGGTTTTGATGCCGATTGCGCTCTTTGCAGGCATGCCGGCACATACTTTTGAACCGATGAGTTTGCTGTATTTTGTGGCTTTGGCTATATTGGCTAGTGCCCTGCCTTTTAGCCTAGAAATGATTGCACTAAGAAATTTAAGCGCACTCAGTTTCGGCACCTTGATGAGTTTGGAACCCGCCATTGCCGCACTCTCGGGGCTGGTCTTTCTAGGCGAGACTTTGTTGTGGACACAATGGCTGGCATTGGCCACGATTATCAGTGCTTCGGTAGGCTGTACGGTAACGGTACAAAAAAGGAAACCTTGAATAAAAATAAAGGCGCTAAAGCACCTTTATTTAATATCACTTATTTTCAAATTTTAACGTGGTGTTGCGTCTTTAATCGCAGTATTTAATGCGGTCGCTGCTGTCACATTATAGCCATCACATCCAGAGGCAAGCTGATCATAGGTATACTCTGTCCATTTGATCATTAAAGAAGTTACACCTTCTTGTTTATTCAAGTCATCCAAGGCAGCCTGTCTTGATTGAGCAATATAGTCGTCATGATCAATATGTTCCCCATGTTCCGAGAAATCAACTGAATAAATTCCGCCTTGATATTCGATCGCACCGAAATATTTGTAATATTGCATGGCATCGTCTTTATATTCTGCCTTTTTATATTTCAAGTTAGCCATCGTGCCATCTAGAATCGTTTTTGCCATCTCTTGGACAGACGCTTGTGCCTGCCATTCAGCCAGTGTGCTAAAGCCAGTTTTTACTTCCGGATCAAATTCAATATATTCTTCTTCAGGATGTTCAGCCAGAAGACGGAAACATTTAGATCCATTCGGGAATTTTCGCGCTTTCTGCAAATCGACGAAACTGGTTGCAAACTCATTATAATATTTACGCTCAGCTGTCGTATTATCACTGTTAAAGAACACTCTGGTCACAGGATCATCATACATTTTCACCACAGCAATATTGGTACGTTCAGTTAATGCTTTCCCTGATAAGTCATACCACGCTATGTGTCGATGATTGCTGATATTGTTCTCCGGTATTGTCACAGGGCGGCTTTTAAATTGAGTCGTCGTATTTTCTAATATTTTTTCTAGCTTATAACCTAATGCTGTACGGGTGCGATCTGCAGGGAACACCCCTTTTGTTGTGACATAAGTTGAGAAGATCATATCTTCTTCAAGAGCGTATTCAGTATCAACAGCGCTATTATCATCCGCATATAATATGCCGTCAGTAATTTTATTTTTATGACTGGCTAATAGAAGTTTTTGCGATTCCATCTCTGATCCATCAATATTCGGTAAGTTGAATTGATAGTTATAGAATTCAGAAATGGTGTCTGATGCTCCATCACCCGGGGTTCCAGGATTGGTCGGTGCAGGTTGACTAGTGACTGGTTCATTATTATCAGAACTGTCGGAGCCACCACATGCTGCCAGCATGCAGCTAAAAATGGCGCAAGAGAGTATTCTTAATTTCATTATTATCTACCTTAATTATTTGATATTGTTATTTTAATGCTGTCCGAAACACGGGACCTAAGATGTTTTCATTGTTATTTTAAAACTAACCCGAATCACGAGGTCTAAGATATTTTAATAAATATAAAAACAAGATCAATTTAAAAATTGATTAATTTGTAACCGCAATTACATAGAAGATTAACTTTTAATTTAAAATCTTTAGATATTTGATCCGGTTAAAATTTAACTTGATTGAATCAAAATTTAAGTTCGCCTCGGGAAAATATTTCCACCCCTACTCATTAAAAATTAACCGTTTTGCTATAATCCCGCTTTCTTCCATGTCCTGATTACACCTTTCTGGTGTAAGTAACTCCCATGCCAAACGCCCAACTCCTTGCTGTGTTGTACATGGTTTTATCCATGATGTCGTACCAGATCAGTGCATCCTTCGCCAAGCAACTTTTTCTGGTCCTTGACCCTATCACAGTGACCATTTTAAGACTCTGTTTTGCAGCGATCATTGTCGGCGTGATGTTTCGTTCCTGGAAAATCATTCAGCGTTTGCCTTTTTTGAAATGGCGGGATTTGCTCTGCTATAGCGCCGCTTTAGGGGTCATGAATATTTTATTCTATTTGTCCCTCGGAAAATTACCACAGGGAATTGCAGTTGGTCTGGAGTTTATTGGTCCTTTAGGTCTAGCCCTTATTTCGATTAAACATCGCAGTGACTATATTTGGGTATTGATGGCCATTTTAGGCATTGCTTTAATGGTGCCATGGGGACAAGCCAATAGCAGTAATTTCGACCTGTTAGGTGCCACCTGTGCTTTAGGTGCGGGTTTATGTTGGGCACTGTATATTTTCTTTGGCCAACGTGTGGTGCAGCAGAATATTGGCATGCATGCACTGACTATTGCGATCAGTATTTCAGCTCTGTGTTTGCTTCCAATTGGGCTCTACAACAACGCGCCCGCATTGATTGATACGCAACATTGGGGCAAGGCGATTATCATTGCAGTGCTGGCCACAGCGATTCCCTATGCGCTGGACTTAAAAGCTTTGCAGCATTTAAACAAGACCAGCTATGGGACATTGTCCAGCCTGTCTCCCGCCTTGGCTGCACTGACTGGTTTTATGCTATTGGGGGAGAAAATTACACTTCTTCAGACCGTGGCACTGATCTGTATCATGCTGGCATCAGTCGGCGTGACTGTACGTGCCGCACGTCAAGGCTCGGCAGAGCGGAATGCCTAAAAGCCTTATTGGAATTTGAACAACTGATTAAATATTCTATCCATTCTGTGTTTTTACTTGCTTTGAAAGAAAAATATAGAAGGCATAAAAAAGATGGCACTACAGCCATCTTTTTTATTTATTCAACTTGAATTTAAAGCTTAGCTTTGTACTAGCATATCTTTTTTCATGTCTTTATAACGCTGGTATTCATTCTGGTACTGCACTGCCAAAGCGGTCTTCTGCTTTTCATCCAGAATTTTACCGGCCTGCTGGAAGAAACCATGTTCCTCTTCTTTTAAGTGATGATGCACCTTTTCGGAAAGTTTTTTGGCCATGGCAATCCAGCCCGGATTACTCAATTCAGTTGCGGTCAGTTCCTCGATCATTTCATCCATTTCATGATGTTCGGCCAAGGCATGGCGGGTAATATTCAGGCCTGAATCAGTCATCATCAAGGGAATATAAAAATAACGGTCTTCCGCAGCTTCATGCGCAAATAATTCATTTTTCAGTTGCTTGAACAGCTCACGGCGTTCTGGTGTATCCCCGGAAGTCTGTAATAGTTTTTCTGCAAGATCACGCTGAATCTCATGACTCTCTCTTAATGCTTCAAAAATAGTCGTCATTCCGATATTTCTCCGATTGTTTTATTTTTCATATCATTGATTCTAGAAGATTTTCAGAACAGGTTCAGACACAGTTTATACAGTGATTTGTTAAGAAATTTTAATATCGAGAATGATTTACATCGGGTTTAGATCTAAAAAAACATCTGGTATGCCATCCGGCAAATCAGCAGACTGACCAGAATCAGGAATAAAATCCGGATAAAACCACTGCCATATTTAAATGCCAAACGCACCCCGACCAAGGAACCACAAATATTGGCTACCGCCATCATTGTCCCGACCATAAACAGCACATTGCCACTAGGGATAAAAAAGCTTAAGGCGGCCAGGTTGGTGGTGAAATTGGCAATTTTCGACAAAGCCGACGCATGCAGGAAGTCGACGCTTAAATAGCGAATAAAAAAGAAAATAAAGAAACTGCCGGTGCCCGGACCAAAGATACCATCATAAAAGCCTATCGCCAGACTGCCCAAAGCGGCCAGAATCAGCATTTTCCGATTCAGTTTTTGTTCGGTATGCACTTGGCCAAACTGTTTTTTCATTAAGGTATAGATTGCGATCACGATCAACATGACCAGCACAAAAGGCTTAAGGATCTCGACTGGAATTAGCGTAACACTGGCTGCACCAATAAAAGAACTGACAAAACTGCATAGTGCAATCACGCCTAAGAGCAACCAGGGCAGTTTTACCTGACGCAGATAGGAAAATGCCGCTGAAGCGGTACCACAAATGGACGCGAGTTTATTGGTGCCAAAGACCGTAGCAGGCTGTAAATGCGGTAAACTCCCCATAATTGCCGGGATCTGGATCAGACCACCACCGCCCACGGCAGCATCAATCGCCCCTGCAAAAAATGCAAAGACAACCAGACTGATGATGATCTCAATTTCCATATATTGACTCGATTAGAGGTTCAGGACGCGTTTGGGTACCAGACGTTTTTTATCAGTAATTTCTGCCAGCCCCAGACATTTATCTCCATCAAAAACCAGCACCTGTTCAGCTGCTTCATGTTCGATATTGCTTTCCATGCCGCGGCTAAAATATTCTGCACGACCTTCGGGTACCTGCACTTTTGGAAAATGATCAACCGGTGCATAGGCTGGCAACAACAGTGCATCACGCTCTGCTTCGCTCAGGCTCTCCAGATATTCAATGGTATAACTCGGAATCAAATCAAAATGGCCGGTTTTGATGCGGTGCAGATAAGTCAGATGGCCATAAGTTCCCAGCGCTTTGGCAATATCTTCCCCCAAAACCCGGATATAAGTGCCTTTAGAACAGGTAATATCCAGCGTGATACTGTTCTCCGTAAAGGACAAAAACTCAATCGCTAAAATCGTAATTGGACGCGCTTCACGTTCAATCTCGATACCTTTGCGCGCCAGTTCGTATAAAGGACGGCCTTCTTTTTTCAAGGCAGAATACATCGGCGGCACTTGCTGGATATCCCCGATAAACTGTGCCAATGTGTCCTGAATCAAGGCTTCCGAGAGTTCAGGAACCGCTTTTTCCAGAAGCACCTCACCTTCGACATCGCCCGTGGTGGTACTATGCCCCAAAAATACGGTCGTCTGATAACGCTTGACCGAATCTAATAAATAATGCGAAAACTTGGTCGCCTCCCCCAAACACACGGGCAATAAACCGGATGCCAGCGGATCCAGCGCACCGGTATGGCCGGCTTTTTGTGCACGGTACAACCAGCGGACTCTTTGCAATGCGGCATTAGAGCTGATACCCAAAGGCTTATTAAGCAGGAAGACACCACTAAGATGACGACGCTGAATTTTAGGAGATGATGCTTTCATGGCAAAAAATCAGACATTTTATAAATTGGCGCCATGGTAAAACCCTGCGAGATGATTTACAACTTTTCTATAGTCTCTAATGATTTTTATGGCATATTGAGCCGGCTTTAATATCTAAAAGCTTGAACATCTAAAAATAATGAAACAACGAGAAAATAGGTGCATAGGATATGCAGAAATATAAAATATGGATCATTCTGGCGTTGCTGGTGCTGTGCATTCTCACGCTGATCTTATGGCTGTCTCCAAAAGAAAATAACCAGGCGGATACCGGGACAAAAACACCTTTTACTGAAACTCAGGCAGAGCAAACCGCACTCTTGGTCAATGGCCCTGCCAATGCAGCCTTCCCCAGTGCCAGCCAGCAAGATACCGAAATTAATTGTCAGATGCAGTTAGATGCCAGCAACCGTCTGATCGTGAATGAACAGACCCGCAACTGTTTTGAATATTTTATTACTCAGTTTGGCGAAAAAAATCTGCAGCAGATCCAGCAGGATTTTAAAGCCTATATTCGCCAGAATCATAAAGAACCAGCACTCTCGCAAATTCTGGATTTATGGGATCGTTATATCCAGTATCGTCAGGGTTTGGGCCAGCTCACTGCACCGACTGGGCTGAATCAGGAAGATCCTGCCTATTATCGTAGCATCCATAACAGTACCCAGAATTTGCGCCAGCAGTACTTTTCCAAGTATGAAATTGAAGGCTTGTTTGGCACAGAAGATGCCTATCATGAATATACCCTGGACCGGATGAGCGTATTGGCAGACAAAAGCTTGACTGAGACTGAAAAAGCCCAAAAGCTCAAAGCACTGTTTCAACAGCTCCCACAGGACTGGCAGGAAAATCTGGAACAACTGAATAAACTGGAAGATCTGCGCAAACTAACCGCTAATATTAAGGCTCGTGGCGGTTCCAGCGATGAAATCCGGCAGATGCGGATTAATCTAGTCGGCCCTGAAGCCACACAGCGTCTGGAACAACTGGATGTACAACGCAGCGACTGGAAAAACCGGGTGACGGGCTATTTAGATGAACGGGATCAGATTACCCAGTCCGGCATGTCAGATACCGCCAAACAGCAAGCCATTGCCCAGCTTCGCAGTAAACATTTTAATACACCGCAAGAACAACTCCGGGTAGAAACCTTTGAACAGGTTCATGATCAGGGAGCCAAGCTGCCCTTTGCTGACTAAGCCCAAAAGCCATCACCTGTTGATGGCTTTTTTATAAATGCCCTTTTGCTAACTTTATATTTTTTCTCAAAATGATCTTTTATAGTTGTTTCAAAATATTTCGAATTTACACAAAATAACTTAGACAAATTTTAATTATTTCAAAGACTTTTTATTTAAATACATGTGTAGATAAAACATATATTTACAATGTAAACCCCTCCCGTCCTGCATGTCCCCAAATGACATGGTTTAAACGCTTTGAAATGAAAAAATACCCCTTTTAAAAATAAAATTTGCTTAGCCACTGAAAGCCGGACCTGTATTTTCATCGTCTGATTTTGTGGTTTGCAACACTCTACAAAAAGCAATGATTGCTTGAATAACGATAAAATTAAAAAGGGACAGCTATGCATACTTTCAGCAAGATAGCCCAGTTACTGACTGTGGCTTTAGCGACAACTCTGGGATTCAGTTTTTCTGCACATACTCAGGCTGCAGCGAGTGCAACACAAGTCATCGAAAAGACCCGGTCTGACTATGCCAAGACCAAATATCCGATCTTGATGGTGCATGGCTGGCTAGGCTGGTCACGCATTGGCACCGATAGTATCGGGCTGGATTACTGGTATCAGATTCTGCCAGATATGGCACGTAATGGCTCTACCGTCTTTGCGGCACAATTGTCTCTGGCAAATACAACGGCGCATCGCGGTGAACAACTGGTTCAACAGGTTGAAGAGGTTCTGGCAATTACCGGCAAGCAAAAACTGAATTTGATTGGTCACTCTCATGGCGGACCGACAGTACTGTATGTCGCAGCGACCCAGCCGCAGTATATTTCGTCTATCACTGGCGTTGCAGGAACCTACCATGGCTCCAAAGTGGCAGATGATATTCAAAATAATCGCCTGACCCGTACTGCCTTTAACATTTTAGGTGATTATATTATTGGTCCATTGATTGCATTAGGCCAGTTTAAACCTGAACTGGAAATTGATTTTGATGCTTCCATGAAATCCCTGACCCAGACCGGCTCAAATACTTTTAATGCCACAGTGGCGCAGCAGGTGGTCAAAGATGGTGTATTGGCATCCACAGAAAACTGCAATAAAAATTTAAAGCAGAAAGACAGTAAAGGCATCCATTATTATTCATGGACGGGTGTGGCCCAAGCCACCAATGCACTGGATATTGACACGATCCTGATGCAGCTCGGCCCTTTATCTTATGGCAGTAAAGACAATGACGGCATGGTGTCACGTTGTAGTGCGTTCATGGGCAAGGTGATTCATGACCAGTACAAACTCAATCATACTGACCTGGCCAACATGATGTTTGGTCTGAAGGGGATGTTTGCACCCGATCCGGTCGCCCTCTATCGCCAGCATGCCAACCGGCTCAAATTAGAAGGTTTATAACCCCAGAGTGCCTATATTTCAGCTGAGATATAGGCTTTTTTCTGATTATTTTTTATTTGACCTATCCGTGATCGGGAAGCTGCAATGAAAAAAATAATATCTTACTTAAGCTTTTTGCTACTGGTTTCCCTAGTAACTGGTCCTGTGCAAGCCGCGGCATTACAGCAATATAAAAGCAATTTTGTCCTCTCAAGTTATGCCAGGACAAAATATCCGATGGTCTTTGTTCATGGTTTTGGTCTGGGTTTTAACCGGATTGGAACGGAGAGCATCGGTCTGGATTACTGGTATCAGATTCCCCAAGACCTGAGCCGGCATGGTGCACGGGTATTTTCTGCCGAATTGTCTGCTGTTGCGTCCAATGAACTCCGCGGTGAACAGCTCTTGATGCAAATTGATGAAGTACTGGCATTAACTGGTCAGAAGAAAGTCAATCTGATTGGGCATAGCCAAGGTGGCCCAACGATTCAATATATCGAGGGCGTTGCGCCACATAAAGCTGCCTCCTTAACCGCTATTGCGGGCGCTATGCAAGGCACACCAGTTTTTGTCAATGCCAGCCAGACACTCCTCCTTGCACCCTTTATCCATGCCATCGGTACAATTCTGGGACATAGCATGAATCTGGTTACAGCTAACCAGTATCCGGTCAGTATGATCGAAGCACTGGAAGCTATGAACCCAGAGGCGATTCAGGCTTTCAATATGAAATATGGCTCCTCTGCCATTCCCAAAGACTGTCAATCTCAGGGCAGCAAACTCACGCCAAATCGAATTTACCACTATTCCTGGATGGGCAACCGGCAGGCAACTAATTCCTTGGATGTAATTGAGTCTACAGTCGTGACTTTAGGTAGCAGTTTCTTGAAAGGAGAAGCCAATGATGGTGCTCTGCCGCTGTGTAGCGGACGTTATGGCCAAATCATTCGTCAGGACTATGCCCATAACCACTTTGATGAAGTAAACCAGTTTTTTGGCATTTTGGGTCCTTTCGCGCAGGATCCGGTCGCACTGTATCGCCAACATGCCAACCGGCTCAAGCTGCAAGGCTTATAAATCACTTATTTTATGAATAGATCATCTTTATTAATTAAAAAAACTTAGGAAACTGAGTCCCTGCTACATAGGGGAACTTTAGGCGACTGGATGAGGATCATCCCGTTAAAACAACAAAAGTGAGGAAAATATAATGAAATTCGGAATATTAATCACCGGCCTGCTGCTGGCGGGTACATGTCTCAGCACCCAGGCATCCACCCAGGCCAGTCAGGTCACAGCAAAAGCCAGTTCACAATATGCCAAGACCCAATATCCGATTGTCTTTGCACATGGTATGGCGGGTTTCATCCGGATCGGTACTGACCAGTTTGGACTGGATTACTGGTATCAGATTTTACCGGATCTGGCGCGTAATGGCGGTAATGTCTGGGCAACACGTGTCTCGCCTTTTAACTCATCGGAAATTCGGGGTGAGCAACTTTTAGAGCAGGTAAATGAAATTCTGGCCATTACCGGTGCAAAGAAAGTCAATCTGATCGGTCATTCGCATGGCGGCCCGACCATTCGTTATGTCGCAGGTGCAGGGAATGGAATAGTCGCTTCCCTGACTTCTGTCGGTGCTCCGCATAAGGGCTCCCCGGTTGGAGACCTGATCCTGCAAGCAGAAGGTACACCGATACAAGGGCCTTTAGTCGGTGGTATCAACCTGGTGTCTAAGGCCATCACCTGGGCACAAGGTCTGGATCCGAGCAGTTTCCCACATGATTCTCTGGCTGGTGGTCGCAGTCTGACCCTAGCAGGATCCGCTCAATTCAACCAGAAATATCCGCTCGGTATGCCAACCACCGCCTGCGGTGAAGGTAAGGAAAAAGACGGTGATATTCGTCATTATTCATTTACCGGTATAGGTCAAGTCACCAATCCGCTCGATCCTGATTCAGCCTTGACAGTTACAGCTCTACTCATTGATGGCGGCAAGGAAAATGATGGTCTGGTCTCCCGCTGTAGTGCCAAATTCGGTAAAACCATTCGGGATAACTACAACTGGAACCACCTGGATGAAGTGAACCAGTTACTCGGATTAAAAAATGTCTTTGCTCCAGACCCAGTCGATGTTTATCGGCAACATGCCAACCGGCTCAAATTGCAAGGCCTGTAATTCAACCTCATCCCTGTCATTACAATGTGCAGGGATTTTTTAATTTTTAAACCGCCAAAATGGAACTTTATGAAAATTAAAACGCATTTTATAACCTTATGCTGCGCATTATTTACGGGCCAATATGTACAGGCTTCCAATTTACAGCAAGCAGAATCCAGATTTGTCGTGTCCAATTATGCAAAAACACAATACCCGATTGTATTTGCACATGGCATGGCAGGCTTTATCCGGATCGGTACTGACCAGTTTGGACTGGATTACTGGTATCAGATTTTACCGGATCTGGCGCGTAATGGCGGCAATGTTTGGGCAACACGTGTCTCGCCTTTTAACTCATCGGAAATTCGTGGTGAGCAACTTTTAGAGCAAGTAAATGAAATTCTGGCCATTACCGGTGCAAAGAAAGTCAATCTGATCGGTCATTCCCATGGCGGCCCGACCATTCGTTATGTCGCAGGTGCAGGGAATGGAATAGTTGCTTCCCTGACTTCCGTCGGTGCTCCGCATAAGGGTTCCCCGGTTGCAGACCTGATCCTACAAGCAGAAGGCACACCGATACAAGGACCTTTAGTGGGTGGCATTAACCTGGTGTCTAAGGCCATCACCTGGGCACAAGGTCTGGATCCGAACAGTTTCCCGCATGATTCTCTGGCTGGTGGTCGCAGCCTGACCCTGGCAGGATCTGCGCAATTCAACCAGAAATATCCGCTGGGTATGCCGACTACCACCTGTGGTGAAGGTGCATATCAACAAAAAGGTATCTACAACTATTCATTCACAGGTGTAGGCCAAGTCACCAACCCGCTCGATCCTGATTCAGCACTCAAAGTTACAGCCCTACTCATTGATGGCGGCAAGGAAAATGATGGTCTGGTCTCCCGCTGTAGTGCCAAATTCGGTAAAACCATTCGGGATAACTACAACTGGAACCACCTGGATGAAGTGAACCAGTTACTCGGGTTAAGAAATGTCTTTGCTCCAGACCCAGTCGATGTTTATCGCCAGCATGCCAACCGCTTAAAACTGCAAGGTTTATAGAGCTACACAAGCCTCTATTCATCCAGAGGCTTTTTCTATCTTATTTTTCTCCAAATTTTTTCTTGAAATTTACTTGTTAATCATGATTAAACTGCATATAAAATATTCATCAAATATAAAAAGAACTGTGAAATAAAATAAATGCAGATACCTTCTATAGAAATCAAAAACAGATTTAAAAGAACCTGCCCCTGTTGCAAACGAAAAGTGATTAATCCTTTTCAATTTAAAAAATATGAGCCTTATTATTGTCCCTCTTGTCATCGACATATTATCGCAAATGTATGGATCAGTATTTTACTGGCTATCACACAATGTTTTATTTGCATTCAACTTTTTAATGCAGGATTCCAGTCTTGGGGATATTTTGTATTATTCCTGATGTTTATTCATAAAATTTTCTTGGATATTTTGGATGCCATGATCTTGCCTTTGCAGGAACATTTCGAATAAATCCAAATAAAAATCAGGCATAAAAAATGCGCCCAAAGGCGCATTTTTTCACTCGTATAAAGCTTAAAATTAAGCTTTAGTTTTACGAGCTGGTAATTTTTCACGAATACGTGCAGCTTTACCAGACAATTCACGTAGGTAGTAAAGTTTAGCACGACGAACGTCACCACGACGTTTCACTTCGATACCAGCAACGATTGGAGAGTGAGTTTGGAATACACGCTCAACGCCAACACCGCTAGAAATTTTACGTACTGTGAACGCAGAGTTCAAACCACGGTTTTTCTTAGCAATTACAACGCCTTCGAACGCCTGTAAACGCTCACGGTCGCCTTCTTTTACTTTAACTTGAACAATAACTGTATCACCTGGTGCAAAAGCAGGGATGTTTTGTTTCAATTGTGCGTTTTCAATTACTTGAACTAAAGGATGCTTACCGCTCATGGGGTATCTCCAATATGTGCGAGTCAGAAGAGGTCTGATCATCGCTGGGTATAGAGGCTAAAGCGCATACACCCGATTATCTTTCCCTTTATAGTTGACCATCTCAACCATAAAGAGCCTATTAAAGAATACTTAAATCATTTTAAGTACTGGCTTGAAGACAGAAATGATTACTCATCAATATCTTACAAATCTTTCAGCCATTTTTTTTGCAGCTTGGTCAGCTCGACTTTTTCCACCAACTCTGGGCGGCGTTCAAGTGTACGCTGATATCGCTGCAAAAACCGCCATTTTTCAATATTGGCATGATGCCCGGACTTTAACACCTCAGGCACATCCAAACCTTCAAAATGATCTGGCTTGGTATATTGTGGGCAATCTAGCAGACCATCCACAAATGAGTCTTGCACGTGTGATTGTTCATCAGACATGGCACCCGGAAGTCTCCGGATAATACTGTCCAATAAAACCATCGCAGGAAGTTCACCACCTGACAACACGTAATCTCCAATTGACCATTCCTGATCAACATATTGCTGGATCAAACGCTCATCAACGCCTTCATAACGTCCGCACAGTACAATGATTCCGTCATATTTGACAAAATCCTGTACCGCAGTTTCGTTTAAGGTCTGTCCTTGCGGTGACATATACACCACAGGAACCTGAACTGCACCCGCTTGCGTTGCAAGCTCTTTGGCATGCTGGATTGCTTTTGCCAGAGGCTCAGCCATCATCACCATACCCGGACCACCACCGAATGGACGCTCATCCACCCGTTTATAGTTGCCCGTCGCATAATCGCGAGGATTGATACAATGAACTTGCATCAATTCACGTTTTGCTGCGCGCCCGCTAATACCATAGGCTGTAATCGCTTCAAACATTTCAGGAAAAAGCGTAATGACTGCAAAGAACATCGCAGACTCCCTTATTTCCGAAAAATTCTTAGTAATCTACGCCCCAATTGACGTAGATACGACCAGCTTCAAGATCAACGCGTTGCACCACATCTTTATGCCATGGAATCATTCGCTCTTCGCCATCGATGCTGTCGGCAGTTGCGCGAACCACCATCACATCGTTAGCACCTGTTTCAAACAGCTCAAAAATTTGACCGAGATTGATTTCTTGTTCCTGATCGTCCAGACCTAACACAGTTAGACCTTTTAAATCAGACCAATAATACTCATCTACACCAGCTTGAGGCAGTTGCGATTTAGAGATCCAGACATTGGAGCCAACCAGTTCGTCTGCAGCAGTGCGATCACTCACACCTTTCAGCGAAACAACCAGGCCTTTACCATGTGGTTTCCAACGTTTTACATCGACAATTTGCCAACCTGCTTTGGTCTCAATGTACCAAGGCAGATAGTCAAATATGTTGCTCATAGGTTCTGTATTGGAATAGACCCAGAGCCACCCATTTAATCCATATGCTGAACGCAACTGTCCAATCTGAATACGATCTTCGGGAACATTCTGTGTTGGTGTCATGGGCAAGCTACTACCTAATTTATATAAAAATTATGCAGCAACTGCAGCTTTCTTAGCTTGAGCAGCTAAAGAAGCAACACGATCAGAAGGTTGAGCACCTTGAGAAACCCAGTGAGCAAAACGGTCAGCATCTAAACGAAGTTTTTCTGCTTTACCTTGGGCTGTAGGGTTGAAGAAACCGATACGTTCGATGAAACGACCGTCACGTGCATTACGGCTATCAGTCACAATGATTTGATAGAACGGACGTTTTTTAGCACCACCGCGTGCAAGACGAATAACAACCATGATAGAACCTTATAGTTTTTACGGATTATCCTTGTACCGACCATCGATACAGCTCAAACCCCTTTCATAGAGGGCAGTATTTTACTTGAACTTTGCCCTGAATGAAAGATCAAAAAGTGTTTGGCTACAATTTTGGATTTATTTACCATCCCAGTTGGAGTTTGGCGATAATGCACAACTTGATGCTCCTTTCGCCCAGTATTTTTCAGATTTATTATTCAAACACACCCACCCATCACCAGCCTGTAAGGTTCCTGTGATTGGCTTTGCAATTAACGTCCAACTTGTTGTATTAGTTAAAACAGCATCAAAACTTAAACTATACAAAGCAGTACCTTGTTTCGGTGTAACCGCTGATCCATATATTTGAGCAATTGTTGCCCCCGAAAAAGAACCATTCATCCCTTTATAAGCATTCATTCTTTCTGCAATGAACATCATTTCTGATTGGGCTTCTGCTCGATTCATCTTGATTTTATATTGTTGATAAGAGGGATAAGCGATGGCTGCCAATATTGCAATAATTACAACAACAATCATCAATTCAATAAGCGTAAACCCTTGCTTTACCATGATTCAGCTCCATCTCCCTCATTACCACATGAGGTATAACTTACTTTCGTATAATCTTTTTTATTCATACACTTGGCACCCAAGCTATTTAATAAAAGACCATAGTTCTTTTGATCTAAACTTTCTGCTTTTATTGCCCAGCTACTTCCTATAGCAAACATGTCAGACTGTGAGGATTTATCAAAATCAATCTTTTTGTTCAATAAATCCGTTTTAATTTCAGGATCTTTGATGGTACTGGTTACATTCCCCTCTTCATCCTTCTCAAACTCACTGACCGTATAAAAACCAATAATGCTTAATCTATAACTAGGATTAGTCGAATGAATAGGGAGTGAAATTTGCTGTTTAGCCGTATCAAAGTTTGAATTCAAAACACCATCTTTATCTCTATATAAATAACTTGCCTCAAAACCTTTATAACTAAAGTTCTTAGCTTTATGTCGCTCCAATTGCTCAGCAAGCTTTTGCATTTCCTGTTGTGCTTGAGCCAAATGTGAACGTTGTACATAAATCTGATAGCTTGGCAAAGCGATTGCAGCGAGTAACGCCACAATCACCACAACCACCATCAACTCAATTAAGGTAAAACCCAACTGCGACTTGTTTTGTGAAAAAGGAGATTTCATTCTTTTCACTCCTTCGTTGAATAGCGTTCATACCAACGATGTGGAATAAATTTCAACGAACCACCTGCTGGAATAAAACGGTTACCTATAGTAGCACAATCAGCACCTACACATTTCACATTATCTGGATCTGGATCTGGAACAATAATCCCTTTATTCCCTTTAGAGCTAGTCATTGGACCAACGTTTAAACCCACAATACCAGCACCTAAATGATAGGTATATCTAGCCTGTTCAGGGCATACACCTGTCGGTAAGCATAACCGCTGTGTAAAACTATCACCTTTTACACCAGCACCGCATGAAGATGTTGTACCTGTAGCAGATGCATCATACATAGTTACATACAAATTTCCCTCCATTGC
Source organism: Acinetobacter lwoffii (assembly GCF_022967985.1). GTDB lineage: Bacteria > Pseudomonadota > Gammaproteobacteria > Pseudomonadales > Moraxellaceae > Acinetobacter. Next base: position 158,340 of record NZ_JALJVC010000002.1, on the reverse strand, counting down.
AACCAATGGAGTAATTCCTTTTACTATGCCTTCGCTAACTGTAACAGTACTGGCTTCTTTTTGTGCTTCTGTGAAGTTTTTATTAAATGGATAATACCAACCTCCCCAGCCACTTGATGGATCAATTTTTGCACCTTTTGAAGCCGTTGCTGTTTTATTATTAATAATATCCGTCAACAATCTAAGCTTGGTCTTATTAGGAGTTGCTGCAGCTGCTGATTCAGCACTGGTCGCTAGTGTTTTAGCAGCTGTTCGTGTCGCTGGATAGTAAGACCCATTTGGATGAATATCATATTCATACAGCGCATAAACAGCATCATAGCTCAGACCTGTTGAATTTGACTGCCCTGTTGCTGTTGGAGAATCTGATGTAGCCAATAATGGTGAGCTTTTATTCCCTGAGACAAAAGATGCAACGACTATATTACCGCCTTCCAATTTCCCCGCACTGTGATGTGCTGTAAATGTTGGCATATAATAAAAGCGAGGGCTTTTACCATCTGTTTTATGTAAATTCAAAATTTTGGTTACTTGTGAATCAAAAGTAGAGCCCCCAGCATTTTTAAAATCAATACGGAAAGCTTGACCAGCTAAATCCCCAAAATAAATATGATCGACTACACCATCATTATTTCGATCAATAGTTTTAATTTCACTTACTACACTATATTTAAGGTCTTCATTTTTAACATGATCAATACCATTTTCACCATTAGTAGAGTCTGCATACCAAAGTAAATCACCATTGTTAGCATCAAACATATATACGCCGGAACCACGGCTATCAGTACTACATTTTAAATTACCCGCAGCACATGAAACTTGCGCCTGTTTATAATCATGATATTCATATCCACCATAGCCTGATCGAACACCATTTTCATAAAGACCATCACCCTCTGGACCACCAGCGTCGTAACCGCCGCCTACAAACATAACGAGCTTACGCTCACCTTTCCAGTTAACATAATCCAATTTAGGTTTTGACCAACTTTGACCCATGTTGGCCAAGGCATCATAGACTTTTTCTGATAACTGAGGGTTACCATCCTTATCATACGTCAAACGTTTAACACTACTGCTCGCTGGATCAATATGAAACTTAACTTTCGGTTTTGCGACTGAATTGTCCAGGTCTGTTAAGTCAAGGGCATAATAACTCCGACCACCCATTCTTAAACCACCGTAAACCCACTGTTTTCCTTTTAAATTTTCTTTTTCACTAGAGTTAGAGCCTGCAACATCTCTAGCAATACCATCCACAGTAAGCGTGCCATCATCTTTACTTACATATACTGTATGTGCCGTCCACTCCCCATCGATACCATAATACAGACCTGCTTTACCTTTATTCCAACTCCCTGCACCCACCTTCAGTAATTCATACTGTTTTTCCAACATCTCTTTCGGTAAAAAGCTAAATTTTTCCTCACCAGAATCTGCATCAACCACATGCAATAAGCCTTGAGTTGTCCCAAACAAAATGTAGTCTTGACGGTCTTCACTGTCTACATAGACTCCCCCTGATTCATTACGTTTTGCTATTGCCTTACCACTCTGAGTTAATAGCACTGGTAAAGAATGTAAACTGCTTCCCATTTGACGCAAAACTTCAACTGGAGCTGCATTACTCAGATCATAACCATTCGTAGATTCATTAGCCGGTATTTGATAACCTAACAATGCCATTAAGGCTCTTACACGCTCAGGATCGTCTGTTTTTGTCTTAGAGCTAGTTGTATATGTTGGTTTAACTTGAATTAAACTTAAGTCTTGAGCAATACGGCTACCCTCTTCTTTTGTTCCATCAAACGAGTAGTCTGTATATATATAACGTGCAGGTTTTTCTTCTTCTATGCCATATTTTAACTTACCTAATACACCATACTTTTTATAAGTTGATGTACCAGAAGGGTAAGTCATTGTGCTGTCTTTAGACCAAATATCTTTTAAATCTGCAAGAATACTCTTCTTCACAACAACTTTTTTAGTTCCTGCTTCATCAGCAAAAATACCATTATCAACAACATAGTATTTCTTTAAATTACCAAACCACAATTGCTTAACATCAGAGTCTTTCACCTTAGGTTCAAATTGAGGGAAGTATGAATATCCCTGTACAACTTCTGGATTTAGACTATCTAACGGAATAGTTGAAGAGCCAGTACTAATACTTGGAATATCAACACTTCGATCCTCAATAAAGCGGTTTAAACTGGCGACAATTTGTGCTGAATCATCAGCTGAAGTAAACCCACCCTGACCAAAACTACCGCCTGCAGAACTATGCAGACCCCATTCATATGCATTTTTACCGTCCTGATCTGTTGTATTTTCAGCATCAGCAAAAACTTTACCCAATCCAACAACGGCAGTTGCAATTCCTTTTTCTTTGGTTAACCCTGTAATACGCTTTAATTCTGTAACATCATTTAATTGTTTTGAAAAAGATCCTATAGCTTTCCAATCTGATTTAAACGAATAATTATCATTCGCACCTGTATTATTACTAAATCCATCTCCAAATACCCAAGTACCGGATGATAATGCTCTTCGCATAATCGTTTGAGTATTTGAATCTTTATCTGTTTGTGGCTGACCATCAGTTAAGAAATAAATTCCATCTCCAGTACATTGATTGATTGGTGATGTATATTTTCCATCAGCATAAATACTAGATGGTGCTAAGTTACTTCCACTATAACTATTGCTACTACCGCCCCTAGTGGTTGTACCCAAGAGATAAGCAGCCGCTTCTGCATAAGCTGCTGATGTAGGTGTCCCACCTTCACCTTTAAATTCATTACTTTTAACAAGGTCTATTACTTTTTGACGCTGAGCTGAACCAATATCTCCCCATTCAGCTACTGGTATACGAATATACCCCCTTTTGTTATTCTCTGAAGATGTTAAATATGGATAAGTTCCTATCCCAATGTGTACATTCGGTTTAATGCCTGTTTTTGTTGTATCATTATATAGTGGCATTACTGCCAACGCGTACAGGGCATTTTTCAACCGACTAATTCTATCCAGGTATATATTTGTTGCAACAGTATTTTTATAATAATAAGTTGAAGAATCTCTATACCCTCCTAGTTCCGGCTGATAACCAGTTATACTCGGAGCTGCTATCCTTACTGCACATGAGTCTTTATTTTTATAGACGCTACCTACATTCACAGCACCGCATCGATACCATACATTCTGATCTTCATAGCATGGAGATCTATTTCTACGTCCACAGCCTGTTGCGGATGTTTGTACTGATTCGACTATTGTCCTATAAAAGTAGGCCTTCCCTGCTCCTACTTCACAATAATTAATTTTATACCCATAGCCATCCGGATGATTTATACCCTTCTTTAATACAACATTAGATGTACTAACACCATCAGGTATATCACATGCATCATCACCTACTTGATGCAAATCCATACTGCCCGATGTATCTAACATCATCACAATTACAGCTCCCGCTGCTGAACTGCTATTGGAAGTATAGATTTCTATATCACTCGCATAAGAAGTCGCAGTCTGAGCAATTAAAAAGGTAATAGAAGCTGCTAATATCGCAAGTTTGAATTTACTTATAGGCTTCAACTGCTGCTGTTGAATTTTTTGAATCTGATGCTGCTTCATTTTCTATCCCCCTACGAGCTAGCTTTTAGCGTGCGCAAACTGTATTCCATATCTTGAGTACTATATGGAACGTTATTTCTTGCCAAACAATCAGTAACGGTATCGTTATCAACCAAAGGATCAACAAAGCTGGTGTGATTTTTCAAACAATTATTGACCTGCTGAACACTGGCTGAACTTAAATTTGGAAGTAAAGAGGTTGCCGTAATCACCACGTGCTGAATTCCCGTACTCTTTGAACTTTCTTTGTCATCGCCTTCCATCATGTGTTCCCAATCTCGATCCGTATCTGCTGCACGCACAGTGACTTGAGTCATTACAGCTTGACGACCACTAATAAAATCACCACGAGTTGTTTGACAAAAACCATTTTGTCCCAATTCTGTATTTACAATTTTCTTATTCTGCCAATACACAGAACTGGCAATACGACTTCCAGAAAAGTTATCTGTCACATTACCTCGCACACAAAATACTAATTCTTTACCTTTATTTTCAGGACGTAACGCATAAGCCAACATACCATCACCAATACGCATTTGAGCAAATTGCAAAGCATTACTGGTTTTGTTCTCTAAAGTAAAAAATACTGAATCACTGTTTTGAACCAATAATGAACTTGCCTGCGCATTCGTTGAAATATTTAAAGAAGTAATACTGGAACGAATTGCCCATGTACCCGCAATTGCAATCACAATCAGCATTACCAATACAACAATAAGTACTGAACCATTTTGAGAGCGTCTATGATTTACTTTTAGTACATTCATTTCCCTCTCCTTACTTCGCGATGCCAAAACCATTACGTATCGCAATGGTTTGTGTAACTACATTTCGCATATACAACTTATTTTTGTCATGTGGATTCAATTTCGCTCGGGTATTCAAAACTTGATATTCTTTATCGGCATTAAACAAGTCATTATTTCCCACGGTATTATTCGAGCGAACCAACAACCCTACTTTGACTGCAACAATCTGTGGTTTCTCTGTAGCAGCAAGATTCTTATAATCGGCAATTGAAATTTGACCAAAACAATCCAACTGCCCATCTGCTGCTGCAGTAGCAGAACAAGCCTTATTCATTCCATCTCTTGCAACAACCAACTGAATGCTTAAGTGATCCACTCTAGGAATCATAATTTGTCCATTACCAGACAAATCAATTTCCGTTGGCTCATCTCCTGTATAACTAGCAGCTGTACATGCCAAAGCCAATGGTTTATTCGGGTCATTTCTATTGCTATCATTTCTTAAAAAATAACGCTGCACCACATAAGCATCTTTCGTAATTTGGCGACCTTCACAGTCAAATTGATTTCCCATTGAGTTTTTATATTGGATCACCAATTGGTCACTAGCTTGCCCCACTAAGTTAGATGAATTACTTACCGCACCCTCAGACAAAGCATTTTTAAGTGTAATATCTAAAGTTGTAGTAGGTTTACCATCCTCACCATTTTTAAATTTTTGGGTGTAGTTGCGTGCGTCCAACACTATTCCCCCGTGCAGAACCCTGTCATTGATCATCGGCTCAACCGCATTTAAGTTAGCCAAACGTATTTCACGTACAAATGTTTCCAAGCCAAAAAGTGAATCATTCTGCAAATCAGAAAGTGCCTGTTGAGTAGATACACCTTTTTGCCCTGTTAAAGCCAACTGAATAGCAATTGCACTAACAACAAGCCCTAAGCTGAGTGCAATCATTAACTCTAAAAGTGTGAAACCACCTTGTTTAGAATACAAAAACAGCTTTTTATTTAAATTCATTTTAAAAAGCCTCCATAACTAAACACTTAGAATTTGCTACGTAAGCCCCAGTTGAAGAATCAATACAAGCGTTCAAATTACTTTCTATATTGGTGTCACCCCAAGCTACATAAATACAATTCAGGCTACTACCGACACAATTATTGATTTTAACTACATGTCCCACTTCTGCTGCCTTTTGCGTAATCTGACTCGCATCAAACTGAGCCATAACTTGGCTAGAGCAATTCGGTACATAGCTTTGTACACTTCCAACGCAACCATCTTTTTTAGTCTTCGCATTGATCGCCGTTTTATACTCAGCCAATTCCGATTTATTCACTCGCATTCTTTCAGCTAAATCACGCGCTATATTGATTGCAATGGTTCGATCTGTTGCCTCATTTGCTGCATCCACTGCTCTTAATTGCAACCCAACAAAACCTAGAATACCTATGGCTAACAATAACAAGGCAACCAAGACCTCTATTAAGCCAACACCTTTTTGCGTATTCATGTTATTCATGAGCACACCCCTAATTCAATTTTTTCCACGGTGCCATTCATTGAAAGTGTAATAGTGCGACTTTGTTTTATTTTTGAATTACATAACTCAAATTTAAGCGGTAATAAAACTTCCACTGTTGGTGGATTAGTGGGTGGTATGGTGGTTAGATCTGTAGTTTGATCTTTATCATAATTTTCATTATCAATTGTTTTTGTTCTCTGCCGTGGAATACCTACTGAATTATAGGCAACATCAGAAAAATCAACATCATTGGCGTTTGAATTCAAATCCACATCGTCATATTTGGGTATCCAATAAAGAATTTCTGCTGTGTTTGTTCCACTTTCAAATTTTACTGTCACATTTTTTCTTAAAGTTGTAGCTTGTGCTCGCGCATCACTTAACACCAAAGACAGCTCACGAATTGAGGTATCTAAATGTCGTTTTGCAATCAAATCCCCAAAAGAAGGAGCAGCTATCGTCGCCATAATTGCCAATACCGCAATCGTCACCATCAGCTCAATTAAAGTGAATCCTTTATTTTTCTGCATACTCTCCCCCAGGCAAAATTTTGGCCCAGTTAAAATAATACGCATTAAAGTTACAAAACCTACACAGAGCAGATAAAAGGCATAAAAAAACAGATAACTGTCATTTTCCAGTTATCTGCTTATTTTTAAAAAAGAAAGAGAATGTTAAACAGTTAACATTCTAGGCTTGTGTTACAGGAATACGTAACTCTTTAGGCAGGCTAAAGGTAATGTTCTCTTCCCGTCCATCCAACTCTTTAGGCGCTTGTGCACCCCAATCTTGTAAACGCTGAATGACCTGTTTAATTAGAATTTCAGGTGCAGATGCGCCTGCTGTTACCCCAATCTGGGCATTTCCTGTAAACCATTCCTGCTTAAGCTCATCGGCATTATCGACTAGGTAAGCCGCTTTACCCATACGTTCCGCCAGCTCACGTAGGCGGTTTGAATTAGACGAGTTTGGAGACCCTACTACAAGAACCACATCACAACGTTCAGCCAGATCGCGCACTGCATCCTGACGGTTTTGTGTGGCGTAGCAAATATCATCTTTACGTGGACCCTGAATCAGCGGAAACTTCTGGCGCAGAGCATCAATCACTTTCGCTGTATCGTCAATTGATAAAGTGGTTTGCGTGACAAAAGCCACTTTTTCAGGATTGCGTATCGTTAAAGCGGCGACATCTTCTTCATCTTCAACCAGATAAATCTCACCGCCATTTTTTTTGTCATATTGCCCCATGGTGCCTTCAACTTCGGGATGGCCCTCATGACCAATCAGGATCGCTTCCACCCCTTCACGTGCATATTTCGTCACTTCAATGTGCACCTTAGTCACCAAGGGACAAGTCGCATCAAAAACTTTCAAACCACGATGTTCAGCTTCTTGTTGTACCGCTTTAGAAACACCATGTGCGCTAAAAATCACGATATTATCGTCAGGAACTTCGTCGAGCTCATCGACAAAAATCGCACCGCGCTGACGTAAGTCATCCACCACAAATTTGTTATGCACCACTTCATGCCGCACATAAATTGGTGGGTTAAAGCATTCTAGGGCACGGTTCACGATCGCAATGGCACGATCTACACCAGCACAAAAACCACGCGGATTGGCTAAAACAATTTCCATAGAATCCTCAATACTCACACCATTTTTAGCGGTTCAATTGAAATAAATGTAAACAATCGACTGACAACTATTTAGTTTAAAGCCGCTCTACTCTAAAATAGAGAAGATATTTTATCATATCAGGAAAAATATCATGTCGGGTCTATTGTTTGTCGTTTCTGCAGCGTCTGGAACAGGCAAAACATCCCTTGTTAAAGCCCTACTTGAGCGTGTCAACAATCTTCACGTTTCTGTGTCACACACTACACGCGGTCAACGACCTGGCGAACTCGATGGCGTACACTATCATTTCTCCAACAAAGACGATTTTTTAAATCTGGTCAATGAAGGTGGTTTTATCGAATACGCCGAAGTATTTGGTAATTACTACGGTACTGCGCAAGCCACAGTCAAAGAACAACTGGCCAAAGGTCATGATGTCCTGCTCGAGATTGACTGGCAGGGTGCACAGCAGGTCCGTCGCTTATTTCCTGAATCAAAACAAATCTTTATTCTGCCACCAAGCCAGTTTGACCTGCGTGAACGCCTGTCTAACCGCGGCACCGACACGGTGGATGTGATCGAACATCGTCTCAGCTGCGCGGTAGAAGATATGCAACAATATAGCAACTTTGACTATATTATTATCAATGATGACTTTAATAAGGCGCTGCATGACCTGGAAGCGGTCATTATCGCTAACCGCTTGACCTTGTCGCAACAGGCCAACCGTCATGAAAAACTGATTCAGCAGCTCATCACACCAACTGAACAGTGATTAAAACTTGAGTCTATAGACAAAGCCTTTTATACTGTGCAGTCTGTTAAAATTTATTATTCAAACGAGAATTCTTATGGCACGCGTCACCGTTGAAGATTGTTTAGACCATGTAGACAACCGCTTTGAGCTTGTACTAGTGGCAAGCAAGCGCGCGCGTCAATTGGCACGTCAAGGTATTGAACCAACTGTAGAATGGGACAATGACAAACCGACTGTTGTTGCTTTACGTGAAATCGCTTCAGGTCATGTCTCAAAAGATATTTTGAAACAACGTGATCAAGACTATCAAACATCAAGTCTAGACCTTGCACTTTCTGCAAATAATCTAAACTTAGACGGTTTTTCTTTCCAATAAGAGATCGTCACTGAAAAAGCCTAGTTCTAAACTAGGCTTTTTTTGTTATGTGACTTTTATATTTATGCCAGAACGGTTATAACATAAGGGTTAGCTATCAAGTTTGTATTGGTTTTCTGCTCTGTAGCAGCAAAAAACCATCAAGCCAGGAAATTCACATTTCTAAAGTGCTTTCAGGTTTTATTTGTAAAAAATTCAGTTGAAAAGGTGTTTTATGCCAGGCCCACAGGTCAGTCAAGCCAAGCAGCAGTTAGAGATCATTATCGATGCGTATTTAAGTGAAAGCGATGTCGAACGTGTGCTTGCGGCCTGTGATTATGCAGATATGGCGCATGACGGGATTGTGCGTAAAAGTGGTGAACCTTATATTTTACATCCGATTGCGGTCAGCTGTATCTTGGCGCATATGCGTTTGGATACTGAAACTTTAATGGCTGCCCTGCTGCATGATGTGATTGAAGATACCGAATTTAACAAAGATGATATTAGCAAGATTTTTGGTTTTACCGTTGCTGAACTGGTCGATGGTGTCACCAAACTGAGCCATTCCAGTGATAAAGAATATAATAAAGCGGCTTCTTTCCGGAAAATCCTGCAAGCGACTCTACAAGATCCACGTGTCATTATCGTGAAACTGGCCGACCGTTATCACAACATGACCACTTTGGATGCACTGCGTCCAGACAAACGTGCACGTATTGCCCGCGAAACCTTTGAAATTTTTGTTCCAATGGCCCGTATTGTCGGCATGAATGAAATGGCTGATAACCTGGAACATCTTTGTTATCAGAATCTAGATCTGGACATGTATAACAATGTGCAGGCTGCTCTACTGGAAACCAAGCCCAAACGCTGTGAATATCAGGCAAAATGGGAAAAGAACCTGACCGAACTGCTGCAACAGAATGCCATTCAGGGCCGAATTAAGAAGAAAAATAACAATATTGAGCTACTGCGCCACTTCGTTAAAAATGACATCGATCTACAAGAATTAACTCACAGCCATGCTTTTGAAATTATTTTACAGAGCATTGCCGATTGTGACCGACTGGCAGAGATTCTGACCCATAGCTTTAAGATTCAAAGCTATGAAGACCATATCCGTCGTCCATTACCGGGTGGCAACCAGTCCCTGATGATGCGACTGAAAGGCGAAAAGACGACCTTGTCGCTCACCATTCAAACAGAACTCATGCGTAAAGCGGCACGCTTTGGCGTTGTGCTCGGTGAAAGTGCGCCGCAGGCCTGCCGCTCTGCGATTCAGGCCTCGATGCAGAATCTGAATGTCCTGGTCGATGGTGAATGTGCCAAAACCACTTTCAGTGAACTACTGGATTATTTACATCAGGAAAAAATCTGGGTCTATACCCCGCACGGTCATTTACATGAATTGCCGCAAGGTGCCACGGCGGTGGACTTTGCTTATGCCGCAAGTTTATTCCTAGGCAACCATGCCGTTGGTGCAAAAATTAACAATGAAACTAAGCCGCTTTCAACGCCTTTAGTGAGTGGTCAGGTAGTCGAAATTATTACCGATGTCCTCGCCACCCCGAATCCGGATTGGCTCAGTTTTATTAATACCCAGAAAGCCCGTCGTGCTATTCAGAATATTCTGCGCGATCAAGATCCAGATGAGCAACGTCTGGTCGGACAACAGGCACTCAATCGTGCACTGAAACTGTTCCATCGTTCCATTCGTGATCTGACGGAAGCAGACTGGAAGAACCTTTTGGAATGGCGCCATGTTTCCAGCAAGGAACAGCTGTTTGAACAGATTGCAGTCGGTGATTTATTACCGCAACTGGTGGCCAACCATTTATTTGCCCAAGATCAACATCAGAATATTGCCAGCTCAGACCGTCTGATTCAGGGAACGGAAGGTGTCGATGTCAAATATGCACATTGCTGCAATCCTGTGCTGGGTGATCCAATTCAGGGGCATTTGACCCGTCGCGGTCTGATTGTGCATCGTGCGCGCTGCCATAACCTGCTGCATGAACAGCATCAGCATCCAGAAAATATCATGTTGTTGCAGTGGACCTCTGATGATCTGGAAGATATCAGCTTTACTGCCTATCTCAGCATTGACCTGGACATGAATGACGAACAGATTTCCGACCTGATTTACCAATGTCGTAAAGCGCATTCCGGGGTGGAAATGGTGCGCACTCAGGATGACAAAACTTACGTCAATATCGTGGTGCATAACCGTAAACAGATTGCACAGATTATCCGGGATTTACGCATGTATTTCGGTTTCCCGCGAATTATCCGCCTGGCACAGCCCGTCGTTTTCAGTGAAGCCTCTAAAGCGAGTTAATCATTTAAAACGATAGTGCTTTGATCGGCCGAATTGATCGAATATGATGTATGTCGATGATAAAAGGAGAAATTAATGTCCCGCCAAGTAATCCATACTGAAAATGCCCCTGCTGCGATTGGCACTTATTCGCAAGCCATTTTAGTGGGTGATACCTTATATCTATCAGGTCAAATTGGCCTGGATCCTTATAGTATGGAACTGGTTGAAGGCATTGAAGCTCAAATTCGCCGGGTGTTTGATAACTTAAAAGCAGTCTGTGAAGCCGCTGGTGGCTCTTTGGCAGATATTGCCAAACTGAATATTTTCCTGACCGACTTATCTCACTTTCAACTGGTCAATCAAATTATGGGTGAGTATTTTGCCCAGCCCTATCCAGCACGTGCCGCTTTAGGTGTCGCCAGCCTGCCTAAAGATGCTTTGGTTGAAATGGATGGTATTGTCATCATTAATCAATAAGTTATAAAAACCACTTAATTCCCGCCCTGCAATATCTCATTCTAAATCACAAATCACTCTTGTGCGGAAATCTAAGCAGTACTTGGATTTCCGCTCAGGCAGTGATTTTTTATCTAAATCATCAATCATGATAAAAGCTATTTCAAATGATTTTTATTGACAAACGATAACAATTATCAATAATATTACTTATCTTATTTAATCACTGTGGTTGTGTCCTATGTACGTTTGTCTATGCCGTGGCATTACAGATCAAGACATTAAAGATGCTATTGCAAATGGCGCTGAAAGTTATCGTGATGTCCGCGATATGTTGGACTTGGGAACTTGCTGTGGCCGCTGTGCACCAGAAGCCCGTATGATCATCAGTGATGAAGTTTCACAAATTGCAGCACGGCTGGCAGTTGCAGCATAAATTAAAAATATTTCTCCTTATAAGCATAATGAAAAACAATGATCTTCGATCATTACTCCTCCCCCGCCTTTGACTCTGGCGGGTTTTTATTGCCACTCATCTGAGTCTGGATGGATTCGATTGCGATTTTCATTTGCTGTTCCATAAATTACTCGCCATTGTCCACTGACTTGCTTTACTATCAGAGTTAAAACGCTTTCTTAGAAAGATAAACAGGTTTAAATGGAGTGATGTAATGAAAGGCAATCGTGATGTGATTAATCAGCTCAATCAGGTGTTGTATCACCACCTAACCGCGATTAACCAGTATTTCTTGCATTCGCGCATGTTTAATGACTGGGGCATTGAGAAACTGGGCTCGGCAGAATATAAAGAATCCATCATTCAGATGAAACATGCCGACAAAATTATTGAACGTATTTTATTTTTGGAAGGTCTGCCGAATTTACAAAATCTGGGCAAACTGTATATTGGTCAGCATACTCAAGAAGTGCTGCATTGTGACGTGCGCAAAGTCAAAGAGAATATTGAAGCCATCCAGAAAACAGTGGCATTGGCTGAAACCCAAATGGATTATGTAACACGTGATCTGGTTCAGGAAATCCTAGAGAAAGAAGAAAACTATCTAGACTGGACCACGACGCAAATTGATCTGATCGAAAGCATTGGCATTGAAAACTATATTCAAAGTCAGCTCTAAACTTAAAATTAAGCCAAGAAAAAGCCAGCATCTGCTGGCTTTTTATATTAGCGAGGCATATCCTGCATTAATTCTTCATAACTCATTTCAGTTTTCTGAATGGTTCTTAAGCGCTGCAGCTGGTGCTTGGCTTCCACCTCATATCCATTAAAAGCTAAAAGTTTGACATATTTGATCAGGTTATATTTGGTTGGATAACTTAAGACCATTTGTTCACCTTCCTGAATCTGTTCAGCAGACGCTTTGCTATAAGGATTCAGACGAATCCAGGCAATGCGATGATTAAACTCGGTCAGCAAATAAATTGGTTTTTCATTGGTGATTTTTTCAGGTTGCTTTTCATAACGAATACTTTGTCCGAGTTTTGGTACTGCAACGTCGTAATCCCGATAAATCAGCAGTAAGATTACTAAACCAATTTCCCAAGTCAGTTGCAAAGCATATGCCGGTAAAGTAATGGTTTTGATCTTTGGATTTTGCGCAAAAACTGTACCCAGAATAAAACCGACTGGTAGCAGGAAATAGGCATAATGCTGTGGAAACTCGAACATGGCATGGGTAAGAAAAGCCCCCATCATGAGAATACCGATCACTGATTCTGGCGTATTCACCCAGCGTTGTAACTGATAGCCCAGATAACCAAAGTAGGCCAAGAACGGCAGACCGATGATCAATCCATTCCAGAGCAGGAAATCGATAATAAAATTATGCGCGCTACGAACCCAGACAGGTCCTTGTACGGTATCGCTGATTGAAACGAACGCAGCACTCGTCTGATACCAACCATAGCCAGACCATGGCTGAACCTGAATCGCGGCAATCATTTGCTGCCAGATCGCAATACGTGACATATCTCCCGTAGCACGAGATACCACATCCCTGCTTTGTACGACGTCCGTATTCATCGCTTGTGCAGCGAGCTGACTGAGTAATGGAAAAGCCACAATGCAGAAAATAAAGAAAATGAACCAAGCAATGCTGTAATACCATTTCAGTCGAATAACGCTTTTATATTGATAAAAACCTAGATACAGGATAATCGCGATCGCGGCTACCCAGGCCGTACGTGACTGACTTAAAGCAACCCCCATAACAATTAATGCAGCGCAGGCAAATAGCCACTTGGTCTGAATTTTTTTCTTTTCATATAAGTAAAGGCAGCTCATCAATGCCATGACTAAAAAAGTTGCCATATTATTGGGCTGAGCGAAATTAGCATAGGGCCGCTGATTGCCACTGATATTCACCATACCCGGCAAAGTCGCGTCCAAGTTAGTCCATTGGCATATCGCAATAATTCCTGTCAGCGTACCTGAAGCTAGAAACACATAACTTAAATGGGCAAAAGTTTCTTCCCTTTTATAATTTCCTATAGAAAAGTTATAACCCAGCACGCTTGAGAGCCAAAAGCTAAAGACAAAGATAAAGCCCATCATGGCAGTACTAAAGAAAAATACCTGCCCCATAAGAAATTGAATCAGCGGGACACAGGCAAGCACTAATAATGGCAAACCAACTACTGGTATTCTTAATTTTTCTTTAAAAAAAATTGCAGCCAAGGCAAATAATGCAAAAAATGCATACAGCTCACCCGTATAGGTAACCCACGGGCGGTAGTGAATAGGCATGAGCCACGCAAGGGAGATCAGGATTGCTGCGATGAGGGCAAGCGTGAATTTCATGGAAATATCAGGCAATGGAAGTTTGGCACATGATAAACAAAAAGCAGATTAAAAGGTAATCTGCTTTTTTAAATGCTACATAAAAGAAATTAGTTCCATGGACGGAGGTCGACGATTTTGATGACTTCAGCTTTTTCTTTATTAATTAACACAACCATATCTCTAGCATGAGCTTTAAGTGGGTAATAAGCATTTGCATTCGGATAATTTACTAAGATTTTATCTACTAATGAAGACTCATTATAGCTTTTAAGATCTTTTATTGACTTCCAGCGTGCTTTGTTAATCATTTTAACGGAATTAAAATTCACATATAATTCAGGTCTTTGTGAAAGTGAAATTCCTGTAAAAACCTCGAAAAACATATCATCATTGCGCTTGCTTAGATCCTTTGCAAACTCTAGGGTTGCAAATTTTGGATGAAGCATTGACTCCTTTTGAAATTCTGGTAAAGCTTGCTTAATATTTTTTTTAATCAGATCATTTTTTCTAATAAGCTCAAAGCGATCAACGCTATATACAATCCAAACTGGGCGCCCTTGCTCTAAACTATAAACACCATAAATAAAAGCTAAAATTTGAATAGAAATGATTACCGTTAAATCTAATTTGAGAGTCTTTTTTCCGACTTTATAAACGATAAAACCAAGTACTGGGCCCAGTATAACGTCTATTATTAGAAGCATCCAAAATATATCTGTCACCCCCACAGCAGATGCCAATGGTGTGGGATACCATACAAAAAAAACTATTCCCACAACAATTAAAGCAATTAATAGTGAGCAAGAAAGATGTTTTAAAAAAAACTTAAGTCTAGGATTCATTATATTGATAACCACTAAATTATTGACAGCTCATAGGTAAATATTTTAATGGAATACCAGTGCCATCTGCCTTAGTTTGACACTTCCACCTACTTACGACCTTATAGATAAAGATAACAAAGTCTTGCACTTGTGATAAAACTTACATCATTGCATCACTATAAGAATTAGCTCAGTATAAACTTGCCGACCTAAATTCCTATATGGTTTGTTCTTCTATCAAAATTTCACCGTTCATAACAGTAGAGAGAATTGCAACTAAATGAGATTCACCACCTGCTAAAGTACCACAACTGAATTCTTTACATGTTGTTGGCAAATCAGAAAGACCTAATTGTGAGGCTTCTGTGACTGCTATTTTAAAAATAGTTGCAACCATTAACACCTCAATTATTTTAGAACATATGATATAAGTTTGGTAAGTAGGCAATGCGATAAAGGATAAAATACCTAGAATAGTCACTACAATCATTAATTCGATTAAAGTAAACCCATTCTCCATAACTTTACCTACCTTGTTAAACTTATAAGAAAGATAAAGCTAGAATAGTACCAATAAAAATAAATCATGAAATCAATAACTTTAAAAATAAAGTGCAAAAAAATTTCATTGCTTTGTATTAATTGTGAGTTATATCAAATTTAAGATCACTTATTTTTAATTTAGAATGATAAAATGCATTATATTTATTGATTACAAACTGTGCCTCATCAACTCTGTTGTTTAAGATCAAAAGTTTAGCATAATGAATTAATACTGCTTTTCCTGGCTTCTTAAAAGCGACCTGCTTTGCTCTTTGTAGTTCAAAATCTGACATACCGGATTGTAAAGGGTATCGAACGAACCAAATATAATCATTGATGCTGGTTAGCATCAAATATTGTTGCTCTTCCTGTCCAGGCTCTCTATCTTTTAGCTGAACATTTTCATATCGCATCGCTTGATACTCTGGATCAATTTTTAAATATTCATAAGCTGTTAGAAGGAGTACACTAGTCAAAGCTATATTTAGAATACTAGATAAAATTTTTGATTTTTTTAGAGTGATATGATTGCAATAATAATTACCATAAACTAATCCTGTTAAAAAAGCTAAAGGAATTAAAAAATAGGAATAAGCAAATGGATATTCCAACATACTATGCAATATGATTATCCCAATAATTGCCAATAATATTAAATCATTTTTTTGATCTATTTTTATAGATAAATTTATATAAAAATACCCCATTATACCCACCAAAATTACACCAATTAATACCCCATTCCAGATGAGTAAATCTAAAACAAAATTGTGACTATATCCAAAAATAGGATGATTTAAATTTATATTTTCCACACTCATTTGAGCAATATTTAATTGATTCCAACCATACCCCAAGAAAGGCTGCTGCTGAATAATATCTAATACTTGAGACCACATATTTAGACGCTCCATACCGCTAGTTACACGTCTATTTAAGTCAACCTCATAGAGTAAACCTAATTTTTCCGACAAATAAGGAATGAGTAATAAATAAATCAAAAAGACTCCACTCCAAATAAAAACACTTAAAGTTTTTAAATAGAATTCATCTTTTATAGTACGTTTTTTAAATAAATAGAAAATAATGAAAACAATGCAGAAAACCCATGCTGTTCTAGAAAAATTTAATGCTATACCAAAAAGAACAAATATTGCAGCCAAGCTGGCAGAAAACTTATTTATTTTATTATTTTCATAGAAATAAAATACTGAAAATAGTCCAATTATAAGCAATGTACTTAATAAATTAGGTTGAGCCACATTTGCAAATGGTCTTGCATTTGGTGCCAAATCAACGATCCAGATGTTTCCATCTAAAAGTAACCATTGATTGAATTGTAAGCCTACAGAAACTATAGATGAAAATAAAAATGATATAAGAAAAAAATTTAATATTTTTGTTCTATTTTTATGCTTTAATTTAGATATACTATAACCCCCGATCAATGCAATTAAGAAGAATCCTATATACATTGAGGTTAGCAAAGCATCACCTAAATTATGAATAATTCCTAAAAAAAACTGAATTATAGGGATTAGGAAAATTAAAAAGATGCCATATGCAATTTTTGGTACGTAAATTTTATTTTTTAAAATAAGTAGAAAAATAAAAAGTAATGCTACAAGAAACATACAAAGCTCTTGATAAGCAGATAACCAAGGCAAATAATGATTCGGTAATAACCAAGCTAAAATTAATAGGGAAAATATTATAATATTGATTATCAACATAAAAGTTCAACTAATTTATTTTAAATATAAAAAATAGGAGGCAAGCCTCCTATTTTTTAAGTTCTAAATATTAACGGCAAGATGCTGGCAAATATTTATCTTCAATACCATTAGTTACAGAACCACTTTTACCTACGCAAGTCCAAGCTTTAACTGGTTTAAGTGTACCACCTGTACCACGAGAGAAGTCAGACGCGGCCATTGCTGTTTGAGCATCAGGATCAGAGAATGGACGGAATTCTACAATCTCATCAGTTCCTAATTGGCTAATATTACGTGCTGTTACACTAATTACGCCAGCTGTAGTAGTTGAAATTTTTTCTACATATTGCGAAAGTGGACTATTAGGACCACCACCTTCGCCACAACCAAACTGATCTGCTGCTGTACGAGCAGCTGAGAAACCTGTTTGTGATGCTTCAGAAACCGCAGTACGACAAGTTGATGCAGCCAATACTACTTCAGACACTTTTGCACGTGCTGTATAGTCTTGATAAGCAGGAAGTGCAACAGCAGCCAAAATACCGATAATTGCTACAACAATCATTAATTCAATAAGGGTAAAACCCTTTTGTACTGTATTCATAACATTCTCCACAAATGTTTTTTGTTTATTTATAAGCCTAAAGAAAAGCTCATTTAGCTTAATTTTATATTTAGCACTAAGTGTGCCAATTTTTATTATAATATTTTTAATAAAAAAAACAGCAGTTTAAAAAAATATTTTTATTTTTGTAATTTTTGTGTTTTCTTTTGTGTAACTAACTGACAAATTTTGTCAGTTAGTTGACTAAAATCACCCCAGAATAATCGGTTTATTCCCTAATTCATTTTCTAAATCATCTATTTTACGATCATAGTACTGATCCAGAACCTGTCCTATCTGCTTTACGCCCTCAATTACCCCTTCTTTAAACTTCTGCCGGACTAAATGCTGAATAATATTTTGGCAGATTTCATCCCAGACTTGCTGGGTCGTTGCATTTTTAATTCCACGATCAATCACAATTTCAACCTTGTGCTCGCAGAGGTTCAAATACAGCAGTACTCCACTATTATATTCGGTATCCCAAACGCCAATTTCAGCAAATAACTGTCGGGCCCGACATAAAGTATCTTGATAATAGGCGGATCGTGAAGGTAGACAGCCTTCGATCACCACCTGAATTTCCCCTACATGCTCATGCTCAGCTTCTTCGACCGCAACTGCAATCGCATGCTGATCCTGCTTGGAAAAAAAGCGCTTGGTTGCCGGCATATAAAAGAAATGCTTGAGCCAGCGTTTAAAGCTTGGCTGTGTATGTTCTTCCAGTTTGGGCTGCGTGACTATATCTGTTGTATCTGTAGTTGTTACCATGAGCCTGATGCTCCTCCCCCGCCAAAACCTCCACCGCCCCCGCCGAAGCCGCCGCCACCAAAACCACCACGGCCACTACCGCCGCCTCGGCCGCCACCGGCCAAGAAGGCATGTAAAATCAGCTGGGCTATAGAGGTAATCAATAAAAAGAAAATACCTGCACCAATCATCAAACTTGCAAGCAAACCCATGCCATTTACTAGACTGGCAGCCGTTCCTGCAACTGCGGCAGTCGCAGCGCTCAGTTTTCTGCCGAAAATCATGGAACCTATGACACCTGCGACAATAATAAACAGCACACTACTGAACGTCGCCTTGCTGGCTTTTTGTGCCTGATAAGCCTGTTCCTGACGCTCTTTCAGCTCATCTGCCGCCTGTTCTGCAATTTCAGGATCCAGATTTAAAATCCCTTCTATTTCAGTCAGACCTGCAGCAATCCCTTGAGCATACTGGCCCTGTTTAAAAAATGGTGTAATTTTGTCATTGATAATTCGCCCTGCGACAATATCTGGAATAACGCCTTCCAAACCATAGCCAGTCAGGATCTGAATACGGCGTTCATTCATCGCAATGGTCATCAATAAGCCATTATCACGTTTAGCCGAACCCAATTGCCAGGCTTCAGCAACACGCATGGAATAATCAAAAATATCTTCTTGCCCCGTGGTCGGAACAATGACTACACCTATTTGCCCTTTGCCTTCATTATAAAGTTTTAGAATGCGCTGAGTGAGTTGCTGTTTTTCAGCGGGACTGAGTAAATTTGCCTGATCAATGACCGGTTCATTCAGGCTGGGCAAGTCGCGCTGAAGCTGCCCTTCCGCCATGTCATTGGCAATTTGTGGTTGTGATGCTGCAGTTTCTGTATTTTGAGTTTGAGTATTTTGATTATTATTTTTAGGCTGCAAGATTTCACGGGCTACGATGACTTCTTCAGTATCTGTAGCCGTCGCCGTTTCTGCTGAAACAAGTGTTGTCATTCCCATGCCCAACATAAGAATCAAACTAGCACAGTATTTCAGCAGTATTTCAGGCATCTGATCTCTCACTTATCTACAGATATTACTTATTCAAAGGAAACCGTTGGTGCTTTCTGTGCACTTTGCTCGGCGCTAAAGTTCGGTTTGGTGTCCATACCAATCACTTTGGCGGTCATGACTTGCGGGAACTGGCGCGCATAAGAGTTGAAGTCCTGTACTGTCGTAATATAACGGTTACGTGCCACTGCAATCCGGTTTTCAGTTCCTTCTAGCTGCACCTGTAAATCACGGAACTGCTGGTTCGCTTTCAAATCTGGATAATTCTCAGTGACGGCTAAAAGACGAGACAAGGCACTGGTCATCTGGGCCTGTGCTTCCTGATAGCGTTGGAATAGTTCAGGATCTTCTAGTACTTCACGATCTACTTTCAGGCCGGCAACATTGGCACGTGCTTGGGTCACTTCTGTTAAGACCTGCTCTTCATGCGAGGCATAACCTTTGACCACATTGACCAGATTAGGCACCAAATCGGCACGGCGCTGATACTGGTTCTGGACTTCCGACCAGGCTGCCGTTACGGCTTCATCTTTGACTTGTAAGGTGTTATAGCCGCAACCACTCAGGGTCAAGGTACTGGCTAGCATTAAGGCGATAAGAGATTGTTTGAATACACGCATGATATCTTGTCCTCAATTCTTTATTAATATTTATATAATTAATTTGATTTTAAACAGTATTTTCTAAAGTTTTGTTACTTTTTATAATCTTTTTTAATGGCCTCTCTTTAAGTTAGACAATATCCAAAAACAAAAAACCCGCCGTAGCGGGTTGTTTAAATGAATTCAGTGAATTTTCAACTGTTAAACATCTAGATAATCCAGGATACCTTCAGCTGCCTGACGACCTTCCCAGATCGCAGTCACTACAAGATCCGAACCGCGCACCATATCACCACCAGCGAAGATTTTTGGATTTGAGGTCTGGAATTTGTATTGCTGCTGCTCAGCGGCAACGACACGACCTGAACCATCCAGATTGATTTCCACATCGGTGAACCAGTCTGCTGGACTGGTACGGAAACCAAAAGCAAGCAGGACTGCATCCGCTGGAAGAATTTCTTCTGAACCCGGAATCGGCTCTGGACTACGGCGACCACGACTGTCCGGCTCACCCAGCTGAGTAGTAATAAATTTCACACCGGTCACTTTACCATTTTCACCGACAATTTCGATCGGCTGACGGTTGAACTGGAAACTCACCCCTTCTTCACGCGCATTTTGCACTTCACGGCGTGAACCTGGCATATTTTCTTCATCACGACGATAAGCACAAACTACCGATTCAGCACCTTGACGGATCGAAGTACGGTTACAGTCCATGGCCGTATCACCACCGCCTAAAACGATGACCTTTTTACCTTCCACGCTGATGTATTCAGCTGGGTCTTTTTCCCAGCCCTGACAACGATTGACATTGGCAATCAGGAAATCCAGTGCATCATACACACCATCCAGATCTTCACCGGCAAAACCACCTTTCATATAAGTATAGGTGCCCATGCCCATGAATACCGCATCATAATCTGCAAGTAACTGGTCGATGGTCACATCTGTGCCAATTTCAGTATTCAGACGGAATTCCACGCCCATACCGGTGAAAATTTCACGGCGGCGCTTCATTACGTCTTTTTCCATTTTGAATTCTGGAATACCAAAAGTCAGCAAACCACCAATTTCCGGACGTTTATCAAAGACCACAGGTTTTACCCCGTTACGCACCAGAATATCTGCACAGCCAAGTCCTGCAGGACCTGCACCAATGATTGCGACTTTTTTATTGGTCCATTGCACATTGGACATATCTGGACGCCAGCCCAATGCAAAGGCGGTATCGTTGATATATTTTTCTGCATTCCCGATCGTCACCGCACCGAAACCGTCGTTGAGGGTACACGCCCCTTCACACAGACGGTCTTGCGGACAGACACGACCACAGACTTCTGGTAGGGTGTTGGTCTGGTGACACAGTTCAGCCGCCTGGAACAGACGTCCTTCAGACACCAGTTTCAACCAGTTGGGAATATAGTTATGTACCGGACATTTCCACTCACAATACGGATTACCACAACCTAGGCAGCGATGCGTCTGGTTGGCTGCAATTTCCGCGGTATAAGGCTTATAAATTTCCACAAATTCTGCTTTGCGGACATCAATCTCTTTTTTCTCTGGATCTTGGCGTGCGACATCCAGGAATTGAAAGTCATTATTCAGGCGTTCTGCCATGTCTCTCTCCGTGGGGAGATGTAAGGGGGTTCACAGTTGCCTTACATCTGCCTATGTTTCTGCAGTAGTGGAATTATTGTGGATCAGCTTGAGTTGTTTTTAACAGCGTTTGCAAGTTGGCTGCTTTTGGTTTTACCAACCAGAACTTGCGGCTGTAGAAGTCAAACTCATGGCGGATCTTGTACGCCCAAGCACTACCCGTTTCTTTAATATGTTCATCCAGGATACGACCCAGGAAGGCTTTATGCTCTTCCATCGCTTCCGTAGAAATACGATTCAGCTCAATCAGCTCGTGGTTATAATGATCAACGAAGTCATTATCCAGATCAAGTACATAAGCAAAACCACCAGTCATACCTGCACCGAAGTTATGCCCAACCTTACCCAGCACTGTCACAACACCACCGGTCATATATTCACAGCAGTGATCACCTGCACCTTCAATCACGGCAAATGCACCCGAGTTACGCACCGCGAAACGCTCGCCCGCTGTACCCGCTGCATATAACTTACCGCCAGTCGCACCGTACAAACAGGTATTCCCAATAATCGCGGTATTTTGGGTCTGGAATGGCGAACCTTTTGGCGGGAAGATCGAGATACGACCGCCAGCCATGCCTTTACCGACATAGTCATTGGCATCGCCTTCCAGGCTGATATGTAGACCACCAGCATTCCAGACCCCCAGCGACTGACCCGCAGTACCATTCAGGTGAACTTTCACCGGATGGGCTTCCATGCTCAGGTTGCCATAGCGTTTCGCAATTTCACCAGATAGACGGGCACCAATTGAACGGTCACAGTTACCGATCGTAAAGCTATATTCACCGCCAGTTCCCGCTTCAATCGCAGGCAGAATCTCATCTACCATCTTTTCAGCCAGAATGCCTTTATCAAATGGCGCATTGCCCTGTACTTCGCAGTACTGTGCTTTACCTTCTGCAGCAGGATGCGACTCCAGCAATTTGCTTAAATCAAGATGTGCATGCTTTTCAGTTTCACCCGGCAAAACTTCCAGCAGATCCGTACGGCCAATCAGGTCTTTCAGACTCGATACCCCAAGTGCTGCCAGCCATTCACGGGTTTCTTCAGCAATAAAGGTGAAGAAGTTGATCAGCATTTGTGGCTCGCCAATATAATGCTCTTGACGTAAATGATCTTGCTGGGTTGCTACACCGGTTGCACAGTTATTCAAGTGGCAGATACGCAGGTATTTACAACCCAAGGCAATCATTGGGGTTGAACCAAAGCCGAAGCTTTCTGCACCCAGAATTGCTGCTTTTACGACATCCAGACCGGTTTTTAAACCGCCATCTGTCTGTACGCGAACTTTACCACGCAGGTCATTGACACGAAGGGCCTGATGCGCCTCAGAAAGACCAAGTTCCCACGGTGAACCTGCATGATGAATTGAAGAAAGTGGAGAAGCCGCTGTCCCGCCATCATAACCAGAAATGGTAATGAAATCGGCATACGCTTTCGCTACACCTGCCGCAATCGTACCGACACCCGGTTCAGAAACCAGCTTAACTGATACCATCGCCTGTGGGTTAACCTGTTTTAAATCAAAGATCAACTGTGATAAATCTTCAATTGAATAGATGTCGTGATGCGGAGGTGGCGAAATCAGGGTAACGCCCGGCACAGAGTAACGTAAACGGGCAATGAGACCATTCACTTTACCACCCGGCAACTGACCACCTTCACCTGGTTTTGCACCTTGCGCGACTTTAATCTGGAGAACTTCTGCTGATGTTAAATAAGCAGGCGTTACACCAAAACGGCCCGATGCAATTTGTTTGATTTTCGAGTTACGAATAGTGCCGTAACGCGCTGGATCTTCACCGCCCTCACCCGAGTTTGAACGACCACCAATCGTATTCATGGCAATCGCAATCGCTTCGTGCGCTTCAGGTGACAGTGCCCCCAAAGACATGCCGGCAGAGTCAAAACGCGGCAGAATATCTTCAACTGATTCCACTTGTTCGACTGGAATCGAGTTGTCTGTTTTCAGTTTGAATAAGTCACGGATCGTTGCGATCGGACGGTTATTCACCAGTTCTGCATATTCTTTAAAGTCTGCATAATTACCCGAACGTACTGCTTTATGTAGCGAGTTGATCACGTCTGGGTTAAAGGCATGGTATTCCTTGCCGAATACAAATTTTAGCAGACCACCCTGATCGATTGGTTTACGGTTTTTCCAGGCAATATCCGCCAACTGTTTTTGATCATTTTCAAGATCGACAAAAGTGGCACCCTGAATACGGCTTGGCACACCGATGAAGCATTTATCCACCACTTCATTAGATAAGCCCACTGCCTCAAACAGCTGACCACCACGATAAGAAGCAACCGTAGAAATACCCATTTTGGAAAGAACTTTCAGTAAACCTTTTTCAATCCCTTTACGGAAATTGTTTTGTGCATAAATCGGGTCACCCAATAATTCACCTTTGGCGACCAGATCATTGATCACGTCATAAGCCAGGTATGGGTAGATGGCTGTCGCACCAAAACCAAGTAGCACGGCAAACTGATGTGGATCACGAGCAAAACCGGTTTCAATAATCAGGTTAGCGTCAGTACGCAAACCGGTCTTGATCAGGTGATGATGCACCGCACCGGTGATCATAAAGGCATTGGCAGGCAAGTAACCTTCACGGATTTTCTTGTCGGAAAGCACTAGTAAGGTTTTACCATCACGAATGGCTTGTGCAGATTCTTCACAAATACGCGCAATCGCTGCTTCCAGACCTTCGGTTTCAGCATAGTTCAAGTCAATATCTGCAATTTCATAACCGGCACGACCCAGCGTACGGATCTGATGCATTTTCGAATTAGAAAGTACAGGACTGGAAATGATCAAGCGGTCTGCATGCTCAGGCCCTTGCTCAAAGACGTTTTGTTCACGACCTAAACAGGTTTCCAGTGACATCACAATCGATTCACGTAGCGGATCGATCGGCGGGTTGGTCACCTGTGCAAACTGCTGGCGGAAATAATCCGACACATGGCGCACCTGACGAGACAATACTGCCATTGGGGTATCATCACCCATTGAACCTACAGCTTCCTGACCGCTTTCAGCAATCGGACGCAATAACTGGTCACGCTCTTCAAAGGTCACCATGAACATTTTTTGTGCCGCTTTCAGGCCATCACCTTTTAAGCCTTGATCACATAAATATTCTTCCAGCTCTGGACTGCCTTGCAAACGCACAGAATTTTCACGTAACCATTCACGGTATGGACGCATACGTTTCAGATGATTATTGACATCTTGCGTATCCAGTACCTTGCCAGTCTGCGTGTCGATGACCAGCATCTGGCCTGGGCCGACACGGCCTTTAGAAATCACATCTTCAGGTTGGTAACCCCAGACACCAATTTCAGACGCCAACGTGATATAGCCATTTTTGGTAATCACCCAACGCGCAGGACGCAGACCGTTGCGATCCAGCATACAGATCGCATGACGACCATCCTGAATCACCAGACCTGCAGGGCCGTCCCAAGCTTCCATATGTTTTGAGTTGAATTCATAGAAAGCACGCAGATCAGCATCTAAGGTTTCCACATTTTGCCAAGCAGGCGGAACCAGCATACGGAGTGCACGGAACAGATCCATGCCGCCACCCACCAGAATCTCCAGCATGTTGTCCAAGCTTGAAGAATCTGAACCGGTACGGTTCACAATTGGATTCAGTTCAGTTAAACCTGGTAATAACGGATTTTCAAATTTTGGTACACGTGCCATGGCCCAGTTACGGTTCGCAGTAATGGTATTGATTTCACCATTGTGTGCCAGGTAACGGAACGGTTGTGCCAAAGGCCAGCGAGGCAAGGTATTGGTCGAGAAGCGCTGATGGAACACCACAATATGCGATTCCAAACGTGGATCAGCCAGATCTGTATAAAAATCTGCAATCGCTTCCGGCATCATCAAGCCTTTATAACTGATCACCGTTGAACACAAAGTTGTGACATAGAAAGACGTATCATTGCTTAAAAGCTGCTCTGCACGACGGCGTGCCAGGAATAACTTACGGTTAAATTCAACCTCAGTCACACCCATTGGACAATTAACAATAATCTGTTCAAATGCCGGCATTGACCGCAACGCAATTTCACCCAACGCATCTACATTGGTCGGAATCACACGCCACGCCAAAACGATTAAACCTTCAGCTTCAATCTCTTTGTTTAAAACCTGTTTGGCATGCGCAGCGAGCGCCGGATCAAGATTTAGAAACACCGAACCCACAGCAAATACTTCACTCAAGGTGGTATCACTTAAGCGTTTCGCTTCTTCACAGAAGAATTTTTTCGGCATTGCTAAGAGCAGACCACAACCATCTCCCGTCTTGCCATCCGCGGCAATACCACCACGATGAGTCATACAACTCAAACTATGAATCGCGGTCTTGACGAGATCATGGCTAGCATCGCCCTGCATATGGGCGATCAAACCGAAACCACAGTTATCTTTAAACTCATCCGGTTGGTATAAACCTTGAGCGGGAGCTACATTATTAGGCGATGGCATGTGCATAGCGTACCCTTCTTTCACTAAGCCTCAACAGGCTATTAAACAATCTAAATTTTTCTCTGCGCTGGCGTCTAATGGACTTTCGAAGACCGTCTTGGTAGAGCAAAAGCATTTTTCTTTATTTCTCCAGACTAGTCCTTTTTTAGACTAAATGCATAACAAATAAAGTTTATTCTGCTCATGAATAACATAAAAATCTGGAATAAATATGACATTCATACGGTGTCATCGAATCATTTTTCGCGCTAAAACAGGGAGATTAATTCAATTCATGCACCAATAAAGCAAATTCCATGCCAACAAACAGCGCATAAATTAAAACAATACAGATGACAAAGATTTAGCGCAGAACAGCATTCTAAGGGTTAATTTTAATGTGCATTTTTTGCACCAAAAGCGCCCATTTTTAATTCTGTAATTTTTTGGATGCGCTATTTTAGACCGGACTAATTAAATGGATCACTAATCTCGTTATTTTGAGGACGCGGATTACTGCCCTGAGCAGGTCGATTATTGTTATTTTGTGGTTGAGGTGTACCTTCTACAGCACTTTCAGATTTCTGTACATCAACTACATTTCCCGATGAATCACGGCGCACAATTGTGGTACTGGTAGTCGCAGCATCAGAGCTACGCGGCTTGGACTCAGTTTGGGTTTGCTGCTGTCTAAGTCGTACCGATTCATCTACTTTCGGCAAAGGCACATTTTTCAAACGAATTTCGTAAAGCTTTTGATTACTGGCCAACTCCTCTGAACCCAGATTATTGACCAGACTGACATATTGCTGCATTGCTACAACTTCAGGCTTGACTGAGGCCGGTAAATTTAACTTCAGTGTAGAGAGTGCCTGATTAGCTTGCGCCGCCGTCTTATATTGACCATATAACAATACATATTGTTCTGGCTGATTTTCACCCGAGATTCTTAAATAAATAAAAGGTTTACGATCGAACTGTTTCTTAAGAAAACTTTTTAAAATGGCTTCATTGGTCACACGAAATAATTCAATGGCGTGCTGGTTTTTCGCTTCATTGACAAATTTGGTACCGCGAAATTCCGGCTCATGACTGGCATTCACGACGGTACGCGTATTTAGGTCCAATGGTTTCACTTCCTGAAAAAGCGCACCAAGATGGGTCATTGTGGCTACTTTTTCCGGCTGAATCTGCAACTGAACTTCAGTTTCAGGCTTTTTTTCAATTTCGATGACATCATCTGAATCAGTCACCGCCCAAAAGACTAAGGCAGCAAATAGGCAGCCTACTCCACAGACCAGCCAGAAATAATGCTGAATCTTTTGCCAAGGAGTATGTAATGCTGCCATAAAACTAAACCTATGCTTGACTGGCTAAAATTGCCTGTTTCATTAACTCGAGATCAAAGTCCCGGGTAATCACTGCTTCGCCTAATTGCTTTAATAACACCAGACGCAATTGTCCATTTAAGACTTTTTTGTCATGTGCCATATAGGCCAGAAAATCATCCAGAGGGATTTTAGGACAAACCACAGGAAGTTTGGCACGAGAAATGATTTTTTTTGTACGTTCTAAATCTTCTTGAGAAATCCAACCCATACGCTGTGACAGATCCGCAGCCATCACCATACCGGTGGCAACAGCCTCGCCATGTAACCACACCCCATAACCCAGGTAGGATTCAATCGCATGACCAAAGGTATGACCTAAATTAAGTAAAGCACGTTCCCCTTGCTCCTTCTCATCATTGGCCACGATCCGTGCCTTATGCGCACAGGAACGATAAACGGCTTCAGCCAATAATTTCTCATCACGAGCGACCAGAGCATCTATATTCTCTTCAAGCCAGACTAAAAATTTTTCATCACCGAGTAGGGCATATTTAATCACTTCAGCCAAGCCTGCTGAAAGTTCGCGATCAGGCAAAGTAGCAAGCTGCGACATATCCGCTAGTACCACTTGCGGTTGCTGGAAAGCCCCAATCATATTTTTACCCAATGGATGATTAATCCCGGTTTTACCACCGACACTTGAATCTACTTGCGACAGCAAAGTCGTCGGTACTTGGATAAAATAGACACCGCGCTGGAAACAGGCCGAAGCAAACCCGGCCATATCTCCAATCACACCACCACCCAACGCAAGCACAGTACAGTCCCGGTTAAACCCGGCTTCAAGCAGTGCATCAAAAATCAGATTCAGATACTGGCTATCTTTATATTTTTCACCATCAGGCAAAACACAGTTCGCGACACGCTTATCCAAAGCCTCAATCGCCGTTTGATAACGCTGCAAATAAAGTGGTGTAACCGTAGTATTGCTCACAATCATCACTTGCTTGCCATGAATATAGGGTGCCAATAAGGCTTGTGGATCCAGATCGCTCCCGATAAAAATAGGGTAACGGCGTTCTCCGAGTTCTACATATAAGGTTTGCATGCTTGATTAACCACTTTATTCAATGAACTTAGTTTTTAGAAGTAATGAGATTGAGAATCCGTTGCGCCAGATCTCGTGCAGCACCCTGATTGGTCTCAATAATATGATGCGCCACTTCCCGATACAAGGGATCACGGACTGCCAATAAATCCCGTAACTTTTGTTCCGGATTTTCGACTTGGAGGAGGGGACGGTTTTTATCGCGATAGGTACGTTGCAGTTGAATTTCAACCGGCGTATAGAGATAGACAACAATTCCGCGCTGTTTCAGATAATCCCGATTTAAGGTCTGAGTAATGGCCCCACCACCAGTGGCTAAAACCAGATGGGGACGTGAGGTAAGGTCATTAATGACAGCAGTTTCACGGTCACGAAACCCCTGCTCCCCTTCTTTTTCAAAAATCCAGGGAATGGTCGCTCCTGTTTTACGTTCAATTTCATGATCACTGTCTAGAAATTCACGTCCTAACAATTCTGCGAGATGTCGTCCTACTGTTGTTTTACCGGCCCCCATCGGCCCTAC
Organism: Acinetobacter lwoffii; assembly: GCF_022967985.1. Lineage (GTDB taxonomy): Bacteria > Pseudomonadota > Gammaproteobacteria > Pseudomonadales > Moraxellaceae > Acinetobacter. Next base: position 128,897 of record NZ_JALJVC010000002.1, on the reverse strand, counting down.
CAAATAAATATTTGGTAGGGTTTCAAACTCTTTGCTTGGCAAGGAGTCACCTATTCGTTTTGTTAAATTCAAAATATATTAATGATTTCTTGAAACACTGTCATTAACAATTCGAGGTGTAACGAAAATCAGCAACTCACGTTTGTTATCCGCCTTTAAATCTTTACGGAATAAACGACCTACATAAGGGATATCTCCCAAGAATGGCACCTTGGTTTGCGCATTACGAGTTTCCTGCTCAAAAATACCACCTAAAACGACTGTTTCACCATTATCCACCAAAACATTGGTGTTGATCTGGTTTTTGTTAATAGTGAGTTGTCCGGTCGGTGTCGGGTTGCCTGGAGAGTCACTGGTAATATTGAGTTCCATCTGCACTTTACCATCTGGCGTAATACTTGGCGTAACATCCAGACTTAAGGTGGCATCAATAAATTCCGTGGTAGACACTGCATTCGCACCACCACCCTCTGCTGACTGGTATGGAATTTGTGAACCAGATGCAACAGTCGCTTTTTGCTTGTCCGCTGTCAGTACTTTAGGGGTAGAAATCACCTCGCCATAACCATCTGCCTGAAGTGCAGAAAGCTCAAGATCAAGCATAAAATCAGAGAGACTGATTAAACCAAAGGCAATACGGCTTGCACCCTGACTAGTAACCCCCAAGTCCACATTAAGATTATCCGGTCGTTGAATCGTATACTTACCATCATCATCAGGTGTTTTTAAATCCCATAATGTAGTATCACTACCACCTACCAATAAATGATTATTATCAGTTATACCTTGAGACAGAAGCCCCCATTTCACCCCCATCTCTTTGGTGAAGTCAGTGGTAGCTCGCACAATACGTGCTTCGACCATCACCTGCTTGACCTGTACATCAAGTAGATCCACCATATTCCGGATTTTATCAATAAAGAGCTGAGTATCATTCACAATAATGGTATTAGTTCGTGCATCAACAGATACTGAACCACGTGAACTTAATAAACTTTCTCCACCATCATTATTATTCGTGCTACTCGAACCACCTGAGCCAGATGCCCCTTTATTCTGTGTAATCAGTTTTTCAATATCAGCGGCTTTGGCATAACTGAGCTGCATATATTCAGTTTGGATAGGGGCAAGTGCAACACTCTGCTTAATAGCCTTAGCTTCTTCCTCTTCAGCCTTAATCAGCTCTGCAACTGGTGCGATCCAGATCACATTGCCATTACGGCGTTTATCCAGATTTTTGGTTTTTAGCACAATATCCAGCGCCTGATCCCACGGTACCTCTTTCAAGCGCAAGGTAATGTTACCTTGTACACTATCTGCAGCCACCATATTGATATCGGTAAAATCAGCCAGGAGCTGTAGTACACGACGGACTTCGATGTCCTGAAAATCTAAAGAAATCTTCTTACCCGTATAGGCAACGGTTTTAGGACGCAATGGACTCTTGGCTTCTGGTCGTTTCAAACTGATGGTCAGCTTGCTATCAGTCTGATAAGCCATATATTCATAACTTTCCGCAGACTGAATCGTAATGACTCCTGAACCATTTTGATTCACGGCATCAACACTCGATACCGGAGTCGCAAAATCATTGACATTGAGTCGACGTGTCAAATGTGCAGGGATTTTAGAGCCTAAAGTCCGTACAATAACTTTAGTACCCTGCTGTTGTACATCAACCGGGGTATTATTACCTGCTAGATCAATAACGACTTGACCCTCACCTTGCGCACCGCGCTGGAAACCAATGTTGCTAATACCCTGAGCTGACTGTTGCTGCACAGGTTGAGTTATGGCTACAGGAGTTGCCGAGTTAATTTTAAGAATAAAGGTATTGCCTTCCACGCGAGTCGTAAAGGCTCCGGCTTCGGTCAGATTTACCGTCAGACGTGCCCGCTGCGCATCCGAAGTGACATCGACCGAACTGGCTTCACGTGTTGCCACCGGAATACTGCTTTGTTTTAAATTCTGTTGGGCCTTGTCAAAGTCCAGAATCAAACGTGACGGTGATTCTAATTGGTAGGCTTGTGGTTGTGGTGGCAAACCATTGAACATCACCCGAATCTCAGTTCCTTGCCCAGGAAGCTGCATAGGTACTATATTGGTCATTGAAACCTGCGCACTGGCCGCTTGCATCACCGCAATCGCAACAGCACCCATTGAAAACTGACGAAACACACGATTCATTGTATTAGCATCCCCAAAAACAAATTCTTTAATACTCTTATTCATTGTTATTCCTTTAAAACTTATGGCGCCGGCCCGATAAGAACCAGACTTCGCGGACGTTCCACATATCCCTCACGACCATCGGGAATAATCTCAATCAAATCGATCTGTGTTGGTGTAATTCCAACCACACGACCATGATTAAGTCCCATATAGCTACCACGTTGGATCCGCTCAACCTCACCATCAGGCGTCTGGATTAAAGCCAGAATCTGTCCTGCCTGATTGCGCATACTGCCTTTCATGGTTAACGTTTCCAGCGGATAACTTTCTAGCGGTTGTAGTTGACGTGATAGGTTTGGATAAACCCGTTTCCCCGCCATAATTTTCAGTTCAGCAGCCAAAGAGCTTGGTAAAAAAGGACTTTTGATTTGGTGCGCTGCATAATTAAAAGTTTCCACTGGCATAAAATCAGGTGCAGGTTCAATCGGTAAAGGTGGCTGATTACGGATGTTGGCCATTTCCTGATTGACGGCATCAATACGTGAATCACACCCCACTAACAAAAACCCAAGCGTTAAAGCCGAAGTAATTTTAATATTCTTCATTACTGCGCCCCCTGAGTAGTGCTATTAACTGCAGATTGTTCTGCCGCACCTTCCGCATTACCGACATAACGATAAGTTTTGGCTTTCACCACGTAATCAATGACCGGAATTTCAGATTTTTTCTCTTTGTTTTCAGTACCAATAATGGTGAAATCATGTAGCGTGACAATACGCGACAAGCCGGCAATACTGCTGACAAAAGAACCAAAAGCGTGATAATCCCCAGTCGCTTCAATTGCAATCGGCTGTTCAATAAAGAACTCTTGTTTAATTTCAGGCTCTAGACGGATATTTTTAAACTTCAGGCCTGAATTCACACCGCTCAGGTTAATATCTTCAACCAGACCCGGAATCTCAGTTTCTTTCGGTAACTGTTCTAACTGCTGGTTAAAACGGGCTTCCATTTCCTGAAGCTGGATTTGATATTGTTGTAAATTGCGTAATTTGGATTCTTTTTCACGAAATTCATTCAGCAGGTTTTGTTCCTGAGCACTGGCTTGTGAAATCGATTCAATCGTGCTTCTGATCATGACAAAGTAAATCACCGCAAATGCCAATGCAGCAATGAAGATCCAGCAGGTAATTTTGACCGACAAAGGCCAGCTACCATAATTGTTTGGATCTAATGTATTGAATTGCTGAAAAAACTTTTCAACAGTCATTTTGTTTTTGGGTACAGCGACGACATCCTGGCTGAACTCATCGAATTCTTCATTACTCATGATGATGCCCCCGTAGTTGTAGCGACTGCTTGTTGTTCTTCGTTAAGTACTGGCTGAGCGATTTGATCCAGATCTACCGTCACGGTAAAACTGCCATAGGACTCTTCCACACGTGGAATAATCGAGCTAGGTGCCTTTTCTTTTGCTTCTTCAGCCACTAGGAAAGCGTTCATAAAGGCATTTCGATACCAAGATGAAGCTTCCAGATTACGGAGCAGTTCTGCGACCGTATTTGGACTCTCAGCTCGACCTTCAATAGTAAACTTGTCACCGGTACGCTGGAATTTGGTGATATACATATTGCTTGGGGTCACCCGTACAATTTCATCAATCAAATGTACCGCAATCGGACGCTGAGTTTGTAGACCCTGAATCAGTTTCATCCGTTCAACAATCGCATTACGCTGCTCTTGCAAACCTTCAAGCGCCTTTAACTGCACATCCAGATTCTGGTTGGTACTTTGAATCAGCTGATTGGCCTGCTCCTGATCCTGAAGTTTGTGATCATAATAAAACCAGGTTGAACCTGCTGCCGCTAATCCCAAGAAAAGCGCCCCCACGCAGATTGCCACAAATTCATTATTTCTTTTAATTCTTAGCTCATCACGCCAAGGAAGTAAGTTAATTCTTGCCATTAATCAAAACTCCTTAATGCCAAACCGCATGCAACCATGAGTGATGACGCGTCATTTTCAATTTTTTTAATATCAATTTGAGGAGAAAAGCCCATTTGTAAAAATGGATTCGCGATCGTGACACGGTAACCGAGTTTTTGTTGTAATAATTTTGCCAGACCTGGAATATTGGCATTCCCGCCGGCCAGTAAAATATGGTCAATCTCATTAAACTGAGAAGATGAAAAGAAGAATTGTAATGAACGCGCTGCCTGTTGTACCACGGCATCCAGAAATGGTTCTAGCACTTCAATATCATAATCATCCGGCAAGGCACGGGTTTTTTTAGCACGTCCAGCTTCTTCAAAGGATAATCCATAACGATTCTGAATTTCCTGAGTTAATTGCTTACCGCCAAACACCTGCTCACGAGTATAAATAATCTTGTTGTTCTGCATCACCGACAAGGTCGTCATACTATGACCAATGTCTAAAATACCAACCGTATTGACCCCCATCGGTAAAGTATCCGAAAATACCTTAAAGGCATTTTCCAGCGCAAAACTTTCTACATCTGCAATCTTAGGCGTTAGACTGCTAATCTCTAAAACTTCAGAACGTGCTTCGACATTTTCAATTCGGGTAGCGACCAGCAGTACATTGACCCGGTTCGGATTGGAAAGGCGGTCTGGCAGAACTTCAAAATCCAGACTTGCTTCATCGAGTGGGAAAGGAATGTATTGTTCTGCATCTTCACGAATCTGAACTTCACGTTCATCATCTGACATGTCTGCATCCATCTCAATGATTTTGGTGATGACCATTGAAGTTGGAATCGCAAAAGCGGCCTGATTCGACTGGGTATTACCCAAATTAATTGCACGCCCAAGGGCATCAGCGACTGCTTCTGGGTTTAAAATGTTTTTTTCAACAACACTGTTTTCCGATAATGGGATCAAAGCATAGCTCTCTACCCAGTAACGGCCACTTTTTACAGAAAGTTCTAAAACCTTAACAGAAGTCGAACTAATATCGACTCCTATTAACCCCTTATTTGGTTTACGATATAACCTGCGCACAATACACTTCCTATTATTTTTTTGTCCCCAATTCAATCTAACTTACCAATTGGTCCAGTCTATAATTTTATATAGATACAATAACTCATCTAACAATATGGATATCGACAGGATATACTGACCGGTAATTAGTTCGCCATTAGCTCTTATTAAAACTTACTTGTTATGAAAAAGCTATCTTGTTCAGGCCTTGTTCATCCATTTTTTTTGATCATTATCATTATACTGATCTCAATTCCGATGGGTTTCTATGGCATGTATCTCTATATTGCCCCATCTTTGCCTGAAATGTCTACGCTTAAAAAGGCCCCTTTATTAAAGCCTTTACAAGTTTTTAGTTCAGATAATGAATTAATTGCCGAATATGGAGGCAAGCTTTCTGTTCCCGTGAAATATGAACAAATTCCGCCCGAGTTTATTCATGCTTTCCTCGCCGCTGAAGATTCCAGCTTTTTTGAGCATAGCGGAATCAGCTTTAAAAGCTTGGGCCGCGCACTCAGTGAAACGGTGACTGGCTCGGATGTACAGACCGGCGGTTCGACCATTACCATGCAAGTGGCAAAAAACTATTACCTTAGCCCTGAACGGACGCTAAAGCGTAAACTGACAGAAATTTTTCTGGCTCGTAAAATTGAGCAAAACTTAAGTAAAGAAGAAATTCTGACCCTGTATGTCAATAAAATTTTCTTGGGGAAAAATGCTTACGGCATCGCCGCAGCAGCTAAAATTTACTATAACAAGAGCTTAGAAGAGCTTTCAATTGCACAAATGGCCATGATCTCTGGCCTGCCTAAAGCACCTTCTCGATATAATCCGGTCGCCAATCCCAAACGTGCCTTGGAACGTCGTAACTGGATTTTGGGTCGTATGCTACAACTAGGCTATTTGAACCAGAGCCAGTATCAGCAAGCCATTGCTGAACCGGTTAATCTGGATATGCCTGACCGGAGCACCCGAAACAAATTCCCTTATGTCGGTGAGATGGTACGTTCTGAACTGGTACAAAACTTTGGTGAACAGGCGGTAGATTCCGGCTATAAAGTCTATACCACCATTCATAGTGAACGTCAGACCTATGCAGAACAAGCAGTACAGGAAGGTTTAGAAGCCTATGACCGTCGACATGGCTGGCGTGGTGCTGAAGCACATGATCAACCCCTCGACAAGTTCCGTGCTTATGCCAACACTTATCCTGCGCAAGTAACTCAGGTGGGTAATTCCAGTTTTGAAGCCCTCATGCAGGACGGAAGCAGCGTGACTGTTCCCTGGTCAGGTATGTCCTGGGCACGTCGCTTTCGTAACGTCAATAGTGTAGGTGGTGCACCGAGCAAAGCGTCCGAGATTGTCAAAGTCAAAGACATTGTTCGTTTAAGACCTAATGAAAATAAAACCTCTTGGTCATTGGTGCAGATTCCCAATGTGCAAGGACAATTGATTGCCATCAACCCAAATAATGGTGCGATTGAAGCCATTGTCGGGGGATATAATTTTTATCAGTCGAAATTTAACCGTGCAACCCAAGGCTGGCGTCAGCCGGGCTCAACCATTAAACCTTTTGTTTATGCCCTGGCTTTAGAACGTGGCATGACACCGCATACCATGGTCAATGATGCACCCATTACCATTGGCAAATGGACGCCACGTAACTCGGATGGCCGTTATCTGGGTATGATCCCGCTACGTCGTGCACTTTATCTGTCACGTAATACAGTCTCAGTGCGCTTATTACAGGCCGTCGGGATTGAACGTACACGTCAGTTATTTATGGATTTTGGTTTACAAGACAGTCAGATTCCACGTAACTATACCATTGCCTTAGGCACCCCGCAGGTTCTTCCGATTCAGATGGCGACTGGCTATGCCACCTTTGCCAATGGCGGTTACCGAATTCAGCCGCATTTTATTACCCGCATTGAAGATGCCTATGGCAATACCATCTTTGAAGCCAAGCCTGAATATGCCTGTATTTCATGTATTAATGAAAAAGAAGAAACAGTTCAAGCCACTGACCCCATTACCGCAGATGACGAAGCAATTGCAATCAACAATACAACTTTAGAGCAACAACAGGCCCCACCTAAAGTCTCTGCCGAAGACAGTAATTATCGTCAGGCACAGCGTATTTTAAAATCCAGCTCTGCCTATGACATGGCCAACATTTTGCGTGACGTAATTCAACATGGTACTGGTCGTGCTGCATTAAGAATTGGTCGCAGCGATATTGGCGGGAAGACCGGTACCACGAACGATGCCAAAGACGCCTGGTTTGCTGGCTTTAATGGCAAGCTGGTCACTGTCACCTGGGTAGGCTTTGACCAGCCGACAACTTTAGGTCGTCGTGAATATGGTGGTGTGGCAGCTCTACCGATATGGACCGATTTTATGGGCAAGGCATTAAAAGGCCAGCCGGAAGCATGGGTACGTTTAGACCGGAATGCCAAGGCACCAGTAAATCGTAATAAGGGGGTTCAGGCTGATGAAGCACAGAATGATCCATCTTCTCCGCCTCTGGCGACAGCGCTTTACCGTCCTGCACCTGTGGTCGTCCCGAAACGCACAGAAACTGACTTTGAAGATTTGCCAGATCAACCGATTCGTTTACCAGATAATGAAAGTTCTGCACCTCAAGAACAGCCTCTTCAGCCGAACCGGGTAGACTCACTGGAAAATCTGATCGAAGAAGTCCAGTAATCTGACGATATAAAAAAGCCCTCAGTTGAGGGCTTTTTTATATGCATTTTTTATTTTTTCTGAAACAGGTAAATCTGATATTGAGCCAGTAATTCAAACTGATCCTGCTGTTCGAGTGCTAAACGGTGTTCCAGCTTGGCCTTATAAGCATATGGCGTCATCGCAATCAGGTTTTTCAAATCTGCCTGTGGCAAAATCATCGGTGCATCAATCACCTGCTCACTGATCAGATTAAATTCATCTTGTAACTGCTCAACAAACTTCTGCGGCTCATGTGGTTTCACTTCTTCAAACAGCGCTTCACGCATGGCATATAAATGTTGTGGTGCTGGTGTCACCACCATCAAATAAGACTTCGGCTTCAAGACCCGCAGGATTTCCTGTTTGGGAATCGGACTGAATAAACTGGTACACAGATCAATCGATTCATCTAGTACAGGCAAGGTTGCCCCGGTTCCCACCACCCAAGTAATGTCTTTATTCAGTCTGGCAGCCACCTGAACTGCATTCTTGGCAATATCAACTCCCACACATTGCAGCACTTCAGCCTGCATGGCATTGGTGTAATAGCCTTCTCCACAGCCAATATCTAAAAGGTTCTCAATCCGCAACTCGCGAATCTTTTCCACGACAGCCTGTTGCAAAGGCGCATAATGACCTGCACTAAGAAATGCGCGACGTGCCTGCACAGACTCAGGCGTATCTCCCGGGTTTTTGCTGTGCTTATGCTGAACCACATGCAGGTTCACATAGCCTTGTTTGGCGACATCGTAACTATGATGATTCTCACATCGCCATGTTCTTTCATTTAAGCTCAACTGCTGGCGACAGACTGGGCACATGAGTAAATTCATCATTTTCTCCAAAACAAAAAAGCCGGCATGCGCCGACTTTTTCTCATGCATTTTCTAACGCAATTTTAAGGTCATTAGACCCAAAACTACCAGCATAATCGTAATAATCCAGAAACGAATCACCACCTGGGTTTCACGCCAGCCTTTCTTTTCATAATGATGATGTAGCGGTGCCATCAGGAATACACGTTTATTGCGCATTCTTAATGAACCAATCTGCAAGAACACTGAAACCGCTTCCACCACAAAGACACCGGCCATAATCGCAAATACGATTTCCTGACGAACCATGACGGCAATCGTACCGAGCATTGCACCGAGAGATAAAGCACCGACATCCCCCATAAATACTTGGGCTGGATGGGCGTTATACCAAAGGAAAGCCAGACCCGCTCCGATCATGGCAGCACAGACCACCACCAGTTCAGACGAATATTTTACATAAGGAATATGCAGATAATTGGCAAAGCGCACGTCACCGGCCAAATAGGCAAATACGCCCAAACCTGTAGCAACCAGCACGATTGGCATGATTGCCAGACCATCCAGACCATCAGTCAAGTTCACGGCATTAGAGGCACCGTTAATCACGAAATAGGTAAAGATAATAAAACCAATGCCCAATGGGATCATCGATAATGGAATGCTTAGGTCTTTAAAGAATGGAATCAGCAGATCCAGCATATTCGCGGTATGCACCGGATTAGTCTGTTGCTGTGCAATGACATACAAAGCAATACCAGCACCCAAAGAACCAACTGAAGTCCAAAAGAATTTTTTCTTCGCAGGCAAACCCGCATTGTCTTTATAACGGATTTTAATCCAGTCATCGGCCCAGCCAACGGCACCGAAAATCACCATCACACCCAGCACAATCCAAACATAAGGATTGGAAAGATCTGCCCAGAGTAGAGTTGAGATACCAATCGAAAGCAGGATCAGCACCCCGCCCATGGTCGGCGTGCCCATTTTCTTAGCATGGTTTTCAGGGGCATACGAGCTGACTGCCTGACCATATTTCAGCGCCTGAAGCTTGCGAATCATTACAGGACCGAGCACCAGACCGATGGTCAATGCCGTCAAGACACTGAGCAAAGCACGTAAAGTTAAATAACGAACCACCTGAAACGTGCTGTCAAAGCCCGCCAAATGTTCAAAGAGCCATAACAGCATTTAGAGTTTCTCCATCAATGCAGCCATCAATGTTTCCATATGGGTAAAACGCGACCCTTTAAACAGGAATGACATCGGCTGAGGTTGATGTGTTTCAATCAAACGAATTAAAAACGGTAATGCCTGCTCCTGATTCAGGAAAGCCTGCATTTTTTTACCATATTGTGTACTACGAGCACCTTCTTGTGCGGCAGGCGCAAATTCACCTACAGCCACCACAAAATTAATGCCTTTCACCGAGACCAGATCCCGACCGAGCTTGTAATGCTCGATTGCGGCAGATGAACCGAGTTCACCAATATCGCCGGTGACCATCACCCGGATGCCCTGCTGCTGCGCCAGAACTTCAGCCGCTGCACGCATCGAACCCGGATTGGCATTGTAGGTGTCGTCAATAAATAAATAGTCTTTGTACGGAATAAAGTTCAGACGACCTTTGGCACCCACGGCCTGTTCCAGACCGGCCACGATATCATCCAGACCAATACCGATCGCCAGGGCAAAAGCTGCTGCTGCGGTCGCATTTTCAACATTATGCTCACCGGCAAACGGCAACTGAACTGTTTTGGAGCCTTGTGCTGTATTCAGGGTAAAGCTTGAAGATTGAGCTTCAAGTACTACATCGCTGGCATAGACTTCACCACCAGCACCAAAACTTAAGCTTTTTTCAGTTCTTACTGCGGCACGAATGACTTCAGCAAAATCATCTGCAGCAGGAATAATTGAGGTTTCAGAGATATGCGCATAAATCTCGGATTTCGCGCGGCAAATCCCGTCACGACCGCCAAATTCACCTAAATGCGCAGTCCCGATATTAATGATCCCCGCCACATGCGGCTGCACCATTTTTGAAGTGTAATCAATTTCACCCTGATGACTTGCACCGAGTTCCATTACTGCATATTGATGTTCAGGACGCAGCTCAAGCAACATCACTGGCACACCAAGGTCATTATTCAAATTACCACGTGTCACCAAGGTCGGTGCCAGACGCGACAAGATGCTCCCCAACATTTCCTTAGTCGTGGTCTTGCCACTACTGCCGGTCAAGGCAATCACTTTGAGCTGAGGATTCTGCTGACGGCGATAAGCACCCAACAATCCCAATGCCAGACGGGTATCTTCTACCACTAGCTGGCAAATATCAGCATCCACCGGACGGCTGACAATGGCAATGTCACAACCTTGAGCCGCCACTTGCGCAATAAAGTCATGTGCATCAAAACGCTCGCCTTTCAGCGCAAGAAAAGCATCACCAGCTTCTGCATCACGTGAATCAGTCAAAATCCGCTTGATCTGGCCTGCAGGCTTTTTATCATTCAGCCAGTAGCCTTGGGTGGCCTGCTGTAATTGTTCTATGCTCCACGGCTCCAGCGCCGCAGTACTTGTTGTTGAGGTATGCATATCTGAATCCTAATGCGCTGAATAGGCTGAATCTGTACTGCAATGCTGGGCATCAATCGCCGCCTGCACTTCGATCACGTCATCAAACCAGTGACGTACGCCATCAATTTCCTGATAATTTTCGTGCCCTTTCCCTGCGATCACGACAATGTCACCCGCCTGCGCGTGTTTAACCGCAAACTTGATCGCTTCACGACGGTCATGAATTTCATGATAGGTTTTGCCGGAAAAATCAATGCCATTTTTCATATCCGCAAAAATTTGTGCCGGATCTTCGGTCCGCGGATTATCCGAAGTGAGTACTGCAATATCCGAACCGTCTAAAGCAGCCTGAGTCATCAGGGGACGTTTACCGCGATCACGGTCGCCACCACAACCAAAGACTGCCCAGAGATTTTGCGAGACATGCCGTTTCAAGGTCACCAGAACCTGAGTCAGAGCATCCGGAGTATGCGCATAATCCACTACAAACAGGCGCTCACCATCACGTAGCACCTGCATGCGACCTGGCGCACCTTTAAGCTGTGGTACAGTTGCAATCAAATTGTTCAGGTCAAAACCAGCCTGCTCCGCCATGATCAGACTGGCGACCAGATTTTCAATATTGAAATGACCCAGTAATGGACTGTTAACCACATATTCAGCAGAAGCAGTTTCTAGTTTAAAGTTCGCACCTGAAATGCTGTACTGAATATCCTGAACCTGATAATCCGCTTTTTGCTTGGTGGAATAAGTCAAAATTTTAGGCTGTGCCGGATTATTTTTCGCAGCATCCAGCATGATCTGTGCATGTTCATCATCAATATTGATGACAGCCACTTTTAAAGATTTAAATCGGAATAAACCAGACTTTGCTTCTGCATAAGCTTGTAGCGTTCCATGATAATCCAGATGGTCACGACTCAAATTGCTGTAGCCCGCAATCTCGATATCACAACCATTCAAGCGGCCTTGTTCCAGACCATGCGAACTGGCTTCAATCGAGGCAAACTCCGCACCGGCCTGCGCATAGCCATGCAAGGCATTTTGCAGTTGCAAGGCATCCAGGGTGGTATGCGAAGATGCTTCTAGGTTCGGCAAAATTCCATTACCTGTTGTGCCCATCACCGCACAGGCTTTACCTTGCAGCATGATGAATTCAGCCACCAAGCGAGAAATCGTGGTTTTACCATTGGTGCCGGTGACTGCAAGAATACGCGCAGCCGCAACGGGTTGGATTGCTTGCAAATACTGCTTTTGCCATTGCCCCATGAGATGACGTACATCTGCCACCATCAGATTTGGAGATACATCCAGTTCAGTTTCTGAAATCACGGCTAATGCGCCCTGCTCTAAGGCTTTCTGGGCAAATTGAGCAGTTTTTTCCGGTTGTGACAGACTGGTCAAGGCAATAAAAATCTGTCCGGGTTTAACTTTACGACTATCCAGCTCGAAGCCCTGAAAGGATTGCTTCATCCAGTCAGCGACATCGTGAGGGGTGTAGAGATCTTGAAATGTAATAGACATTGATCACCTATTTACTGGACTTTGGGAGGTTCTAAAGGTTTGTCCAGAGGGACATTCAGCAGACGCAAGGATTCCTGCATCACGCGGGCAAAGACTGGTGCAGATACGGTACCGCCATAGTAGGTGCCTTGTGGATTTTCTACCACCACCACCATGGCAATCCGTGGATCACTGACTGGTGCTACGCCGGCAAATAAAGCCCGGTATTCACTGGTCGAATAACCTTTACGGTCGGCACGCAACTTATGTGCAGTACCGGTTTTACCTGCCACGCGATAACCTGGGATGGTGGCGCGAGTTGCCGTACCACCTGGTAAGGTTGCGGTTTCCATCATCAGCAGGACCTGATCGGCAATCTTGGCATCGATCATCTGTTCACCCTGCGGCTGCTCTTCCAGCTTGTACAGGCTCAGCGGCATTTTTACGCCTTTATTGGCCAGCATGGCATAGGCATCAGCCAGCTGAAGTACCGTCGCGTTCAGACCATAACCATAGGACATGGTTGCTACTTCTGACACATTCCATTTACTTGGTGGAAGAATCAAACCGGCACTTTCACCCGGGAATTTCACTGCTGAACGCTGACCAAAACCGAGACGTTTATAGAAGGTTGGTAAGGTTTCATAAGGCAGCGACAAGGCCAGTTTCGCCACACCAACGTTAGAGGATTTCTGCAGAATACCCCCGAGTGTCAACTGACCATAGTTATGCGTATCACGGATGGTATGATTACCGACCCGCATACTGCCCGGTGTGGTATTCACGACTGAATTCGCCGTATATTTGCCACTTTCCAGCGCCATTGCCACGGTCAGCGGCTTCATGGTCGAACCCGGCTCGAACGAATCGACTGCACCGCGGTTACGCATGGCATCCTTGTTGAGCAGGCTGTTTTTATCATTCGGGTTATAGGATGGCCATGAGGACAGCGCCAGAATTTCACCGGTTTTGACATCTACCGCAATCGCAGTCGCTGAACGGGCATTATTGGCAACACCGGCCGCCGTCAGCTCACGGTACATAATATATTGCAGACGCGAGTCGATACTCAGGGTAATATTTTCGCCCGGCTCAACTTCTTTAATCACTTCAGGTTCTTTGACCCGGTTGCCTTTTTTATCGCGAATGATCTGCTGCTCGCCATCCTTTCCGGAAAGACGGCTATTCAGCTGCATTTCCAGACCTTCAATGCCGCTGCCTTCGCTATTGGTCAAGCCAATAATCTGAGAGTTTGGCTGCGGCTGCGGATAATAACGTTTATAGTTTTTCTCGGTATATACGCCCTGAAAATTACGTTTCATGATCAGTTCGGCCTGTTGTGGCGGAACTTCTTTTTTCAGGATCAGATAACGTGAACGCGGACGTTCTTCCATTTTTTTGCGCAGTTCTGCCCGATCCATACCGACTGCATCAGCCAGCTCATCCAGATTCAGGTTTTTATCGGGTAACTGACGTTTGAGCTTGCGGCTATTCGGTTCTTTTTCCAGCGCCAGCATGGTCTCTTCATACAGTTTTTTATTGTCAAAATAATCACGTGGATCAATCACAATTTTCATGATCGGAGTACTGATCGCCAATGGAATGCCATTACGATCATAAATCACGCCACGCATCGCCTTGATGGTATTGGTTCTTAAAATATTGGCATTGGCTTTATTTTGCAAAAAATCTTTATTAATAATCTGTACATAGAAAGCACGGCAAATCAGTGTCACAAAACACAGCAGCACCACCGCCCACATGATGTAAAAACGATTGATATAAACATTTGAGGCATTTTTGTCGGTGACCGATTGTTTTTTACGTACCGGTTGCTTCTTTCTCTTGTCTACCATGTCGGAACGCTAGCCTTATTTTTTCTCATCTGAAGTTTGTGGTAAGGAAATCACGACACTTTGTGAAACCGGAGGTGAATACATACGCAGCTGTGTCACTGCACGCGTACCGATCTGTGCCGTCGCACCGAAAGTTTGCTGCTCAATCAGCAAACGCCCCCACTCTGCATTCAGGTCATCCCTTTCACGCAGATAGGTACTCAGCTTTCTGTTATCCTGACGGTATTCAAATACCTGAAATACCACAAATACTGCACTGATGAAGACCATCAGTATCAGCATGAGATAGATTGTAACTTTTTTCAGCCACAATTTTTCTGTTTTTTTATCAACCACTTCCGTTTTCATGATCTGCCTATTAAGCTAAACGTTCTGCTACCCGAAGCCATGCGCTACGTGAACGAGGATTGGCTTTAACCTCCTCATCACTGGCTTTAACACGAGAAACTTTCTTTAAACGTCGCGTATCTTTCTGTTGTTGTGGCATTCCCCAGCCTGAATCCTCTTCAAGCGTTGACTCTTTTTGAATAAATTGTTTAATCAAACGGTCTTCCAGTGAATGGAAGCTAATCACCGCCAAACGTGCTTCAGGTTTCAAGATTTCAACGGCCTGAGGCAAGAAGATTTCAATATCTTCTAATTCCTTATTAATAGCAATACGAATCGCCTGGAAAGTACGGGTCGCAGCATGCTTATTTTTTTCCCATTTCGGGTGTGCTACTTTTACAATCTCAGCCAGCTTTGCCGTGGTATCAATATATCCGGCAGCCTTAATTGACTTGGCAATACGGCGACTATAACGCTCTTCACCATATTTAAAAATGATATTCGCCAGGGCTTCTTCTTCAATCTGGGTCAGCCATTCTGCTGCGGTTGGACCTTGCGAGTTATCCATGCGCATATCCAGCGGGCCATCTTTCATAAAACTGAAACCACGTTCAGCCTGATCCAGCTGCGGTGAAGAAACACCAAGATCCGCCATCACCCCATCAACGTGTTCAATGCCCAGCTCAGCAAGCGCCTCTTTCAGATCAGCAAAGCTGGCATGAATAATTTTAAAACGTGAATCTTCTTGTTCGAGTTCAGCCGCTACAGCCAGTGCTTGTGGATCTTTATCAAAGGCATAGACGCGTGCATTTTCATCTAATTTGGACAGCAATAAACGCGTATGTCCACCACGGCCAAAGGTTCCATCCACATAAGTTCCCGTATTGCGACCCGCCAACAAGGCATCAATCGTTTCGTGAAGTAATACAGAAATATGTGACATAAAAACTCAATCAATAGGGGGAAAAATTTAACTGCACATTATCACCCTGTTTAGGCAAAGCTCCAAACGACTTTTTGTAGATAAATATTACTTTCCATAGAGAAAACCGTTTTAGCATTTTTCTCATACAAAAAAGCCTCCTGTTTCGGAGGCTTTTTTCAATCCAGATGACTTCGCAGATCAATTAACGTTTGCTGTTATAAATCTGGTCGAAAATTGCACCATTCACAAAATGGGTTTTCTGTGCATTGGCCCAGCCACCAAAGACTTCATCAATGGTAAAGGTTTTGATTTTCGGGAACTGTGCCGAATATTTCGCTAATACTTTTTCATTACGTGGACGATAGAAATGTTTAGCTGCCATTTCCTGACCCAAGGGTGAATACAGGTAATTGATATAACCTGTTGCTAACCATTTATTGCCATTTTTCTCCACGGTACGATCCACAATCGCCACTGACGGTTCAGTCAAAATCGTAATTGATGGATAAACGATATCAAACTTGTTTTTACCCAAGGTTTTTTGCGTTACTAAAGCTTCATTTTCCCAAGTCAGCAATACATCACCAATCCCACGCTCAGCAAAGGTGGTCATTGAAGCACGTGCAGCAGAATCCATCACTTTCACATTCTTATAAAGCTTGCCGACAAATTCCTGTGCTTTGGCTTTATTACCACCTGGCTGTTTCTCGGCATAACCCCATGCAGACAGATACACCCAACGCGGCAAACCACCCGTTTTCGGGTTCGGCGTAATAATTTGCACGCCTGGTTTAGTTAAGTCATTCCAGTCCTTGATGCCTTTCGGATTGCCTTTACGTACCATGAATACGATCGTCGAGGTATAAGGTGCGGAGTTGTGTGGGAATTCCTTTTGCCAGCCCGGCTGAATCTGACCAGATTTCACAATTTCTTCGATGTCATTGGCCAGCGCCAAAGTCACCACATCACCTTTCAAGCCATCGACCACAGAGCGCGCCTGTTTGCCCGAACCGCCATGTGACTGCTTAAAATTCACATCCAGACCGGTGCGGCTTTTCCAGTAAGCGCCGAATGATTTGTTAAATTCATCATAGAACTCACGCGTGGCATCATAGGATACATTCAGAAACTGACGGTCTGCTGCTTGTGAAGCAGTCGCGGTCATGCCTAAACCAGTCGCCAACAAGGCAGCACTAAATAACGATTTTAATTGAGTTTTCATGGCAGCACAGAGTTTATCTTCATTAGATATAACTATATGAAATAAAATCATTTATCGCAATTCACCCTACAACATCACAACACGATAAAATGAAAGGTTTTTCTGCATTAATATTATGTTTTTAAAAGAAAAATACTATTTTATTATTCTACTTATCTCTAATATATAGAATTTTATGCATTAGATATAGAAAAAATGGATAACACTTTAGCCATTTTCCTTATTCTATTTAGACTACCGCTTACTTATCTTTTTTCATTGTAAATCTAGTCATAAATCGCTCCATTCACAAAATGTGTTTTTTGCGCTTTGGCCCAACCACCAAAGACTTTATCAATGGTGAAGGTCTGGATTTTCGGGAACTGAACCGAATATTTGGCAGCGACTTTAGTATCTCGCGGGCGGAAGAAATATTTCGCCGCAAGCTCCTGCCCTTTTGGTGAATATAAATAGTTCAAATAGCCTTTTGCCAGATGGGTAGTGCCATTTTTATTCACGTTTTTATCGACAATCGCTACCGATGGCTCGGCCAGAATTGAAATCGATGGATAAACGATATCGTACTTGTCTTTACCCAGACCTTGGGTCGCCAGCAAGGCTTCATTTTCCCAGGATAAAAGCACATCCCCAATACCGCGCTCGGCAAACGTCGTCAGTGAACTACGGGCACCAGAGTCGAGCACTTTGACATTTTGATAAAGTTTTTTCACCAGCTCTTTGGCTTTCGCATCATTACCGCCGGGCTGTTTCAGTGCATAACCCCAAGCAGAAAGATAGATCCAACGCGGCGCGCCACCGGTTTTCGGGTTTGGGGTAATAATATCTACACCCGCTTTGGTCAGATCATTCCAGTCTTTGATTTGCTTTGGATTCCCTTTACGCACCAAGAATACAATCGTAGACGTATAAGGTGCCGAATTACTCGGAAACTCTTTTTGCCAACCTTTCTCGATTAAACCTGCATTGACGATTTCTTCGATATCATTGGCTAAGGCCAAGGTTACGACATCGGCCTGCAAACCATCGACCACTGAACGCGCCTGCTTGCCTGAACTACCATGTGACTGTTTAAAATTGACCTTCTGTCCGGTTTTCTGCTTCCAGAACTTGCCAAATTCTTCATTATATTCCTGATAAAATTCACGGGTCGGATCATAAGAGACATTCAGGAAATCTTTGGCGACGGAATTCTGTACAGCTGTTCCAACTAAAATTGTCAAGATTGCGGATGCTATTATTTTTTTCATCTTATGTAACTCTTTGTTTATATGAGCTGCACTATACAAATCAAAAATAAGCATAACAATCATTAATTTATAACAATATCTACAATCTATTTCTGATTTTGAGATATCTTCTAACAATTAAATCCGGATACATATTCTGCTAGAAAAGTAATCTTCTGCTACAATATAAGACAGTTCTTCACGTTCTCTTCACAGTTGTCTGTTAAAAATAGGCCACCAAAACAGGAAATTACGATTTTTGGTAATTTTCCACAGAGTTATATTATTTCTTTTGTAAAAAATGTGACTTGGTTCTACTTCTTTATGATCAACTGTGATTAAATTGTAGGCAGAGTATTAAAAAAACATTTTTAACAAAATAAAACCAACCCGAAGTAAGGAGGAAGTTTGGATATGAAATTTACATTATTCACAGCCAGCATCCTAAGCCTGATTATGTTGTTCTCGATTCAACTCGGTCATGCCGTCGTTGTGAAGACAGATTTGCCGAAGCCTACAGTAAGCACTGTTGAAAGCAAGACTTCGCCGATTGAAAAAGCGATTCAGCAACAAAAAACTGAAAAAACACTTCAAACAGAAGATAATCTCAAAGTCTTGACTGCATTTAAAGTCGCACCTTCGCAAAATTTCTTTGCAGAACAGAATTACCGCTTCACCCGCTTTGTCCAAAGTATTTTTTCGAGCGCTCATTCTTAATCAGCCTCAACAGCGCTGAATATTCCCGGATTTAAAAGCCACATCATTCAATGTTGAATAAAGCATTAAGTGATGTGGCTTTTTCGCTATAATAGCTGCAATTTTATATCTAAGATTAGATCCGGCTATGACTGTTCGTACTCGTATTGCACCTTCTCCTACTGGTTTTCCGCATGTAGGTACTGCCTATATCGCCTTGTTTAACTTATGTTTTGCTAAACAGCATGGCGGTGAATTCATTCTTCGTATTGAAGATACTGACCAACTGCGCTCAACGCCTGAATCTGAAAAAATGATCCTGGATTCATTGCGCTGGTTGGGTCTGAACTGGTCTGAAGGTCCTGATGTCGGTGGCCCGCATGCGCCGTATCGCCAGTCAGAACGTATGGATATCTATAAAAATTATGCCTTGGAACTGGTAGAGAAAGGTCATGCTTTCTACTGTTTCGCAACTGCTGAAGAACTGGATCAAATGCGTGCAGAACAGCAGGCACGTGGTGAGTCGCCACGTTATGACGGTCGCGGTCTGAATCTCACTCAAGAAGAAGTTGAGCGCCGTTTGGCCGCTGGCGAACCACACGTCATCCGTATGAAAGTACCAACTGAAGGCGTATGTAAATTCAATGACATGCTACGTGGTGAAGTCGAAATTCCATGGGCGCAAGTAGACATGCAAATCCTGCTGAAAACCGATGGCCTACCAACCTACCACCTGGCTAACGTAGTAGATGATCATTTGATGCAAATCACCCACGTAATTCGTGGTGAAGAATGGATTCCATCTGCTCCGAAACATCAGTTGCTGTATCAATATTTCGGTTGGGAAATGCCGGTACTCTGCCACATGCCACTACTACGTAATCCAGACAAATCAAAACTATCTAAACGTAAAAACCCGACTTCAATTAACTACTATAGAGACATCGGTGTACTGCCTGAAGCCTTGTTGAACTACTTGGGTCGCATGGGCTGGTCAATGCCAGATGAAAGTGAAAAATTCACTCTGGCTGAAATGATTGAACATTTTGATATCAAACGTGTATCACTCGGTGGTCCGATCTTTGATGTTGAGAAATTGAACTGGTTAAATGGTCAATGGATCAAGGCACTCAGCCCGGCTGAACTTCTAGACACCTTATTGGCCTGGAAAGCAGATCGTGCCAAATTAGAAGAAATTGCAGCTGCGATTCAACCGCGTATTAACCTGCTGTCTGAAGCTGTGAACTGGTCTGCACATTATTTCAACCATTTCCCGACCCTGTCTAAAGAACAGTTTGAAAGCAAGAAACTGTCGGATGAACAGGTACGTCAAAGTCTTCAATTCGCAATTTGGCGTTTAGAAAGCCTGTTTACTTGGAATAACGACACGGTGAGCCAGACCTTGATGGACTTGGCGACACAGATGGAAATCAAGCTACGTGATTTCATGCCTGCGTTCTTTATTGCGATCGCCGGTTCGACTGCGTCTACACCAGTGATGCAAACGATGGTGACCATTGGTCCGGATCTAACCTTTGCACGTTTACGTCATGCACTGGAAATTGTCGGTGGTCCAAGCAAAAAAGAGCTGAAAGTCTGGGAAAAACTCAATGAAAGCTTAAAGTTGCCGAAAAATGAAGCAGTTGATCAAGCTTAATTAATTTTTGTGTTGACGTGTGAGCGCGATATCCCTAATATAGCGCTCACACAGACTGGGGTCATAGCTCAGTTGGTAGAGCGCTACAATGGCATTGTAGAGGTCAGGAGTTCGATCCTCCTTGACTCCACCAAATCAAGTCTTGCTTTAGCTGTGTTATTTGCCTCAATTGTCCCTATCGTCTAGAGGCCTAGGACATCGCCCTTTCACGGCGGTAACCGGGGTTCGAATCCCCGTAGGGACGCCATATTCGAGATCATCGTAATATATTATGGTCATCTTATAAAAAACCCAAGCATTGCGACTTGGGTTTTTTATTGCCTGTATATTTTATGTTGGGCAATATTTCGGTTTCTTCGCATCTTCCGATAAAATAATCAGTAATTTAGAATTTTGGAGTTGTAATGCAATATCGTTGCCCTAAGTGTCAAAGCCCGAAAATCATGCCGGTGGCCCAGCCAGGTCAAGCAGCTCCACGCCCAGTGGTTCCTAAAAGCTTAATGTTTCTGGTCCCTGCCCTGTTCCTGTTGCTATTGCTGGTGATTATTAGCATCGCGATGTGGATTTTTGGCGATGGTGCAGGTACCACTTTACAGACTGCGACTGTGATCGTCTTTATTCTTTCTTTGATCGCAGGCTTTATGTTCTATAAGGACTTACCTGATTTTAAAATTTCAATGCAGGCATTCATGCAAACACAAAAGAAATGGAAATGCCGTGAATGTAATCATGAGTGGGAAATCTAATTTACCCTCCACCATGTAATAAATATAAAAAAACCAGCCCTGAGGCTGGTTTTTTATTTACAAAAGTCGGAGATGATTAAACACCGATTTTGCGATATTTTTGACGCTTCGCGACAAGATCATCACCATCACGCTTACGGCGATATTCTTCGAATTCAGCATAGTTACCAGTGAAGAATTCAGGTGTTTCACCTTCAAATGACAAGATGTGCGTTGCAATACGGTCCAGGAACCAACGGTCATGCGAGATCACCATTACAGTACCTGGGAATACCAGAATAGCATCCTCAAGTGCACGTAAAGTTTCGATATCCAAGTCGTTCGATGGTTCATCGAGTAGGATAACGTTAGCACCCATTTGCAGGATTTTCGCAAGTTGTAAACGGTTACGCTCACCACCTGACAATTGACCTACGCGCTTTTGCTGATCTTGGCCTTTAAAGTTAAAGCGACCGATATACGCACGAGATGCGATTTCGTAATCACCAATCTTCAAGATATCTAAACCACCAGACACTTCTTCCCAGACAGTTTTGTTGTTGTCTAGCGTGTCACGGATCTGACCGACATAAGCCACTTTAACCGATTCACCCAGCGTTACCGTACCGGTATCTGGTTGCTGTTCGCCAGTCATCATACGGAATAGCGTGGTTTTACCCGCACCGTTCTCACCCACGATACCCACAATTGCAGCAGGTGGTACTGTGAACGTTAAATCTTTGTACAGTAAGCGATCACCAAACGATTTACTGATGCCTTCAACTTCTACAACCTTGTTGCCCAGACGTGGGCCAGGTGGAATGTAGATTTCAGAAGTTTCGTTACGTTGCTGGAATTCGCGCGAGTTAAGCTCTTCAAAACGCTCCATACGCGCTTTGTTTTTCTTTTGCTGACCTTTGGCATTAGAACGAACCCATTCAAGTTCTTTTTTCAATGCTTTAGCAAAAGATTCTTCCTGCTTGTTCTCTTGCTCTAAACGGGCATTTTTCTGCTCAAGCCAAGAAGAATAGTTACCTTGATACGGAATACCCATGCCACGGTCAAGCTCAAGAATCCATTCAGCTACGTTATCCAGGAAGTAACGGTCGTGCGTAATCGCAACGATGGTACCCGGGAAGTCTTTCAAGAAACGTTCCAACCAAGATACAGAAGAAGCATCTAAATGGTTCGTCGGTTCATCGAGAAGCAACATGTCTGGTTTAGACAGAAGTAAACGGCAAAGTGCCACACGGCGGCGCTCACCACCTGAAAGCTTAGATACATCTGCATCCCAAGCAGGCAGGTTCAATGCTGCAGCCGCTTGATCCATCTGGTTGGCAAGGTTATGTGCATCCCAAGTCTGGATAATCGCTTCAAGCTTCTCTTGCTCTTTCGCAAGTGCATCGAAATCCGCATCTTCTGCTGCATATTCAGCAAAGACTTCATCCAGACGTGCCAAGGCATCAAGCGGTTCACGCAAACCATCTTCGACGTTACCACGAACGTCTTTAGTTTCATCTAAAGGTGGTTCTTGCTCAAGATAACCGATTTTTATACCCGGTTGCGCACGTGCTTCACCAGAGAAATCTTTATCTACGCCCGCCATAATACGAAGCAAGGTAGATTTACCTGCACCGTTTAAACCAAGCACACCAATTTTAGCGCCTGGGAAAAATGATAAGGAGATGTCTTTCAGGATTTCGCGCTTAGGCGGAACCATCTTCGACACTCGGTTCATCGTGTAAATATATTGGGCCACGTAGGACTCCTCAACTGAAAAACCAAATGGGGTTAAAACAACCACCCCAGCTCAAAAATGAGCGAAAAAATAATCGGCTATTATACGCAGAAAGCTGCGAAAACATAAGCCATTGCCATGAACTTCAATGCATTGTTACAAGTTTATTGATGATGTTTTTTTAAACAGTTGTTTTCAGTAAAATAAACGACTCAAATCCAGGTCGATATATGAATATTTCATATATTTATTTCAATAAAATTGCACTTTTACTCATATGTGAAAATGCTACACTCAAGCCATAAACTTAAACAAGAAGATCAAACAGAATGAGTTATAAAGCAGAAACCCTTGCGATTCATGCAGGTTATACCCCAGAAGCAACCACCAAAGCTGTGGCAGTGCCGATTTACCAAACCACGTCTTATGCCTTTGACAATACTCAACATGGGGCCGATCTCTTTGATTTAAAGGTTCAGGGCAATATCTATACCCGAATTATGAACCCGACCACTGCGGTTCTGGAACAACGTGTTGCAGCACTGGAAGGCGGGATCGGAGCACTGGCTTTGGCCTCTGGCATGGCTGCGATTACCTATGCCATTCAGACCATTTCTGAAGCTGGTGACAACATTGCTTCTGTGTCAACACTATATGGCGGTACCTATAACCTCTTTGCACATACCCTACCAAAACAGGGCATTGAAGTACGTTTCTTTGATTATGAAAAGCCGGAAAGTCTGCGTGACTTGATTGATGAAAAAACCAAACTGGTTTTTGTTGAATCGATTGGTAATCCACTGGGTAATATTATTGATCTGGAAGCCATTGCTAAAATTGCACATGAATATGGCGTACCGGTGATTGTCGACAATACCGTTGCCACCCCAGTACTACAAAAATCTTTCGACTTTGGTGCAGATATTGTGGTGCATTCCCTGACCAAATATATCGGCGGTCATGGCAATTCAATTGGTGGCATCATTGTGGATAGCGGTAAATTCCCGTGGGGTAAATACCCTGAACGTTTCCCTGCCCTGAATACGCCTGATCCAAGCTACCACGGCGTGAACTATGTCGAAGTTTTGGGAGAGGCGGCTTATATCGCCCGTGCCCGTGTAGTGCCACTGCGCAATACCGGCGCTGCGATCAGTCCACAGAATGTATTCCTGATTCTGCAAGGTCTGGAAACCTTAAGCCTACGGATGGAACGTCATACTGAAAACGCACTGAAAGTCGCTGAATATCTGCAAAAACATCCTAAAGTGAAATGGGTTAATTACGCCGGCCTGAAAGATCACCCACAGCATGCCTTGGCACAGAAATATGTGAAAGGTAAACCGTCTGCCATTCTGACCTTTGGGGTAGAACATGGTCTCGAAGGCGGCACACGTTTTATTGATGCCCTGCAATTGTTCACCCGTCTGGTCAATATCGGCGACGCTAAAAGTCTGGCCTGCCATCCGGCGACTACTACGCATCGTCAGCTCAATGCCGAAGAGTTAAAATCGGCAGGCGTCAGTGAGGATATGGTGCGTTTATCCATTGGGATTGAACATAGTGATGACCTGATTGCCGATCTGGAACAGGCGCTGGCGGCCGTTTAAAAAGGTGCCCGAGCCGCTTCGAAACCTCATCATTTTGGTGAGGTTTTTTTATTTATTTTCTAAAACAGCCACTTGCTTTACTTTTTATTTTCATGTTAAAAGTTAAATGAAAGAGTGAACACAAATAGAGCAATTACTCTAATTTTTATTTTAATTTCAATACTTTAATTTATAGATTTTCCTGAAGAATTGGTTATCATATCTGGACTCACCTTCGCTCTCATCTTCTGTTAGAGCGCCATAGACCTTTAATAAAAATAATTTGAACGCTGACTTCAAATTAGGGATAACAAACGTGAAAACTAGACTACACAAACAACTGGAAAAACGTGTTGCAGGTAAAACCGTCCTGATTACCGGTGCATCCAGCGGTATTGGTTTAACGACAGCACATCAACTGGCTGATGCAGGTGCCCATGTTTTACTGGTGGCCCGTACTCAGGAAACCCTAGAACAAGTAAAATCAGAAATTGAAGCCAAAGGCGGCAAAGCCTCAATCTTTCCATGTGATTTAAACAATATGGAAGCGATTGATGAAGTTTCCAAACAGATTATTGCCTCAGTCGATCATATTGATATTCTGATCAATAATGCAGGACGTTCGATCCGCCGTGCCGTGCATGAGTCAGTAGATCGTTTTCATGATTTTGAACGGACTATGCAGCTGAACTATTTTGGCGCCGTGCGTCTGGTGATGAATATCCTGCCGCAAATGATGATTCGTCGCGCGGGTCATATTATTAACATCAGTTCGATTGGCGTACTGGCCAATGCCACCCGTTTTTCAGCCTATGTCGCTTCAAAAGCTGCGCTGGATGCCTTTAGCCGCTGCCTGTCTGCAGAAGTGCATTCGCATAAAATCGCAATCACATCGATCTATATGCCTTTGGTGCGCACTCCAATGATTGCGCCAACTAAAATTTATAAATATGTCCCAACGCTTTCTCCGGAACAGGCGGCTGACTTGATTGCCTATGCGATTGTGAAACGTCCGAAGAAAGTGGCGACCGGTTTGGGCCGCCTGGCTTCCATTACCTATTCAATTGCACCGGATATCAACAATGTCTTGATGTCGATTGGTTATAACCTGTTCCCAAGTTCAACTGCATCTGTGGGCCAACCACAAAAATTAAACTTGGTGCAAAAAGCATATGCACGTCTGTTCCCGGGCGAACACTGGTAATTGTTCCTACGGATAATTTAATGGAAATACGAGCCGCCGACCGGGCGGCTTTTCTATGGCTCAGTTTTGCAAGATCTGGAATAAAGTGGGCTGATTTGAAAATCCACGACACAGCCTGTCCTTTCAAGCACAGATTTTTGCTGCAAATGCTGCGAGATCACGTACACTATCAGCGGATATTTCCTATCCGTATTTTTATATTTTGATTGAAATGATGGAAACCCTTATGAACAACGCGCAATGGCTCGATGAAGTAAAATTTAACGAACAAGGATTAGTCCCTGCCATTGCCCAGCATCATCAAAGCGGACGTGTGTTGATGGTGGCCTGGATGAATCGTGAAGCCTTGGCTTTAACTGCCGAAAAAAATCAGGCAGTGTATTTCTCTCGTTCACGCAGCAAGTTATGGCATAAGGGCGAAGAATCAGGACATTTTCAGACCGTACATGAAATCCGTCTGGACTGTGATGCCGACGTGATTGTACTGCAAATTGAACAGCATGGTGGCATTGCCTGTCATACCGGCCGTGAATCATGCTTCTATCGCAAGCTTACGCCAAATGGCTGGGAAATTGTCGATGCACAGTTGAAAGATCCATCTGCGATTTATGGCGAAAAATCTACGAATCCGCATACGCTGGCAATGGAAGCCTCAACCGCTCAATCTGAACAGGTTGAAGTCTTGTCTTATCTGGGTCAGATGATGGCAGAACGCAAACAGGCCGATCCGGACTCCTCTTATGTGGCCAAGCTCTACCATAAAGGTTTAAACAAGATTCTAGAAAAAGTCGGTGAAGAAAGCTTTGAAGCCGTGCTGGCAGCCAAAGACTTTGACCAGGATGCTTCGGCAGACCATAAAAATGATCTGATCTATGAAGTGGCAGATCTTTGGTTCCATACCATTGTGATGCTGGGTTACTTCGACCTGGATGTGCAATTGGTATTAAATGAACTGGCACGTCGCCAAGGCTTGTCCGGCCTGGTTGAAAAAGCCAACCGTCAGCATTAAGCCTTGAATTCATCTGTGTCTGATTTAAAAAAACCGACCGCGACCTATGAGCAGGCCACTGCCATTGATAACGCACGTCTGGGCAAATCCTTTAAAGTCATTGCCTATGCTGGCACAGGTAAAACCACTACCTTGCAAATGATCAGTGATGCCATGCCGCAAAGACGTGGCATGTATCTGGCTTTTAACAAGGCCATTGCCAGTGAAGCACAGGCCAAGTTTCACCGGGGTGTCGATTGCCGTACTTTTCACTCGCTGGCGTTTCGCAGTGTTCCACGTGGAGTCACCGACAAACTGCGCTTGCCACGCTTGAGTCCAAGTTTTATTGCCAAAGAATACCGGCTTGAACCGATGACCATGCGCCGTATGATGGGTGGGCGTTATGAAAAATATGTCTTGATGCCTTCGCGTCTGGCAAGTTTGGTTGCCAATGCGGTCGGCTATTTCTGCTCGACCAGTTCGCAATACCCTGCCCCACGGCATATTCAGGCGCCGAGCTGGTTGCATCCGGATGATATCGAGACTTTACAGAAGAAACTTTATCCGGCAGTCGAACGACGCTGGCTAGAGTCGATTGATCCAAATCATCAGGCCGGCATCGGTCATGACATTTACCTGAAACTCTGGGCACTGTCCGAGCCGAATATCCCGGCCGATTATGTACTATTCGATGAAGCCCAAGATGCCGATCCCTTAATGCTGGGAATTTTGCTGAAACAGCGCAGCACCCAGGTGATCTATGTCGGTGATGCCCATCAGCAGATTTATGCCTGGCGTGGTGCAGTCAATGCCATGCAGCAACTGCCTTTACCTGAATCACGTCTGACCACCTCATTTCGTTTCGGTCCTGAAATTGCCCTGAATGCCAATGCCATTTTAGGTGCCTTAAATGAAACTGTGCCTTTACTCGGCAATCCATTGTTAGATTCTAAAGTCGTGAATAAACCGCATACCAAAATGCGGGATGCAATTTTATGCCGGACCAATGCCCGCGCCATGGAACTGTTATTAGCAGGTTTAGTTCGTGGCGATAAAGTCAGCCTGCAAGCCGATCACGTCAAACTGAATCGTTTTGTCGATGCGGCCGCCATGCTGAAACAGGGCAAACGTGTGGTTGATGTACCGGAACTGGCCTGGTTTAACTCCTGGCATGATGTCCATGAATATTGTGAAACCAATGAAGGTAGTGACATCAAGCCACTGGTCAAACTGGTGGACGAACATGGGACTGATCCACTAAAAAAAGCCCTGGCTAAAATCACCCCAATTGCCCAAGCCGATTATATTATTTCCACGGCACACAAGGCCAAAGGTCTGGAATGGGATCGGGTTCATATTGAAGATGACTATCAATTTAAGCTGAATGAAAAAGACCATAAAATTAGTGATGAAGAATTAAGATTACTTTACGTGGCCTGTACACGTGCTAAAGTGAGTTTAAATATTCATCACATTTATGACCTGATTCAGCAACTGAAAATCAAAATGCCGCAGTCGCTTCGGCAGGCAGTCGGTTAAAGTGCATGGCATGGATGTAAACATCATAGGACAGGTGATCTATGCACATCTAAGCGCTTCAACTGAAACATACTCTGCATTTTTCCGACATTCAGCTCCAATTTAATTATCCGCAATGCACGATCACCTTGATTCTGGGCAATCAGGGAACTGGCAAAACTACACTTTTACGTTTTAGCTATCAGGCACTGACCTGGTTTGCAGCCCGTTATCGTGATAGCCGTGCTGCGGGTCTGGTGATGCAAGATCAGGACATCACGCAAAACCGGCTGCAATCCAAAATTGATATCCGGATCGGTTTTCCTGAAGAGATGGGCAGCTTACCAGAATCCAGTCAGTCTGAGCCTACCCAGCTACAAAGCTGTTCATGGCAAATCTACAAGACTTTAAACAGTCAGGGGCTGGGTTTTAGCAAAGCAGAAACCTCACAGCTTGAAAGCATGCTCAGCCTGTATCAGAAAGCCCGCTTGCACGATCCCCTGCTCGGTTTGCCGCTAATTGCCTATTATCCTGCTGAACGTTTTACCAATGAAGTCAATCTGCTCAGCAAAAATAACCCGGCCATTCTCCAGTCCGCACATGCTTATGAAATAGCTGCGATTCCTTTCACCACCTTTGCCCGTTTTTTTGAATGGTTTCGTGAAATCAGTGATATTGAAAATGCGCAAAGTGCCAAGATTATGGATCAGATTTTGGCCCGCGCCTTGCAGCAGCCTGAAAACATTCGCGCAGATGAACTGGCCCGGCAGATTGAGAAAGCCCAGGCACATCTGCATGCACCGAATCTCACCGCTTTAAAACAGGCCTTGTCACTGATCCTGCCAGAAGTCAGCCAGATTTATTTAAAATACCAGCCCAAGCTGCAACTAATGGTGACCTATCAGCAACAGACCTTTAGCTTCCAGCAACTGCCTAACAGTATCCGCAACTGGATTGCGCTGGTGGGTGATATTGTGCGGCGTCTTTGTCTATTGAATCCCAATAGTTTATTTCCATGTCAGGAAGGTACAGGTATTTTACTGATTGATGCAATTGATCATCAACTGGATCAGGAGATGGCAGCAGTGATCCTATCACGCCTGCATCAGGCTTTTCCTAACTTGCAAATCATTGCGACCGGCAACCGGCCTGAATTACTGGAACAGGCACACGCTTTTCAATGTCTGAAACTGGAAAATAAACAGCTGCACCCCATTCACCTTGAAAGTATGAAAACCCAGTTTGATCAGATCTACGCAGAGCTGGAATTGCAGCGAAATAAAGATATCTCGCCCGAAGATACTTTATTGGAAACGGTCACCGAACCCATCACACCGCTTGCTGTATTGCAAATGATTCAACAACAGTTAAATCCGGAACAGCAACAAGAATTGCTCGCTTTACTTGCTCAGGAGCATCATCCGACGCTACCTCAGTCGCTCTAAACAGATTCAAAAAAATAAGAGCGACTGTTTGAGTAAACAAGGAAGCCTTTTCAGCATTCTCTTTTTGCCCTGATTAAACTATTTTGAGTCAAATTTACAATCAATGCCTGCAATTTAATCTTAATTTTCGGTCACTTCTGGATGATCTGTTTAAGCATGCAGCGCCTGTTAAATCCGAGCCGGCGTATAATTTATAAGTTCCACATAAAAACGTTGATGTTGTTGTTATCCTGTAATATGATCGGTTTTATTTGCGAATTTCATTGTAAAATCGGAATTTGCTATCGTTTATAAGTTGCGCAATACAACTGTTTTATATTCTTTTGGCTTTCAAGATTGAGAAGTTTGGGTCGCTCCTTGTGGTCCTGTAGTCCTTGAAAGATAAAGATTCACCTTAGGTTGGTCAAAACCTAAATCATGACAATGGATACGAGTGTGCTGCCGATTATTATATTGTTACCGTTAGTATTAGGCACAACCCTTGTCTCGTGGCTGAAACAATTTTCGCGCGGGGTAACGGCTTTAGGGGCAATTGGTGTCAGCCTCAGCAGTTTCTTATTATTATTGAGTCAGGCGCCTGCCATATTTGATGGCGCAGTGATTACCCAGACCTGGTCCTGGCTGCCCCAGCTCGGCATCGATTTCAGTTTTCGCCTGGACTCTCTGGGATTGCTGTTTGCCTTGCTGATCAGCGGAATTGGCACCCTGATTTATATTTATGCCTATTATTACCTCAATCCCAAAAATTCACTGAGCAAACTGTATCTTCTGCTGATGCTGTTTATGGCCGCGATGCTCGGAATTTCATTGTCGAATAACCTGATTATCTTATTGGTTTTTTGGGAACTAACCAGTATTTCATCCTTCTTGCTGGTGGGTTACTGGAGCAATTACGAAGCGGCGCAACGTGGCTCACGTATGGCCCTGACCATTACCGGAATGGGTGGTCTGGCGATGCTGGGTGGTTTTGTCCTGCTTGGTCAAATTACTGGCACCTATCAACTTGACCAAATCCTGATGATGACTGAACAGATTCAGTCCCATCATTTATTTGTTCCAACCTTGTTGCTGATTTTACTCGGTGCCTTTACCAAGAGTGCGCAGTTCCCGTTTCACTTCTGGTTGCCGAATGCTATGGCTGCGCCGACACCGGTCTCTGCCTATTTGCACTCGGCCACCATGGTCAAAGCCGGTTTATTCCTGGTCGCACGTTTGCTCCCGATTTTTGCCGGTGCTGCACTGTTTCATAATATTGTGACCTTTGTCGGTCTGTTTACCCTGTGTATGGCCGCCTTCTTTGCCATTTTTAAGGAAGACCTGAAAGGCTTGCTCGCCTATTCAACTATCAGCCATTTAGGTCTGATCATGTGTCTGCTGGGGATTGGTTCACCACTGGCCGTTGCAGCAGCGATTTTCCATATTATTAACCATGCCACCTTTAAAGCGGCACTGTTTATGATTGCCGGCATCATCGATCATGAATCCGGTACCCGTGACTTACGTAAATTGTCTGGCTTGTGGCAATTACTGCCCTTTACCGCAACACTGACCATGATCACGGCAGCATCCATGGCAGGTGTACCGTTGACCAATGGTTTCCTGTCCAAGGAAATGTTCTTTACCGAACTGGTCGCCAGTTTAAGTGGTCCACTTATGGTCGGCTCTGCTATTGTCGCGACACTGGCCGGGATTTTTGCGGTGGCTTATTCCATTCGACTGGTGCATGGGGTCTTTTTCGATGGTCCGCTAGGCAAGCAGGTTCCGAATAAAGATGCACATGAACCTGCCTTTGGTATGCGCGCACCGGCCACTTTGTTAGCAATTTTATGTATTTTAGTCGGTCTATTACCCGCTCTTCTGGTAGAAAAAATTGTCAATAGCACCACTCAAGCGACGACCCAAAATTTTGCTTTTGAAGGTACTCATCTGGCGCTTTGGCATGGTTTCAACCTGCCCCTGCTGATGAGTGTGATTGCTCTGCTCGGCGGAATAATCTTTTACTTTTCTCTCGCCAAAGGTGGCGCCTTACGTGAAATCGACTTGGATCCAAAACTGGGCCGCTTACAGGGCCGAGTGCTGTTCGACCTGTTTTTGAAAAATTTGCTGCTGAATTCACGCCGTTTCCGCCGTGCCACTGAAAATGGCAAATTGCAAAGCTATTTATTGTGGATTGTAATTTTTACCGTCGGGCTGGTGGGGTTCCCATTACTCAGCAATGCGGTGGGTACGGGTACGCGCGAGCTGACCCATGCCCCTGCCCTGGCGATTATCCTGTGGTTACTGCTATTCTCTGCTTGCTGGATGCTGCTGTGGTTCCATCATGAGCGCATTAAAGCGGTACTGATTAGCGGTGCAGTCGGCCTGGTCGTCACCATGGTCTTTATCGGCTTCTCGGCGCCCGATCTGGCATTGACCCAGATTACGGTCGATGTAGTCACCACGGTTCTGCTCCTGATGAGTTTATCTTTACTGCCACAACTAACTCCGTATGAATCGAGCCCGACCCGTCGCTGGCGCGATGCCATTATTGCCTTGGGCGGCGGTCTAGGGATTGCGGCAATTGCCTGGCTGATCATGACCCGTGATCACAATTCCATTTCATGGTTCTTCCTGCAACAGTCCATTCCACTGGGCGGCGGAACCAATGTGGTGAATGTGATTCTGGTCGATTTCCGTGGTTTCGATACCTTCGGCGAAATTACCGTCCTGGGGATTGCCGCGATTGGTGTCCTTAGCCTGATGGATGGCATGCGTGCGCATGGTACCACCATGACCCAAGGCCTGACCTATCGTTTTAATCCTTCCCCGCTGATGTTGCGTATTACCGCATCCTGGATTTTGCCGGTCGCGCTGGTAGTCAGCCTGTATATCTTTTTGCGTGGCCATAACCTGCCGGGCGGTGGATTCATTGCCGGACTGGTGACTTCACTGGCACTTATTATTCAATATATTGCAGTGGGACAGGACAAAACCGAACAGTTGCTGGGTGCGAAATCCGGTCGCCTGTATGAAATCTGGATCGGGATCGGCTTAACGATTGCAGGGTTGACCGGAATCGCGGCCTGGTTCTGGTCACGTCCATTCCTGACCAGTGCACATATTTATGTCTCTCCGCCCATCATTGGAGAAATGCATCTGGCTTCGGCTGCACTGTTTGATGTCGGCGTCTATGTCACTGTTGTCGGTGCGACCATGCTGATGATTTCGGTCTTGGGCGATTCACGTCACTCAAGCATGACTGGCCCCGTACCAAGAGGATAATAGAATGATCAGTTTAGAATTTTTATTAGCCTCCGCGATTGGCCTGCTGACAGCCACAGGCATTTATCTGATCCTGCGTGCCCGTACCTTCCCGGTGGTATTGGGCTTGGCCATGATTGGTTATGCGGTCAACCTGTTTTTATTTGCCATGGGCCGGATTCAGATGAATTCGCCTGCAGTATTAACCGAAGCCGCGAATGTGACTGACCCTCTACCTCAGGCACTGGTGCTGACGGCCATCGTGATTGGCTTTGCCACCACTGCCTTTATTGTCCAACTGGCACTGCGTAGCCGCTACGAATCAGGAACAGACCACGTTGACTCAAAAGAAGATATCCCCCAGATTGATCCACGTGAGGATGAGCCTTAATGACTGATCTTCTCAATTTCTGGACTCAACATACTCCTATTTTCAGCATTCTTTTGCCGGCCTTTACCGCTTTTGCCTTGGTACTTTTGGGAAATCCGGGTGCAGGCTCTCTGATCACGGACTGGCGTCAACCCTGGCGTCGTGGTATCAGCCATCTCTCGGGAATCTTGGGCCTGATCATTGCCGTTAGCTATCTGATAAACAGCAGCGAGGGCCAAATCAGCGTATACACCCTCAGCGAATGGGCAGCACCATTCGGGATCGTGCTGGTGCTGGATCAGCTCTCGGCCATGATGCTGGTGTTGACCTATGCGCTCGCCTTGCCTGTGGTCTGGTATGCCAGCAAAGAATGGGACTTACGCGGCCGTTATTTCCATGCCATGGTGCATTTCCTGCTGATGGGTCTGACTGGTGCATTCCTAACCGGTGATTTGTTTAACCTGTTCGTATTCTTTGAAATTTTGCTGATGGCGTCTTATGTACTGCTGTTGCATGGACAAGGTAAGGCACGTTTTCAGCTGGGAATTCACTATGTCACCATTAACCTGCTGGCGTCTGCGCTGTTCCTGATTGGACTCGGGATGATTTATGGCAGTGTCGGCAGCCTGAATATGGCTGATGTGGCCCGTTTGCTGCCAACCCTTGCAGAAGATCAGCATAAACTGGCGGTTGCTGGTGGCTTGATGCTGTTTGTGGTGTTTGGAATCAAAGCAGCAATGCTGCCGGTGGGTTTCTGGTTACCCAAAACCTATGCAGTAGCCACGACTCCTGTTGCCGCGCTCTTTACCATCATGACCAAAGTCGGGGTTTATGCGATTTTGCGGATCAACGGCACGGTTTTTGATGATGAATATAGCCATCAGATTCTGATGAACTGTCTGCTAGTGATTGGCCTGGTCACATCCGTCTATGGGGTGATCTGTGCGATTGGCACCGAACGGCTGCGCCGTTTTGTCGGTTTTATGGTGCTGTCTTCAGTCGGAACGATTTTGGTGGCCATTGGCCTGAATAATACTGCGGCTTGGGCGGGTGCGCTATATTACCTGGTACACAGTACCCTGATTGCGGCCGCATTTTATATTCTGTCGGGTTGGATTACCTCACAGCGTGGCGAATTTAAAGATCATTTTAAAATCGCCCCACTGATGAAACAGAACAAGCTGGTTTCGATTGTCTATTTCATCATCGCCTTGATGATGGCAGGCCTGCCACCGTTTAGTGGATTCTTCGGTAAAATCTTTATTTTGCAGGCTTCTGCTAATTCAGATTATCAGATGATTATTATCCTGACCATTTTGCTGGTAAGTTTTCTCAGTATTCTGGCTTTTACCCGGGTCGGTTTTATCCTGTTCTGGCGTTCGAGCAGACCTGAAGATGATCTTGATTCTGAAGAGTTTCATAAATATGAAGCCCTGCCGAGTAAAGCGCCGGCACGCAATGACCGGGTGATTTATATATTGCTCGCGAGCTTAACCGCCTACGTGGTGTTTGCCGGACCGATTTATCAATATAATTATCAGACTGCGGAACAGATCAAAAACAATTCGGTCTATGAAGCCGCGCTGTTAAAACCGGATGCAGAAGGTCAGTTTATTAGCGTCCAGCCATTCGATCCGAAGTATTTGCCAGAAACCAAATATGGTGGTGAGGTGATAGATCCTAATGCGCATCTGATTCCTTATGTAATTTCAGAAGCGACCTTGAAGGGTGAACATATTTCTGAATTCAAGCAACGCCAGATTGACCAGCAGCACATTGAACAGACCGAATATGATGATAATCAACTTAAACCGGCGGAGGGACCTTAATGGCTGAATCATTATTTCAACGCTGGTTCCCGCATCCGCTGGTTTCTGTGATTGTAGGACTGAGCTGGGTTTTACTGGCACACAGCCTGGACGCTGGAACCCTGCTGATGGCCTTGCTACTCGCGGTGATCATTCCACGTATGGTCGAACCCTTTATTGACTATACCCCCAATATCCAGTGGACTCCTGCCCTGCACCTGTTCTTTGTCGTAGTTTGGGATATTGTAGTAGCCAATATCAAAGTCGCAAAACTGGTGCTAGGATCGACGAAGAATCTGCATCCAAAATGGTTCCGAGTGCCTTTAGACACCGAACATGAAGAAGTCAACACCTTGCTGGCGATGATTATTACCACCACACCGGGCACGGTATCTGCAGGGATTGACCAGGATCGTGGTGATATTCTGGTGCATGCCTTAAGCACAGATGATGAAGCGGCCGAAATCGAGCTAATTAAGCAGCGCTATGAACGCCCGCTCATTGAGATTTTTAATGCACGATCAGGAGAAAAAGCATGACGATTCTACCTTATGCATTATTGATTTGTCTGGGTGCGGTCACCATCTCCATGTTACTGTGTCTGATCCGTCTGATTACCGGTCCCTCTATTGTTGACCGCCTGTTGGCACTGGACACCCTGTTTCTGAATGCCACCTGCCTGGTGGTGATTTTAGGCATTTACTGGAGCAGCACCTTTCTGTTTGAAGGCGCTCTCTTGGTCGCGATGCTGGGCTTTGTCTCTACCGCAGCCTTGGCGCGTTATTTTACCACTGGCCATGTCATCGACTAGGAGTTTTTAAATGTCTTTAATTTTAGAAATACTGGTGTCGATTTTTCTATTGATTGGTGCTTTCTTTATGCTGGTCGGCGGAATTGGGATGGTGCGTTTGCCCGATCTGTTCATGCGTCTGCATGCACCGACCAAATCCAGTACTTTGGGCCTCGGCAGTTTTTTAATTGCGGCGATGATTTTCTCTGCCATGTATGGCCGTTTCGGCTTTGCTGAAGTGCTGATTACCCTGTTTGCCTTTATTACTGCGCCGGTATCCGCCAATCTGATGGCACAGGCTGCATTGCATTTGCGGTTACGCTCTTTGAGTGGCGAAGTGCCGGAAACGCTGGAACGCCCCCTGCCTTGGCAGCGTTCACGCCGTCGTACCTTTTATGAAAAGAAAATCAATCGCAATGATGATTTAGATTAATTGAGCAAGCGATTCCAGTTCTCCCAAATCTCAAAATAGAGAGATAAAAAAAGCCACCCGAAGGTGGCTTTTTTAGTCCTAAGACTTATTCATCATCTTTTTTTGCTTCAGCTTCAGGTAAGTCCTTCACTGCTTCAGCGATCAGACCAAACATATAGTTACCATATGCATTGGTCTTATCGTAATGGAAACGTAGACGAGGCGTAATACGGGTTTTGATACGACGACTCAGCTCGTGGCGCAGGAAACCAGATGCTTTGTTCAACACATCCAGAGTTTCTTTATTGGCCTCTTGGCTTTGCTCATCGCCAAGTTCACGTCCCATCACAGTGACATAAACTTCCGCATATCCCAGGTCTGGGCTCACCTTCACCGCAGAGATGGTCACCAGACCACCTAAGCGTGGATCTTTCAGCTCCTGACGGATCAGTTCGGACAACTCGCGTTGTACTGTATCCGCCATACGCTTCAGACGTTGACTACCCGCCATTAAAGACTCCGTTTAATCAATTGAACATCGTACACTTCGATCTTATCAAGTGCTTTGATGTCTTTATAGCCTTTCACCGCAAGACCACATTCCATACCGGCACGAACTTCTTCAACCACTTCTTTGTAGCGACGAAGAGATTCAAGCTCGCCCTGGAACACAACCACGTCATCACGTAATACGCGAATCGGTTTGTTACGATGCAATACGCCTTCAAGTACCATACAGCCCGCAGCCGCACCAAACTTACTTGAGTGGAATACTTCACGTACTTGTGCAACACCCAGAATCGTTTCACGATGTTCTGGTGCAAGCTTACCGCTCATTGCTGCTTTCACATCATCAATCAATTGATATATGATTGAGTAGTAACGAATGTCGATACTGTCTGCATCTGCTTTTTGACGCGCAGCGTTGTCCGCACGTACGTTAAAGCCGAGTAGAACTGCTTCTGAAGATTCAGCCAGTGTCACGTCAGACTCAGTGATCGCACCTACACCAGAACCGATGATACGTACTTTAACTTCATCAGTCGCAAGCTCAGCAAGTGCAACGTGTAATGCTTCCAAGGTACCGCGTACGTCAGTTTTCAACACAACATTTACGATAGGCACATCTTTCTTGCCCATAGACGCCATGATGTTTTCAAGACGCATTGCAGATTGACGCTCAAGACGTTTTTGACGTTCACGATCCATACGCGCATCGGCAACTTCACGTGCTTTCTTCTCGTCACTCACCACAAGAACTTCGTCACCCGCCATTGGTGCTTCTGGAAGACCCAGAATTTCCACCGGAATCGAAGGACCTGCAGATTTGATACGCTGACCATTTTCATCCGTCATCGCACGAACGCGACCATAAGATGAACCGGCAAGAACAAGATCACCTACTTTCAATGTACCATTTTGAACCAGAATAGACGTTACCGCACCACGGCTGTTGTCTACACGTGCTTCAATTACGACACCTTGTGCAGCACCTTCTTCAGATGCTTTAAGCTCTAGAAGTTCAGCTTGAATCGAAATAATATCAAGAAGTTCATCAATGCCTTGACCAGTATGTGCAGAAACCATTGCCACTGGAACGTCACCACCCCATTGTTCTGGCACAATTTCTTTCACAGTCAATTCATTCAGAACGCGATCTGGATCAGCAGATTCTTTATCCATCTTGTTGATTGCAACAATGATTGGCGTACCCGCAGCACGTGCATGGTCAATCGCTTCCGCAGTTTGTGGCATTACACCATCATCTGCTGCAACAACCAGTACCACGATATCTGTTGCTTTCGCACCACGTGAACGCATTGCAGTAAATGCTGCGTGTCCCGGAGTATCGAGGAATGTAATCATACCTTTATCAGTAGTTACATGGTAAGCACCGATATGCTGTGTGATACCGCCTGCTTCGCCAGCAGCCACTTTGGCACGACGAATACGGTCAAGCAGTGATGTTTTACCATGGTCAACGTGACCCATAATGGTAACAACAGGCGCACGCGTAGATTGCGCACCACGTGCTTCTTCAGCTGCTTCAAGCAAGTTATCTTCAGCTTGTGTATCAGAAACCAGTACCGGATTATGGCCCATTTCTTCAACAACAAGTGCAGCAATCTCTTGATCAATCGCCTGGTTCTGAGTCACTAGCTCACCCATTTTCATGAGTGATTTAATCACTTCACGAACCTTAACTGCCATTTTCGCAGCTAAGTCAGCAACGACAATCGTTTCACCGATTTCAACATCGTAAACCTGTTTTTTCACAGGTTTTTCGAAGCCGTGCTTATTGCCTTGGCTGGTTTTTAAACCGCGCTTAGGCTGTTTGCTGAAGCTTTGCTCTTCCTGACCACGACGACCACCTTTTTTAGGTGCACGCGCGCTCGGCGTATTCGTACCACGTTTGATTTCGCGGTCTTCTTTGGCAAATGAGTCTTCATATGCCTGACCAACAAGACCGGCAGCCAGAGGAGAATCATCAACAACACGAATCGTTGCAGTGGTATCTTCCGCGGTGTACTTAGACGCCATTTGACGCATTTGTTCAAGCGTACGTTGTTGCGCTTCTTCAGCCGCTTTACGACGTGCTGCTTCTTCAACAGCTTTTAATTTTGCTGCTTCTGCTTCACGTGCCTTTTTCTGTTCAGCGGTTTCAGTTGGTTTAACAACTTGCTTCACAATCGGCTTGTTGGTTGATTTGCGTTTTACCACAACTGCAGCTTTAGAAACTTCTTGCTTGTCGCTGGTTTGCTTTGCAGCAGCACGCATCGCTTCTAGAGCTTTATTCGCGTTATTTACGCCAGTTTTTGGAGCTTCGGCAGAAGCAGCTTGCGCTGTATTCTGCTCAGACGCAGCTTTGGCCTGTTGCTCAGCCTTGGCTTTCGCCAATGCTTCTGCTTTGATCTGTTCTGGATCCGGCTTAACAAATGTATGCTTCTTGCGAACTTCTACATTAATCGTTTTCGCCTTACCTGAAGTACTGGCTACTTTAGCCGTACTAGTCGTTTTACGTTTCAACGTGATTTGCCCTGCTTGGCTTTCTGAACCCTGTGACTTTTTCACATGACTCATCAAGCTGTCTTGTTGTTCGGTGGTAATAATATCGTCAGCTTTACGCTGTGGTAAACCTGCCTCACGAACCTGCTCTAGGAGCTTCTCAACTGGACGACCCACATTGAGGGCTAACTCTTTAATCGACTTGTCCGTCATATACTACCTCCTAGTTAAACCATGATTCGCGCGCTTTCATAATGAGTTGACCTGCTTTCTCAGCACCCAAACCTTCAATATCTTCGATATCGTCAGTCGCCTGATCTGCTAAATCATCCACTGTTACCACACCACGAGCTGCTAGCGCTTGCGCGATCTCTACTGTCATGCCTTCCATTGCAACAAGTTCTTCACTTGGCGCTTGTATGTTCTCTTGCTGTTGTAATGCATCAGCAAGTGCAATTTCTTTCGCACGGCTTTGCAGTAGTTCAACCAGTTCCGCATCCAGTTCGATTTCATCAAACGTTTCTGCAGGGACATAAGCAATTTCTTCAAGCGAGGTGAAGCCCATTTCTACCAATGCCATCGCCAAATCTTCCGCGATATCCAGACGGGTAACAAACATGTCTAAATATTGTTGCGCTTCGTTTTGTTGACGGGCGTAGTATTCCTCTTCCAGCATCATGTCCAGCTTGTAGCCAGTCAATTCAGATGCCAGACGAACGTTCTGACCTTGTGAACCAATCGCACGTGCCAGCTGGTCGCTGGTTGCGAAAATGATGTCTGCAGTACGTGCATCTTCATCGATGACAATACTCGATACATCTGCTGGTTCCAATGCACTTGCGATATATTGCGCAGGATCATCCGACCAAACTACCACATCAATACGCTCGCCATTGAGCTCTTGCTGTACAGCCTGAATACGAGTACCACGCATACCAATACAAGCACCCACCGGGTCAATACGGTGGTCATTGGTTTTCACTGCAATTTTAGCACGAACACCTGGTTGGCGAGCCGCCGCTTTAATTTCAATGATTTCTTCAGAAATCTCAGGGATTTCTTTCTTCATCAATGCAATCAGCATATCCGGTTTAGCACGTGACAGTTGTAACTGCGCACCACGACCTTCACGGTTGACATTGAAGAGAATCGCATTCACGCGTTGCTTCGGACGAAGGATTTCTTTCGGAATCATTTCTTCACGAGCAAGATACGCTTCAGCATTGTCACCTAGGTCAATGATAAAACCGTCTTTGGTTTGTTTTTTCACTTCACCGTAAATCAGCTCGCCGACTTTCGATTCGTAAGCATCGGCTACAAGTGCACGTTCTGCTTCACGGATCTTCTGTACGATCACTTGCTTGGCAATTTGCGCTGCAATACGACCGAAGTCAATCGATTCCACTTCAAGCTCACGAATGTCGCCAATCGACCATTTTGCCGGATCGACATCAGAGATGGCATCCTGACAAGCTGGCATTTCATGGTCTTCGTCTGCAACCACTTCCCACTGACGGAAAGTACGATAGTCACCTGTTTTACGATCGATTTCCACACGTAAACGTGCTTCTTCCGAATGTGTTCCTTCGTAGAATTTTTTCTTTGTCGCAGCAACTAAAGCTTGCTCAAGCGCTTCAAAGATCGCTTCACGAGGTACACCTTTTTCGTTACTAACCGTTTCAACGACGGTCAGAATTTCACGTGCCATACGTCACCTATTCGTTAAATTTTTATTTATTCAATTAATCTTGGAAGACCAAATTTGCTTTATCGATATTGTGACTGTCGATCTCCAATACCTGTTGCTTTTCTACTTCAACTTGAATCATTTCATTTTCAAGATCGACAGCAACCAGTTTGGCCTGGAATTTACGACGGTTATCTACCGCACTGATCAAACGTAGTGCTACGGTATGACCGATATAGCCTGACATCTGCTCGAGCTGGAAGAATGGACGGTCCCAGCCTGGCGAAGATACTTCAAGTGAATATTCACCCGAGATCGGATCATGAACATCCAGCATTGCGCCCACTTGCTGCGTGACACGCACACAATCCTGAACGCCAATACCACGCCCCTGCTCTTCTTCACCATCTTCATTGATTGCTGGTGCAACGCTCTCATCGACTGGCTTGTCGATGTAGATACGTAATAACGAACATTTACCCTGTGGCAGGAATTCAATCCCCCAAAGGTTTACATTACAGGCTTCAACTGCTGGTGCAATCAAGTCCTGAAGTGCTTGAGTTTTATTTGATAGCTTCATTTACTCTCGTCATCTGGTGCGATTTTATGATCTATTTGACCACTACAAACCAATACAAACTATAGTAGTAGTGAAACATGGAGATTTGACCAAATAATGTCGACACTACACGATAGCCAATAAAAAAGGGCGTAAATCGCCCCAATTAATGCACAATTTAAGATTTTTTCAAATCCCACTGTGCAAAAAGGCCCACCTTGTTGTGAGCCTCTTTTTAGAAACTTGGTAGCGGGAGCTGGATTTGAACCAACGACCTTCGGGTTATGAGCCCGACGAGCTACCAGACTGCTCCATCCCGCATCAACGTGCAAAAATTATATACAAAAGATGAGAACTTTTCAATCAAAACCACATCATTCTGCATATTTGTCATCTGTCGCTGAAAAAGTGGTAGCGGGAGCTGGATTTGAACCAACGACCTTCGGGTTATGAGCCCGACGAGCTACCAGACTGCTCCATCCCGCATCAGCGTACAAAAAACTTTCAGCTTAATATTCCAAGCTGCTTTTAAAGTTTGCATCTTTAAAAGATTGGTAGCGGGAGCTGGATTTGAACCAACGACCTTCGGGTTATGAGCCCGACGAGCTACCAGACTGCTCCATCCCGCAACAACATGCAAATTATATTTCTCAGCTTAATACTGGTTTAAGCTGCCTCTTGAAAGTTTGCGTCTTTAAAAAGGATTGATTGGTAGCGGGAGCTGGATTTGAACCAACGACCTTCGGGTTATGAGCCCGACGAGCTACCAGACTGCTCCATCCCGCATCAATAGAAGTTTTTCAGCTGCATACACCAACTTAAATTTCTGGATTATAAGTTGGTGCGGAAGGGGGGACTTGAACCCCCACGCCCGAAAGCACTACCACCTCAAGGTAGCGTGTCTACCAATTCCACCACCACCGCAGCTGTGACGCATTCTAGTCGCATCACTGAAAAAAAGAAAGGATTAATTAAAACTATTCGGTCGTTTCTGGTGCAGTTGGTGAAGTTTCATTCGATTGCACAGGTACGGTCGGCGCAGACTGAACAGATCCCAAACTATAGGCATTCGAGGTTTGTTGCTTGGCCAAAATCGCCAAAGTCAGACTGGTCACGAAGAACAGTGCAGTAAAAATCGCAGTTAAACGGGTCATGAAATTACCCGAACCTGAAGCTCCAAATACTGTCGCTGCACCACCGCCGCCGAAAGAGGCACCAGCATCTGCACCTTTACCATGCTGAACCAAAATCAAGACAATCATCAAAACAGCTAAGATAATATGTACTACCAGCACAAAAGTTTGCATGCTGAACTCCTAATTATTGTGTATTTGCAAATGCATGAGCAATTTTATGGAACGACTCAGCATTGAGTGATGCACCACCGACCAATGCCCCATTGATATCTGGGCAGGCTGCTAACTCTACTGCATTTTCCGGCTTGACACTACCACCATATAAAATCGCCATACTCTCGCCATAGCCCGTAATCTGGCTTAAACCTTGACGGATTTGTGCATGCATGGCCTGCGCATCTTCAGGAGAAGCTGTTTTACCTGTACCAATCGCCCAGATCGGCTCATAGGCAATCACGATATTTTTCCATTGTTCGGCTTCAACCACAGCAGCGATATCACAAATTTGTTGCAATACTACAGCTTCTGCCTGCCCTGCTTCACGTTGTTCCAGGCTTTCACCGATACAATAAATTACCGTCAAACCAGCACTTAAAGCATTCTTGATTTTAGCATTTAAAATATCAGCATTTTCTGCAAATATTTCACGGCGTTCAGAATGACCCACCAGTACATACTGGATTTGACTGTCGGCCAGCAATTCAGCACTAACTTCACCGGTGTAAGCGCCCATTCCTGAAATACGTGAAACATCTTGTGCTACGGTATAAATTGGACGAACCGCAGATGATAGCTCTGCCTGAATCTGGCTTAAGGCAACCGCAATCGGTGCCACACCTAAATGACATTGATCTTCGGCAATTGGTGCAGTCTCCAGCAAATTCTTAATATCACGTACCAAGCTCAATGCCTCTGCCTGCACTGGATTCATTTTCCAGTTACCTATCACCCAAGGGGTAATCGTCGAAACCGACATAATTAACCTATTTCATTTACATATTTTGAATTGGGCACATTCTACACGGAATTGGAAAATTAAAAGAATAGTTTTCTTATCACTCATTCTCAGTTTAGACTATCCAAAATGGTTATTTTTTGTTATCACTTAAAAAAATGAGGACTTCTTCTAACCAGTTCATGCTTTTACTGGAGATGAGGAAGCGAGCAGCACTCTTGGCTATGGTATTTTTACGTAACAAACGTATAATTTTAATATAGCAATTAAAAGAATTTGATGAGTAGGCATTTATAGCATGACAGCATTACAGGGGTCGCCAAGATTTACCGGATTTATTCGTCGTTTGGTCGAGGAAGGCGTCATCTCGGCTGAAGATATGCGCAGTGCGTTGGCGCATGCCAAGCAAGAAAAAATCGATATCGTGGCTGAGTTAATTAACCAGCAGCAACTTTCCCCGACCG
Source organism: Acinetobacter lwoffii (assembly GCF_022967985.1). Lineage (GTDB taxonomy): Bacteria > Pseudomonadota > Gammaproteobacteria > Pseudomonadales > Moraxellaceae > Acinetobacter. The sequence goes on along the minus strand of NZ_JALJVC010000002.1, from coordinate 84,558 downwards.
TCATTGCTGAAACGATTTCAGTTGAATTTGGCGAACCACTGTTTGATATCAGTGCCTATGATCCTGCCCAAATTTTGCGGGATGTGATTGATGAAAAGCTGATTACCAAGCATCGCATCCTGCCGATTTTTAAAAATTCCAGTATTTTATATGTTGCGATCAGTAACCCCACCAATATCGAAGCAATTGATGCAGTCCGTTTTTCCACCAAACTCAATATTGAAACGATTATTGTTGAACACAATAAACTTGAAAAACTGATCGAGCAGAATTTTACTGAAGAAAGCACGTTTGAGTTTGATGAAGACTTTGATCTGGATGTTGATGTTGAATCCACCGATCCGAATAAAGAAGATGATGAAAGCAATAAAGGTGATGAAGCACCAATTGTCAAATATATAAATAAGTTACTCATCGATGCGATTCGTATGGGTGCTTCGGATCTACACTTTGAACCTTATGAAAAAATCTATCGGGTACGTTATCGGGTCGATGGGGTATTACGCCAGATTGCAACACCACCACTACAGCTGGCAAATCGTTTGTCTTCACGTCTTAAAGTTATGTCACAAATGGACATTTCAGAAAAACGTGTACCACAAGATGGTCGAATTAAACTAAAATTATCCAAAAACAAAGCCATTGATTTCCGTGTCAACTCTCTCCCTACACTGTTTGGTGAGAAGCTGGTACTGCGTATTCTGGATCCATCCAGTGCGATGCTGGGGATTGATGCATTGGGTTATGAACCGGAACAAAAAGAACTGTTTATGCAGGCACTGGACAAACCACAAGGGATGCTGCTAATTACCGGCCCGACGGGTTCCGGTAAAACCGTTTCACTTTATACCGGTTTGAATATCCTGAATCGTGAAGATACCAATATTTCCACAGCGGAAGATCCGGTCGAGATTAACTTGCAAGGGATTAATCAGGTCAACGTTAATAATAAAGTTGGCCTGACCTTCTCTGCCGCACTGAAGTCCTTCTTACGTCAAGACCCGGATATCGTCATGGTCGGTGAGATCCGGGATCTGGAAACTGCCGAGATTGCGATTAAAGCTGCGCAGACCGGTCATATGGTGATGTCGACGCTGCATACCAATAGTGCGCCTGAGACTTTGACCCGTTTACGCAATATGGGGGTGCCTTCTTTCAATATTGCCACTTCGGTGAACCTAGTCATTGCACAACGGTTGGCACGTCGCCTGTGTTCGCAATGCAAGAAACCTGCCGATATTCCGCAACAAAGCTTACTGGAGATGGGTTTTACCGAAACCGACTTGCAGCAACCTGAGTTCCAAATTTATGAACCGGTGGGCTGCAATGAGTGTCGCGAAGGCTATAAAGGTCGTGTCGGTATTTATGAAGTTATGAAAGTAACGCCCGAAATTTCCAGAATTATTATGGAGGACGGTAATGCACTTGAAATTGCCGATGCTTCCGCACGTGCAGGTTTTAACAATTTACGCCGGTCAGGTTTAATCAAGGTGATGCAGGGGGTGACTTCTTTACAGGAAGTCAATCGTGTCACCAGCGAATGATCGGATGCTGATCTAAAATAAGGATAAAGGTATGGCAGCAGTAAAGAAAGGCCAGATGATGCCGATCTTCAGCTATGAAGGAATTGATCGTAAGGGGGCAAAGATCAAGGGGGAATTGCCAGCAAAAAATATGGCTTTGGCCAAGGTCACCCTGCGAAAACAAGGCATCAGCATCAAGACCATTCGGGAAAAGAAAAAAAATATTCTCGAAGGCTTGATGAAAAAACGTGTTAGTACACTAGATATTACGATTTTTACCCGACAGTTGGCGACCATGATGAAAGCCGGTGTGCCACTGGTGCAAGGCTTTGAAATTGTCGCAGAAGGTCTGGAAAATCCAGCGATGCGTGAAGTTGTACTGGGAATTAAAGGTGAAGTAGAAGGCGGTAATACCTTTGCCGGTGCACTGCGCAAATACCCACAATATTTCGACAACCTGTTCTGTTCACTGGTCGAATCTGGTGAACAATCCGGTGCGCTAGAAACCATGCTGGATCGGGTCGCAATCTATAAAGAAAAAAGCGAACTGCTCAAGCAAAAAATCAAAAAAGCCATGAAGTATCCGGCTGCGGTGGTTGTGGTCGCCCTGATTGTTACCATTATCTTGATGGTTAAAGTGGTACCGGTTTTCCAGGACTTATTCTCTTCATTTGGCGCCGACCTGCCTGCTTTCACCAAAATGGTAGTCAATATGTCGGAATGGATGCAAAAATATTGGTTCCTGCTGATTATTGCCATTGGCGCTTTGATTACCGCTTTTCTTGAAGCCAAGAAACGTAGTAAAAAATTCCGTGATTTTCTGGATAAGGCCGCACTCAAAGCACCGATTTTCGGGGATCTGGTGTATAAAGCAATTATTGCCCGTTATAGCCGTACTTTGGCCACCACTTTTGCAGCTGGTGTGCCCTTGATTGATGCATTGGAATCTACTGCGGGCGCAACCAATAACGTCGTATATGAAGATGCTGTGATGAAAATTCGTGAAGATGTTGCCACAGGCCAACAGCTGCAGTTTGCTATGCGGGTCACCAACAAGTTTCCTTCCATGGCTATCCAAATGGTCGCAATTGGTGAAGAGTCAGGTGCGCTAGATGCCATGCTGGACAAAGTAGCCACGCATTATGAAAATGAAGTCGACAATGCAGTTGACGGCTTAACTTCGATGATGGAGCCGTTAATTATGGCTGTTCTTGGTGTGCTTGTCGGTGGTCTAGTGATCGCCATGTACCTTCCAATTTTCCAAATGGGTTCTGTGGTTTAATGCAAGATCTTATTCAATATTTTATTCAAAACCCAACGGCGCTGTATATCGCAGTTGGGCTTTTTAGTTTATGTATCGGCAGCTTTCTGAATGTAGTGATTTACCGTACGCCCAAGATGATGGAACAGGAATGGCGTACCGATTGTCAGATGTTCTTGCATCCGGAACAGCCGGTGATTGATAAAACTAAATTAAGTTTAAGCAAACCCGCTTCGACTTGTCCTAAATGTCATCAGCCAATCCGCTGGTACCAGAATATTCCCGTTATCAGCTGGCTGGTCCTGCGCGGAAAATGTAGCAACTGCCAGAATCCCATCAGTATCCGCTATCCATTTGTTGAAATTCTGACGGCAGTTTGTGCACTGCTTGTCGTCGCAGTATTTGGCCCGACAATGCAAATGCTGTTTGGCCTGATCCTGACTTATGTGCTGATTGCGCTAACCTTTATTGATTTTGATACCCAGTTATTACCGGACCGTTATACCCTGCCCCTGGCTGCACTAGGTTTGGGGGTAAATAGTTATGCACTCTATACCTCCCCAAGCTCTGCCATTTGGGGGTATATCATTGGTTTTCTGTGTCTATGGGTGGTGTATTACCTGTTTAAAATCATTACCGGCAAGGAAGGCATGGGTTATGGCGATTTTAAATTGCTAGCCGCTTTGGGTGCCTGGATGGGTCCATTATTACTGCCTTTAATTGTGCTGCTGTCTTCCCTGGTAGGTGCGATTATTGGCATCATCCTGCTAAAAGTCCGCAAGGAAAATCAGCCTTTTGCTTTTGGTCCTTATATTGCGATTGCCGGCTGGATCGCTTTCCTTTGGGGTGAACAAATTATGAAAGTGTATTTAGGTCAATAAATTGAAATTTGTACTCGGTTTAACTGGTGGGATTGGCAGTGGCAAGTCTGCTGCCAGTCAGTGGTTTGAAGCACAAGGGATCACGGTAGTCGATGCCGATGTGGTAGCGCGTGAAGTGGTCGAAATTGGGCAGCCTGCACTTACCCAGATTCAGCAGGCTTTTGGCGATTGGGTACTGCTTGCCGATGGCTCACTGAATCGTCGTGCCCTGCGTGAATATATCTTCCAGTCTCCTGAAGCACGCAAAACTCTGGAAAGTATTACCCATCCGGCAATTCGTACTTCCATTATCCAGCAACTACATGCTGCGCAAAGTCCCTATGCCATTCTGGTTTCACCACTACTATTTGAGACCAATCAGCACGAACTCACCCAGCATACCTTACTGATTGACGCCACCATCGAACTGCAAATTGAGCGGGCCTCACAACGTGACGGCCAGAATATCGAACAAATTCGCAATATCATTGCTGCCCAAATGTCCCGCGAACAAAAGCAGACCATGGCCGATGATATTGTCCTAAATGATGGTCATCTGGATCATCTCTATGCTCATCTCAGACTATTACATCAAAAATATTTAAACATGGCAGCCAGCTGAAGCATAAAAAAAACAGTCTGATTAAGACTGTTTTTTTTGTTCTGCTAATTTTCGGCTTAGACTGTCCTGATGCTGTAACCAGCGCCACGGCTGTAAGGCCCCAACTGCCATACCCATCAGGCCACACACCATGGCCAGACTTAAAGTTTCATTTAATAAAGGTACAGCCAGAATTGCCGCAATAAAAGGTGCAAGATTGGTAATACTGCCTGCCTTAAATGCACCAAGACGCTTGATGGCTTCTACATAACTTAAAGTAGCAATAATCACCACAAATATGCCGTGAAAAATGGTCTGAAACAGTAAATGCTCGGGTTCAGGCACACTCAGGTTTTTCGGTAAAAATAGCAGATAAATCGGCACATAAACCACTGCCGACCAGATCGCGACACCACACATTGCCTGCCATGCAGTTAGCTGATATTTACGCAATAAAACGGTAAAAATCGCCCAAAGTATAGCACTAATAAAAAACAGTCCGTCTCCTGCTCCAAAGGCCACACCAGTTTCCCTATACATCAGCATACTCATGAGACATAGTACTACGATCATAATGATCAGGCTGGCCCAGGTATGTTTATCAAAAGCCTGCCCCATCAGAAAAAAAGCCATAATCGCGGTACAGATTGGAATACAGCCATTCAAGAAAATTGCAGCATGGGCGGTAGGTGCGTAGTGAAAAGCGCTATAGGCAAACAGGCAGTAAATCACCCCACCAATCATCGCTAAAATAAAAGGCTCTTTTTTCAGTAAAAAAGCGGCCTCTTTACGATAGAGCAAGATCGGCATCAGAATCAGGAAGGCCAGAGAAAAACGCAAGGCCACAATATCCCAGGCACTGATCTGCCAAAGTGCATTCAGGCGGGCCGTTAAGGTAAAACCGCCCCAGATGCACATGGTAACAACTAAAAAAACATAGCCTTGGGTACGGTCTGACAATGCCATCATCAATTAAAGGTTACGCTGACGGCAGGCTTCATACAGTGCCATACCTGTAGCCACACTGACATTCAGACTTTGCAGATTACCTGCCATCGGGATATACACGGTCTGATCACATTGGCTTTGGGTAATTGGACGTAGGCCGGTATCTTCCGCACCCATCACCACACAAACCCCGGTACCGGTAAAATCAAAATTCTGAATCGGCAGCGCTTTTTCATCCAGCATGGTACCAACCACACGAACATTAAAATCTTCTTTGATTTGACCCAAAGTACGCGCCAGATTGGTCACCTGAATGAATTTGACTTTGTCCGCACCACCAGCAGCCACTTTACGTGCTGTCGGGGTTAAAGTTGCAGAACGATCACGTGGCGCAATCACTGCCTCAACGCCCATTGCAGCGGCTGTACGGATACAGGCACCGAGATTATGCGGATCGGTAATATGATCCAGAGCCAATAATAACGCTTGAGGGTTTGCGCTCAATAATGACTCAAGATCTTTTTCATTCAGGGTCGGATGTGCACGTACCGCAGCGACCACACCTTGATGAAAGGGTTGCCCGGCCAGTTTCTCCAGTTTGTCACGGCTGGCTTGCTGTACACTTATCCCAAACGGTTCAGCCAGTTCCAGTACACGCTTTAAACGCTGATCATCGCGTCCTTTGAGAGTGAATAATGTCAAGACACGTTCAGGCTCAAGCTCTAACAATGACTCCACTGAATGTACGCCATAAAAATATTCAGGTTTTGCCATGAACGACCTCTAGATTAGTTGTATATACAAAAGAAAAATCCCGTAAAGCTGACTTCACAGGATTTCTATAGAATGATTAGTTTAACCGATTCGCACTGAAATTTCTTGCCCGGTTTGCACTGATCTTGAATCTGGACTTAACCTTCAAAATGGCAGACATAGTCCAGCACATCATCGGTTTCGATTTTAAAACGGCTATTGCCCGGCACATAGAAAGACTGACCGGCACGGAACAACTCACTTTCTTCACTATCGCCAATCTGCACACGGCATTCACCTGAAACAATTTCCATGCGCTCAGGAACATGTGTTTCAAAGGTCAAAGCATTTTCTGATGGCAGAATGACACCCAAAGTTTTCTTGGTCCCATCTTCAAATTGTACAATGTGACTAATACACAACCCGCCGAAATATACATTAGATTTTTTAAGTACAGATACATGATCAAACTGAGCTGACATGCGATTTCTCCAGATAAAGCATTTTGTAATATTTTGATTGCTGTAGTTTAAATGTGCACCCTCAACTAATCAATCGAAGTTTATCGACGCCGATAAAATATTCTGTATCGCTGAATCCCTTCTATTTGTAGGATGTTTTGGCCTGTATTTTGCTGGTAGATGAACTTCAGTTTCGATTTGTGCATTCTCTTTTGAAATAAGCTGAATTGAGTCATTAATTTAAAGATTGGGGATGTCAAAAATATGAAAATCAGCAGTGAATTAACGGACTTCTGAGTCAGCTTCTTGCGAAAATACAGTGAAATAAGCATATATGAATCGTTAAAATTTAAGATAGAATGAAATTGATTCGTCCTGATTTATAATAATCACAGCCATGTTGTGACCCCAATCCAACATCAGGCTATTTCAATCAAACTTTTCGCAGCCCGGATGCGTTTATGCTGACACATTTAACTCTGATCAATTTTGCTTTAGCTGAACATCTTGCTATTGATATTGATAAAGGTTTTAACGTTTTAACCGGTGAAACCGGTGCAGGTAAATCCCTCTTACTGGATGCATTGTCTGCCTGTTTGGGTGAGCGAACCGATACTAATTATGTGCGTTATGGTACGGAAAAGGCGGATGTCACCGCCAGTTTTAGTTATCAGGAACACAGTCCTGAAGCCGCCTGGTTAAAAGAACATGAACTGGATGATGAGTCAGGTGAAATTCATTTACGCCGGGTGATTTTTGCCACCGGCCGTAGCAAGGCATGGATTAATGGACGTCCGAGCAGTCTGTCTGAACTGAAAGAAATTGGACGTCTGCTGGTACAACTCTATAGCCAGCATAGCCAGCAACAATTATTAGAACCCCCTTATCCGAAGCACTGGCTGGATCGTTATTATCATTTTTATGCGCCGGCCCAAGAAGTACGTGATGCCTATAGCACTTGGCAAAAAAATATCCGCCAGCATCAAGCAGCTTTGGATGCACAAGCGACACGCAAGCAGCGTCTGGAAACCCTTGAGCTGCAAATCGAAGAACTAGAAGAAATTGTTCAGACGGATTATCCGGAAATTGAGCAGGAATTTGATCGGCTCTCGCATCATGAAGCCATCATGCAGGACTGTGTCTATAGTCTGAATGTGCTGGATGAAGCTGAACAGAATATCACTCAGGAACTGGCATCAATTATGCGTCGGGTCGAATCGCATGCCGGACGCAGTGAGCAGCTCTCCGGGATTTATACTTCCCTGCTGAATGCCCAAAGCGAACTTGAAGATGCAGCAGCGAATTTACGCCAGTTCATGGATCGGCAAAGTTTTGATCCGGAACGTATGGAAGTATTGAATTCAACTTTGGAAATCTTCCATCGTCTGGCACGTAAATATCGTACCCAGCCGGAATTGCTCAAAGAAGAATATGAAGCCTGGCAAACTGAACTGGAACAGTTACATCAACTGGAAGATCCGGAAACACTCGCTGAGCAGGTAGCAGTGTCTTATCAGGAGTTTCTGGATAAAGCCCAACATCTGGATCAGATTCGCCGTGAAGCCGCAGTACCGTTGGCCAAGCAGCTCACTGAGCAGGTCAAACAACTGGCACTGCCTGAAGCACATTTTGAGTTTAAGTTTGAGCCTTTGGAACATCCATCTAGTGAAGGTCTCAGCTTTATTCAATTGCTGTTTACTGCCAATAAAGGCATTCCGGCACAGCCACTGGCTCGGGTTGCATCAGGTGGTGAGCTCTCGCGTATTGCGCTGGTGATGCAGGTGATGAATGCGGAAAAAACTGAAGCCGAAGTACTGGTCTTTGACGAAATTGATGTCGGGATCAGTGGCGGTACGGCAGAAATTGTCGGGCGTTTACTGGCCGATCTGGCCCAACATGTACAGATTCTGTGTATTACTCATCAGGCGCAGGTTGCAGCACAATCTGATCAGCACCTACTGGTGAAAAAACAGCAGACTGATCCTGCCAGCAGCACAATTATTAACCTTGAAGAAAATGAAATTATTCAGGAGCTTGCTCGAATGACAGGTGGTGTGGAGATTAGTGAAACCACCTTGCAACATGCCCGCCAGTTACGTCAGCTAAAATTTCAGCAGGCTTGAGCTACTTGTAAAGCGACACATAAAAAATCCCTGCATTTAGGTCAGAGATTCTTTATGTGTTAAAAATCATTCGAACTAATATTAACTTACCATTTTACAGGTTGATCGCTTGAACCTGGCGTCATTTCATAGCCCGGTGATGAATCATAAGATTGACCAGTCTGCGACTGTACAGGCTGTAATTTTAAGCCCTGTAAAATTTCCGGGTTTAAGCCCTGAGCAATTTTATCCGCCGTACTGTCATTTAAACTATTGGTCAGAATATTCTGTGTCATTAAATTAGACAGAGTTCGATTGAAAGTGCCCGCTGCTACCACTTTACTGGTATTGGCTTCAATGACACGCCAGCTTAAACGCACTTGTTCAGCGCCGGCATTCAAACCATACATTTGCTGATGGCTGGCACTAGACAGATCATTAATTCGTCCCACCAGTAAATAGTCTGCTCCAACTTTCTGACCGATACGCGCCAGCTCATGCGGTGCACCATCCCAATACAGGAATGCATTTTCAGACTGCATTTCATCCAGATAATGACGATCTACCACACTCAACTGTCCGCTTTGAGCCAGATAATTTCCTAAAGTATCGGATAATTCCTGACTAAACTCATAGGCAGATGTGTCATTGGCCAGTCGGTTATTTTTCTCGGCCATCTGGAATGGCAATACTGCAATCCTGCGCAAATGCTGGTCTTGTACAGTCGATTCAAACTTCACCACATGTGCGCGAACTTTGGCACGGTAATTATTTTTTGCACCCGTCACACTCAGCACCTGAAACTTGGTCACTGAACCTGAACCTTGATTTGCCACACTAAAAACTGGTGAAACTTTACCGTTATAACTCCAGCCCTGATTATTCACCGATACAGAAACAGTCTCTTCATAATTCATTTGGGAAGAAACTGAAGCACCATTTACCGATTGCACAGCAATTAATAAGGCTTCAGAAATCGCCTGGTGTTGAGTTGGACCACTTCCACTGGCTTCTTTAACCACTTCTTTAATGGCTGCAAAGGCCGGAGCGCTCAACAATCCAGACAACAGGCCTGCAAGTAATATTTTTTTCATATTATATTCTTCTACAGTCACTGTGCCAAAAGCACAGTGACCTTCATTGAAATTACAGACCAAAAGTCGAGCGTTTGCCTGCCTTACGGATTTCTTTCTCGCCAGTCCACTCTACGATACCAGTTTGCAGGTTTTGCAATTTAAAAGTGAACTTGTAATACACATCACTCTTGCCACCGGCATTCTTCACAATACTCGACAAGTTGCCATTTAGCATAAATTCGGCACCAATATGACCACCGGCACGTACTGCTGTTGACTGGTTCACCATACCGCTTTGCTTTTGATAAGCTAACTGCTGTGCCACCGCATTCACCGATTTCATATCAACAAAACGAAATTTTCCAGAATTGATTAGTTTGTTCTGAATACTGTCAGTAATCGATTCGGTATCGATATGTTCCTGGGTTTTGTTATGAATCCGATCAAGGACAATGACCGGACGGCGGTTTTGGGTCATTTGCACCACTGGCGGGAACATCAACATGTCATCCACCATTTTGGCTGCAATCATTTGCAAGTCAGTTGAACCAAAGTCTGTGGTTAAGGTTTCGACTGCTTGGGCATCACCATAACTTACTGAACCAGTAGAGGCACAGCCACTAAGCAGTGTCGTAGTTGCCAATGCGGCGAAAATCAATTTTGCGTTCATTTCAAGTCTCTCTTATTTTTTCAAATACACAACAACATCAACAGCAGATGGATTTGGCGCCAAGGACTGCACACCTTTGGTTTCACGTCCGGTTAACTGGATCGGCTTCCAGATGGCACCTTCAGGATTAACTTCCACACCTTGTGCATCCACCCAAACAATCTTGTAGCTAAAATCTTTATTGTTAAAACGGCGGTTTTTGATCGCGATTGAAGCACGCTTTAAATCACCAACCAAGCTCATATTCACACGTTCCACAAAGACTTCCGTAGTTAATACCGGATTATTGGTAATGGTGCGGATACTCATTTCATTATTGGCATTGGTTTGGGTAGATAAGGCATTCGGTGCGGTACAACCCACCATGAACAGCGCCCCTAAACCAAGTACAGCAAAGCTAAATTGACGTTTCATATTGTTCCCTTATTTATGATTAATGTGGAATGGTGCTTACACTAGCCGTAATTTTGTCATTAACATGATGGGCATAGACAAACACTGTTTGATTGGCTTTCACATCTAGGGTGACCGGAGAGCTAGATACACTCCCGCTAGAAAGTTGTAAATTATGTTTGCCCGGCGTTAAATTTAAGCGCGCAATCTGGGCATTACTCGGCAAGGTACTCCAGCCACGCAAGTCAGCACGCTCAGTCGCCATATTTAAGACGTTACCGGCAAGTTGACCAAACACACCAAACTGGTTACCAAGTTCTTTTTGTGCGGCATATTTTGCAGTGGCGCGCAGCACCTGACTGCTCACATTCGCCATAATTTTTTCTTTGAGGTCCTTGACGGCCAAAGCACCAATATCACTAATCACATAACTGTCTTGTAAAGCTTTATTATTGACTTTCACTTTCAGGCTAGTTGGTATCACATAGGTACTTGGTTCATAGGTCGCAAAAGCAATATTGATTAAACCGCCCGGTGTAGGGACATCAATTTTATTTTCCACCTTTTGCGGTACAATTCCCTGTTCGATAAATACAATCACCGGAACACTACCCTTCTTATGCTGTGTGACCAGTTGATCCAGGCGTTTCACGTCTTCGGAAATTTGCTTATCTGGTTGTAACTCATAAGCTTTCTTATAATCAACCAAGGCATCATTGTATTCACCCAAGGTTTCCCATAAATTGGCTGCCATATAAAAAGCGTAGGCATTCTGATAGCTGTTCTTAATCTTGCCGGCTATGGGGTCCAGACCGACAAAAGCTTCATCCAGCACACTTAGATTCTTCTCTGCTTCCGTGTTTTTAGCTACTTTGTCTTTTTTCTTTTCTAGTTCTTTTTGGTGCAACAATTCGATTTCACGCTGGAGGCCCTGAGCCACGCGCATTTCTACCGCAGCAGCTTCCAGATCCTTTAAGAAAATATAGTTTTTAGCTTGGGAAATATGCGCCAGCACCTGCTCATGTGCTGGTACCAGATAAGGCACTACAGAGTCATTGCTGACCATGGCAAGGGCCTTAAACCCCATTCGGGACACACTAATTTTGGCCCGATTTTTTTGTTTTTCTAACAGCGTAAAGGCTTGCTTATAATAATCTCGGCTTTCTTCATATTGATGGTTGACTTGTAATAAGCGGGCTTGTTCAAGTAAATATAAAACTCCATCCTTTGAATCAGCTTTGTCCTTAAACTGAGTAATGAGGTTTTCAGATAAAGCGCTATTCAAATGACTGCGGAAAAAACTACCTTCTTCATTATAACTACTAAATACTGCTGCCTGTGAAGTGACCGACACAGAAAATAGCGCAGAAATTAAAGTCCCTTTTAAAATATGATGCATAACAACCCCATTTAATAAAAAAATAAACTAAAGATGAAAATTTCTGCATTCTACGAATAAAGCAATATGGTTTCAATATGCATATTGTGTATAATAATTGAAATATTTTGTACAATATATCGTAAATTTATTACATAAATAAACAAATATTATAGTTTTTTGCCTAATATTGACCATATTTTAATCACAAGAAACTATGTATCGAAATATAGTTAGGGCTTAATTAATGAGCTAAGATTCTAATAATTTAACTGTAGTTTTCAGATAAATTCTATTTAAAAGCAAGAAACTATATAAAGTCTACTTTTAAAAATGAATGATCTATTGTTATTATTTAATTCATTCCACTACAATATATTTAATATTTTATATTAAAATTTGAGTAAGTTTTTACTCGGTTTATCTGGCTGTTTTAGCATAAATAAAAAACGCTTAAAACTACCTTCCATCCATTTAAATGAAATTACTCAAGGTCGTTTTAAAAAGAATATTAAAACCGGCCTTAACCTGTTCATGCCTAATTTGCCTTATATCCAAGTTGTCAGCCCAAGCATTTTATGGGATAACTAGCAGGAAGAAAGCCGCTGTTTAAGTGATTGCAATTAGGCCCGTAGGCCATGCTTTACTTTTCAGACTGCATAGCATACTGACTTTGGGAGAACTGCTCAGGTGACCAAACAGTTTCTGACACATCGTTGTCTGATTGCACCGCCGCATGCGAATGATGATTTTTTTGCCCAGACGGTCATTTATCTCGCGCGTCATGATGAAGATGGTGCTCAAGGCATCATTATCAATCGACCTGCCGGCATTCAAATTAAAGAATTGCTGAATGATCTTGATATTGAAGCAGACAATGTCAATCCGCATGAAGTATTACAAGGCGGCCCTTTACGCCCTGAGGCCGGTTTTGTCTTGCATACTGGTCAGCCGACCTGGCATTCCTCCATCGCCGTAGGTGAAAATGTCTGCATTACCACTTCCAAAGATATTCTGGATGCCATTGCGCATAATGAAGGGGTCGGTCGCTATCAGATTGCCCTCGGTTATGCCAGTTGGGGCAAACACCAGCTGGAACAGGAAATTGCCCGTGGTGACTGGCTGATTTGTGATTCCGATATGGATCTGATTTTTAACCTCCCTTATAACGACCGTTGGGACGCTGCCTATAAAAAAATGGGTGTAGACCGCAACTGGTTATCTTCCGAGATTGGACATGCCTGATGTAAACGTGCTACAAACCATTATGGCGTTTGATTTTGGTACACAAAAAATGGGAATGTCAGTTGGACAATCCCTGATTGCAAGTGCCAATCCCCTGCCCTTATTTCCCATGAAAGATGGTATCCCCAACTGGGATGAACTGCTCAAAATCGTGAAAAGCCATCAACCGAATTTATTTCTGGTCGGTTTGCCATTGAATATGGATGATAGTGAATCCGAGCTGTCGACACGGGCGCGAAAATTTGCCCGCCGTTTACGTCATCAGACCAATATTGAAACCTGGATGGTAGATGAACGTTTGACTACCCGTGAAGCACGCGATGAACTGGATCATTATCAGGCTCAAGGTCGCGGCAAAAAACTCTCTGCCGACAGTATTGCGGCTACCTTGTTGATTGAAAGCTGGTATCGCCATCCTGCTGGAATCACGCCTTAATCTGTTTTGAAAATTTTTTAATCAGCATCCTTTAGGGTGCTTTTTTATGCTCCAAAATGCTTCTTAAGGATAAAAATAACGAAAAGTCAGGTTAATTCTTGGTGTTAAAACTTTGCTGGTTTTGCTGATACTGTGCTTCCAGTGTTGCTGTGTCGCACCTCGCATCACAATCAGTTGTCCACTGTGTAACAGTACATCGACTTTATCACTGCGAATTTTATGCTTAAAGCTCATTTTGCGGGTGGCTCCCAGACTCAGAGAAGCAATGACATTTTCCCGAGAAGTACCTGTATATAACGCCGGCTCATCATCACTATGCCAGCCCAAGCCTTGGGAACCATCTTCATACAAATTGGCCAGACAGGAATTAAAGGGATGACCGACCAGAATTTCAATATGCTGCTTTAAACGGAATAATCCGGGTGTCCATACCTGAGCTTGTTTGAGCGTACCAGAATAACGATACTGATAATGTTCATCGCCATACCAGACCACCTGGCGACCGGTGACATGGTGCTTGCCAAATAAATGCACTTCATCATGTTGCCAGGCCAGCTGACTGAGAAAATGCTGTAGATACTGCTGGCTTTGTTCCTCATCCAAAATCAAGCCATAATCCTCCACTACCCCATCAAAAGGTAATACATTGGCTTGCGGCTGGGGTGCAAATAAATCGAGCGTCATATCAATCAGATCCAGTATCCACATGAAAATACTGACATTCGACCTAAAGGATTACAACTGCTCTTCACAAATGACTACAACATTTATGCTTGTGGCTGGCATGATTCCTGCCTAGACTGAATTCAACTTTCACAATAAAAATAATCCTTTTATGAACTTATGGCAGCTGTTTCAGAAACTTCGTCCCTTTGTTCAGCCTTACCGGTTGCTGGTGATTGCCACGCTGATTCTGACCCTGATTGGTTCATTCACCGCACAGGTCAATGCCATTACCTTGCAATATGCGGTCGACAGCATCAATTCGCTACTCGAAGCCGGTCAAGGATTGGAGCAAGGCTGGCATATTCTGATCACGATTTCGGCAATTTTGCTCGGCAAAGAAATTATTAATGCCTTTGTCCAGTTCGGGCAGAAGTTCTATGGAGAGAAACTGCGAATTTTTGTCTCTCAGGATCTGGCCCAAGGGATTATTGAAAAGTTTTTAAAATATCGTTTGGAATTTTTTAATCAGGAAAATAATCAGGCCGGTAAATTACAGACCCGGATTGACCGTGGTATTGGCTCACTGACCCGTCTGGTACAGATCTTTTTCATTGATATTTTACCGTTATTTACCAGTGCCATTGTGGCTTTGGGGTTGATGTACTATGCCAATGTCTATGTCGGTCTGGTTGCAACTGCCATTGTCCCGATCTATTTCTGGCTGACCTATAAACAGGCGCAAAAACTCGGGGGCTGGCGCCGCAGTCTTCGCGATGGCCGGGAGAAAAAGAGTCAAGGCATTCTCAGCATCATCAATTCGATTACCGTAATCAAATCCTTTAACCGTGAATCGATTGAATCGGAAAAGCAGTTGGGATTACAGCGCGAACTGACCGACAATCAGATGAAAACCCGCCAGACCAGTTTCCTGTTTGATGGCCTGAAAACTTTTCTGGAACAGATCGGGATTGTACTGATCATTATTCTAACCTCCTACTTTGTGCTGGATGGCCAGATGAGTATCGGCATGATCATGTTTCATGTGCTGCTATTTAACAATGTCTCTGCCCCGATCCGATCCCTGCACCGGATTTATGATGAAGTGAATGATGCCATGATCTATTCAGAAAGCTTTTTCAAGATTCTGGAAGCCGATGATGAAATTGAACAAAGCGGTCAGCAGAAACCGGTTGTCCAAGGCAAGTTTGAACTCAGTGGCGTGAATTTTTATTATCCAAACGGCCACCATGCTCTGAAAGATATTGATATGGAAATTCGCCCCAATAAAATTACCGCCTTGGTGGGCTTATCGGGTGCCGGAAAATCCACCCTGATCAGTCTGCTGGATAAATTTTATGAACCGCAGCAAGGCCAGATCAAACTGGATGGCATTAATCTGAAAGATTATGACACCCAATATCTACGCGATCATATTGGTCTGGTCTTGCAAAAAAACCATATTTTTCAGGGCACCATCTTTGACAATATCCGCTACGGCAAAACTACTGCCTCAATGGAGGATGTAATTGAAGCGGCAGAAAAAGCCTCGATTCATGAGCAGATTTTACAGTTACCGGATGGCTATGACAGCGATGCCTTGATGCTGTCTGGCGGCCAGCAGCAACGGATTGCCTTGGCACGGATGTTCCTGAAAAATCCACCAATCATTTTTCTGGATGAACCGACGGCGAGTCTGGATGCAATTGCCACGGAACAGATCAAACAAAGTCTGGACCAGATCAAGCAAGGCCGTACCGTGATCATCATTTCGCATAGCCTGTCGCAGATTATTGATGCAGATTATACCTATGTGATGAAAGAAGGAACGATTGCTGAACATGGTGAACACGATCAGCTTTATCATCAGCAAGGCGTATATAAGGAAATCTTTGATGCGATGGCCAAGAGCCTAAATATTGAAAAAATTGCCAAAACTTTTGAAGATGATGCTGAGGAAGAAACTCATAGTTAGCTTTTCTATCCCAATAAAAAACCTCCGAGCTGGAGGTTTTTTTATTTAAGTCTGGAACGTTTAACGCTGAACTTTCTGTTCAATTTCTTCAACGCTGGTATGACGCACATCAAAACCTTTGACCATATAGATCACCTGTTCCGAAATATTCCGGGCATGATCGCCAATTCTTTCTAGCGAACGCAGCACCCATAATACATTGATGACACGACTGATATGCCGCGGATCTTCAATCATATAAGTCATAAGCGTACGTGTGGCTGATTGATACTCACGGTCAATATCCGCATCTGCCAACATGACCTTCAAAGCTTGATCTACATCCAGACGCGCAAAAGCATCCAGTGCATCATGAATCATCACCCGCACCTGGTTGCCAATATGCCGGGTTTCCATATAACCGCGCGGTGAGCCGCCCTCTTCACATAAGCTTTGTGCAATTCGGCCTATTTTCGAGGCTTCATCGCCAATCCGTTCCAGATCGGTATTGGCCTTGGACATGGCAAGCACCATACGTAAATCAATCGCGGCAGGATGACGGCGCGCCAGAATCAGGGTCAGCGCTTCATCAATATCTCGTTCCATCTGATTGACGACATTATCTTGAAACTGCACATCTACTGCCATTGAGACATCTGTGTCCAATAGGGCATGAATGGCATTAGCTACCTGCTGTTCTACCAGTCCGCCCATCGTCATGAATTTGGTATTTACGTCCTGCAGTTCTTCATTAAATTGCGAAGAAATGTGATGACTTAATACAGGATTATTTGGACACAAGGAAAGCTACTCCTGAACGATAGAGGACAATGATCAATAATAAATCATATTAAAGCATATCTATGATGAAAGTTTGATGACAATAGTAGCCTCATAGAGGCTGAGGCGAATCCTATTCAATCAGCCAGGCATTCAGCTCTGCCAGTTCCTTTTCGGTTAACTGCCCGACCGAGGCCTGCAATTGCAGCACATGCAACAGATAATCATATTTGGCATTCAAATAATCGGTCTTGGCAGAAAAGGCATTACGCTGTGCCAGCAACACATCGACCATGGTTTTTAAGCCTTCCTGATATTGGGCTCTGGACGCTTGTGAGACAATTTCCGAAGAGTCCATCGCGGCTTTACGTGCATTCAGTTTGGCCTGATCGGTTTCTACCTGCATAAAGGACTGTTTCACATCGGTATTGGCTTTACGGATGGCTGCATCCAGTTGCGCTTCACTTTTTTGCACATTGACACCGGCCTGACGGATACTTTTTTGTGTGCGTCCACCGCTAAATACATTCCAGTTCACTTCCACACCTATCTGGTCGAAATCTCCATTGCTGGACATAATCGTGGCCGGACTTTGCTTTAAATAGCCATAGGTTCCGACCGCTTCGACCTGCGGATAGAGTGCAGCCTGCTCGACCCGTTTGGCATCTTCAGAATAGCGCTTTTGCAGACGCGCTTGCAGAATATTCAGATTCTGGCTTTGTGCCAATTCGGTCCAGGACTGCATATCACTTGGAACCGGTTTCTGGAACTGGAAATCGTTGCGTAATACCGCCAGATTTTCCTGATAAGGGCCGATTAACTGTGCCAGCTGTTCTTGGGCCAGTACCAGCTGAACCTGGGTCGAAATCCGGTTGGCCTGGGCACTCTGATACTGGGCATTGGCTTCACTGACCTCACTGCGCGCTACCAGACCTTCTTTGAGCTTAGCATTCATCATCCGTAACTGCTCAGACAGTGCCTGCTCTTCCTGTAAATAGGCCGTAGTCAAAGACTGCTGACGCAAGACATTAAAATAGGCTTCGGCCACCTGTAAAATATGCTGCTGTTTTTGCAAGCGCAGATTGACTTCACTCAGTTCGACCGAGGTCTTGACCTGCTTATAGCCTTGCCAGGCATCCCAGCGGAATAAAGGCTGACGTGCAGTAACCGTCACCTGACGACTGGTTGTACTGGAACTTTGTAACTCACCAAATTCAGCAGGCAAACCTTCAGACTCTGAGTTGTTGACGGACTGGTTTTTACGGGTGACATTGCCTGAAAGGGACACGGTCGGCAGCAAATTGCCGCTGGCAATCCCCAGATTGAGCTGATCGGCCTGATACTGCAACACATTCGCCTGCCAGTTCGGGTCATTTTGCTGGGCGCGCGCATAGGCTTCTTGCAAATCCAGTGCAAAAACTGCCGGACTACTTGCCAATATCCCCGCCATGACACTGAGTTTTAGTTTCATTTTATAGTGTTCATCCCTAACAGCCATTCAGATCAAAAAATGCTGGCGCTTTAAGCTAAGCCATACTAAAGAGATCTCTTGAATTTTTACGTATGATTTTTATTAACTTTTTAATATAACTATCGCGTTTTATTCACGATTAATTCAATTTTCAAGATCTCTGTCTGCAATGTAACAAAGCAATTCACAATACTAAACATAGTATTTTAATTTGACCTATACAATATACCTCCCAGTAAGGCCGTTATTTTCTGAATTCACCTATATACAGAGTCCTGAAGCATAGTGTTAATGCCATTCCCGTCGATATTCAAAGCCTGTTTGATTGCTGGTAGCGTGCTGCTTCTTGGGGGCTGCCAACAGCCTTCAGATCCACAGATCCAGGTCGAACAGACTGAGGCAAAGCAAACGCAAAGTCCAGTCAATGACTTTAGCCTCATGTGCCAAAATATTGAAAAAAATATGTCCCAGATTAATGACCAGCGCACGACGTTTGCGCTGGAGCAGATTAATCAGGATCTTAAAGTATGCCTGCCGTTGATGGACTTGGCGGAGCAGAAGCACCTGATGCAGCGCTCTACCGAAATGTATCAGCACTTTTTAAAGGTGGATCGCACCGAGTTCCAGCAACGCGCCTTTGAGCAGTATGCACTGGAAATGGCCCAGCATCCGACCATTCAGCATGCGCATTTTCAACAGCTCACCTCACGTGACCAGTATCTGTTAAAACACAAGGGGCAGGCTTATGTAGAACTGCTGGATCTGGGGGATGGCACTTTACATTATCGCCGCAGTCCGGAATATCTGGCGCGTATTTTTGCCCCTTATTTACCGGCCGCTGAAAAAGCCTTTATTGAAAATCTGGCGGAACAGAATATGGAACCGGTGCTGGTGGAAAAACGCCTGCAGATTGAAGCCGCTGATATTGCAGCCCGCAGTCTGCTTTGGGAAGACTATCTCAAGACTTATCCGAATAGCAGTTATAAACGCGATGCTGAATATCTGCTGAAGCAATATACCTATTTCCTGTTTAGAGGTACCGAGCAATCCCCGGTGTCGGAAGATTATCGCGATCGTTATGCTGTGGATACCAGTCATCTGGAAACTATTATTGGACTATCAAACGGCCAGAAATCAACGCTGTCCACACAGGCACGCCTGTTTCTGGAATTTCTGGACATGACTCCGGAACAGCGCCAACAAGTCTTGCCTGCCGATTATAGAAACCGCTCGGAAGCAGAACAGATTCTGTACTATGCCCAGATCAGCCCGCCCTCACAAAAATACGATAAGAACTGCTTTACCGATGCCATCTGTATCTAGTTGGGATCAGTTTCACCTTCAATCAGTAGGACCATGTCTAAATCAATCCTCGCTTAAAGTTGAGCGATTTAGACCTGTTTATTCTGCCTAAACTGAGCTAAGCTTTAGCCTCGCTTGACGGAGCGCGAGTAATGCCTCGCTGAGATCATGTGATTCCTTTTATCATTATCAGGAATTGAGCATGAGTACCGTTGAACCTGATCAGGTTAATACCTGCGTAGGAATCAAGCCAGCTAAAAACCCAGCCCTTGCTTTATCTGTTCAGGATAAATCTGCCTACGTTTTTGGTCGTGCTTGATTCGTTGATGTCATTCATAAGGATCATAGCCATGAACCAGTTAACGAATCTTTCTTCTGAAACTACTCTCTCTGCTCATGAACAGGAAGCACGCGATTTAACGCGAATTCTACCCGCTTCACGTAAAGTCTATCTGCAAGGTTCCCGTCCTGATATTCAGGTACCCATGCGGGAAATTTCCTTAAGTGAAACCCCGACCAGTCTGGGCGGCGAACATAATCCACCTTTGATGGTCTATGACACCTCGGGTGTGTATACCGACCCCAACGTGACGATTGACCTGAACAAAGGTCTGCCGAATGTTCGTGAAAGCTGGATTGAACAGCGCAACGATAGCGAAATTCTGGATCAGCTCAGTTCTGAATTTGGTCGCCAGCGTTTACGCGATATCCGTACCGCCGCAATCCGTTTCGCCCATATCCAGAAACCTCGCAAAGCCAAATGCGGCCGCAACATCACCCAGATGCATTATGCCAAGCAAGGCATCATCACTCCGGAAATGGAATACATCGCCATTCGTGAAAATCTGCGTCAACTCGATGGTGTCGATATGCGCCAGCATCCGGGCCAGAATTTTGGTGCAAAAAACCTGACTGAAATCACCCCTGAATTTGTCCGCCAGGAAGTCGCTGCAGGACGTGCAATTATTCCGGCCAATATCAATCATCTGGAACTGGAACCGATGATCATCGGGCGTAATTTTCTGGTCAAAATCAATGCCAATATTGGTAATTCTGCACTCGGTTCAAGTATCGAAGAAGAAGTCTCGAAAATGACCTGGGCGACACGTTGGGGCGCAGATACGATTATGGACCTCTCGACCGGCCAGAATATTCATGAAACCCGTGAATGGATTATCCGCAACTCTCCTGTACCAATTGGAACCGTACCGATCTATCAGGCACTGGAAAAAGTCAATGGTGTGGCCGAAGACCTGACCTGGGAGATCTTTAAAGACACCCTGATTGAACAGGCTGAACAAGGTGTGGACTATTTCACCATTCATGCCGGCGTGCTTTTAAGATATGTACCGCTGACTGCCAACCGTTTGACCGGTATCGTATCGCGTGGCGGTTCGATCATGGCGCAGTGGTGTCTGGCACATCATCAGGAAAACTTCTTGTATACCCATTTCGATGAAATCTGCGAGATCATGAAAGCTTATGACGTATCGTTTAGTCTCGGCGATGGCCTACGTCCGGGCTGTGTGCAGGATGCCAATGACGAAGCGCAATTTGCCGAACTTCGAACTTTGGGCGAACTGACCCACCGTGCCTGGGAGCATGATGTTCAGGTGATGATTGAGGGCCCGGGCCATGTCCCGATGCATATGATCAAGGAAAATATGGATCTGCAACTGGAAGTCTGTAAAGAAGCACCCTTTTATACCTTGGGGCCACTCACCACCGATATCGCACCGGGTTATGACCATATTACTTCGGCAATAGGAGCCGCGATGATTGGCTGGTACGGCACCGCAATGCTGTGTTATGTGACGCCGAAAGAGCATCTCGGTTTACCCAATAAAAAGGATGTCAAAGACGGTATTATTACCTACAAGATTGCCGCACATGCAGCCGATCTGGCCAAAGGTCATCCGGGTGCGCAAGCCCGGGATAATGCCCTGTCCAAGGCGCGTTTTGAGTTCCGCTGGGAAGACCAGTTTAACTTGAGTCTGGATCCGGACACGGCGCGCAGCATGCATGATGAAACCATGCCGAAAGCCGCGCATAAATCCGCGCACTTTTGTTCCATGTGCGGACCAAAGTTCTGTTCAATGAAGATTAGCCAGAATGTTCGTGATTATGCCAGTCAACAGGCCAATCCTGATCAGCCGGCAAGCTCTCAGGCCGAAATTGAAGCCGGCATGAATCAGATGAAAGCCAGCTTCCACAACTCTGGTCAAAATTTATACCACAAACTATAAAACTGTAAAAAAAACAGTTGTCTTCAAAAAAAACTCAGATAGGATGAAAATAAATCAATTCATTCTATCTGAGCATATGAATATTATTAAACAGGCCTCTTATAATAAAAAAGACTTTAGCGTAGAGGCACGTGAGTTCTTGTACCAGGGATTTATTCAGGTAGAAAAAGTCAGCCTGAAACACCGTTTATTTAATCAGGAAAGCTCAACCCCTATTTTGCAACGTGAGCTGATTCATCGGCCAGAAGCAGCGGGTGTGCTGATGTACAATCATCAACAGCAGAAATTCGGCCTGATCGAACAGTTCCGGATTGGCGGACTGGATGATATCGACTCTCCTTGGCAACTCGAAGTGATTGCTGGCGTTCTGGATGGCAATGAAGCACCCGAAGTATGCATCCGTCGCGAAGCACTCGAAGAATCAGGCTGTACTCTGGATGAGCTACAGCACATTTTCAGCTTCTATCCTTCCGCAGGTGCATGTTCCGAACTGTTTCATTTATATGTGGCCCAAACTGAATTGCCTGAACAGGGCGGTATTTTTGGCATGCCAGATGAAGGTGAAAATATCCAGCTGCATATTCTGGATTATGCCGATATTCCGTCCTTGCTCACGAATGGTCGCTTAAGAAATGCACCTGTCATTATGGCCTTGCAATGGTTGCAACAACATATTCATACTGCAGGAATATGTCTAAGGGGAAAGACATGAGTTTTCAGCAGTCAAGCATAAACACACAGCCGGATTGGACTATTATCCAGATTTCTGATACTCATCTGATGGATCGGGAAGAGCTGGAATTTGCCCGGATGAATCCCGAGCAGAGTTTTCATGAAGTGATGCAGCAGATCCAACAGCGCTTTCCCCAAATGGATGCACTGATTCATACCGGTGATCTGGCACAGGTGCCGGTCGAGCAGACTTATCAACGCTATTTAGCATTTGTCCAGTCTTTAAACGTGCCGTATTATCAGATTCCAGGTAACCATGACGATTCTCGGGTGTTCCCTTTTCACCAGCATGCGAATCAGGTACATGCCATTCATTTTGGCACCTGGACCATGATCCTGTTAAATAGTGCCGTTCAAGGCAAGATCGATGGCTGGGTGGAACAAGCTCAACTCGATCAATTGGACCAATTATTGCTTGAATTTAAGCATCAGCATGTCATTGTCGCTTGCCATCATCATCCTTTTGCGATGAAATCGTACTGGATTGATCAGCACCGGCTGAAAAATGCTGAAGATTTAAAAGATGTACTGGCTCGGCATCATAATATCAAGCTGGTTCTGTTTGGTCATGTGCATCAGGATTCCTGCAACGAATGGCATGGCATCTACTTTTTATCCACGCCATCGACCAGTGTGCAGTTTAAACCTAAAAGTGAAGATTTCGCGCTAGATCAGGCGGCACCAGGTTATCGTGTATTACATTTGCAACAAAATGGTGAGTTTGATACCTATATTGAACGGGTGGCATTGAGCCAGCAAAATATTAATACCGAAATTTCAGGTTATTAACTTTTCAATTTGTTTTTTTTGCATTACTTTATTGCAACCAAAGGAAATGTGATATGCATAGTCCAGACATCAAAGACTATCAATAAGCATAAAAAGTCTATATGATGACGGCCCCCATAGGAGGATAATCTTTCTACAGGGTGGATAAAAAACTGCATATCACCATATTTTTTGCGTAGCAATCATACGCATAGATGAGGAATGCCCTAAATGGCGAATGACAACCAAAATCAAGTCTTAGACAATCAAACTGATGTTGTAGAAGAGAAAGCTGCAAAGCGCGTACGCAAATCTAAGCCTAAAACGACTGACGGTGGTTCTACTGCTAGCTTATTTGGTATTGAACCTTATCAACCTAAAAAAAATGAAGAATACATGTCTGAAGGTCAGCTTCAGCATTTCCGCCAAATCTTGCTGGCTTGGAAAGCTGAGTTGATGTCAGAAGTGGATCGTACCCTGAATACGATGCAAGACGAAAATACTGCTCTTCCAGATGTGAATGACCGTGCGACTCAGGAAGAAGAGTTTGCGATTGAGTTACGTACCCGTGACCGTGAACGTAAACTGATTCGTAAAATCGAACAGTCGATCGAAGCAATCCAGAATGATGACTATGGTTTCTGTGAAACTTGTGGTATCGAGATTGGTCTGCGTCGTTTAGAAGCACGTCCGACGGCTACTTTATGTATTGACTGCAAAACCCTTGCAGAGATCAAAGAGAAGCAAAATAACGGTTAAGCATGTCTGTAAATAATCCTCCCCTAACCCCTCCTTTAAAAAAGGAGGGGGACAACAGGATGGCTTATGTGGGCCGGTTCGCGCCATCGCCAACCGGCCCTTTGCATTTTGGCTCCCTCATTACCGCAGTTGCCAGTTACTGCGATGCCAAAGCCAATCAAGGCACATGGCTGGTCCGGATTGAAGACACCGATATTCCCCGCATTTATCCCGGCAGCGAAGAGCATATCCTGCGTGCCATGGATGCCTTTCAGCTTGAACCTGATGCCGAAATCATTTTCCAGAAAGACCGTTTAGATATTTACGAAGACGTCATCCAGCAATTGCGTCAGCAAGGTCTAGTCTATGCTTGCCAATGCACCCGTAAAATGCTCGGTTCCAATCATATCTATCAGGATACCTGTCGTGACTTGGGTCTGGCTTTTGAGCATCAGGCCATCCGTTTAAAAGTTGAAGATGTTGAAATCTGTTTTGAAGACCGGCTGCAAGGTCAGCACTGTTCAGAACTGAAAAAAGATCTGGGCGATTTTGTCTTAAAACGTCGTGACGGCATTATGAATTACCAGCTGGCTGTAGTAGTCGATGACTATCTGCAAGGTATGACTCATGCGGTACGTGGAGCTGATCTTCTAGATAATACCGAACGGCAAATCTATCTGGGACAGTTACTCGGTTATCCGCGTCTGAGCTATATGCATCTACCGCTGGCAATGAATGATCAGGGGCAAAAACTGTCAAAACAGAATCTGGCCCAAGCACTGGATTTAACTCAGGCACCCCAATTATTAAAACAGGCACTTCAGGCTTTGCATCAGGCTGAAGTTGATTTGGACACTCCCGATCGGATGCTGCAACAGGCGGTAGTACAATGGGACATTGAGCGGATTCCACATACAACTGAGCTACAAGGTCACTATTTATAAAAACAGCTTTTCACTTAAGCTAGACTTCTAGAATGAAAAATTGATAGGAAGAAGAGTATGTTTTTTATTTTTGGCGTCGGCCCTAAAACCAAAACCATTGAGAAAAGCCAGTTTCTGTGTCCGGTCTGCCGTACTCGTTCGGGCTATGAGCTAAAACAGCAGCGTAATTATTTTTCTTTATTTTTTATACCCTTGATTCCACTTTCCAAGCCTAAATCTGCTTTTGTGACCTGTTCCAATTGTGGAACCGCAATGCCGAGCACGGTACTGGACCATGCTCAGCCAGAGCCAGGACGAAACTCCAATCTAGAAGCTTGATTCTTCGCGGCTTGGATTGACCTGACGCGTGGTCGAATCAATTTTCAGAATCAGACTGATCATGACCGCACAGATAATCAGGGATGAACCGCCATAACTAATAAATGGCAAGGTCAAACCCTTGGTCGGCAACATGCCCATATTCATACCGGCATTTACCAGAATCTGTAACAGGAAAATGATACTGATGCCATAAGCCAGATAGCCGGCACGCAAATATTGATGCTGCAAGGCGCGGTGTCCAATGCGGATACAGCAAACCAGCATGGTGAAGGACAAGATCAGGATGGTTGAAATGCCTAAAAAGCCAAATTCTTCACCCAAAATTGCCAGCATGAAATCGGTATGCGCCTCAGGCAAATAAGACATTTTCTGGATACTATGCCCCAAGCCTACCCCTGCCCATTCCCCACGGCCAAAGGCCATAAGGGCATTAGAGAGCTGATAACCGGTGCCTAAGGGATCTTCCCAAGGATTCGAAAAAGACAGCAGACGTTGCAGACGATACGGTTCCAACAGAATCGCGGCAGCAAATGCGCCGACCAAGGTCATAAAAGCCACACCGAACTGAATCCACGGCGCACCCGCCAGAAAGAACACGCCAAGCATGGTTAAGGTAATTACCACGGTTGCACCCAAGTCAGGCTCGAGAATAATCAAACCGACGGTAGCCCCCATGATGGCACTTAAACGGACCAGACCCTTGATATTATTCCGTACTTCTTCCGCACGGCGCACCACGTAGTCTGCAGTAAAAATTGCCATCATCACTTTGGCGACTTCCGAAGCCTGTAAGGTAAAGCCTGCGATCCGAATCCAGCGTTTGGAACCATTGACTTCCGTCCCGACAAATAGCACGGCCACCAAAAGTACGATGGTAATAATCCACAAAAAGAAAGTGTTATTAAACCAGACTTTTAAGGGGATTTTATAAGCCAGAAAAGCTGCTACGGCAGCGACAAAAATCGAAATCCCATGTCGGCTAATATAGTGAAACGGATTTTCATGCATACGTTCTGCATAGGGCATCGAGGCCGATGCCACCATGATCGAACCAATGCAGAGCAAAGCCAACACACAGAAAATCAATACATTCCGTGGATTCACTTCAGCAGGTATTCTAGGTATCCACTGCGTATAAAATTGATTTAATTTATTGATCGTAGTCTGAGCAAACCCAGCCATATCACGAATCCTTGTTATTCTTAATTGAGTTCATTCACATACGCAACAAACTTGCGACCACGCTCAGGATAACCCGAGAACATATCAAAACTTGCGCATGCAGGAGACAATAGCACGACATCATGTGCCTGAGTGTGCTTTTGGCAGATTTCTACTGCCTGCTGCAAGCTGTCCGCATGAATCAGTTCAGTCGTACCCGCAATCGCTGCTTCAATGACGGGACGATCTTCACCAATTAATACCGCTACTTTGGCATATTTGCTTAATGATTCACGCAAGGCTTTAAAGTCCTGCCCTTTGCCCTGACCACCGAGAATAATCGCGACTTTACCGCCTTGGGCTTCAATGGCCATGCCGAGACCGTCCAGTGCTGCCAAGGTTGCGCCGATATTGGTACCTTTGGAGTCGTTATAATAACGTACGCCTTGCACTTCTTTAACGAATTCACAGCGATGTTCCAGACCTTTAAAGGTCTTTAAGGTATTCAACATGCTTTCCAGTGGCAGGCCAATCGCTTCACCCAGCGCCAGACAGGCTAAGGCATTGGCAACATTATGCGTGCCCTGCATATACATCTCGGTACTTTTCAGCAGACGCTCACGACCACGCGCCAGCCAGATGCTGCCATCCGTATCCTTGAGAATACCGTACTGGTTCATATCTGGTGCATTCAGGCCGAAGCTTTGCATCGGTGTTACGTCCGGTACCAATGGACGGGTCAGAGAATCATCACGGTTATATACGACTTTTTTCACACCCTGGAAAATCCGGTGTTTCGCCGTGTGATAACCCATCATATCGCCATGACGATCCAGATGATCTTCACTCATGTTCAACACCACCGCGACTTCAGCCGCCAGATTTGAGGTGGTTTCCAGCTGAAAACTGGACAGCTCAAGTATATATAGCTCAGGATCATCTTTGGTGAGGTCTAGCGCAGGACGCCCCAGATTGCCACCGACAGCGACTTTTTTGCCTGCATCTGCTGCCATCAGGCCAATCAAGGTCGTCACGGTACTTTTGGCATTAGAACCGGTAATCGCCACAATAGGCTTATCCGTAGCACGGCGTAAAATCTGGATTTCACTGACTACCGGAATACCCTTGTTAATCGCTGCCTGAATTTCAGGAAGTTTAGGGTCAAGCCCGGGGCTAATCACGATTTCTTCTGCAGAAAGTAACAGTTCGGCGTCAAACTGACCAAAACTGGTCTGAACCTCAGCGGGTATCTGGTCATGCCCTGGCGGGTTAGCTCTTGAATCTGTTACTGCAACGCGGTAGCCCTGACTATGCAAGAAATTGACTGCTGCAACACCTGATATTCCGAGTCCTGCAACGACTTTTAACCCACCACGTTGTATTAACATTTTCGCCCCATATTTTGGTCTATTTTGAAACTGACGAAATGGTAGCACTTTGCTGTTTTGAATGCCTTTTCTGATTGGCCTTTCTGCACATTTTTTTTGTGTCCATGCGTAAAAAAACCGTCATGATCATGACGGTTTTTAAAATTCAGTCAGAAAAGGAAATTATTTCCATTTCACCGCTTGTTGGGCTGGCTTATCTTCTATACTTTTTTCTGAAACTGGGCAGGCACAGTTGCCACCACAGCCTGCAGCTATACCCGGTTGCAGCCATTTGGCCAGACGCTGCCAGCCCTTGGCTGCACAGGCATCAGACAACTTCTGGAAGACTGAGTTAGAGGTGTTGGGAAACACCTTTTTAAAGACAACCAGCATGCTCCAAAGCACCAGTGCTGTCACAATTAGAATTTCAATCATCTCAATCTCCCATACATATACAATGCAGTAAACTCAACTGGCCAAGGCCAAGCTGAGATTTAGCCCAAATAATATGAAGCAATTTGATAAGTTAGGAATGACATAAAATATGCCAGACCAAACAGGTAAACAGTCATAATACTGACAGTTTTCCAGGAACCTGTTTCACGTTTAACCGTTGCCAAGGTCGCCAGACAGTGTGGTGCATAAATAAACCACACCAGCAAAGACAAACCTGTCGCAACTGACCAGCCCAGATCACCTCCACCGCTGATCAGCGCAGCCAGACCTTCAGACATCGCATCTTCATCAACTGCCGACATCGCATAGACTGTGCCCAGTGCTGCAACGACCACTTCACGCGCTGCCATCGCCGGAATCAGGGCAATACAGATCTGCCAGTTAAAACCGAGGGGTGCAAAGATCGGTTGCATCAGATGACCGAGCATCCCTGCCAATGAATAATCAATGGCCGGCAGGGTTGCACCTTCTGGTGGCTGCGGGAACGTACACAGGAACCACAGCACAATCGATAAGGCGAAGATGATGCCGCCGACACGTTTCAAGAAGATTTTGCCGCGATCCAATAAGCCGATCCAAACGTTCTTCAAGTCCGGAAAACGGTAGCTTGGCAGTTCCATCAGCAGCATGTGCTGTGATTTATCTTTGTGGAAGAATTTCAACACAAAAGACACCAGCAAGGCACTTACGATACCTGCCATATAAAGACCGAAGAGCACCAGACCTTGCAGATTCAGGAAACCCCAGACAGTTTGTGCGGGTACAAATGCCGCAATTAGCAAGGCATAAACTGGCAAACGCGCCGAACAGGTCATTAAAGGTGCAACAAAAATCGTGGTTAAACGATCTCGTGGATCACTGATGGTCCGCGATGCCATGATGCCGGGAATGGCACAGGCAAAGCTGGACAATAACGGAATAAAGGCACGTCCTGATAAACCGGCTTTAAACATCAGCTTATCTAATAGGAAAGCAGCACGCGGTAAATAACCTGATTCTTCCAGTACCAGAATAAAGAAGAACAGAATCAGAATCTGTGGCAGGAACACCACCACGCCACCGGCACCGGCAATAATCCCATCCACCACTAGACTATTCAGTAAGGGATGCGAAATATATTCGCCGAGGAACTCACCCAGCCAGCCGAAGAAGGTTTCGATGCCATCCATAAACGGCGCAGCCCAGGCAAATACCGCCTGGAAAATCACGAACATCATTACAGCTAGGCTGAGTAAGCCCAATACCGGATGCAGAAAAATCTTGTCAAGAAAATCGGTACGCTTATCTTCCTGATCGACGAAATTGACCACGTCATTCAGAATGTTTTCTACGCGCTGGTGACTATCACCTTTCAAGCCACTGAGCTCAGTCTGTGGTACAGAATACTTGCCTTGATCTAGCGCATTTTTCAGGTTTTCAATCCCTGAATTGCGCACAGCCACCGTTTCTACCACAGGCACGCCCAGACGTTCAGACAGCTTCTGGGTATTGATCTGCATGCCACGACGACGTGCTTCATCCATCATGTTCAGCACGACCAGTACTGGACGACCCAGTGCAATCATTTCCAGCACCAGACCCAAATGCAATTTCAGATTGGTGGCATCTACCACACACAAAAATGCATCCTGCTCTTGCTCTTCCGCGATTTTACCTTGTACGACGTTGCGGGTGATTTCTTCATCTGGACTGGTTGCATCCAGACTATAAGTTCCCGGCAAATCCAGTACCCGTACCGCTTTGCCTGAGGCAAGCTGAAATGTACCGACTTTACGTTCAACCGTCACACCCGCATAGTTACCGACTTTTTGGCGTGTTCCGGTTAAGTGGTTGAATAATGAAGTTTTACCGCAGTTAGGGTTACCGACAAGGGCAATACGTAATGTATCACTCATGCCGACACCGCCTGTTCAATTTCAATTTTGGCTGCTTCTGATTTACGCAAAGCAAAACGTGTGAATCCAACTTGAATCAAAATGGGATCTCCACCAAAAATACCTTTAGTAATGACCTGTACCTTTGTACCTGGTACAAAGCCTAAAGTTTCCAAACGACTCGCGACAACATCGTGTAGAGCACTTTCACCATCAGTTGTTCGACTCACTTTTCGAATGATGGCAATTTGTTTTGCTTTTAAATCAGACAAACGCACCGTGAAATTCCTAAACTATTTTGTACAGTATACAAACAAATGAGAATAATTAACAAATAAGATTAATTACATTTCGATTTAGCCTTATACCACATCGACACTGTCATAAAATTAAACTACAGTGGAGAATACCAATCCCGATTATCGCTTTTTCAGATCAGATCCTTTCACCTTATGCTGAATAAAAAACCCCGTATTCCTGCCCCTGTCCAGATTCCTGATACGTTCAGTTATTTACAGGGTTTTCGTGATTATCTGATTGCACAAACAGTCAGCCCGCATACCCGCAATGCCTATTTGTCCGATCTGGTGCAATGTGCAGAATGCCTGAGCAAGCCTCTGCCGGAATGGAATCATGATGATATTTCCGATGTACTGATTGCGCTGACCAAACAGCAAAAAAGCCCACGTTCGATTGCCCGCTGCCTGTCTGCCTTGCGTTCATTTTATAAATTTCTGCGTGAGCAAAAACTGCGTAGCGACAATCCGGTGGCTGCACATAAAACCCCAAAACTGGGCCGGGCCTTACCCAAAGATCTCTCCGAAGCAGATGTCGAAGCCTTAATTCATGCCCCGGATATCAACACGGCATTAGGGCTGCGCGATCGTGCCATGTTTGAAGTGCTGTATGCCTGCGGACTTCGGGTGACCGAACTGATTAACCTGCGTCTGGAACTGATCAATTTAAAACAGGGTTATTTACGGATTGTCGGTAAAGGCAATAAAGAACGTCTGGTGCCGATGGGACAAATGGCCTGTGAATGGGTAGAAAAATATCTGAATGAAGCCCGTCCGCAACTGTATAAAACTTCGACCGATTATCTGTTTTTGACCCAGCATGGCGGTATCATGAGCCGGCAGAATTTCTGGTATGCCATTAAGCGTTATGCGCTGCAGGCCGGAATCCAGTCCGAACTGTCACCGCATACCTTGCGCCATGCCTTTGCGACGCATTTACTCAATCATGGCGCAGACTTACGCGTGGTACAGATGCTGCTCGGGCATACTGATCTGTCTACCACCCAAATTTATACCCATGTAGCACAAGTACGGATGCAACAGCTACACGCGACCCATCATCCACGAGCTTAAAACATATCCGGATGGAATAAACTGAGAAGTTTGACGTGTGGGTATTTTTTTTTGTTATGCTAATGCTCTGTTTTTAATCCAAGAAGAAAAGGGTTTTTTATGACATTTGCCCGCTCAAAAATTTTTATGGCTTGCACACTTGCTGCTGGTTTGGGCCTGACTGCGTGTTCCAATTCCACTAACAACGATAAAAAGCAAGAGTTGACTGCGAGCGCACCGGCGACGGGCGAAGCCTCTACCCTGACCGAACGCAATGCAGAACAGCGTCTGGCTTCTACGCTGGAAAAGCATTTCAAAACCGCTGGCATCAGTGCCAAAATTACCGACATTAAAGCCACTGAAGTGCCGAACCTGTACTGGGTGAGTCTGGAAGGCATGTCTGCAGTCTATGTCACCAGTGACGGTAAATATCTGATTCAGGGCGATGTGATCCGTCTCGGTGACAAACAGCTGCACAATGTCAGCGAAAACCTTCAGGCAGGCATCAACAATAAACTCTTTGCTGAACTCAAGCCAGCAGACTTGCTGGTCTATCCAGCCAAAGGCAAAGCCAAGCATGTGGTCTATGTGTTTACCGATGTCAGCTGTCCGTATTGCCATAAATTCCATGAACAAATGGATGAGATGAATGCCAAAGGCATTGAAGTGCGTTATATCGCTTGGCCGCGTGGTGAACAGCATATGCCAGCCATGGAAGCGATCTGGTGCAGTGCCGACCGTCGCAGTGCCTTTGACCAGGCGATTTCAGGCGCACAGATTAGTGCAGAGAAGTGTGAAAATCCTGTTCAAGATCAATATCAAATGGGTCTAAATATGGGTGTGAATGGTACCCCTGCCATTTATAATTCAGCAGGTACTTATCTGGGCGGTTACCTGTCTACATCGGAATTATTGAATCGGCTTAAATAACTCATTTTAATAAGTTATTTAACTTTATTTTATAGATAAAGATATTCTGAAATGACCCTAGAGTCAGGCGGGTTTTTTAGCTATGATCTAGGCTCTTGTAAAAAACTGTTTAATTTGGAGTGTGACGTGAAACCAGTTCGTCTGGCAATCCTCGGTCTTGGTACTGTAGGTGGTGGTGCCTTGAAACTATTAAAAGAAAATGCTGCTGAGATCAAACGTCGCACCGGTCGTGAAATTGAAATTACCCATGTAGGCACCCGTCGTCCACGTCCTGATCTGGATCTGCCAGAATCGGTTAAACAAAGTGCCGACTTGATGGACATCGTACGTCAGCCTGATGTAGACGTCGTGGTTGAAGTCATGGGCGGAATTCATCCTGCTTTTGAAATTATTATGGAAGCCATGAAACATGGCAAACATATTGTAACGGCCAACAAAGCACTCTTGGCTGAACACGGCAACGAGCTATTTAAAGCGGCTGAAGACAATGCCGTACAGATTGCCTATGAAGCGGCAGTGGCCGGTGGCATTCCGATTATTAAAGTGATTCGTGAAGGTCTGGCAGCCAACAAGATTGAATGGCTGGCCGGTATTATTAACGGCACGGGTAACTTCATTCTCAGTGAAATGCGTGAAAAAGGCCGCGCTTTTGAAGATGTGTTGAAAGAAGCTCAAGAACTGGGTTATGCCGAAGCTGATCCAACCTTTGATGTGGAAGGAATTGATGCTGCACACAAGCTGACGATTCTGGCCTCATGTGCCTTTGGTATTCCGCTACAGTTTGACAAAGTTTTTACTGAAGGCATTGGCAAAGTCACTGCACAAGACGTGAAATATGCCGAAGACCTCGGTTTCCGGATTAAACACTTGGGCATTGCACGCCGTACCGATGCCGGGATTGAACTCCGTGTACACCCGACCCTGATTCCAGATGACCAGCTGATTGCCAATGTGAATGGTGTGAAAAATGCGGTTCTGGTACAAGCCAATGCGGTCGGCCCAACACTGTACTATGGTGCTGGCGCAGGTGCGGGACCAACGGCTTCTGCGGTTGTTGCCGATGTGGTTGATATTGTCCGTGACATTATTTACACAGAAGACGGCGCAGGCACCATTCCGCAACTGGCTTTTGAAGCGCTCAGTGATTTACCGATCTTGAGTCGTGAACAAATGACCACCGGCTATTACATCCGTATTAATGCCGAAGATCAGATGGGCGTGCTTGCCGATGTGACCACGATTCTCAGTCGTGCCGGCATCAGTATTGATGCGATCATGCAGCAACCGCGTTTATCTAAAGACCTTATTCCTATCGTGATTCTGACTGATCCAGTCAAGGAATCAAAAATGGATGCAGCGCTTTCACAAATTCAAGCATTACCCGTCATTCATGGCGAAATTGTACGAATTCGTTTAGAATCGCTTGATAATTAATCGGGTTGAGGGGAGGATTCCCCTTGCCAAGCTCTACACACAATTGGAACATCATCATGTCGAATGCCAATCGTTATACTGGTTTAGTTGACCGCTATCGCGACCGTTTACCAGTGTCTGCAACTACTCGTGCGATCTCTTTGGGTGAAGGTAATACTCCACTGATCAAGCTTGAGAATATTCCACGCATTATTGGTAAAGATGTTGAAATTTATGTGAAGTACGAGGGCTTAAACCCGACTGGTTCATTTAAAGACCGCGGTATGACTATGGCGGTGACGAAAGCCGTTGAAGAAGGCTCTAAAGCCATCATCTGCGCATCTACTGGTAACACCTCTGCGGCTGCGGCTGCATATGCTGCGCGTGCTGGCATCAAAGCATTCGTGCTCATCCCTGAAGGCAAAATTGCCATGGGTAAAATGGCTCAAGCGATGATGTATGGTGCGATCACCATGCAAATTCGCGGTAACTTTGATGACGGTATGCGTCTGGTTAAAGAAGTTGCCGATCAGGCACCGGTAACGATTGTAAACTCAATCAACCCATACCGTCTGCAAGGTCAAAAAACCATTGCTTATGAAATCGTTGAAGCTTTAGGTCGTGCACCGGATTATCACTGCCTGCCTGTAGGTAACGCGGGTAACATCACTGCACACTGGATGGGTTATACCGAAGCGGTGGCTAACCAGTCGAAAGAAGAATTTGAGCAAGTCGTTTACGATGCTGAAACTGATGCTTTCACTGGTCCTAAACCGGCAGGTTTGCCAATCATGGCAGGTTACCAAGCCTCTGGTGCTGCACCGTTCCTTCGTGGCGGCCCAGTAGAAAACCCGGAAACTGTTGCAACTGCGATTCGTATCGGCAATCCGCAAAGCTTCAATCATGCTAAAGCGGTTGTTCGTGATTCAAACGGCTGGTTTGATGAACTGACTGATGCGGAAATTCTTGAAGCTCAACGTCTGCTTTCTATGTATGAAGGTGTATTCGTAGAGCCTGCGTCTGCTGCGTCTGTCGGCGGTGCGATCCGTGATATTAAAGCGGGTAAAATTGCTGAAGGTTCAGTGATCGTATGTACCGTAACGGGTAACGGTCTGAAAGATCCAGACACTGCCATCAAGCAATGTGCTGATGCTGTGATGCTGTCGATTGATGCGACCATGACTCAAGTTAAAGACTCTATTCTGTCGAATATGTAATTTCGGCCAGAATTAAAAAAACCCTGCAAGTGCAGGGTTTTTTTTATGAACCAATCAATTAGATTCGTTTAGGTTGCTGGCTAACCCAACTCATTAAACGGGTCGCATCATTGGTACGCGCCTGTGAGCTGTTTGCACCTAAAAGTACCACTGCCACAGGACGGTTATTCAGAGTGGTGTGCATCACCACACAGCGCCCTGCTTCATTAATAAAACCGGTTTTAGAAATATTGATATTCCATCCGCCATTACGTACCAAGGCATTGGTATTATTCGATTTCAATACACGATAACCCAAGTTAAAGTCATAGCTTGGCGTGGTCGAGAACTGGCGAATCAGGCCGTATTGAGAAGCAGTATTTACCAAGATTCCCAAGTCACGAGCTGAAGCTACGTTACCCGGATGCAAACCTGTCGACTCCATAAAGCGGGTAGAATTCATGCCGAGCTCTTTGGCTTTTGCATTCATCTTGGCAATAAACGCTGATCGACCACCCGGATAGGTTCGTGCCAAAGCGGCAGCAGCTGGGTTCTCGGACTTCATCAGAGCAAATAATAAAGCTTCAGCACGGTTCATGCTGTCTCCTGCTCTTAAAGTCGAGCTTGAGCTTTTGCAACCTGAACAGGAAAAATCAGCCTGTTGCAGGGTAATTTTTTCCGACATATTTAGACGTGCATCAGAAATCACCACAGCCGTCATTAATTTGGTAATCGATGCAATCGGATAGGCAGTATTGGTATTTTTGCTAAACAGCACTTCACCGGTTTGTGCATCCATGACCAGTGCAGCCCGCGCATTGACAGAAGGTTGATTACTAAAATGATTGGTATCAATAATCTGCGGTGCAGTATAAGCAGGCTTGACTGCTATTGGCGCTGCTGTGCCGGCCTGACGCAAAGTAGTGGTCACTGTGGCTGAACCGGGTGGCGAAGGCTCATTGGCAGAGGCATTAAAATCATCGCTCATTAACTGGTTAACTTCTTCAGAAGACCAACTAATGCTGGAACCGCCCTCTGCCGTGCCAGAATTCATAATGATTTCAGCAAAACTTGTCGTGCTCATGCTGATTAACACGGACAGGCCGAGTAGATGCCTTAAAGACTTGTTTATTTTCTTCACTATTCCTTCACTCAACTAACAGAGGTAAGATTGATTTGCGTATTACCTCTAATATGCCTTACATTTAAACACAATGCCGAACATTTTTTGTTCTTGACACTGTGTGATAAGTTTCAGATTTAATCTTGCGAATAGGATTGCTAATTTTGTACTTTCATTGCAAGCTTATTTTGCTTTATGTAACAAAAAAATGATTTTTTTAACAGAGGGAGAGCGTAGGTGATCACAGTTTTAGTTGTGGACGACCATGAATTAGTTCGTACTGGAATTTGCAGAATGCTAGAAGACCATGCGGAGGTTCAGGTAATTGGACAAGCTGAATCTGGTGAAGAAGCGATCTCTCTAGTTCGTCAACATCATCCTAATGTAGTTTTGTTAGATGTGAATATGCCGGGCATTGGCGGCGTAGAAACCACGCGCCGTCTACTTCAGAGTGCGCCGGAAACCAAAGTGCTAGCGGTCAGCGGTTTGGCGGAAGAACCTTATCCGTCCCTGTTATTGAAAGCCGGTGCCAAAGGTTATATCACCAAAGGTGCACCGATTTCGGAAATGGTCCGTGCGATTAATAAAGTCATGCAAGGCGGCAAATATTTCAGTGCAGACATTGCGGAACAGTTAGCAAGCTCTTACCTTTCTGATACACAACAATCGCCTTTTGATGCATTGTCAGAACGTGAAATGCAAGTCGCGATGATGGTCGTGAATTGTATCAGCGCCCAGGAAATTGCCGACAAGCTCTTTGTGAGTGTTAAAACTGTGAATACCTATCGTTACCGTATTTTTGAAAAACTGAATATCGATAGCGATGTTAAACTGACTCATCTGGCCATGCGCTATGGACTTATTAAACCTTAGCTTTTAACGATTTCCGGTGCATATGGCACAACAAAAAAACTATGCTGAACTGAATCAATACCATCTCGGTATCTGGTACAGCGCTTATCGTCTGCTGATCAGCACCGGTTTGTTGCTGATTTTTCTGCTGACCTACCCCGAACTCACCACTGATTATCAATACCCGCAGCTGTATTATTATGCACTGGGAATCGGGATTGCGATCAATACCGTACAGCTGTTTGTGCTGAAATGGATCAGACGCCTGATCCAGCCGCAGCTGATTATGATTTTCTTTAGCGATGTCTGCGTTTTAAGTTTGCTGACTTTGGCGAGCGACGGTCCTAATCTGCAAATTGGGCTGCTGTTTGTGATTACTATCTTTTCTGGATCCTTATTATTAGATGGAAAAAAGGCCTTAGTTGTCACCCTCATTGCTGTCATCAGTGTTATATATCAGCATTTTATCGGCAGTATTTTTGCATTTTCATCACTCAGCAATATCAGTAATAGCGCCCTGCTGGCCTTTTTATTTTTTGTGGTCTATGGCATTGGACAAATTGCCGTGCGCCGTTTTCAGATTCTGGAAAATTTGAATTTTTCCCAATCGCTGGAACTGCATCGCTTACAGAATATTAACCGCTATATTCTGGAGCAGATTGAAACTGGCTATCTGGTTCTGGATGAAAACTACCATGTGGTACTCAGTAATCCTGCTGCCTGTAATCTTCTAGGAATTGAGTCAAAATACAGCCATGAGAAATTCACCTTATCTCAGTCACAGCCAGATTTATTTGAACTGATCCATTTTGAAACACTGGAAAATGGTGAGCGCTTTCAGTTTGAATCCCAGCAAAGTCGCTATAATATTCATGTGCAGGTGCAAAAACTGATTGTGCCGCATCAGACTCTAATGCTACTGGTGTTACAGGATGCCAAAAAACTGAATCAGCAGGTGCAGCAACTTAAACTTGCTGCACTGGGTCAACTCTCAGCCAGTATTGCCCATGAAATTCGTAACCCCTTGGCGGCCATTGTGCAGGCCAATGATTTGTATCTGGACTCAGAAACTGAACAGCAACAGCTACTCCAGCAGATGATTGGCCGACAGGCGACCCGGATTGACCGGATTATTCAGGACACGCTGAATATGGTCAAAAATAAAGAAACCCACCCGATACCGATTCATCTCAATGAATTTATCCCGTTATTTATCCAGGAAGATCTGGCCGATATTCGCGATCAGATTCAATTTAATATTGATATCCCGCTAGTGATTCAGTTTGATGAAGCACAATTCCGGCAAATCCTGATTAATCTGATTCGTAATGCCATTCGCCACAATTCAGCAGATGCTACTTATATTCAGCTGAATGTGCATCCCTATGAACATCGGGTCTGGATTGACGTACGGGATTTTGGCTCTGGCGTAGCCTTACATGATCAGGCCTTATTGTTTAAACCCTTTTTTAGCACATCGATTAGTGGTACCGGATTAGGATTGTATTTATCACATAGTTTTTGCGAAGCAAATCAGGCACAATTAAACTATATACAACAAGAACAGGGCGCATGCTTTCGCATCAGCTGTCAACGTATTACGCTTTAAAGGGGTCAAGGAAGATGAATGGGGAACAACAACCACTGGTGCTCTTGGTGGATGATGAGGAGGATTTATGTACCCTCATGCAAATGTCATTGCTGCGCATGGGAATTCGCACGCACATTGCCCATCGTTTGGAAGACGCTAAAAAATGCCTTGCCAATCATCAATATGATGCCTGTCTGACCGACTTAAACCTTCCCGATGGCAATGGTTTGGAGCTTCTGGACTGGATAGGCAACCTCTATCCGGCACTTCCGGTCGCGGTTCTGACCGCCTATGGCAACATGGAAATCGCCATTGCCGCGCTTAAAGCAGGGGCTTTTGATTTTGTCAGTAAACCGATTAATCAAAAACACCTAGAGCAACTCTTACAAAAAGCGCTGAATAAACCGGTGGATTATTCGCATAATAATCCGAACGATGCGCTCGAACATAAAATGCTGATTGGACAATCCCTGCCGATTCAGCAATTGCGCATTACCTTACAAAAAATTGCCCGATCCCAGGCACCGGTTTTTATCACGGGTGAATCGGGAACAGGTAAAGAAGTCGTGGCCAATCTGGTCCATCGCCTGAGTAACCGCAATGAAGGTCCTTTTATTGCGATTAACTGTGGCGCCATTCCGACTGAGTTGATGGAAAGTGAACTGTTTGGACATAAAAAAGGCAGCTTTACCGGCGCTGCTCAGGACAAACAGGGACTGATTCAATCTGCCCATGGAGGCAGCCTGTTTCTGGATGAAATTGCAGAATTACCGCTTTCTATGCAGGTCAAACTGTTACGTGCCGTTCAGGAAAAACGTATTCGTCCACTCGGTTCAGATACCGAAATTGATGTGGATTTCCGCGTGATCAGTGCCACGCATCAGGATCTGGAAGCCTTGGTGCAACAAGGCAAATTCCGTCAGGATTTATATTTTCGCATTCATGTAATGGATCTGACTTTACCGCCATTGCGTGAACGCGGCCAAGATATTCTGTTATTGGCCGAACACTTTATTCAGAAGATTTGCCAGGAATGGGGAATTCCTAATAAAAAACTGACCGAACGCAGCAAAGAGTTCTTATTGGGACAATATTATCCAGGTAATGTACGTGAATTGCGTAATATTATGGAACGCGCGATTACTTTAAGTGATGAAGAGCGTATTGATCTTCAGCATTTGCAGAGTGCACCGCTGCGTCAGGCGCTAAACAGCCCTCAGGAGATGAATACGCTCACCAGCGAGATCATTGCGACCGAAACCCTGATTGCACCTAAAAAGCTGCCTGAAGAGGGTTTAGAGCTGTTTTTGGAAAAGGTCGAGAAAGAAATTTTACTCAATGCGCTGAATCTGACCCATTGGAACCGGACACTGGCCGCCAAAAAACTCGGCATGTCATTCCGTTCCCTGCGCTATCGTTTGAAAAAGTTCGGACTGGATACCGAAGAAGACGAATAATTATTTTTGCAGGAGCAGCAAGTCTGTGACATGTTCCAGATAACTCTCCTCACGCATTTCCTGCTTAAACGGATAGTTGAAATGCGGCTGTACGCCCCGCCCTTCAATCATCTGGCCACTCGGGCTAAAGTATTGCGATACTGTCATCTGTAGAGCCGAACCGTTGCTTAAAGGAAAGAGTTTCTGTACTACGCCTTTGCCATAGCTTTTTTCGCCTACGACCCAGGCACGGTTATGTTCTTTCAGGGCTGCTGTAAACACTTCTGCTGCAGAAGCCGAGCGGTTATTAATCAATACCCCAACTTTCAGATTCTGAAACTCAAAACTCGGCAAGGCCTGAAATTGCTGATTACCTTCAGCGCGGCTTTTGGTCGACACAATCACGCCCTGATTCAAAAATAAATCGGCAGATTCAACTGCAGCCGAGAGTAAGCCACCGGGATTATTGCGTAAATCAAATAGCACGGCTTTTAAGCGCTTGTCGGCATAGCTTTCGATTAGACGTTTGATTTCATTGGCAGTATCTTGCTGAAAAACCTTGACCTGTAAAACCAGAACCTGATTATTGTGCAGGCTCGATTTAATTTCAGTATCCAGTTTGGTATTGCGGACCAGACGAACGGCCGGACTTTGCGGGGAGAGCTGAATCATGAGCGTAGAGCCAACGGCTCCGCTCAATAACTGCCGGACTTGTTCCTGATTCAGGCTATTTAATACCTGATCGTCAATTTTATAAACCGTGACGCCATTTCGAAGTCCCTGCTTGGCTGAATCAGCATCGGAACTCAGTCCCTGAACTACCCATTGCTTCAACCGCGGGTCAAATTGCAGATCAAAATCAATGCTGGCCAGATCACCTTCGGTATATTCACGCAGTTGCTTATAATCTTCAGGCGACAAATAACGGGAATAGCGATCTAAGCCACTGACCAGACCCTGAATGGCCTGCTGGAATAAGGCATCGTCATTTTTATCTTGAATATAATTGTCTTTTACGATGCCATAAATTTGTACGAATTCCTGAATAGATGCCACAGGAATTTCAGAATAAACTTGCCCATCCATTTCCATATCATCGAATGCCGGCTCATTTGAACCCGCACCCCAGGCTGAATGACTCAAACACATCAGTAAGCATGGTATTACAACAGACTTCCAGCGTGTTCTTGTCATTCTTTGACCTTTTTTAGAATTTTATCGAAAATTATGCATCAAGCTGAATCAGGTTACGACCTTGCATTTCAGCAGGTACCGGAACTTGCATCAGGCTTAATAAAGTCGGTGCGACATCTGCCAGTACACCGCCTTCTGCGATCGTGGCCTGAGTTGGACCCACATAAATAAATGGAACTAGTTCAGTGGTATGCTGAGTATGTACCTGACCACTGTGATAGTCTTGCATCTGCTCTACGTTACCATGATCGGCAGTCACAATCATATGACCTTTTTGCGCCATCACGGCTTCGTAAACCCGGCCCAAACAGGTATCAACCGCTTCTACTGCTTTCACCGCAGCATCGAATACGC
The DNA here is from genome assembly GCF_022967985.1 of Acinetobacter lwoffii. Taxonomy (GTDB): domain Bacteria; phylum Pseudomonadota; class Gammaproteobacteria; order Pseudomonadales; family Moraxellaceae; genus Acinetobacter. The sequence goes on along the minus strand of NZ_JALJVC010000002.1, from coordinate 42,636 downwards.
CAGTATGACCAACCATATCCCCATTGGCAAAGTTCACGACCAGCAGGTCAAATTCACCTGAATTGATCGCAGCCACCAGCTCATCAGTCACTTCATAAGCACTCATTTCCGGTTTAAGGTCATAAGTGGCTACGTTTGGCGATGGAATCAGGATACGTTTTTCACCTGGGTATTCATCTTCACGGCCGCCGCTGAAGAAGAAAGTCACATGCGCATACTTTTCTGTTTCCGCAATGCGCAGCTGTGTTTTACCCAAATCAGATAAGTATTCACCAATCGAGTTTTTCAACGCTTCAGGCATATACGCTACAGGTGCATCAATCGTGGCTTGATAACGCGTCAGCATGACAAACTTCGCCAAATTCGGCACGACTTTACGTTCAAAACCCGCAAAGTCTTTTTCTACAAATGCGCGAGTCAATTCACGGGCACGATCGGCACGGAAGTTCATGAATACGACGCTGTCGCCATCCTGAATTTTCGCCAGATCGCCAATACGGGTCGCTTTAACAAACTCATCCGACTCATCGGCTGCGTAAGCCTGTTCCAAACCTTCAACTGCGCTGGCAGCTGTACGAACCGCTTCACCTTCAGTCAACAAGCGATAGGCCTGTTCAACACGATCCCAACGGTTGTCACGATCCATGGCAAAATAACGGCCAATCATGGTCGCAATACGACCTTGACCCGGATATTGCGCAAATAAGGCATCAAGTTTTTCTAAAGAAGGCTGCGCGCTTTTAGGCGGTGTATCACGACCATCTAAAAATGCGTGTAAATAAACTTGCGCACCGCGTTTCAGCGCTAGCTCTGCCATCGCCACGATATGATCTTCATGTGAGTGCACACCGCCTTCAGACAAAAGGCCAAGCAAATGTACTGCCCCACCTGCAGCTTTGGCTTTCTCCACCGCATCGACCAGTACTTCATGTTCAAAGAAGTCGCCAGTACGAATGTCTTTGGTAATTCGGGTAAAGTCCTGATACAGCACACGACCTGCGCCGAGGTTCATATGTCCGACTTCAGAGTTACCCATCTGGCCATCTGGCAGGCCAACATCTTCACCAGAACCCGAGATCAAACCATGCGGATGCTTGTCCTGTATCGCAGTTAAATTTGGTCGTTTAGCTGCTAAAAACGCATTGTCTTCGACCGCTTCGCGATGACCCACACCATCCATAATCACCAAAACGTGAGGGATTTTGCCAGCAGTTGCATCCGTCATAATGAAATACTCTGTTCGTCTACGAATTAATCGCTCTATTTTAGCGAAGTTTATAAAAAGAGGCCATGACCCGGCTATGGTTTAGGCCTCTCATGATGATTGATTTGTTCTATTTTCCTATGGTTTAGCGTGCCCGATGCAGCAAGTAGCCGCCGATGCCGAACATGATCAGAATCGGAATAAACACGAACCAGGCCGGAGATGGTGCGTAAATCAAGCTGGCATAGCCGAGGAAGTCCTGCAGATAGAAGAAACCTAGGCCGGCAAATAAGGCAATCACCAGACGGAAACCCATGGATTGCTGACGTAATGGCCCGAAGATAAATGAACAGGCAATCACCACTAGTGCAATCAAGGCAAAAGGCGAGCCGAGTTTTTGCCAGAAGGCCAACTGATAGGTTTTTGGTACCTGGCTGTATTCATGCATATAACTCATGAAACTAATCAGTTGACTCGGCGATAAATCTTCAGGATCAATCGTCACCATATGCACATATTTGGGCTGCAATGCCAGCGCTAAAGGTTGCTGTTGCTGCTTGACCAGCGTGGCATTGCCATTTTGTAAAATATCGAACTGCTCTGTGTTGTCCAGCGTCCAGGAACCATCTTTGACGAACTGGCCCTGATCTGCCTGCAAGGTACCGCGCAAACGATAGTTCTGGTCAAAGTCCAGCATCTGCACATTTTTCAACTGACCTTGCGAGTTGGCATAATCGATATAAATAAAGCGCTGCCCTTCCCGAGTCCAGTAACCACGCACTTCACCGAGTTGAGCGGCTTTACTGGCACTCTTGACGCTTTTGGCCTGTTCATTGGTATACGGAATCACCCATTCGCTCAGGGCAAAAGACAATACCACCAACAGCAGTGCTGAACGGATGACCCAGCCGACAATGCGCCATAAGCTCACACCAACCGAACGCATCACAATCAGTTCACTATTCGAGGCTAATGTACCAAGACCTAAAACTGCACCAATCAGTGCAGAAATCGGCAGGATTTCATATAAATAATTTGGTGCGCCCCAAAGCACATATTTCAAGGCATCCCAGGCACCATAACCATCTTTGAGCGAACCAAGCTCACCCAGATAAGTAAATAATACCTGTAAACCCGCCAATACCGCGGTTGCACCCAGCATCGCCAGCGCAGTGGTTTGGGTCACATGTTTTGCAACTATACGACGTGCCAACATTGTTAAGACCTCACTCGCTGAATCTGTTTCTTGATTTTCGGGCCTAATTTCTGTTTACGCGAGAACAAGGCACCCGCAATTGCATAGGCAATCAGAATCAATGGATAGGCCCAAATGCCCATTTCTTCTTTACTGATCCGCGTCTTCACTGCCATCAGGGCCACAATCAGACTGGCAAAAATCATGAGGGCAGGAAATAACTTGAGATATCGACCCTGTCGTGGACTCACTTCAGACAAGGCCACAGCCAGAATCAGGGCAATCAGAATCGCAAAAGGAACAAACACCCGCCAGCCCAACTCACTGGCCACCACAGGATCCTGACGGTTCTGCCACAATTGCGAGGTCGGTAAGGCCTCAACTTCAGTACTGGCAAATTGCGCTTCTTCATCGCTTTCTAAGCGCAGACGATAGCTTTCAAATTCAGCTTGAGTATATTGCGGTGTACCCGGATAGATCTCATAACGGCGTCCATTAACCAGATCGACCACATTGGCAGCATCATTCGGTACTTCAATTCGGGTGGCTTCCTGCGCCAGAATCATCACATCCGGTTTGCCTTCTTTTTCCGCACGCTGATAAAAGAAAATATCTTTTAAATTTTTACGGTCTTCTGACAGGTCACCGGCATAAATGGTATAGGGCCCAGAGGAGATAAATTCTTTCGGTCGCACCAGGTCAAAGCCGGTACGTACCGCCTGACTGGTGGTCAGGGCTTCAAACTGGCGAATGCCCCACGGCGCAGCCCACAGCATCAATCCGGCCTGAGCAATCAAAAACACCAGGGTCATCGGCACCAGTAGACGCGCCAATTGATGCCGACTGACGCCACTGCCATTCATCACGGCCATTTCATGGTCGACATATAAACGGCCAAACACCAGCATCAGTCCAATAAAGAAACCGAGCGGAAGAATCAGGGTCAAGAATTCAGGCAAACGGTAGCTAATAATGCTAAATAAAATGCCTGCATCCAGACGGCCTTGCGCCGCGACACCAAAATACTTGATCAGTCGACCGCCCATCATGATCAAGGTCAATAAGGCAATCACCACCAAGGATGTCGAGACAACTTGCTTGACCAGATAACGCCGAATAATCAAATTAATTCTTCCAAAATAAGGTCCATAAAACGAGTGCTAGTTTACCCGAATAGCAAAAATATAAAACCTAGGCCGCCCTGCCCATTGAAAATCTATTCGGATAAATGTTTCAATGACTGAATGATTTACCCATCTAGACAGGCGTGAAAACAGAATATGAAACTTACAATTAATACGTCATTCCCAGAGAATGGATCAAGTCAATCTTTGTTGATTTTAGTTGACTCAGAACAACTTCAGAATACAACCGCAACCTATCAAATCAATAATTTAGACACATTAATTGAAGCCTCTCAATTCAAGGCAGCGTTGGCCGAAAGCCTGAGCCTGATTGGTCAGGTGAGCCAGTCCAGCCATGCAGCGCTGATTGGTTTAGGCAAGGTCGCTGAACTGCAACCGGCAAAACTTGCAAAAATCGCTCAAACTATTATTCAAGTCACTCAAAAAAAATTCAAACAGATTTCTGTAGATCTGACACAACTTCCACAAGAACTCCACTATATGTTTGTACTCTTCCTGACTCAGGCCAGCTATGGTTATGATGAGTACAAATCCAAGAAAAATGAATTTGTACTTGAACAGATCGACCTGATTGCGACCCATAGCGTCTTAACTACCGAACAGTTGCAACTGGTACAAGCGGTGCAAAGCGGACAAAACCTGGCACGTGATCTGGGCAACCGTCCGGGCAATATCTGTTTCCCTGAATATCTTGCAGAACAGGCGTTAGCTCTGGCGGCTGAATATCCGGAGCTGCTTAAAGTCACTCTGCTGGATGAACAGCAGATGGCAGATTTAGGCATGGGTGCCTTCCTTGCGGTAAGTAAAGGTTCAGACCGTCCGGGCCGTATTATCAGCATGGAATATCAGTCAGAACGTAGCGAAGCACCGGTAGTCTTGGTCGGCAAAGGTATTACTTTTGATACTGGCGGTATTTCACTTAAACCGGGCGCAGGCATGGACGAGATGAAATACGACATGTGCGGTGCAGCCTCTGTACTCGGTACGATGCGTGCACTGTGTGAGTCCCGCTTACCTCTACATGTGGTGGGAACCATTGCTGCAGCAGAAAACATGCCTTCAGGCAAAGCCACCCGTCCTGGCGATATCGTAACCACCATGAGTGGTCAGACGGTTGAAATCCTGAATACCGATGCCGAAGGTCGTCTGGTGCTGTGTGACACCTTGACTTATGTAAAACGTTTTAACCCTGCTTTGGTGATTGATATCGCAACCTTAACTGGTGCCTGTGTGGTCGCTTTAGGTTCAGTGCTGACGGGTCTGTTCACGCCAGATGATAAACTGGCAGCAGAACTGGAAGCTGCCGGCCAGCACTCCTTTGACCGGGTATGGCGTATGCCGGTACTGGATGACTATCAGGAACAGCTGGATTCACCATTTGCCGACATTGGCAATATCGGTGGGCCAAAAGCCGGTTCTGTGACCGCTGCCTGCTTCTTACAACGTTTTACCCGTGAATATCGCTGGGCACATCTCGATGTTGCAGGTACGGCATGGAACTCAGGTACCAATAAAGGTGCAACCGGCCGTCCAGTCCCATTATTGATGCAGTTCCTGGCGAATCGCGTTCAAAGCAATGGCTAAAGTCAGCTTTTATTTATTTGAAAAAAGCCCTGAACGACAAGTGGACAGCACTTGTCGTTTATGTCGTAAGATTCTGCGTCAGCCGGCGCGGATCTGGTTACTGTGTGCCGATGCCGAATTGCAACAACAGCTGGATGAATGTCTGTGGAGTTTTGACCCAGCGAGTTTTATTCCACATGGTATTGATCAGCCTCAGGCGACGGTCTGTATTTCGGCAACACTACCGCAACAGTCCGACTGGATTATTTTCAATTTTAATCCGGAAGCACTTGAACCTTACGCAAAATTTAGTCACATTATTGAGATCATTGAAAATCATGAAACAGCGAAACAGCTGGGACGTGAAAAATTTAAGCAATATCGTCGTTTAGGTATTGAGCCGGACACCCATAAGCTTTAACCGATATCATCCACAAGGAGAGGCACGTGGCATTAAATGTAGGTCCCGATTTTAAACAGCGCTGGTTAAATGTGCCGGAAGCTGTACGTCAGACCTTTATCGATGACCTCTCTCGGATCTGCGATATTTTAAAGCCAGAAACGTCTTTGGAAGAATGGCAGAGTCGCGACCAGCGCTTACAGCAAGAATCTGAACGCAAGATTGAAGCTGCCTATGCACAGCGCAAGGCCGAATTAATTGAAGAAGCCCGTATTCGCAAACAGCTCGCGCTTGAAAAAGCCTTGGCCGAGAAACGTGCTGAAGAACAGGCCTATCAAGAACAGCTACGTCATGAGGAACAGCGTAAATTTAGCGAACAGAGTCAGGTGCTTGCTGAAATAAATACGCATCTAGAGGCTGAAGTGCAGCACTATGTCGCACGTTATGCAAAAAATCCTGAAACGACTTTTGATTTTGCCAAAGGTCGCATCCAGATTGAGGACCAGTCCATTTTATCCGAATTAGAAAGTGTGCGTTTACGTCTGGAACTTGAGGCAGAAACCGTGATTGAACAGACCGTGAATGCACTTCGTGAAAAAATGCGTGCGGCAGCCAAAGAAGAAATCGAGTATATGCTGAAAAATTCTGAATTTTCTGATCAGCCACGCAATATTTAAATGATCCTTTCACATTAAAAAAGCCCGAAAATTCGGGCTTTTTTATCTTCTATGTCGCATCTTACAAAAAATCTGCCAGCATAAAGGCAGCATTTCCGAGCAGATAGCCAATGCTTAATAAAGTGCCAATCCAGAGGATGCCACCCGCAATATTATAAAAGCTGAATGTGGCAAAGCTCATATGCGCTGAGCCGGCGGCAAAAGGGCCAAATGAGCGGACAAAGGGAATAAAACGTGCAATTAAAATAGTTTTACCGCCATGTTTCATAAAATAGTGATTGGTTTTCACCATATATTCCGGCTTGAAATAACGTGAATGTTGATTGAAATATTTTAAACCGAGAACTTTTCCGGTGTAATAATTCACGCTATAGCCCAACACCGAGGCAGTGAATAACAACAGCCCCATCGAATGCAGGGTCACCAGATCGCTGCTGGCGCACAAAGCTCCCACAGCCAGCAATAGACTGTCGCCGGGCAGAAAAAAGAAAAACACTGAACCGGTTTCTGCAAAAATCACCAGAAACAGGATTGCATAAATCCATACCCCGTATTGATCGAGCAATAGCGGCAATGACTGTTCCAAGTTAAGTAAAAAATCGAGCATTCGACCCGTCCACCAAGGCAATATTTGCAAGTTGAACTGCTGATTATCCCGAAAAATAAAAAAACAGTCTAATTTTTCAATCAGACTGTTCAGTAAATCAACATTTCTCTTATTTTAAGAAACCATTTTCAGCCAGGAAATCCATACTGATTTTTGATTGTTCAGTGGTTTGGGCGGCTTTATCACCGAGCAATAAACGCTCGATATAACGTGCCAATACATCCACTTCCAGATTGACCTTGCTACCGACTTTCCAGGTACCGATATTGGTACGTTCAGCAGTATGTGGAATCAGGTTCAGACTAATCACGCTACCACGCAAATGATTAATCGTTAGACTGATGCCGTCGACTGTGACCGAGCCTTTTTCTGCGAGATATTTGGCAATTTCAGCAGGTGCAGTCACTTCATAATAAATTGAACGTGCATCTTCACGTACCAGGGTGATCTCGCCGACTGCATCGACATGACCTGACACAATATGACCGCCAAAACGCGTAGTCGGCAACATGGCTTTTTCAACATTGACAGGTTGACCGGCTTTCCAGGTGCCGAGCGTGGTCCGGTTCAGACTTTCACGGGAAACATCAGCCGCATACCAGTTCTCGCCCCAGTCGATCACGGTCAGGCAGATACCATTGGTCGCGATAGAATCACCCAGATGTACATCAGACATGTCCAGATCGGTCTGGATGCGTAAACGTACATCACCACCAACGCTTTGCAGACTTTCGACTTTGCCGAGGCTTTCGATAATACCTGTAAACATTTTTATTTCCTTTTCAATTCTTTTACCAGAGGGCCAACTGGGTACTAACGCCGGTCGTATCCACACCACCCAATTCTGCATAATGATGCAGCTGGCTGAGTAATTGACGGATCGGTGGACCTGACTTGGCGTGGGTATCGGTAATCACAATAAATTCCAGCACGCGGGCACGTTCAGACTGGCGCTGTTTGCTAACACGATAACGCGGCACATCCTGGGTTAGCAAGGTCACCCGGCCACGTTTCAGATTGGCCTGTAACAAATCGGTAGCGCTGATATTACCGTCAGTTGAATAACTGGTCAGAATGAAACGTGCATTGATGGTGGCCAACAGGCTCTCGTAAGCTTCTTTGGCATATTTAGAGGAATTGTACTGGCTCGGACGCTCTTTGCGCCATGCCCGGTCAATCCCGCTCTTAAAGCCCTTGGTATCCGGAGTCGGTAAATCGGCCTGATCCCATAAGGTCAGCGCATTCAGCACATGATAATTACTGCTATAAGCATGCTGATTATACGGTGGATCCAGATAAGCTACATCTACTTCAAAGCCGCTCATCTGGTTGGCCAGATGCTGGGCATCGACACACCACATTTCTGCGGCCATTCCCTTTTTCTGATCCGACTCGCAAAAACGGCTTGGAGTCAGCCACAGCAATGATTCAATCCGTTCCAGCGCAGTTTGGGTTTTCCCGCCCCAGCCATGATGAAAGCTTTTGAAAACGCCTGAAGTATTGCTGACAAAACTGGCGGAATACAGCAAGGGTGCCAGCAAGGCAGACATTTCCACATCATCAATTGCACCTTGTGCCTGCCAGGCTGCAATCTGCTGACGGATGGCATCAATACGCATGCCGTTACGACGTTTAAAGAACAAACGATCACGGGCTGGATCATAAATTTCATCATTACGCGGACACAGGTTATGCGTCACCCAGCCTTTAACTTCCGGCAGACGGTTCAGATAATCAATCGCTTTCTGATAGCCACCGAGTTCTTTAAATGCCGGTGCTTCAGTACAGGCCAGTACCGCATGATTCAGCGCATGGCTATACGGCTCCCAGTCATTGGCAATCACACGATAGCCATTCTGACGGGCCAAGCGCGAGACCACGCCTGAACCTGCAAAAAAGTCAGCAAAAATCGGCGCACGACCATCAGCACGGTTCAGAGTTCCCGTACTTTCCAACGCTTCCAGAATTAAATGCAGTAAACGGCGTTTGTTACCTAGATAAGGAACCAGCTGATGGAAAAGATATTCATCGGTGGTACGTGCCGCATGGCGACGTTTATGATAAACCGTAGACTCTGAACTCATAGTGTCTCTTGAAAAGGAATTAGCCTGAAGCGCACGTCATCACCTAAGCGAGTTACATCGCGCAGCTTAAATCGGAGTTGTTCGGCCATATGGCTAAATTCTGCATTAAACATGGTACGCGCAGACTGACCCAATAGGGTCGGTGCAACGTAACTGATCAGTTCATCAACCAATTTTTGTTGTAAAAATGCCGTAGATAAGGTCGCCCCTGCTTCCACCAAGACATCATAAATCTGATGCTGCTGAACCAGTTGCTTTAATAATTCTGCTAAAGGCTGTACCGGCAAGTGTAGCACACCCAGGTCTGCAAGCTCTTGACGAAATGGCCCCATGACCATCACTGTTTCAGGTTGCGCTAAAATCTTTGCACTCAGTGGCAGACGTCCCTGACGATCCAGAACAATCCGTTTCGGTTGCACCACGGTCTTGATATCTTCAACAGCATCCAGTTGACGTACATTCAGCTGACAGTCATCAGCAAGGACCGTTTCAATTCCGGTAATCACCGCGCCTGAAATCGCACGCCAATGCTGTACATCCTGACGTGCTGCTACACCGGTAATCCATTTCGATTCACCTGATGCCATCGCGGTACGGCCATCCAGGCTTGAGGCAATTTTTAAACGCACATAAGGCATACCGGTCGCCATGGCTTTCAGGAAGCCTTGATTCAGCTCATGCGCTTCATCTTCACAGATGCCAACGTCTACCTCAATGCCCGCATCTTTCAGGATCTGTACGCCCTTTCCGGCCACTAGCGGATTGGGATCAGGACAGGCCACGACAACTTTAGCCACACCTGCTTCCACCAGACCTTTGGCACAAGGCGGTGTCCGGCCATAATGCGCACAAGGTTCTAAAGTCACATAAGCGGTTGCACCACGTGCCTGTTCACCGGCCTGACGCAGCGCAAAGACTTCAGCATGTGGCTGGCCGGCTTGGGGATGAAAGCCTTCACCAATCACGATGCCATCTTTAACAATGACACAGCCGACATTCGGATTCGGTTTGGTGGAATATTGCCCCTGACGTGCCAATTCAATGGCCCGGCGCATCCAGATTTGATCTTGATTCAGTTCAGCCATGCTTATTCTTGTAATTCTCGTTGTTGCATCTGTTCAATCTGATGACGAAAAGCTTCGACATCCTGAAAATCCTGATAGACCGAAGCAAAACGCACATAGGCAACATGATCCAGAGCAAATAAAGACTGCATCACGATTTCACCGATGGTACGTGATTTCACATCACGCTCACCCAGACGGCGAATCTGTAGCTGAATATCGCTCAGCACTGTTTCAATCTGCTCCTGGGTCACCGGGCGTTTTTGCAAGGCATGCATCAGGGAACGGCGTAATTTGGCTTCATCGAAAGGTTCATTTTTGCCATCCGACTTGATGACGCGCGGCATCACCACTTCATAGCTTTCAAAGGTAGTGAAGCGTTCATTACAACTGACACATTCACGGCGACGACGAATCTGACAGCCTTCAGCTGCCAGGCGTGAATCAATCACTTTACTGTCTGCAGTATTGCAAAATGGGCAATGCATAGCGGTTTAATTGAACAAATCCAGATGGATTCCGAGTGTAGCAAAAATTACAAACTTTGTAGAGTTTTACGCAACATATAGAAAAAAAACAGCCCATTCGGGCTGTTTTACACTATATATTGATTATGGTGGATTTATTATTATTCGACACGTTCGCCATGTTGGCTTAAATCCAGACCCATACGCTCATCATCAGATGCTACACGGATTCCAATGATCAAGTCGATGACTTTCAGGATAATGAAGGTCATGATCGCAGAGTAAGCAATCGTCGCCAGTACACCTTCCACTTGCACCCAAAGCTGATGCATAACATTGGCAGGGGCATTGTCACCCATGATGAATTCGCTGGCAAAGAACGCGGTTAAAATCGCACCGACAATACCACCTACACCATGCAGACCAAAGGCATCTAAAGAATCATCGGCTTTCAATGCGCGTTTCAGTGCAGTAATCCCCCAGAAACACACCACACCACCGATCAGACCCATTGCCAATGCACCGCCGACAGTCACAAAACCTGCAGCTGGAGTAATGACCACCAGACCAGCAACTGCACCCGATACGCCGCCCAGTACAGAAGCTTTACCACGTGCCAGTTTTTCAGTGATTAACCAAGAAATGGCTGCTGCTGCCGCTGCGACTTGAGTCACGATCAAGGCATAGCCTGCAGAACCGTTTGCACCTAATGCAGAACCACCGTTGAAACCGAACCAGCCTACCCAGAGCAAAGATGCACCGACCACAGTAAGCGTCAGGTTATGCGGTGCCATAGATTCACGACCCAAGCCCATACGTCTGCCTAGCATATACGCTGCTACCAGACCGGCAACACCCGAGTTGATATGTACAACCGTACCACCGGCAAAATCAAGCGCGCCGTCGTTACCTAACCAGCCACCACCCCATACCCAGTGGGTAATTGGTGCATAGACAATCACCACCCAAAGTGCGATGAAAGCAACGAAAGCACCAAATTTCATACGTTCTGCAATCGAACCGCTAATGATGGCAACCGTAATGATGGCAAAAGTCATTTGGAAAATCACAAACAGGATTTCAGGAATCGTGCCTGAAAGCGCCTCTGTGGTGATACCAGCCAGCATGAACTTATCCAGACCACCTATAAAGGCATTACCTTCACCGAAAGCTAGGGTATAACCAATAATCACCCAGGCAATACTGACCACCGCCGCAGCAATAAAGCTATGTGCCATCGTCGCCAGAACGTTTTTCTTGCGGACCATACCGCCATAAAATAGCGCCAAGCCAGGAATAGTCATGAGTAAAACTAGAGCGGTAGAGGTTAAAACCCAGGCGGTATCGCCGGTATCTAGCGTTGGTTCTTCTTCTGCAGGCGCTGCAGCTTCAACTGGCGCTGCTTCAGCAATTGCTGCTGTAGTGTCTGTTGTTGTATTTGTTGTATCGCCTGCTTCTTCAACAAGCACAATTTCTTCTGTCGGTGTTGTTGCTGTTGCAGCTTCTTCAGCCCATGCAACAGAACCACCAAAAAGAGCGCCGGCCATGCCGAACGCGAGTAGCATTTTTTTCATTCGTATCCCCCAACCAAGTTTTTGTGAGTTATTAGGTACTCAGCAAACTTCGTGCCAAGTTAGACAGCGTCTGCACCTGTTTCACCTGTACGAATACGGATGACTTGTTCCAAGTTAGTCACGAAAATTTTTCCGTCACCGATTTTTCCAGTGCTCGCCACACGAGTAATAGATTCAATCACCGCGTCTACCATTTCATCGCTAATCGCGATTTCAATTTTGACTTTCGGCAAGAAATCTACAACGTATTCAGCACCACGATAGAGTTCAGTGTGACCTTTTTGACGACCAAAGCCTTTCACTTCAGTTACAGTGATGCCTTGAACACCAATTTCAGACAATGCTTCGCGAACATCGTCTAATTTAAAAGGTTTTACAATTGCAGTTACGAGCTTCATGTTTGTTTTCCTTCGGCTTATTTCACCAGTAAGGTTTTACGTTCAAATTTCATGCCAAGATTCCTAAGGTCGGGGGAAATTAGAAAGCCCGGCATGTGGTTTATTTATACCTTATTTTATACGGATAAAGGCTTTGAATCTTCAAAAAATAGACATTTTTTATGTGGATTTTTACAATATCTTTAATCGAATAAGTCTATATTTTGTCTGAAATACTATAGTCTGCATTTTAGCAATGCTAAACTGTGTGCTCCTTTCTACGGCGATGGATCAGACGATGATTGAAACTTTATTACAAGCAATTTTGCAGCAAGTCGAACAACCCAAGAAAGATTTGGAACATAATATCCGTGCCCTGTTAAATGAAGCTGTGGCGAAAATGGATTTGGTGTCTAAAGAAGAAATAGAACGTCAGCGTATTGCCCTAAATAATGCCAATCATCGCCTGAATGATTTACTGAAACAGGTGGAAGCATTAGAAGAGAAAATTTCGAACAAAAAATAAGCACAAGTACAGTGCACAAAAGACACCAGAACTATAAAAATAACGCACCATATTGGAACAATAATAATGTCTTTTGCCAAAATTTATACGCGAGGCTTACTGGGCCTGCATGCGCCTTTAATTGAAGTCGAAGTTCATGTCAGTTCGGGTATGCCTTCGCTCACTATAGTAGGGCTTCCCGAAGCGGCGGTACGTGAAAGTAAAGACCGGGTACGCTCTGCCATTTTGAATAGCGGCTTTCAATTTCCGACCAAACGTCTGACCATTAATCTGGCCCCTGCAGATTTACCAAAAGATGGATCACGTCTGGATTTACCGATTGCTTTAGGCATTTTAGTGGCTTCAGGTCAGCTTCCAGAAGATTGCACCGAGCATCTTGAATTTATTGGCGAGTTGGCCCTCGATGGTCAATTACGTCCTGTCAGCGGCACCTTAAGTATTGCCATTGCCTGTCAAAGCGACCAGCATCAACTGATTTTGCCTGGCCCCAATGCACAGGAAGCCTGTCAGCTCCCAGACTTTAAAGTCTTTGCAGCCAATCATTTAAAAGAAGTGTGTGAACATCTTTCCCAAGCGCAGCGCTTACCGCAAATAGAAGCCAGTCCACTCAATACAGACCATTTTTATAAGTTTGATCTGGCGGATGTAAAAGGACAATTACGACCACGGCGTGGCTTGGAAATTGCTGCGGCAGGTGGTCATTCCCTGCTGTTTCGAGGCCCACCCGGAACAGGCAAGACCTTGCTGGCTTCTCGATTGGCCAGTATTTTGCCGCCCTTAAAGACGCAGGAAAATCTGGAAGTGGCCAGTATTTATTCGGTGGCGAATGCCAATCACCCTTTTGGGCAACGGCCTTTTCGAGCACCCCACCATACTGCTTCGGCGGTAGCATTGGTCGGTGGCGGCTCACACCCCAAGCCAGGAGAAATTACCCTAGCGCATTTAGGGGTTTTATTTCTGGACGAACTGCCTGAATTCGACCGCAAAGTTCTGGAAGTCTTACGGCAGCCTTTGGAAGCGAAGGAAATCGTCATTTCCCGAGCATCACGCCAAATTACCTTTCCGGCCAATTTCCAGTTGGTGGCTGCCATGAATCCCTGCCCGTGTGGATATGCCTTTAATCAAGATATCCGCTGCCAATGTTCACCCGAAAGTATTAAACGCTATCAGAACCGGATTTCAGGCCCGTTGCTGGATCGGATTGATTTGCATATTGATGTACCGCCATTACAGGCACATGAGCTACAGGACAATCGACCCGCCGAAGACTCCGAAACGGTCAGACAACGCGTCATTGCGGCCTATGAAATTCAGATGCAACGGCAAAATAGCTTGAATATAAGTTTGAGTCCAAAGCAGCTAGAGCAATATGCCTCGTTAGATCAGTCTGCTCAGAATATACTTGAAATGGCTCAGCAAAAACTGAATTTATCAGCACGTGGCTATCATCGGGTCTTGCGTGTTGCACGCACCATTGCCGATTTAAATCAAAGTCCAGATATTCAAAGTCAGCATCTTTCGGAAGCTCTATCTTATCGCGGACAGCAGCAGATTTAGCTCATTAAAAAAGCGACCTAAGGTCGCCTTTTTATCTAAAGAAAATTAGAAGCTATAACCGAGTCCGAATACAACTTTATTCTTTTGTTTTTCATCAAAACGGTCATAACCACCCAAGATATAATTCATGCTTGCAGTCACACCTGTGTCACCAAGTGGCTTGCTTAAACCGATGTCAAAATGACGGAAACCAAAACTTTCCGTAGTTCCTTCAATAAAGTCACCTGATTTTTCATAAGCATATAAGCCTAAAGCTGTATCCAAGCTGAAATCTTGTGGTAAAGCATAGCTATAAGTAGCTTTTAAATAGGTATCACCTGCATTGCCCCAAGTGGTATCTTCAAGAAGGGTTTGTGCTGTAACGCCCAAATCTTTATAGCTCATACCCAGTAACAGCTCAAATCCATCAGAATTGACATCAGATTCATAATAATAATAGTAGGTCGTACCGATCGTTAAACCTAAGTCATCATTGACTGCATGGCTATAGCCAGCATAGAAGTTATTTTCGAAAGCATCACGTCCTTCTTCAGACAAAGGGTAATCTAGCGTAGATCCCCACCAACCTGCATAGAAGCCAGACGCATGGTTATAATCAAGTCCACCTTGTAAGGTAGCGCCGCTATTTTCAGGAATGTTAGTAATACCACGCAAGTTATAGCTCGAAAGTACGCTGATATTTCCAGATACCGTATGTTCAGCAACAGGTTCTTCAGCAAAAGTAAAAGAAGATACAGCGCCCAATAAAGCAAGAGATAATACTTTTAATGTTAATTTCATTGTGTGGCTCCCCCAGATCGTCTGAGACGTTTTTATGATCATTGATTAAACTCAAGCTCAAAATTTGCAAGAGCTATGCCAATCTGGATAAAAGGAACCAAAATAATAAATCTAAAAAGACAAATAAAACTTAAGTTATTGTTTTTAAATTAAAATTTAAATTATGAAAAACTGAATTATCTAGGCTTTCTTTTAAATAAATGTATTTAAGGCTATTTCATCACTTTTTTAATACTTATACATAATCATTTACGATTTGCCCCATTTTGATTCCATTTTTGTAATGATTAAAATTTGTGCTAAAAAATAGTGCGTAATTTTTGATCATATTTTTCTCCCGTTTCAAAATAAATAAGCTGATCACATTCATTTCACCACTTTAGAAATATCATTTATAATTTCCAATAAAATTATGTTTTTACTCACTTTTTACCGATAGGTTAGAAATTAATCACCTCAAATCCTTGCTATTGTTTAATTTGAGTTAAAAAAATCTAAACTTTAGTGGAATATATCCAATAAAAAATGACATTTTTTCAGCAATTCTTATACAATTCCTAAAAAATTCCGATCAATTTGTATAAGGCTCTCTTCCCAATGCAAAATTCAAAAAAATTAACATTAGCAGTTTTGATTCAGGCTGCTTTGGTTTCTACCGCTTTCGCTAGCGAGCAAAGCGAGTCTAAAGGTTTTGTAGAAGATGCTGAAGGTTCTGTACTTTTCCGTACCGGCTATTTGCACCGTGACAAGAAAAATAACGTACCAGATACGAGCTCATTTGCACAAACTGCGATTGTTAAACTAGACTCTGGCTTTACTCAAGGTACTGTAGGCTTTGGTGCTGGTATTATTGGTGATGCTTCATTTAAATTGGGTGAAAATGGTCATACTGGCAATGATATGATCCCAGTCCACCCTCAAAATAATGCTGATGGTACTAAAGATGCTTATGACCACTGGGCTCGTGGCGGTGCATATGTGAAAGCTCGTGTATCAAATACGACTGCGACTTACGGTACTCAGGTTTTAGACTTACCTGTACTTGCAAGCAATACTGCGCGTTTAGTGCCTGAATACTATACTGGCGTATTGGTTCAAAGTAACGAAATTGAAAACTTAAACCTGATTGCTGGTAAATTCACAGAAAATCAGCTTTCCAACCAAATCAATTCCGATGGTGCAAAGCTAGATCGTGCAGTGGTTTGGGGCGCGAAATATAAATTTAATGATGCAGTTAATGCTTCTTATTATGGTACAGACATTAAAGACCGCTTAGACCGCCACTATGTTAATGCCAACTATAGCTATGCATTGGCAGATAAAAGCACATTAACTCATGATTTCAGTGGTTACCATACAAAATGGGATAAAGAAGCAAATCCATATCTTTATTCTCAAATCGGCTCACCAGATGATTCATTCGATAATACTATTTTAGCTTTATCTACAACTTATAATCATGGTCCACATAATGTCATGCTTGCTTACCAGCAAAATTTTGGTAACACTGGCTATGACTATGGTTTGGGTACAGGCGTAGGTGATGGTAAACAATCGATTTATATGCCGAATTCATACCTGTCTGACTTTATTGGTAATGACGAAAAATCAGCGGAACTTCAATATACATTTGACTTTGGTGCTGTAAATGTTCCTGGATTATCTTGGACATCTGCTTTTGTTTATGGTTGGGATATTAAAGCTACTAACAATGCAGGTACTATGATCAGTGATAATGAGCATGAGCGCGAATTCTTTAACCAAGTGAAATATACTGTTCAGTCTGGTTTTGCGAAAGATGCAAGCTTACGTCTTCGTCATTCTTACTACCGTGCAAGTGATGATTATCAATCTAACTACATTGGTGACACTAATGAATGGCGTATCTGGTTAGACATTCCTGTGAAATTATTCTAATTCACACGAATTTCAAGTCATAAAAAAACCTGCACAATGTGCAGGTTTTTTTATTCCAGGCTTTAAAAAGTTAAAACCTGGACGACAAAAAGCAATTATTTATTTGCTTCTGCATAAGCTTCGATTGAGCTCATAACTTCTTGTTTCGCAACATCAGCACCTTCCCAACCACTCAGCTTGACCCATTTACCTGGCTCAAGATCTTTGTAATGCTGGAAGAAATGTTCGATCTGGCTGATCAACAATGGAGGAAGATCAGTATATTCCTGAACATCTTTGTAGATTGGAGTCAGTTTGTCATGTGGAACTGCAACCAGTTTCGCATCAACACCACCATCATCTTCCATGTTCAATTTACCGACAGGACGGCAACGAATGACAGAACCTGGCTCTACTGGATGAGGCGTTACAACCAGTACGTCTAATGGGTCACCATCAAGCGATAGTGTGTTTGGTACATAACCGTAGTTTGCTGGGTAGAACATTGCTGTACCCATGAAACGGTCTACAAATAACGCATCAGAATCTTTATCGATTTCGTATTTGATTGGTGCTGCATTTGCAGGAATTTCGATGATCACATAGATATCGTTTGGCGCATCTTTACCCGCTGGGATATTGCTGTAGCTCATAGCATCACTCTTTAACAAGTTATATCTTTTAAAAAACCGCGACAATTATAACGGTTTTTAAAGATTTTTTTGGATTTTAAAATATCGAACTGTAAATATGTCCGCAGACCTGATGACTTAAACTAACTTGATGATCAGCAGCAATAAAGCTACCGGACATAACATCGAGAGCAACCATACGATAGAGCGTAAAGTCGCCCAGTTGGCTAAATAGCAGATTCCGTACAACACACGAAAAACCAGATAAGCTACACCAAAAGTCATCACTACACTTTGCGGCACCACCATATATTCCGCCATTAGAATAGCAGCAATAAAGAGTGGCAAACTTTCAAAGCTATTCTGCTGGGCAGCATTCGCGCGACTGGCCAAGCCTGAAGACTTTTCTAAAAATGCCCGTGGGTTCTGATTGTCTTTGCTGCTGAAGCCTGCTGATTTTTTTGCAATCAATGTAAACACATAAGGCAAAAGACAAGCGGCCAAAATGAGATAAATAACCCCACTAATGCTGTGCATCTGTTTTTTCTCATGAAAATTTTATCTCTATCATAGCATGGCATTTCGTGAATAAATTTTGTTAAATAGAGTGCTTTTTATTACTTGTTAAGGATTCACTATGGTCGCGCCTGATCAAAATGAAATGTTCGATGTCCTCGAGAAACAACGCCAGCATCAACGTCAAGTGGATCGCGTATTAAAAATTGTCCTGCCGATTGTGGCATTTCTGATGGCTGTCATTTGTGCCAATATGAATATCTGGTCACCAATCTTCACCTTTGCCATTTTATGGATTGCCTTTTATTTCGTCGGTATCAAGCGTATGCCTCTCTGGCACTGGCTGGTCGCGATTCTGGTGTATTGCTTGGTCGATAACATTCTAAGTTATGGCAGCTTTAATCAAACCGGATTTACTCGCCAGTTTGGCACCATGTTTATCTTCTTGGGAGTAGTTGGTGTAGGTCGTCCTTATTTTGATCGCTGGTTAATGAAAAAATAAAAAGTCCAAATCAAAAAAAGCGCCTGACGGCGCTTTTTTTTCTTATAGGTATTAGGCTGTTTTACGTAAATCTTTACGCAGGATTTTACCTACGTTTGATTTTGGCAATTCATCCATAAACTCGACATAACGTGGACGTTTATAACCGGTCAGGTTTTCTTTAGCGAATGCTAAAACTTCTTCTGTGGTTAAAGACGGATCTTTTTTCACGACAAACAGTTTTGGCACTTCACCCGATTTTTCATCTGGCACACCAATCGCAGCCACTTCCAGTACTTTTGGATGAGTTGCTACAACTTCTTCAATTTCAGATGGATAGACGTTAAAACCAGACACTAAAATCATGTCTTTCTTACGGTCTACAATTTTCACATAACCACGTGAATCCATGACACCGATATCACCGGTACGGAAGAAGCCATTCACCATGACTTTTTCAGTTTCATCCGGACGGTTCCAATAGCCTTTCATGACCTGAGGACCACGGATTGAAATTTCACCTTGCTCACCCAGTGGAACTTCATTGCCTTCATCATCCAGAATAGCCACTTCAGTCAATGGTAATGGAATACCAATAGTGCCACTGAATTCTTCAGACGCAGGTGGGTTTGCTGT
Organism: Acinetobacter lwoffii; assembly: GCF_022967985.1. GTDB lineage: Bacteria > Pseudomonadota > Gammaproteobacteria > Pseudomonadales > Moraxellaceae > Acinetobacter. The sequence continues at coordinate 23,255 of NZ_JALJVC010000002.1, read as the reverse complement.
TGCCACCGGAGAAGTTTCAGACAAACCATAGCCTTCAACGATATTGGTTCCGGTAACTTTCTTCCATGCTGCTGCAGTAGAAGGAAGTACGGCCATACCGCCGCCCATCGCCATTTTCAGTTTACTATGATCAAGTTGCTTAAACTCTTCATTGTTTACCAGCGCATTGAACAGTGTATTCACTGCCGGGAAGAAAGTCGGTTGATATTTACGTAGTTCTTTCATCACCGCAGGTAAATCACGCGGGTTTGGAATCAGAACGTTCGCCTGACCTTTGTACATACCGTAAAGTGCGCATACCATGAATGCAAAGATATGATAAAGCGGCAAGGCACAGAAAATACGGTCATCTGGCTGACCATCTTGCGCACCAAATTTACTCTGGAAGATGCCGTCACACTGCAACATGTTCGCAACCAGGTTACGATGTGTCAGTTCAGCACCTTTAGATACACCCGTCGTACCACCTGTGTATTGAAGAACTGCTGTATCACTAAGGGTCAATTCAGGGCGTTTATAGTTACTTGGATTAACTTTAGATAACGCCGCATTAAATCTCACATGGCCTGGAATATCCCAAGCTGGAATTTGCTTGCGCACAGAACGCAAGACAAAATTTACCAAAGTTCCTTTCAAGGCACCCAGCATGTCACCGACAGAAGCGACCACGACATGCTTCACTGGTGTTTTACCAATAATCGCTTGATAAACAGAAGCAAAGTTTTCAATAATCACCAGTACTTCAGCACCTGAGTCATTCAATTGATGCTCAAGTTCACGCGATGTGTAGAGTGGATTCACGTTGACCAGTACCAAACCTGCGCGGAACACCCCAAGTGCCACAACCGGATACTGAAGAACGTTTGGCATCATCACTGCCACACGTGAACCTTTTGCTAACCCCAAGCTTTGTAGATAAGTTGCAAACTTACGGCTCGCCTCTTCCAATTCATTGAAAGTCATGGCCTTATCCATAAAGATAAAGGCATCACGCGAGCCGAATTTTTGGAAATTACGCTCAAAAATATCTACTAGAGAAGTATTTTCTGCTGGTAATTCTACTGTTTCTGGAATCCCTGTTTTTTGGTATTCAGCAAACCAAATTTTTTCCATAATGGCCATCTCTCCAATCATAATCCTTAGTATTTCAACTGTTTTTTTCAATATCACACGCCATTTTTAGACTTGTATATGTGCGATATTGCATCCATCTTGTTGAATCGTTGTTCATATATAACGTATTTCGCAGGATGGATGCTAGTCTTATCTTTGAATCAACAGTTTATTTGCTTTTTGATATCCGCGTGGTAAAAGCTGTCCTTTTGCACCGCGCTTGCCGATATATTTGCGCAAATCATCCCCTTTTAATTTTAACTGCTGTTGTCCTGCAAGCACTTGAATTATTTCATCAAGCTTCAATAGTGTCATGGACAAAATTTGATCACCATCTTCAAGTTGTATCAATTTATTTCCTTTACCTTTGTTCAATACAGGTAATTCTGCTAAATCGACAATCAACAGACGTCCTGCTGAACTGAGCAGTGCAACATGTGTAGCATCTTCGAGCGGCTGCAGGTTCATGACCTCTGCCCCTTCAGATAAATTCAGGAAAGCTTTCCCCGCTTTGGCACTGGTATCCAGCTGCTTGGCCTGGGTTTTAAAGCCATAGCCTTTGTTGCTTGCTGCTAGAATTTCAGTTTCATCCTCTGCCACCAGAACCTGTTTAAAACCTACCCCACTGCCTGGAGACAGTTTTGAACTGAGTGGTTCGCCGAGACCACGCGCAGATGGCAGCGTGTTGATGGCCAAGGCATAACTACGCCCAGTGTCATCTAATACATAAACGCGTTGATTGGATTTGCCCTGTGCATGACTCAAGTATTGATCACCCGCACGGAAATTCAGATTTTCTGCATCGACTTCATGACCTTTGGCACAGCGAATCCAGCCAGCTTCTGATAACACCACCGTTACCGGATCGGCCGGCAACATTTCAGTTTCATTAATTGCAGCAGCTTCGGCACGCTGTACGATTGGCGAACGGCGATCATCGCCAAATTTCTTGGCATCGTCTTTCAGCTCAGAAATGATCAGGCTTTTTAAAGATTCCGGATTGGCCAATTGTTCACGAATTACTGCCGCTTTCGCTTCCAGTTCTTCCTGTTCACGGCGCATTTCCATTTCTTCAAGCTTAGCCAAATGACGCAATTTCAGTTCCAGAATCGCTTCGGCCTGAATCTCGTCAATGTTAAAACGCTGCATCAAAACTGGTTTTGGCTGATCTTCTTCACGAATAATCTGAATCACTTCGTCAATATTCAGATAAGCAATGATCAGACCGCCGAGAATATGTAGGCGTTTTTCGATCTTGTTCAGATGATATTGCAGACGGCGTGTTACCGTGGTTTTACGGATTTCAATCCATTCTAGTAAAATACGACGAATCGATTTCACCTGTGGACGGCCATCCGCACCAATCATGTTCATGTTGACGCGGTAGCTGGATTCCAGATCGGTGGTGGCAAACAAGTGACTCATCACCGATTCGGCATCAATACGATTCGAACGCAATACAATCACTAAACGGGTTGGATTGGCATGATCCGATTCATCCCGTACATCGCTGACCAAAGGCAGTTTTTTGGCCTGCATCTGATCGGCAATCTGGGTGATGATTTTGGAGCCTGACACCTGATAAGGCAGTTCGGTGATGATAATTTCGTTTTTATCGACGCTATAGACCGCACGCATGCGGTAGCTGCCACGACCTGTGGTCTGAATTTTTAACAGTTCAGCAGGCGGGGTGATAATTTCAGCTTTGGTCGGCAAGTCTGGCGCAGGAATATATTCTGCGATTTTTTCATCGGTCAGGTTCGGATTACGAATTAGCGCAATCGTCCCTTTGACCACTTCACGCAGGTTATGCGGTGGAATGTCTGTGGCCATACCGACAGCAATACCAGTGGTGCCATTCAGCAAGATGTTCGGTACACGTGCCGGCAAGTTCACCGGTTCTTTCATCGAACCGTCAAAGTTGTCCTGCCATTCACAGGTGCCCTGTCCCAGTTCAGACAGTAATAGTTCACTGTACTGGGAAAGCTTGGCTTCGGTATAACGCATCGCTGCGAAAGACTTTGGATCATCTGGTGAACCCCAGTTGCCCTGCCCTTCAATAAACGGGTAACGATAACTAAAGGGCTGTGCCATCAGCACCATGGCTTCATAACAGGCCGAGTCACCATGCGGATGGTATTTACCCAGTACGTCACCGACTGTACGTGCCGATTTCTTTGGTTTGCTGGTCCATTTCAGGCCCAGCTCACTCATGGCATAGACAATCCGGCGCTGTACCGGTTTCAGGCCATCGCTAATATGAGGGAGTGCCCGATCCATAATCACGTACATGGCGTAATTCAGATAAGCTTGTTCGGTAAATTCTGCTACGGAGCGGTTTTCTGTCGCATGATGCGCAAGGCTTGTCATAACAACCTATAGTCCTAAATAATTCGTTTTTGTATCAATGTTTCTTATGCTAAGTCGTGGCTGTAGATGACACAAGGGCATCAAATCGTTCAGCGCGACAATTTGTGTCTTATGGCCTAAAAATATCCACTTTATAGGCCCTAAGCAACTAAAAAATCATTCCCTTTATAAGCCCATCGATTCGAGGGTCTTGCCTTTGGTTTCTTCACCCAAGACCAGAATCACAATCGCGACAGCGACCAGAACTGCCGTAAACATGGTAAAGACATAGCTAAAGCCATTCGGCATACCCATCAGATGGGTTACAGCAAAAGGTGCCGCGATACCGCCAATCCGGCCAACAGCCCCGGCCCAGCCTGAACCAAAGGCACGGATATTGGTCGGATATTGTTCCGGCGTATAAGTATAGAGTACGCCCCAGGCACCCAGATTAAAGAAGGACATCAGACAGCCCCAAATCACGATTTCAGTAACACTACCCGACTGACCAAAGAAATAGGCAGAAATCGCGCACATGCCAATAAAGCCGGCCAAAGTCGGCTTACGACCGAGTTTTTCGACCAGCCATGCCGCCACCAGATAACCGGGCAACTGCGCCAGAATCATAATCAGCACATATTCAAAAGACTGGACAATGCTATAGCCTTCTTTGACCAGTAAACTTGGCAACCAGGTAAAGATGCCATAATAGGAAAAGATAATACCGAACCAGATCAGCCAGAGCATAAGCGTACGGCGCGCAAAGATACCCGACCATAACTGGGAAAATGAAATATTCTGCTTCTCTGCGACCGGTTTCACTTCAAAAATTTCATAGACTTGAACGCCACATTGACGCTCAATCTTTTTCACCAGTGCCGAAGCTTCCTCTATACGGCCACGGTTAATCAGGAAAGGAATAGATTCCGGCACCATTTTCCAGATCACGATGGCATACAGCGCAGGCAGGCCACCAATCATGAAAGCGGTTTGCCAGCCAAAATCTGGAATGATAAAGCGCGATACTAGCGCCGCGACCAGCCAGCCCAGCCCCCAAAAACTTTCCAGCAAGACAATAAAACGGCCACGTACATGCGCAGGAATATATTCACTGACCAGCGTTACGGCCACGGGTAGCTGACCACCCAAGCCCAAACCGACGATAAAACGGAATACCAGCAGCCAGGTCAGATCCGGTGCAAAAGCACAAGCTGCAGTGGCCAGGCTATAAATGACCAGGGTCGCAGCAAAGACTGTTTTACGGCCAAAACGGTCTGCCAGGCCACCTGAACAAATCGCCCCGATCGCCATGCCGACAAAACCGATCGACACCACCCAGCTTTTTTGATCGGCAGTCATCTGCCAGTCTTCAGCCATTTTTGCCAGGATAAAGGAAATCAATCCGGTATCCATCGCATCAAACATCCAGCCCAGTCCAATCACCACCAGCAAGGTGTAGTGAAACCTACCAATCGGTAAGCGTTGTATGCGAGAAACTAAATCCATAACAAAAATCTCTGATCAGGTGGAACGGGAGATGCTGCTTTCTCAACAGGTGGGCTGCTTTATATTTTTTATACTACGAATTGAGCTGAATGCGGCTATTTTTATTGCCGCACTTTATACATTTAAAAATTAAGATTCGTCTTTGGAAGATGCCGAGTGCTCATCATCATCTTTATAAATGAATTTTGGCATTTCCAGACCAAAATAGATGGCGATCAGACGTAAGCTAAAACCAAAAATCAGGGTAGACAAAATGGTCAGATCCTGCGACAAGCCGTAGTGGCTACAGAGCCAGTAAAAGATCACTGAAACAAAGGCAATACTGGCATACAGTTCACGGCGGAACACCAGCGGCACGTCATTACATAAAATGTCACGCAAAATCCCGCCAGACACTCCGGTCAAAACACCCGCGACGGCGCTGACCACAAAACCATGTCCCATTTCCAGGGCAATCTGGCAGCCAATAATGGTAAAGCCAATGAGCCCCAAGGCATCCAGTACCAGGAAGACATTACGTAACTGTCGCATCCATTTGGCAATCAGGATGGTGACGAAGGCGGCGCAACAGGTCAGCACCAGATATTCGGGATGTTTGACCCAAGTCAAGGGATAATGTCCGAGCAGAACATCACGGACCGAACCACCGCCCAGTGCCGTGACACAGGCAATAATCATCACGCCAAACCAGTCCATGCTGCGCCGGCCAGCGGACAGTGCCCCGGTCATGGCTTCAGCGGTAATTGCAATAATATAGATGACGGTCAGTAACATCGCCCTGCTTCCACCTGAGGCTATGAGATGGCGGCTATTCTAAGCTAAATCTGTGTGAAAGTTATAAGAATCCGGCACAACATTGCTTAAATTTTTTCCCCGAACCACAAATGCAGGCCTGTTTCATGGTGATGTTATGGTCTGTAGTCGGATCCAGAAAATACCAGCGACCTTCAAACTTCACAAAATGCGAAGCTTCATGATGCACCTGTGCCTGCTTGCCATCATGATAATGTGCCTTAAACTCGACCAAGGCATGATTTTTATCTAGTTTTTCATTGGCTTGAACAATTTCAAGCTTTAACCATTGATTGGCTTTACTCCATTCACTAATTGCCTGCAGATCCAGCGCTTGTTGCTGACCCAGCGCAGTCGTGGTTTTGATGTAATCGATTTCATGCTTGGCGAAGGCACTGTAACGGGAACGCATGAGTTGCTGTGCAGTCTCTGCGACCTTTTGCCCTACATGCAGTGGCTGACAACAACTGTGATATTCGCCTTGTCCACATGGACATGCTTCTGACATTTCAGTTCCATAAAAATAGCCCGACAATGCGGGCTATTTTAGCAAACTTTACAGGCCAAACATTGGCTAGAATCTAGTCCTGTGCAGGAAGCTGCGGAATGATATGCACTTTATCGATCTTATGACCGTCCATCGTCACGACCTCAAAGATATGCCCATCTGCTTCAAACTTTTCACCGCTATGTGGTAAACGTGCCATATGGAACAATACATAACCAGATAAAGTCGAATATTCTTCGGTTTCATTGACCAGATCACGATCCAGCAGCAAGGAAACATGACGAATATCGGTGGAACCATCCAGAATCAGGCTGCCATCTTCCAGGCTTTCCGCGGCGGCTTGCAACTCATCTTCATCCGGGAATTCACCGGCAATTGCTTCAAGAATATCAATTGGGGTGGCAATCCCTTCAATTGAACCATATTCATTCAGGACAATTGCCATCTGCAATGGAGCCTGACGCAACTGTTCCATCACCATCAAGACCTGGGCATTTTCATGCACAATCACCGGTTCACGTAAGTGCTTTTCAAAATCCAGCACCCCGGTTTCAATGTATTCGTTGAGGACTTTATGGGTCAGTACCACACCGGCAATATTATCCAGTTCACCCCGGGCGATAATCAGACGCGAGTGGCTCATCTGCAATAACTGTTCTTTGATACTGTCAGCGTCATTGTCCAGATCAATCCATTCCAGTTCAGGACGTGGCGTCATTACCGACTTGACCGGACGTTCAGACAGACCCAGTACCCCCTGCACCATGACACTATGATAGATGCCATTGTCATCATTAAAGACTTCATCAGCAAAGGCACGCGTAGCCAGAACATCTTCCGGTTCAGACGAATCATTGTCCTGAGCAGGTTTACCACCCAGCATCCGCATTACGGCTGAAGCAGTACGGTAGCGCATATCCGTGGTGGTCACCATTTTTTCCTGATTGCGTTTCATGGTCTGGTTAATAAATTCGACAATCACCGAGAAGCCAATTGCAGCATACAGATAACCTTTCGGAATATGGAAACCGAAGCCTTCGACCACCAGCGAGAACCCGATCATCATCAGGAAGCCCAGACACAGAATCACCACGGTCGGATGTCTGTTGACGAAATCCATCAGGGCTTTGGATGCCCAGAGCATAATCCCGATGGCAATAATCACGGCAATCATCATAACTGACAGGTCTTTGACCATGCCAACCGCAGTAATCACGCTGTCCAATGAGAAAACGGCATCCAGCACCACGATCTGCACAATCACCATCCAGAATACCGCATGGACCGGATTTTCTTCTTTGATGACCGGTTTGGCTTCCAGACGCTCATGCAGTTCCATGGTGCCTTTAAACAGCAGGAATACCCCACCAAACAATAGAATCAGATCTCGGCCCGAGAAAGCATGATCAAAAATGTGGAACAGTGGATCAGTGAGGGTCACCACCCAGGCAATCGAAGCCAGCAAGATCAAACGCATCACCAAGGCCAGCATTAAGCCCACAATCCGCGCGGCATTACGCTGTTCTGGTGGCAGTTTCTCCGCCAAAATGGCAATAAAAACCAGATTGTCGATCCCGAGTACAATCTCAAGAACAATTAATGTGAGTAAACCGACCCAAGCTGAAGGATCCGACATCCATTCAAAGATCATACGCTTGGCTCCTGACACTCAGGACTGCTGCATTGAATGAACCGAGACTGTAATGAAACAGCATAATATTTTTGATATTGAATAATATCAATTATTTGACGGCGATTTATAGAGTTACACGGCCAACTACCACTACCCATTTTCGTTCTATTGTTGTGAAACCAATTTTTAGTATAGCAAGATCAAATCGAAATTCACCTTTTTTCATGGCTGTTTATCGATGAATTTTGCCTAGCTATAATGCAGTGAAAATGTAGCCGCACACAGAATTGTCATATTTATTAATTAAGCTAGAGTCACAAGAAAGAAAAATGATAAGGTGAAGAAAATAAATGCAAAGCGTAATTCAAATGACAGATTATTTTAAAGAAAACTCCCCAAAAACAACACGCCCTTTAGTGGCACTCTATTGTGGTTCACGTGCAGGCAACAAACCGGTTTATTTAGAAAAAGCCATTCATCTCTCGCAAGGACTGGCAGAACATGGTTTTGGTCTGGTCTATGGTGGTGCCAGTATTGGCCTGATGGGACAGGTCGCGGATGCCATGATCCAGCATGGTGGTGAAGCCGTTGGGGTGATTCCTGAATTTATGCTGGATTATGAAATTGCCCATAATCAGCTGACCGAATTACATGTGGTGACCAGCATGCATCAACGTAAAGCCATGATGGCCGAGCGGGCCTGTGCCTTTGTGGCCTTGCCAGGTGGACTCGGCACGTTTGAAGAAATTTTGGAAATTGCCACCTGGGGCCAGTTGAACCAGCATCAAAAACCGATGATGTTGTATAATGTGAATGGCTTCTATGATGCCTTGATTGCACAGCTGGACCGTGCGGTCGAAGATGGTTTTTTACCGCCACAGCATCGCGCCAAACTGATCATTTGCGAACACGAAGAAGAAATTTATACAACTTTAACTAATTTAGGCCATCCGCAAAGATTTGTGGTTTAAACCATTCCAATTAAGATAAAAGCGAGCACCTGGCTCGCTTTTTTATTGGATTTTTAATATCAGGACTTATTGACCATAATTCGTCACAAACTCATAAAACATCGGCAAAGTTGTTGCCAGAATGACCGACATGGCCAGACCGAACATCAGTTTCATGGCATCTGCACTGACATTACGTGAAGTACGATGTTTGTTGACTTCATCCAGAATCATTGACATGGCAAATTCACGACCTGCGAGTAAGCCCAGGAATACCCAGGTGGTACTCATTGGAATGTTGCTCCACTCTTTAAAAACTAACAGGATAATGGCATACATGAAGTCGATAATCGTTGCAGCACGAATGTCGGTCACACCGGTTTTGGTGTCGACAATGTTCTGGATCGCCCCGCCACGTTGATACAGAATCACACCCAGCAAGACCACGAATACCGTAATCGCAAACATCAGGAATTCAAACGGCACCTGACGTGGCACATACACGAAGATGTTAGCCAGATCCTGAATCAGCCATTGACTCCACAGGAAACCGGTAGAAACCCACTGCAAGCCCATCCAGACCTTGGAGTGCTCCTGATGACGTGTCTTGGCAAAATGGCGTGCCAGCTGCTTGACCACAAAACGATAGATGACAATCGCTACAATAAAGGCGACGGCATAGCCCATCATCGATTTGACCATCATCGAGCCTAAGCTGGCAGGAGAGAAAATCGTAAGCACCAGGAAGGTGGTACTGACTGGAATCCCGTATCTGGTCAGTAGTAACAGGAGAATTGGCGGCACAATATACAGCCAGGTAATACCACCTTCAGGGAAAGGAATCGTTTCTAAACGACCGTATGAGGCATCACCCACCCCAGATGCATACCAACCATAGACCAATACGACAATTAAAATTGAGCTGATATAAATCCACAACACCCACCATGGGCGATGTGAATTCGAAGAAATAAATGTCCCTAGGGTTTGAGGTACATCATTTCCGACAATAGAGTAAGCGGCCAAACAGAAGCCGATCACCATCAAAATCTCGATTGTCATAAAAACAAACCTATACGCGAGGAGATTTCAGCATTGCTGAAAAGTTGGCCCAAGATTATGACGGTTTTATTTCATTTTAATGACAAAAATGTCATATATGCGGTCACCTTACAAAAAAGAGCACCGAAGTGCCCTGAATTTAAAAGCTTTTGACTACTTGAGATTTACTTGATAAATCGTGGTACTGCCACTGACTTCATGGCCGACCACCAAGAGTGGTTTCTTATTCGGGGAGTCTTTGGCAGGAATAAATACCAAACCTTCCGGTCCTAAATCACCGGCTTGTCCTATTTCAATCTGCTCTGTGGTCGCTTTAAAATCACGTGAATTGATATATTGCACGAAGACTGGTGATGCAGGTGTAGACACATCATAGACCATGATGCCACCGACACGCTCCAGCCCAATAAAGGCAAAGGTTTTTTGACCAATCTGCCCCAAGGTCACCCCTTCAGGTTCCGGCCCTTTATTGTCACTGCGATTATCCAGTCCGGCTTCTTCATGATTAAAGTTGAAAATCTCAGGATGATGTTTGGCAATATACTGCTCAAACTGATCACCCGAATCCCATACCAGTTCTAAACCGGTCTGTTGATCATTTTCCACCCAGATACTGACCGAGCGTGTACCAAAGCTATATAAATGATCATAGACCAGATTGCCCCGTTCATTCAGTTTGGCTGTACCATCGGCATTTTTTTGATAGCCTTCAGTCCACGTAATATTTAAACGTCCCAGCAGATGATCTTCACGGCAGTCTTTGGCATCCCCTGCCACCGCGCCACAATACGCAAAATTATTCGGATTGAGTTCTGCTCCTTTGGCCAATACACGAAGATGAGCTGGCAAATCATCACCCAGACGGCGGTCAAAACCTTTGGTATGGACCAAGTGTTTCACCCGCCATTCTTCTACAAAGCCCTGGCTGGTATCGTTATTGAAATATGCAGGATTGTTTTCACCCCAGGCACGGGCATCGCCTTCATTGGCAGACACAATATAGGTTTTGCCCGCGACCTCGAAACTTGCAATCGCATCTGGCATATATAAGCCACGGACATTGGCCCAAGTTTGAATATTGATTTTGCCTTTACCGTCGATACCATCCGCATCGCTGATATCCATGCCATGACCCTTCATGCCATGATCTTTGAAGCCAAATGGATAAACAGCAAGTACTTTGGCAGAAGCCACATCAATTTTGGCCAAGGCATTGTTTTCCTGTAAGGCAACCCAGGCGGTTTTTCCATCTTTTGAAACAGTGATGTACTCAGGTTCAAAATCCTGCGCTGCGCTGGCCTTTGGTCCGAAAATGCGGATGCCCTGTTCACGCAATGCTGCTTCCCGTCCGTTAAAGGCCTTAAAGTCTGCTGTACGAACGATCGGGGCTTTTAAATTGGCCAGACTAATGACAGACACTGAACCTTCTGGATCGACCTGATAATCATCAGAAGGCTCGCCTTCATTGGCCACCAGCAAGCTTTGACCATCCGGTGTGAAAGTCAACATGTCCGGCAAGGCACCCACCTGTACGTGGGCCAGCTTACTCAGGTCTTTGGCCTGATATAAGGCCACATAGCCAGGATCGGTTTTCACAGCAGCCTGAATCGCAATGGCGACAATGCCATTATGTACCGCGACACTGTTGACCTCAGCCTCTGGCGCAATGTCATCGACCGTGATAGATGTTATTTTTTTCGGCTGATCAGGTCGACTTAAATCCAGTACATCCAATACGCCTTCTTTGGCATTGACCACGAATAGGCGTTGACTCTCGGCATCAAAGGCCGGAATTTCTGCTGCACTTTGCGCAAACATACCCGATTCATAAGCAGCTAATTTGCTTAACTCGATCGAGTTCGGTGTAGCCTCGACGATTGGAACCGGTGTTTCATTTTCATTCTCACTTCCACATGCCACCATCCCCACAGCCAGCATGGCCACTATCAAAGACTTTAATTTTAATTTCATTTTTTGTTGATCTATCATGAAGAATTCGTGACCAATTTATAACCAGAGCATTGCAGTGCCATGACAGATCGGTTGCAGTTACTTGACACAACACTGCTATAAAAGTTGACACGCTTTATATACGACAGACTCGACTGATTCCTTTAAACTATTCAAAATTTTCAGTTTTCCAGAATTATGAATGCCACGCCTACGCATCAAGCCTTAGATCCCGAGTTCAGACTGCTGGTCTTGTTGGTCTCGATTGGCTTTTTCATGCAGGGGCTGGATACCACCATTATTAATACCGCCCTACCTGCAATTGCCCAAAATTTGCAGGAAGATCCGCTACGCATGCATAGTGTGGTTGTGGCTTATGTGCTGTCTGTGGCAGCCTGCATTCCTTTAAGTGGCTGGCTGGCAGACCGGTTCGGGGTTAGAAATACCTATTTTGCTGCGATTATTATTTTCTCTTTGGCCTCTTTGGGCTGTGCCTGGTCAAGTAGCCTGAATGAATTATTGGTGTACCGGATCTTTCAAGGGATCGGTGGTGCATTATTGCTGCCGGTCGGCCGTTTGGCGATGCTGAAGATCATTCCCCGTACCCAATTTCTGGCCGCTATGAGCCTGATGAGTCTGGCCGGCCTGATTGGTCCTTTAATTGGGCCGACCCTAGGTGGCTGGATGGTCGAATATCTGTCCTGGCATTGGATTTTCCTGATCAATTTGCCGATTGGCTTGCTGGGCGCACTGATTACCTTTAAGGCCATGCCGAATGTACTTGAACCTACAGTCGCTCGCTTTGATTATTGGGGCTTTATCTTGCTGGTCGTGGCCATGGTGGGCCTCTGTCTGGGAATTGAAAATTTTGCCAGTCCACAAAACTCGCTGTGGTGGAGCCTGAGCCTGATTCTAGCCGGTTTATTGGCCACCTTGGTTTATGCCTATCATTCGCATACCCATAGCAACGCCCTGTTTCGCAGCCGGCTGTTTAAAAATAAAATTTATGCGATTGGTATTTTGGGTAATTTCTTTGCCCGTCTCGGCGGCAACTCGATTCCGTTTTTATTGCCTCTGATGTTGCAAGTCGCATTCGGTTTTGAACCTTTTATTACCGGTTTATTGATGATTCCGACTGTGCTCGGTTCGCTGGCCTCCAAACCGATTATCCGCAACATCATTCAGCGTTTTGGCTATCGCCGTGTCTTGCTGGTCAATACTTTGCTGGTGGGTCTGTGTATTGCCAGTTTTGCCCTAACCACAGCGGAAACCCCTATCTGGCTCCGTGCGATTCATTTCTTTATCTTCGGCATTTTAAATTCACTGCAATTCGTGTCGATGAATACCCTGACCTTAAAGGACTTAAGCCAGCAGGATGCCAGTAGCGGCAACAGTTTCCTGTCGATGATCATGATGCTGTCGATGAGTATCGGGGTGGCACTGGCAGGAACACTGGTAAACATGCTGAGTGCCTATTACGGCGCTGACAATCTGGTGGCTGCTTTTCATATGTCACTGATCTGTTTAGGCTGTATCAATATTATTGCAGCCTATATTTTCTGGCATATTCCTAAAAATACCCCGGTTTGATGCGATATATTCACTTTTGGCTGATTGTAAGTTTTAGGCTAAATCACATATAGGCAAGGACTGAAGATGCAAAAAAATCAGGCTCCGAACAGAGTTAATAAATCGCTCTTGATTGGGCTTGGCGTGCTGATCACTGTGATCGCTAGCGCCATGGTCTATCTCTGCCTGATGAAAGCACCCTCTGCCCATGCGGCCGATTACCCAATCCAGGGTTTTGATGTATCGCATCATCAAAAAGAGATTCAGTGGCAGCAGATTTCGCCTGAAAAATACCGATTTGTTTATCTGAAAGCCACTGAAGGCGGCGACTTTAAAGATACCAAATTTCAGGAAAACTGGCTCAAGGCCCGGGAACGCGGCTTTCTGGTCGGTGCCTATCATTTCTACCGCCTCTGCCGCGATGGCAGCATTCAGGCACAGAACTTTATTGACGCTGTTCCCAATAAACCGGATGCCTTACCGCCAGTGATTGATCTGGAATATGACAGCAAATGTATCAATACCTATTCTAAAGAGCAGCTTTTAAGCGAAATCCAGATCATGCACGATGTCCTGAAAAAGCATTATGGCAAACAGCCGATTTTCTATATTTCTAAAGCTTTTTATAATATTGTACTGACAGGACATTTTCCCGACGTACCGCTCTGGGTACGTGAATACAAGGGTCTGCCTGATCTAAAAAACCAGCCTAAATGGACGTTTTGGCAACATACCAGTCAGGGGAAAATTCCCGGCATTACCACACCGGTAGACCTGAATGTATTTTATGGCTCAGAACAGCAATGGCTGGATTTTCTCAAGAAGAATGCGATTGTAGTACCTTCATCTGAGAATCAAACAAAATAAAGCTGATCGCCTGAAAAAAATTCTTTATAAAAACAAAACAACAAGGAAATAAAAAGATTGAAATGGATAAAAGGCGTTTTACTCGGTTTGGTAATTCTTCTCTTGCTCATCGCGTGTACACTGGCTTATCTGTTGCAAGCTTCGGGCAAGGTTAGTGACTTTAAAGCGTGGCAGCCGCAAACCGGTACATCCGTTCATGGTCTCACCGTTAATTTTTTTGGTGTGTCCACCCTATTACTCGATGATGGCCACGATCAGATCCTGATCGATGGTTTCTTTGGCCGGCCATCTTTGTGGCAAGTACTTAACCGCCCTATTCAAAGTGACAGGCTACTCATTGAACAACTGGTGCAACACCATGAATTGAGCCGAACCCAAGCCATTCTGGTCAGTCACTCGCATTATGATCATGTTCTGGATATACCGGCCTTACTGGAGATGCTTCCCAAAACTGCTATCGTCGGTTCACCGAGCACACTGAATATCGCCCGGGCAAATCCCAAAGTTACTCCACAGCAATTACAGCTGGTTAAGCCTTGGCAAATACAGCAATGGGGCCATTTCCAGATCACTGCCATTCCCTCACAACATACCCCGCCTACAGCGGTAAATGATGATTTAGGCGAAGAGCTGCTGCAGCCTTTCACCCTTCCGGCTAAATTTTCCGAATTTAAGGAAGGTGGCAGTTTCGATTACCTGATTGAGCATGTAGGATATAAAATTCTGGTCAAGGCCAGTACCGGATTTATTCCAGAGCAATTGCAGCATCTGAAAGTCGATACCCTGTTTTTAGGCATTGCCCAGCTTTCCAGACAATCCGATGCCTATCAGCAGCAATATCTGGCTGAAACCCTGAACCTGCTCAAGCCCAAAGTGGTGATTCCGGTGCATTGGGATGATTTTTTTCAGCCTTTAAACCAGCCGCTGCAATTTTTACCCCGTCTTGCCGATGACACTCCAAAAAGTTTGCAACTTCTGATTCAGGCTGCCGAGACACAAGGGACAAAAGTCATTCTGCTCAGCGGACCGCAACCCTATTTACTCAACTCAGCCTTCGCTTCCCAATCCGATTAAAGCCCCTTAAGATAGCGAACATGCGCAAAATTATTCATCTCGATATGGATGCCTTTTATGCCTCGGTAGAGCTGCGTGAACGTCCAGAACTGAAAGACTTACCTGTGGTGATTGCCTCGCATCATCCTCGGGCGGTGGTCGCGGCTGCCTCCTACCCGGCACGGGTTTATGGCCTGCGTTCTGCCATGTCCATGGGGCAGGCGCGCAAACTATGTCCTCAAGTTATCGTGATTGAGCCGGATTTTGCCAAATATCGGCAGGTATCGGCACAGATTCATCAGATCTTCCAGCAATATACTTCCCTGATTGAGCCACTGTCTCTGGATGAAGCCTTTCTAGATGTCACAGAAAATTTAAAACAAATCCCAAGTGCTACCGAAGTCGCCATGCGAATTCGCGAGGATATTTTTCAAGCCACCGGATTAACCGCTTCTGCTGGTGTAGCACCCAACAAGTTTCTTGCCAAAATTGCTTCGGACTGGCACAAACCGAATGGGATCTGTGTGATTAAACCTTCGCAGGTACAGCGTTTTATCCAGGATCTGCCACTGAAAAAAATTCCCGGCGTCGGTAAAGTCACTCAGGAAAAACTGAAAAGCCTGAATCTAGAAACTTTAGGCGATTTACAGCAAATCGATGAAGCCTTACTAATTCAACATTTTGGCAAATATGGCCGGCGGCTATTTTTGTATGCTCAAGGCATTGATGAACGACCGGTCGAAGTGGAACGGGAACGCCAGCAAATTTCCAAAGAAACCACTTTTGATGATGACCTGCATCTGAACCAATGTCGCCCCTATTGGGAGCCTTTACTTGGACAAGTATGGCAAAGCCTGCAAAAGAAACAGCTTTCTGCTCGCGGCGTTACGGTCAAATTAAAACTCAAGAATTTTCAGGTGATGCAACACAGTAAAAGTTTTAAACAGGTGCTGCGTAGCCCACAGGAATTAGCCCAAGCCTTGGACTTACTGCTCGACGACCTGCATATTGCTCCGCAGATGCAATTTCGGCTGATCGGCGTCGGCGTGTATCAGCTCAGCGTCCCCGAAACTGAAACCCAGTTATTGCTACTCTAAACCTTTTTTGATCATGTTTTAGGCATCAGTTTAAAAATACGGCAACTTTGTTTTTACATTTTGATTTTTTAGAGTACTCTATCTGCGCAATGCATTATCCATGTATGTGCCGAGATGCTGAAAATCACCTTTACTTTCAGCATGATGTCCTGTGATTAGCGTGACGATCAAATCCGAATATTGCAGGGCAACTCTGATGTAACTCATGGAATCCCCTCCTGCATGTCTTCTGTAAATTCTTCTGTTGTTCAAGAACAACGCGCACGTAAAGCTGCGCTATCTAGTTTTGTTGGTGCTGTTGTCGATTGGTATGATTTTCTCCTTTATGGCATTGTTGCAGCCTTAATTTTTAAAGATCAGTTTTTCCCCAGTATTGGCGAGAACATGGGTACCCTTGCGGCTCTGGCCACCTTTGGGGTCGGCTTCCTGTTTCGTCCTTTAGGTGGTGTGGTATTTGGTCACTTTGGTGACAAGCTCGGCCGTAAAAAAATGCTGGTACTTACGGTAATCCTGATGGGAATTTCCACGGTCGGGATTGGTCTGCTGCCAAATTTTGAAGCAATTGGCTGGTGGGCTCCGGTGCTGTTGGTGTTTTGCCGTGCCTTGCAAGGCTTTGCCGTGGGTGGTGAATGGGGCGGCGCAGCTCTGATGGCAGTTGAAAATGCACCCAAGGGTAAAAAAGCCTTTTATAGCAGCGGGGTTCAGGTCGGCTATGGTGTTGGCCTGGTATTGGCCACTGGTGCAGTCTCCATTATTATTGCGACCCTAGGCGAACAGGCTTTTGCGGACTGGGCATGGCGTATTCCCTTTCTGGCCAGCATCGTACTGTTAGCTGTAGCGATGTGGATCCGACGTGATCAGGATGAATCGCAAGAGTTTGTGGAAAAGGTGGTGAAAGCTGATCATCAACCAGAAAAACTGCCGATCTTGCAGGCGATCAGCAAACATCCAAAAGCTTTCTTTTATATTATTGCCTTACGTTTGACTGAATTGCTGACCATGTATCTGGTCACCAATTTCGCCCTGAACTATTCCACCAGCAACCTAGGCATGGACAAACAGTTCTTCCTGAATATCACGCTGATGGTCGGTGCCATCAGCTGTTTCAGTATTCCCTTCTTTGCCTGGCTGGCGGATAAATTCAATCATCAGAAAATGTGTGTCTGGGGCGGTTTGATTGGTGCGCTTTCAGCCTTTCCATTTTTTATGGCGCTCGATGCACAAAACACCTGGATGATCATTGTCGGGGCAATTTTACTGGCGAACGTCGCACACGATATGGTGGTCAGTGTCCATCAACCGATTTTCACCTCCCTGTTTGGCACAGAATACCGCTACAGCGGTGCCGGAGTTGGCTATCAGGTGGCGAGCATCATTGGGGGTGGTTTTACCCCATTTATTGCAGCGGCACTGGTGATTTGGGCGGATGGTTCATGGCATTATGTAGCCATCTATCTGGCGGTGGGTTGTCTGCTGACTGCACTGGTCGCAGCCCTGATGCCCAAAACTCAGGATGAACAACATGACAGTTGAACGTTTACACGTATCGAAACGCTTTTCGGAAATTGCTATTGCCGGTAATCTGGTGCATCTTGCCGGCCAGCTGGCCACAGATGTTGAACTGGATATTAAAGGGCAAACCCAACAGACTTTAGATATTATTGACCAGTTTCTGGCAGATGCCGGCACAGACAAAAGTCACATCATGTCGGTAACCATCTATTTGAAAGATATTGAGAAGGATTATGCAGCCTTCAATGAAGTCTGGGATGCCTGGGTCGCTGATATCGAAGCGCTGCCTCGTACCTGTGTAGAAGCAAAACTCTATGATCCACGGGTATTGGTCGAACTGACTGTCGTGGCGGTTAAACCAGAATAATGTTTCAAGATCGATACTCATAAAAAAAGCATGCTTCTGGCATGCTTTTTTGTTTTAGCCCACAGCTTTGATTTTACTGCGCTCTAAATCCGAATATAAATAATATTTTTTCAGATCATTGCTAACTGTATATTTGGGCATTTTCTGCATTTGCGCTTGCTCCTGCAAGAAGTCCTGGCGCAACTGATAATATTCCGGCACATCATCGTAACGAATTACCCGATAACCTGCCATGGTTAGTAATGCATCCTGAAAACCCGTCTGCTGGGGACGCTTCAAAATTAATGGGTCATCTACTCCCACCACGGCTAGAATCTGGTGCTGCTGATCCAGAATTACAAAATCTGCAGTCAGGTTGCGGTACTTATGTCGAGTCCGGTTAAATTTAGTCGTCATTAAGGCATCATAGGAAACATGTGCCAGAATAATGTATTCAGGTAATACTTCTCTCAGGCGAGTGAAGGTCAATTGCTCATTCAGGTTAAAAATAGCACGCTGCTTTAACGCGCTGTCTTGTGGTTTGGAATTATTTCCGAGCTTTTTCCATGCCATGAGCACGACACAGAAGAGCAGGAAACTCCCAATCATAATATAGGTGGTCATGCCTAAATCCTTGCATTCTTATAATCATTTTTGTTTTATTGTTGTGCAGTATAAACCCACGCTTTATTTTAAATAGAGCTAACAACTAATCTGTTTAAATACCCATACAACTGGTATCAAAACTCGATTCTGTGTTACCTAAAGTGACATCTCTCTGGATGCCAATGAAAGTGGATTTAAAGTACTGATAATGCACTCTAAAACATCCATGGAATTGATCGCAATACATATCTGCCCAGCTGTAGGACAATTCCGACAAAGTGTTATTTTTATATCACTTTTTTAAAGAACTTAATGCAAATAATATATTCTTTTACACTTTCAACGAACAAGCTCAGGCTACGTTACTTTACCCAAGAGCTAAAAAAAGACACCGAAGTGTCTTTTTATTAACTTAATTATGCACGTGATTTGGGCTTCGCTTTAGGCTTTGGCCCACCAAACGGTTTTTTGGCATCGCCTGTTTCACGCGGCGGCAAACCTGTGTGCTGGGTCAGAATTTGCCCACGTTCAGGACGCTTCTTGGTATTTGAAGGACGTGACTGAGCTTGTGCAGCCTTGCTACGATTCCCTTGCTCACCGGTACGTTTTTGCGAATCACCTGCAACCGTCGAGTTCTTCTTACGCGCCGATTGATACTGACCGTCTGCACTGCCTACAGGCTGATAAGTCGGAATTAAATGCTGTTTCGAGTTACCAATCAAATCCTGACGACCCATTTCTTTCAGGGCTTCACGCAGTAAAGGCCAGTTGTTTGAATCATGATAACGCAAGAAAGCTTTGTGCAAACGACGACGCTTCTCACCTTTCACAATGTCAACATTTTCAGTATAACGCGCCACTTTCGCCAGCGGGTTTTTACCCGTGTAATACATGGTAGTTGCAGTCGCCATCGGTGATGGATAGAAGGTCTGTACCTGATCGGCACGGAAACCATTCTTCTTCAACCAAATCGCCAAATTCATCATGTCGTAATCGGTAGTTCCCGGATGCGCCGCGATGAAGTAAGGAATTAAGTATTGTTCCTTGCCTGCTTCCTTACTATAACGATCAAACATTTGCTTGAAGCGGTCATAAGTCCCAATACCCGGCTTCATCATTTTATTGAGTGGGCCTTTTTCGGTATGTTCAGGCGCAATTTTTAAGTAACCACCGACATGATGGGTGACAAGTTCTTTGACATATTCAGGGTTTAAAACCGCAAGGTCATAACGTAGGCCTGAACCAATCAGAATCTTTTTAATGCCTGGTAAAGAACGCGCTTTACGGTATAACTGCGTCAATGGAGCATGATCCGTATGCAAATTCTGACAAACGCCCGGGAATACACATGACGGTTTACGACAGTTCTTTTCAATCTCAGGATCTTTACAGGCCAAACGATACATATTGGCTGTTGGGCCACCCAAGTCCGAGATAATACCCGTAAAGCCCGGTGCGGTATCACGGATTTTTTCCACTTCACGCAGAATCGATTCTTCAGAACGGTTCTGAATAATACGACCTTCATGTTCCGTAATTGAACAGAAGGTACAACCACCGAAACAGCCACGCATGATATTCACAGAGAACTTGATCATGTCGAATGCCGGGAAACGTGCATTGCCATAAGCAGGATGCGGCAGACGTGCATAAGGCAGGTCAAACACATAGTCCATTTCTTCGGTAGTCAACGGAATTGGCGGTGCATTCAACCAGACATCACGTTCACCATGCTTTTGCACCATGGCACGCGCATTTCCCGGATTGGTTTCCAGATGCAGAATACGGTTGGCATGTGCGTAGAGCACTGGATCTGCAGCCACTTCTTCAAAAGCAGGCAAACGAATTACGGCCAATTCGCGCGGCGGTAACTTATGTTTAATCGCTTTAGAAGCCGGTTGCAGTTGCACAATTTGTGTATCAGGATCTAAGTCATCCCCTGCTCGCACAATCGGGTTAGCGACATGTTCTTTTTGAAAACCTTGGTACTGGCTAGAATCCTTGCCTTGTTCAATCTCACAACCCTCGATATCTTCAGTCATGACATACGGGTTAATAATTGGATCAACACGGCCAATGGCATCGACATCATTCGATGCAATTTCCACAAACTTGGCTTTAGAGGCACGGTTGTGTTTATTCACAATAAACGCTGTACCGCGAACATCAGTAATCTCGTGAATTTTCTCGCCACGCGCCAAGCGATGCATGATTTCAGTGATTGAGCGTTCGCCATTACCGTACATTAAAAGATCGGCTTTTGAATCCATCAAGACTGAACGACGGACTTTGTCTGACCAGTAATCATAATGTGCAATACGACGTAACGACGCTTCAATACCGCCGAGCAATACTGGTACATCCGGATAAGCTTCACGAACACGCTGGCAATACACAGTTGCCGCACGGTCTGGACGTTTGTTTGGCTGATTGTCTGGTGAATAGGCATCATCAGAACGGATTTTACGGTCAGCCGTATAACGGTTGATCATGGAATCCATATTCCCTGCTGTTACACCCCAGGCAATATTTGGTTTACCCAAAACGCGGAACGCATCCACGCTGGTCCAGTCTGGCTGTGCAATAATACCGACACGGAAGCCTTGTGCTTCCAGGGTACGGCCAATAATGCCTGAACAGAAAGATGGATGATCGATATAAGCATCACCACAAACTAAAATAAAATCACAGCTGTCCCAGCCGAGTTGATCCATTTCCTCGCGTGACATCGGCAAAAATGGCGCAGGGTCAAAACAAGACGCCCAATATTTGTCGTAATCAAACAACGCTTTTGGCGCAGTCTGCATGGTATAAGCAGTAGACATGGCTAGCAATTCTCGGCTGGCAGATGATAGGAGATCTAAAAATAAGATCAAAGATGAAAGCCGATTATTTTACCATGAATCAGGTCTAGCTTGCTTGATTATAATTTATACAAAATCAGAGACTAACTGAACCACTTTCTATTTGTCACTTGAATCTAAAGTTTAAATATATCAAAAAAGAAATTTATCTTATTTATGAGGAGGAAAGCTTGGACAGAATCTCTAATTTGAACGGAGTCTTAAACTAAATGCCAAACCTGTCAGTAATAACGCTGTGATAAACACAGTTAATCCTATCCAGCCATAATTTTCCCATACCAATCCGCTTGAGCTCCCCAACACGCTTGAACCCAGGTAATAGCAAAATAAATACAGCGACGAACCGACTGCCCGATACTGTAACGACTGGATCGACACCCAGCTACTGGCAGTCGAATGGGCAGCGAAGAAAGAAAAAGTAAAAATCAGCAATCCGATAAAAACAACAACCAACTGATTAATCAGCATCAGCGCCAAGCCCACAAGCATCATCAGGATCATGGCTGCCAATATTCTGAATTTGCCATAATGCCGTCCCCAGTGTGCTGCTCGAGGGGAGCTATAAATACCAGCCAAATAAGTAATCGAAATCACGCCAATCCAGACATGAGATAATTCAAATGGCGCTTGGATCAAGCGATAACTCAGATAATTAAATACCGAGACAAAGCAGCCCATCAAGATAAAACCTTGCAGGAATAAAACCCGAAGTTTCGGATCAGCAAGATTCTGCCTAAATGAGTTTTTAAAACGATTCAGCTTGATTGGATAGGCTTTAAAATGTTGCGAAGCGGGTAATAGGTAATAAAATAAGCCTGCAATACAGAGATTTAAAATACCAATCAACAAAGTAGCAGATTGCCAAGAGATAAAATCAACTAAAACTCCGGCAATTAAACGCCCTCCCATACCACCTATCGCTGTGCCAGAAATATATAAGCCCATGGCAAAACCGATATCTTTTTCTGCAATTTCTTCCCCGATATAAGTCATCGCGACTGCTGCGACACCACTGACTGTCAATCCAATCATTACTCGTGTGGTCAGAAACACGGACCAGATCGGCAATATTGCACTTAATAGTAATAATACTGAGACTGAAAATAGAGACCAGACCATAATCGGCTTACGACCGAATCGGTCTGATATTAGTCCAGTAAAAATCAGGCCAACTGCCAAGGCAATGGTAGAAAAAGATAAAGGGAAACTGCTTTGAGTCGGGCTGACCTGGAAATAATCAGCCAGAATCGGCATCATGGGCTGTACGCAATACAGTGATGAAAAAATGGCAAAGCCAGCAAGGAATAAGGAAAAAAGCACTGCTTTAAAAGCAGAAGAGCCATATTCAATATGGCTTGAAGATGAATTTGAGGACATATCCGCTCCATAGACCGGTTCAGTATACGCCTCTCAATTTTATTTTTATGTGATGTTTCAGTCGAAATAGCACATAAATAACATTTATTTGACTAAATTCT
>NZ_JALJVC010000001.1 GCF_022967985.1 Acinetobacter lwoffii | reverse complement strand
TCTCACTTCATCCTTATATGTAGGTATTTCTACATATGTTACGAGCCTCTTGAGATGCACCTCCAACCTATTAAAATTTATAAGTAAATCTATGATCAATAATTTACACCCAGTTTTTAGCTCACAGTGTCCAAGGAAATCCAGTGGTTTATCTTGGATCAGCACATCGATGGATTTTGTAATTTCCTCTAAGTCATCCATTCTTCTTCCTTAGTATATTTTTAAGTCAATGTATTTGTATCGGATTTTATATAACTTGGCTATCACTTTAAATCCAAGTACAATACGGCGCTAGTCGAGGGATGCTGCGACGTTTTACAGGCACTAAATGTAAAATCGCTAGGCTCGACCATCGGTCAGACATTCGTTCTGATCAACAACGGCATCCGCGAACAGAACGATCCAATCTATTTTTTCCTAGGAGATCCTGATGAACGCGGTTACTGCTTCATTTACAGATTACAAAGTTGCTGATATTTCACTTGCTGATTACGGCCGTAAAGAAATCAAACTTGCTGAAGCTGAAATGCCAGCCCTCATGGGTCTGCGTAAACGCTACTCGGCAGCAAAACCACTTGCAGGCGCGAAAATTCTCGGCTGTATCCACATGACCATTCAAACAGCTGTTCTTATTGAAACACTGGTTGAATTAGGCGCAGAAGTTCGCTGGACTTCATGTAACATCTTCTCGACTCAAGACCATGCTGCTGCTGCTATCGCCGCTGCGGGCATTCCTGTGTTTGCTTGGAAAGGCGAAACTGAAGAAGAATATATGTGGTGTCTTGAACAACAAATCAATGTAAATGGCACGCCTTGGGATGCCAACATGATTCTTGACGATGGCGGTGACTTAACGCTACTTGTTCATGAAAAATATCCAGAAGTGATTGCAAAAATTCACGGTGTAACTGAAGAAACAACGACAGGTGTTCAACGTCTGTACGAAATGCTTCGTGATGGCACTTTAAAAGTTCCTGCAATCAACGTAAACGATTCAGTAACCAAGTCTAAAAACGACAACAAATACGGTTGCCGTCACTCACTGAACGATGCAATCAAACGTGGTACAGATATGCTTTTATCTGGCCGTCGTGCGCTTGTAATCGGTTACGGTGACGTAGGTAAAGGTTCTGCACAATCACTTCGTCAAGAAGGCATGATTGTACGCGTAACTGAAGTTGACCCAATCTGTGCAATGCAAGCATGCATGGACGGTTATGAAGTTGTATCTCCATACAAAAATGGCGTGCAAACTGGCAAGAAAGAAGACATCAATGTTGACCTTCTTCAAAACACTGACCTTATCGTAACTACAACAGGTAACTACCACGTATGTGACGCTGCAATGCTTGATTCATTAAAAGCTGGCGCAGTTGTTTGTAACATCGGTCACTTTGATACTGAAATTGATACAGCTTACCTACGTGGCTACAAGTGGGTTGAAGTTAAACCTCAAGTACACCAGGTGTATCGTTCAGAAAATGAAAATGATTACCTGATCCTTCTTTCTGAAGGCCGTTTGGTGAACCTTGGTAATGCGACTGGTCACCCATCACGTATTATGGATGGTTCATTTGCCAACCAGGTATTGGGTCAAATGCATTTATTCGCTGAGAAATTTGCTGATCTTCCAGAATCTGAAAAAGCTGCACAAATTCGTGTAGAACTTCTTCCTAAGAAATTAGATGAAGAAGTTGCTGCTGCGATGGTTGCTGGTTTCGGTGGTGTCTTGACTCAACTGACTCAAGAACAAGCGGATTACTTGGGTGTTCAAGTTGAAGGTCCATTCAAGTCTGATGCTTATAAATACTAATTTTTGTTTTTACCTCTCCCTAGCCCTCTCCTAAAAGGAGAGGGAAACTTCTATTGTGAAAATAGTTAGAGGGTAAGTTTTAAAGACTTTAACTATCGTAATGGAAGTCCCTTCTCCCTTTGGGAGAAGGTTAGGATGAGGGCAAT
The DNA here is from genome assembly GCF_022967985.1 of Acinetobacter lwoffii. Taxonomy (GTDB): domain Bacteria; phylum Pseudomonadota; class Gammaproteobacteria; order Pseudomonadales; family Moraxellaceae; genus Acinetobacter. Next base: position 297,149 of record NZ_JALJVC010000001.1, on the reverse strand, counting down.
CCAAAATTACAAGTATTTATAAAAAGGATTTGAACATGTCTAAACAGATTCCAATTTCATTTGAATTTTTCCCGACCAAAACTGATGTAGGTGCGGAAAAACTCAAGGTTGTACATCAAGAGTTACAACTCTTAAATCCAGAATTCTTCTCTGTGACCTATGGTGCTGGTGGTTCCACTCGTGAACGCACCCTGTCTACTATCAATGACTTTAATGGCAAAGGTGCACCTGTTGCCCCTCACCTGTCTTGTATTGGCGATGACAAAGCGCGTATTGCTGAACTTCTAGATCTGTACAAATCTCAAGGCATTGACCGTATTGTTGCCCTGCGTGGTGACTTGCCTTCAGGCCAAGTGGGTTTGGGCGAATTACCTTATGCAGCTGATCTGGTTCGCTTTATCCGCGAACATTCAGGCGATCATTTTAAGATTGAAGTCGCAGCTTATCCGGAAATGCATCCTCAGGCTGAAAGCTTTGACAAAGACATTCAGCACTTTGTTGATAAAGTCAATACAGGTGCCAATGCTGCTTTAACTCAGTTCTTCTTCAATCCAGATGCTTATTTCTATTTTGTAGATCGTATCCAGAAAGCAGGAATCGATATTCCAGTTGCGCCAGGCATCATGCCAATTACCAATGCCAGCAATCTGATTCGCTTTGCTGATGGTACTGGCGCTGAGATTCCACGCTGGATTCGTAAGCAACTGGCAACTTATGGTGACGATACTGCCAGCATTAAAGCCTTTGGCCATGAAGTTGTAGTTAAATTCTGTGAGCGTCTGCTTGCAGGTGGTGCACCAAGTTTGCATTTTTACACCATGAATACTACTGACCCGACCCGTCAGCTAGTCACCGATCTTGGTTTAGCTTAAGCCCTTTATTTCACCGATTTTTTGAGTAGAACGATCAATGCCACGTTTTTATATAGATGCTGATTTAACTGTTGATGTCAGCCTTGAGCTTACGGAAACTGTATTTCATCATTGGGTAAAGGTTTTACGCGCGCAAGTCGGTGAAAGCGCGACCCTGTTCAATGGACAGGGTGGCGAATATGACGTGACTTTAACCGAGGTTGCTAAAAAATCAGCCACCGTCTCGGTCAATGCATTTAATCCTGCCAATCGCACACCAAAGTTCCAGGCTTTGCTCGGTCAGGTGATGAGTAAAGGCGACCGTATGGATTATGCGATTCAGAAAGCAGTCGAACTGGGCGTTTCCGAAATTCAGCTGCTGACTTCGGATCGTTGTGAAATGCGTTTAAAGTATGATCGCGACCAGAAAAAGCTGGATCACTGGCAAGGCATTGCTATTGCGGCTTGTGAACAATGTGGTCTAAACATTGTGCCTGAAATTTTAGCGCCCATGTCACTTGAAAAATGGCTGGATACTGAACTTCCGAACACCAAACTGGTTTTAGCACCCAATAAAGATGAAACAGATGTACTGGCAGATGCGACTTTAGATCTTGCCCTGCTGATTGGCCCCGAAGGTGGCTTGAGTGAGGCAGAAATTAGTGCCGCAAACCAGAAAGGTTTTCTCAACTGGTGTATCGGCGAGCGTGTACTACGTACCGAAACTGCTCCTGTTGTTGCCCTGTCAATTTTGAATTATGTGCTTTAGTTCATCGGATGGGTAAAAATTTGTCTTTAATTTTGTTGATTTTTATTTTTAAGACATCTAATCTCGACTAAAGAATAACAAATACTTATTAATTGATTTCACACATTTCCTGGGGTTTTTATAACAACAATGCACAAGGACGAAAACCGTTTAGGATGAATACAGGCATTGAATCACATGGTTGATAATCAGGACGACTATATTCAACAGCATTTACATGATGCTCAGATTGCGAACACGCTTCGTCATAGTCGCTATTTTTTGCTCAGTATAATGGTGATCTGCCTTTATATTTTTTGTATTTATCACATTCAATATAGCCCGTCTAATACGTATTTTAATACCTGGTTTATTCTGACAGAATTTCTGGTCAGCATGTGTTGGCTGGTAAGTACGCTGTATTTTAAACCTGAACAATATAACCAGAAAAGTGCACATCGCTGGTTACAGATACAGAGTCTGGCTGTTGGCATCAGTATCGCGGCAGGTATTTTTACGATTTATTATTATTTGCCACAGGCCAATCCTGCATTTGAAGATATTGAAGCACTGACCTTGTCTGCCTTGTTGCTGATTGTTACCCAAGCTTTCGGTTTAACCTACCTGACCCAGAAACTCAGTTATTTCTGCCTGGCATTTCTACCTTCTTTACTGCCCTTTTTACTGTCGCAAATTTATCATATAGGTCATTCCAATCCGTTCTTTGCGCTTGCCTTAAATTTCGCCATGATTGTGATTTTGCTGTGCGCGACGAGTAGTTATCGAATTCACAGCCGCACCTCACGTCTGTATGCGGAAAATGATATTCTGGTGAAAAATGCAGAACAGCAAGTGCATTGGACTGATGAACTATGCCAGCAACTCAAAACTGAAGTCAATAAATCCAAAGATATTGAACAGCAATTACAGCTCAGTAACCAATTGCTGGAGCAAAAAGTACGGGAACGTACCTATGATATTGAACAGATCAATCATGACCTGAAGAATCAGCAGCAGAATCTAAAACTTGCACATGAAATTGCCGGTATTCGGCCATGGGACTGGAATATTCAAGAGCGCAGCATCACCTTAACCAATCATAAAGACGAAAAGATTCTGCGCGATTCCAAAGATCATCATCTGCAATTACAGTATCTGATTCACCCTGAAGATCTGGCCTATTTTAAGCGCAATATGAAGCAGCATCTGCGTGGCCAGATTGAACGCTATGATGCCACTTACCGGATCAAGCTCAGTGAAGGTGGCTGGAGTTGGGTACATGATATTGGCCGGGTGATCAGTCGTGATCCTAAAAATAAAAAACCCTTGCGCATGGTCGGTATCCGTCGTGATATCCAGCAGGAACGTCTGTCTCAAGAACGTTTAAAACTGGTGGCCAGTGTACTGGAACAAGCTGCGGAAGGCATTTTCATTCTGAATCTTGATTTAGATTATATCGATGTCAATCCCCACTACGAATACCTGAGCGGTTTTGAGCGTGACCAGATCATCGGTAAATCCTTATTTGATATTGCGGTGCAAAATAAATCCCAGCAACGTACTTTTCAGGCCAATATTGTCAAACAGATCCAGAAGATTGGCTCTTATGATGGAGAGGTTTATGCAAAATTTCTGTCTGGCAAAGAGTCGACCTTATGGCTGCATATTAATGCCGTGACTGATGATGAAGGCCGGATTACCCATTATATTGGCATCGTATCAGATCTGACTGAACGTAAATTACAGGAACAGCGCCTGTCCTATCTGGAAAATTATGACACGCTGACTGACTTACCGAACCGCTTTTATTATAATTATCAGCTGCATCAATATCTAGTTTCGCAAAAAGACTCTATTAAAGAGATGGCTGTGATTCGGCTTAACATCGACCGTTTCCGGCCATTGAATGAATACCTGTCCAATAACGGCGGTGATGAACTTTTACGTCAGGTGGCGCAGCGGCTGCGCATGACCAATGCAGAAGCGCTATTTGTGGCACATCTAAATGGCGATGATTTTGCGATTCTCTATGAAATTTCACATATTCGCCCGTCAGTTCAGCACCATTGTGAACGCATCGCTCAGGCCTTTAGCAGACCGTTTAATATTTACGGTCAGGAGCATGTGATTACCCTGTCCATGGGAGTGGCATTTTATCCGGATCATGGCCGTCAGCTCGATTATTTAAATAACTGCGCTGAACAGGCATTGAACGAAGCCAAAAATCTCGGCGGCAATACTATTCACTTTTATTCCAGTGAAAATAATGCTTTACAGAACAAAGGGGTTTTCCTGGAACGTGATTTGCGCAAAGCAATCCAGAATAATGAACTGGTGGTGTATTATCAGCCAAAAATCAATTTCAGCGATCAAAGCATTTATGGCTTCGAAGCGCTGATTCGCTGGAACCATCCAGAAAAAGGCATTATTGCACCAGGCCTATTTATACCGTTAGCGGAACAGACCAGCCTGATTTCAGACATTGGCCGTCTGGTGATCCAGCAGGCCGCTAAACAGATTCGCCAATGGAATGATCTGGGCTTTAATCATATTTGTGTATCAGTCAATATCGTGGCGCAGCAATTGCGCCGTGGTCAATTGCTCGATGATCTGGATCAGGCCATTGCAGACAACCAGATTTCTGGCGCCAGCCTGGAGCTGGAAATTACCGAATCTTCTTTAATTGAAAATTCGGAAGCGGTCAAAAACCTGCTGAATGAAATCAAACAGCGACATATTCATATTGCCCTAGATGATTTCGGCACAGGTTATTCTTCCCTCTCCTATCTTACTGATTTCCCGATTGATACCTTAAAAATTGATCGCAGTTTTGTTTGCAAGATTGGGGAAAACAAGCAGGCAGCCATTGTCAGTGCCATGGTGGCCATGGGTAAAGCCATGGGCATGACCGTGGTCGCGGAAGGCATCGAGACCGAAGAGCAGCTAGAATATTTACGTGATTTAGACTGTGATATTGCCCAAGGCTACTTATTTTCCAAACCGCTTCCTGAGCAGGATGCAACCGCTTATTTAGTGCGAGACAAGACGCATCAGACTTATATACCCCAAGTCTAAGTCCATACCCCACCACAATAAGTTTGTTGGAAAAACGGCCGTCTTTGTCTGTCCGAACTGGCTAACAAATGGTATATTCAGGAACATAAATAAATTCTTTGCCCGCTGACCGGGTAATCTTTACAACGATCGAGAGACTGATGGACGAACAATCTTTAAAGCAACAGGCCCTTTACTATCACGAGTTTCCTACCCCGGGGAAAATCAGCGTTACACCAAGCAAACAATTGGTCAACCAACGTGACTTGGCCCTTGCTTACTCGCCTGGCGTAGCTGCACCATGTCTTGAGATTGAACGCGATCCTTCAACTGCTGCATTGTATACGGCTCGTGGCAACCTGGTTGCTGTAGTGACCAACGGTACTGCCGTGCTTGGCTTGGGTAATATTGGTCCTTTGGCTTCTAAACCAGTGATGGAAGGTAAAGGCGTATTATTCAAAAAATTCGCTGGTGTTGATGTATTCGATATCGAAATTGCTGAAAATGATCCAGACAAAATTGTGGATATTGTAGCTGCATTAGAACCGACTTTTGGCGGGATTAACCTTGAAGATATCAAGGCGCCAGAGTGTTTCTATATCGAGCAAAAATTGCGTGAACGCATGAATATTCCAGTATTCCATGATGATCAGCACGGTACTTCGATTATTGTCGGTTCTGCGCTCCTCAACGCGTTACAAATCAACGGTAAAAAAATTGAAGACATCAAGATCGTGGCTTCAGGCGCGGGTGCTGCTGCACTGTCTTGTTTAAATCTGCTTTGCGCTCTGGGTGCTAAAAAAGAGAACATCATCGTTGCCGATTCACGCGGTCTGCTGACTACACATCGCGAAGGCCTGGATGAATCTAAGAAAGCCTATGTACAAGACATTGAAGCTACTCAGCTTGGTGACGTGATTTCAGGTGCAGACATGTTCCTTGGTCTTTCTGCTGCGGGCATTTTGACCAAAGAAATGGTCAAGGTCATGGCTGAAGATCCGATCATCTTTGCCTTGGCGAACCCGGATCCAGAAATTCTGCCTGAACATGCGCATGAAGTTCGTGATGACGTGATCATGGCGACTGGTCGTTCTGACTATCCGAACCAGGTGAATAACGCACTGTGCTTCCCGTACATCTTCCGTGGTGCGCTGGACGTTGGCGCAACCACCATTAACGAAGAAATGAAAATTGCCTGTGTCCACGCGATCGCGCGTATGGCACACGTTGAGGCTGATGCGGCGACTTATGGTGAAAAATCAGCATCATTTGGCCGTGAATACCTGATTCCGGGTCCACTGGATCAACGCTTGATCCTAGAGATTGCCCCTGCTGTTGCACAAGCAGCCATGGATTCGGGCGTGGCAACACGTCCAATCACAGATTTCTCGCATTATCGTCAACGTTTGTCTGAGTTTGTCTACAACTCTGCATTCATGATGAAACCAATTTTTGAACAGGCTAAATCTGATCCTAAACGTATTGCCTATGCGGAAGGTGAAGACCTGCGTGTACTTCGCGCAGTTCAAATCGCGGTAGATGATGGTTTGGCAATTCCAATTTTAGTGGGTCGTCCAGCTGTAATTGAAGCCAACATCAAAAAGTTGGGCCTACGTCTTGAAGATGGCGTGAATATCACGATTGTTGATCAGGAAAAGAACCCGAACTATGAAATGTTTGCAGATGATTACTACAACATCATGCAGCGCAAGGGTGTAACGCCTGAATACGCACAGCGTGAAGCACGTCGCCGCTCTACCCTGATCGCAGCGATGCTTGTGAAACATGGCATGGCAGATGGTATGCTGTGTGGTACGTATTCAAGCTATGACATTCACCTGGACTTCGTCAGCAACATCATTGGCAAGAAAGATGGTCATAATACCTTCTTTACCCTAAATGCCTTGATGCTTGAAGACCGTAACTTGTTCATTGCCGATACCTATGTCAACACCAATCCAACAGCTGAACAGCTGGCTGAAATGACCATTCTGGCCGCTGAAGAAGTTCGCCGTTTTGGTATGACACCACGTATTGCCCTGCTGTCTCACTCAAGTTTCGGTTCAGACCAGCATGATGCCAGCGCGCAAAAAATGCGTAAGGTATATGACATCCTGTCTGAAATTGCGCCTGAGCTGGAAGTTGAAGGTGAAATGCACGGTGATGCTGCTCTGGATGAAAACATTCGTCAGTTTGCATTCCCGAATTCACGTTTCAAAGGCTCTGCAAACTTGCTGATCATGCCAAATCTGGATGCTGCCAATATCTCGTTTAACCTGTTAAAGGCAACTTCAGGCAACAACGTAACGATTGGTCCAATTCTGTTGGGTGCTGCGAAACCTGTCCACATTTTGACGCCGACTGCGACCACGCGCCGTGTGATCAACATGACTGCACTGACTGTTGCTGAAATCCAGCAAGCAGAACAAGATGCACTTTAAGCCAATGACAAGATAACGACGCATCAGCCTCGTTTCTTAACTTGAGAAAACCTCTATTCTGTAGCATGATGCTTGTAAGAATAGAGGTTTTTTCATGCAAGTTTATTTAGTAGGCGGCGCAGTTCGAGATCATTTGCTCGGACACCCCTATCACGAAAAAGATTATGTAGTCGTTGGTGCAACCCCCGCGCAAATGCTTGACTTAGGCTATCAGCCCGTAGGCAAAGATTTCCCTGTTTTTCTACATCCCCAAACAAAAGAAGAATATGCACTGGCGCGTACCGAACGTAAATCTAGCGCCGGTTATCATGGTTTTGAGTTTTATACCGATGTCAGCGTTACGCTAGAGCAGGATCTGATTCGTCGCGATCTGACCATTAATGCCATGGCCATGGATGATGCCGGCCAGGTTTATGACCCTTATGGCGGTCAACAGGATCTGGAAAACCGGATTCTACGTCATGTTTCCGATGCCTTTATCGAAGATCCATTGCGCGTACTGCGAATAGCCCGTTTTGCTGCCCGTTATACGAGTGCAGGTTTTGTGATTGCCGATGAAACTTTGGCGTTAATGCAACGCTTGACTGAAACCGGTGAATTAAATGCATTGACACCGGAACGCGTCTGGAAAGAAACTTCCCGTGCATTATCGGAACGTCATGCTGATGTGTATTTTGAAGTATTACGTCAATGTGGTGCTTTAAAGGTACTCTTCCCTGAGATTGATGCCTTATATGGCATTCCACAGCGCCCTGAATATCATCCGGAAATTGACTGCGGCATTCACACCATGATGTCCTTGCAGCAGGCGTGTCGTCAAAATTATAGTCTGGATGTACGTTTTGCCGTTTTAGTGCATGACTTAGGAAAAGCTTTGACGCCGCTTGAAGAATTACCGCGACATATCATGCATGAAGAGCGAGGCATCAAGCCAGTGAATGACCTGTGTGACCGTTTAAAAGTGCCGACGTATACCAAGCAGCTGGCTTTGGCTGTGTGCAAAGAGCATCTGAAATGCCATCAGGCCTTCAATCTTAAGCCGGGAACCTTATGGCGATTATTGCAACGTCTGGATGTGTTACGTCGCCCTGAACGTGTCGAAGCTTTTGTTCAGGCGTGTGAATGTGATTCACGTGGCCGTCTAGGTCTGGAAGATCGTGCTTATCCACAAGCCCAATACGTCCTTGATGCAATGCAGACCGTACGTGCCATCAAGGCACAAGACCTGCCTGCCGATATTCAGGGACCGGATATTGGCGAAATGCTGATTGAACGACGGATTCAGGCACTTGGTGAGCTTAAAGCACAACAAACCGCAACAATTGAATAATAAAAAAAGCACCTTCGGGTGCTTTTTTTATAGCTTAATTTCTCTTTATCAAAAAAGGAATTAAAACTATCTAATTCGCTGGATCAGGAAATATCTGCCGGAAAAGTAATCACCTTTTCCAGTTTCATTTGATTAGTTGCAATCATCAATAAACGGTCAATTCCCAAGGCAATCCCTGAACATTCCGGCATCTTCGGTAAAGCCGCCAGTAAATATTCATCGATGGGCATGACATGCAAGCTAAGTTTGGCTCGTTCAGCATTATCTGCCTCAAAGCGCGAACGTAATACGTCGGCATCAATCAGTTCATCATAAGCATTGGCCAATTCTAAACCTTCGATATACAGCTCAAAACGTGCGGCGACCAGTTCACCCTCTTCATCGATTCGGGTTTTGGCCAAAGAAGCCATTTCAGGGGGGAAATCGGTCAGGAATACTGCGGTATCAAACCCCAGACTCGGTTCAACCATATGTGAAAATAACAAGTCGATATAGCCAAGACGGTCATTTCCCAGATCCAGATTAAGACCAACGCGGCGGCAGCAATCTTTCAATTCCTGTAAAGTTGCCTGAAGCGGATTGAGATCCAGACGATCCATGAACGCGTGCTTATAACTCAAAATGGTCGGACGTATTTCGCCAAAACGTGCTTTCAAGGTCACATTCAACAGATCAGATACTTCAAACATCAAATCTTTTAAACTAAATCCCGGACGATACCATTCCAGCATGGTGAATTCGCTATTGTGCTTACGCCCATGTTCATCATCACGGAAGACTTTACAGATTTGATAAATGGGTCCAGAGCCACTGGCCAATAAGCGTTTCATGGCAAATTCGGGTGAGGTCTGCAAATAATGTGTATGCGCTTTACCCAGCACATGGCGCTGGGCCTGTACCGAGGCTAAATGCACATCAGTCACACCGGCTTGAGACAAAATCGGTGTTTCGACTTCTAATACATCGCGCTCAGCAAAAAACTGACGGATTTGACGATATAAATTCGCCCGCGCGTGCATGGCTTGAAGGTCACAAGTGGGTTGATACGTCATTGTCATGCCTTCGGCCCACCGTGTGCTGCCCACTCACGACGTAGTGGGTAGGTTTTACGTAAATGATCAAATGCCTGCTGATCGACTTTACCTTCTTTGAGACAGGCACGTAGATTGGCATCATCACGAGCAATGTCATAAATTTGGGATAAATGCTGTTGCAAAGCCATTTTTAAATCCTGCCCCTGAAAAAACTGCTCACAGACAGGCAGCTGAGATTCAAACTGTTTATTGGCTGCAAAACCAAAAATGTGACAAAAAGCTTCGTAAATCATCTGGGTACCACGTGCCTTGCCTTCCAGACTATAGCCGGCAATATGCGGGGTGACCAAAGTCACCAGATCCAGAAGTTCTGCTGAAATTAGCGGTTCGTGTTCAAAGACATCCAAAATCACGGTTCGATGTGTCGCCTGTATATCCTGGATCAGTGCGGCTTCCTCAATGACTGGCCCACGTGCTGAATTAATCAGGATTGCATCAGACCGCATGTGCGCCAGCGAAGCAGCATTAAATAAATAATAGGTTGGATATGCACCAGTTTTAGTTAAAGGGACATGAATCGAAATTGCCTCCGCCTGCTGCAATAATTCATGAAATTCAACTTGATCAACCTGCTCTCTTTGCACCAAAGGATCATAGCCAATCACGCGCCAGCCCAAGAGCTTCGCCATGTAGGCCAATCGGATTCCAACATTACCCAAACCGACAATACCCAAGGTAAATGTCGCATTGGCATCGAGTAATTCAGGACGCACCTGCAATAACGCGGTAATCACATATTCAGCCACTGCTTGCGCATTACAGCCGGCTGCATTACTCCATTGAATCCCATGCTGTTCTAATGCAGCAATATCCAAATGATCTGTGCCAATGGTGGCACTACCCACAAATTTAATCGAACTATTCTGTAGCAGTACTTCATTGACCTGAGTCACTGAACGTACCAACAGGCTATCGGCATCTTTGACATCATCTGCGCTTAAGGTTCGCCCTGCACGATGTTGAATATCACCAAATTCGGAAAAGAAATAATCGGTAAATGCCAGATTTTCATCTGCGACAATTTTCATAATGAGATCCATATGATGCTTGGACGTATGATAGCGCGTTGACGCCTCTGACTCTATATTTGGCCGATACGTCCATTTTTCAAGATTTTATGAATTAAGTTCAGGACTGAAGAATTTAATATTCAAGATCTGCAGCCTAAAAAGAAAAACCCCAATCTTTCGACTGGGGTTTTTAAAATTTGGCGGAAGCGGTGAGATTCGAACTCACGGAGGACTCACACCCTCGTCGGTTTTCAAGACCGGTGCATTAAACCGCTCTGCCACGCTTCCTTGGCCGCCATCATATAAATAAATTAGATTTTTGGCAATAAAATTTAGCGAAACTTCTATAAAAAGCAGCTTATTCAGCTAAAAATCATCCGAAATCAAAGCCAATCTGAGTATTTTCATTCAAAGATTTTAGTATTGCAATGATCTTGAGTTGAATTTAACTCAGTAGAGAATGATGAGAGAAATTAACTGCCTTATCAAGTGGATCAACAACTGAAAAATATTGAGACATAAAAAAACCCAGTCAAATAGACTGGGTTTTTAAAATTTGGCGGAAGCGGTGAGATTCGAACTCACGGAGGACTCACACCCTCGTCGGTTTTCAAGACCGGTGCATTAAACCGCTCTGCCACGCTTCCATGGTCGACATCATATAAACAAAAATCACGCTTGGCAAATATTTTTATGCTTTCACTGCATCAACTGCACAAAATAAAATCAATTACACTAATCTGCTGAATTTTCTGGCTTTTCATAACGAATTGAGTTGATGAACCAAAGTTTCTTGCCGGAGGGGGTCAATACCTCGGCCTCCTCATCGACCTGCTTGCCTAATAACGCGCGTGCCATCGGTGAACTGATCGAAATATGCTGCGGATGATGATCATAAATTTCATCTACACCGACAATGCGTAAAGTTTTTTGTTCACCTTCTTCATTTTCAATGTCCACCCAGGCACCAAAATAGACCTTGCCCTCCTGCTCCGGGGAAAAATCGATGATTTTCAGTTCTTCGAGGCGCTTGCCAAGGTACCTGACCCGTCGATCAATTTTCCGTAAAATTTGCTTGTTATATTGGTAGTCTGCGTTTTCAGAACGGTCGCCTAGACTGGCGGCCCAGTTCACTTTTTTGGTAATTTCAGGACGCTCTTCATGCCAGAGATTCTTAAGTTCTGCCACCAATTTATCGTGTCCAGCACGGGTGATTAAGTTGGATTTCATACGTCTTGCTGATCAAATTTTCAGTGTTTTAACTTACAAACAGCTTATTTTATTTACCATTTTAACACAATGGAAAAATTCTAAAAAAATTAACTTTATATTTCAATAGCTTAAAATTATTTTTAAAAATAATTTGTGTACAAAATTTGACAATCATTTTTTAGATCATTAATATGCCACCAACTTCCGGAAATGCTTACTTTTTAATCTATGTAGTTTTTCTACATAATTATCTTTAAATCTCTTGTCATTTTGAATGACGTCATGACTGCCCAACCCTTATTGAATTTATCAAACTGTTAAAATTTCTGGCTTTGTTGGCTGTGATTTTTAGGGCATAAATTACTTGTAGCGGAGACAACATGCACAGTAGTTCATCCACTGGGTCGAGGCTTTGCCTAAGATCTGTAATTTCTTCTCTCCCTTTGAAAGCACTTGTACTGAGCACTGCATTTATTCCCCTACACAGTATCAATGCAAGTAAGACCACACTTCAGTTTGATCACGTGGTAAATAGCAATAAGCTAACCGTGGTTGCGGTTGAAAATCCGACTACGGTATTCCAAGATGGACAACATCTGCATGGCTTCGGTTACGATCTGGTTCGTAACTATGCCAACAATCTGAATGTAAAGCTCGATTTTAAAATCGTCCCTGATAATAATACGGCACTACAATGGGTTGCTCAGGGTAAAGCCAATCTGGCTATGACGACTACTGATATACGCACCATTGAAAACAAGCGTTTGACGTCGTTCTCAGCCACTTGTGGCGATGAATCGATTCTGTCAAGTAATGGCTTGAATACCAATTTAAACCTGGTGTTTAAATCTGCTACAGATCCTTTGAGCCAGACGGCCAGTGCTTTTGTCTGCAAAGGCAAACAAAGTGGTGCCATCAAGCAGCTTGCTTCATTTTATAATCAGAATGTGGTGAAAGAGGAATCTTGGACCACCATTCAACGTGATTTGAACAACCGTCTGCCGATCTATGAAGCGAGCTTTAAACAGACAGCTCAGCAGTATGACCTGGATTGGCATTTACTGGCGGCCATTGGTTATCAGGAATCTTATCTGAAACCGAATTCAGTTTCTCCGACGGGTGTGCGTGGTTTGATGATGCTGACCAACAGTACAGCCAAAGCCATGGGTGTGAGTAACCGTACCGATCCGGCTCAAAGCATTCAGGGTGGCGCCAAGTATTATGATCAAATGCTTAGTCGCTATGAGCATATTCCTTTTCCAGATCGAAACTGGTTTGCACTAGTAGCTTATAATATGGGCCCAGGTGCAGTGAATCAGTTGCAAAAGCGCATTCAGTCGCAAGGCAAGAACCCGAATAACTGGGTGAACTTATATGCCTATCTGGATCAGAATAAAGCCAATAATGGTCGCTACCGTCAAGCGGTACAATATGTGACCCGCATTCGTGCTTATTTGGAACATATCAAGACCACACCACAATTGGTGAATATCTAAGCTAAAACCTTAGCATTAATCAAAATGACATAAAAAAAGCTTACCTCAGGGTAAGCTTTTTTCGTCTTTATTCAGGCTAATGTCTTAGTAGAATTAAGCCGTGGTATTTTCAAGTACTTTCTTGAACAAATCTTTTTGTTCCTGACTTGGTTTTGCAGTCTGAAGTGCCATCAATTGTGACATATCACCCTGTACTTTGATTTTACCTGTCATAAATGCCTGCATCGCAGCAGCCATATCAAACTCTAGGAAAACTTTACGTAGAGTTTCGCCATCCATATTCAGCGTAGTTTTGGCATTTGAAGACAAACCTTTTTTGATTGCCCCACCATCTAAAGATAGTTCAGTATTACCTGTAGTGTCCGCTACAACCAAATTAATCGCAAGGTTCGCCAAAGCTGGTGGCAAATTCAAATCGCCAGCTTGCGCAGTTAGAGTTTCTACAGTTGAAAACCAATCATCAGTTAAAAAAGCAGGCATGATCTTTCCTCAAATTATTTGTTCATTTGTGTCGACTATCCAGACGACATCATGTTGAAGCTATTATGCTTGTGCTTTGTTATATCATGATCATTAGCGCAAAGGCTAACGAATTTTGTACGCGCCGTTCAATTTTTGTAGTTCTATTTTTATTTATGTTTATAAGCAGACATCAACCCGCAGGCTGATGTCTACACGTTCTAAAATTAGTCTGCAGCAAAGCCCAGATTGACCATATTGATCCGACGGTTCTCGCCTTCCACAGCTTCTTCAGTTGAATCACCGCCTTTGAAGTCGAATTCACGCTGGCTGTCCAGCACTTCAAAATCAAATAATTCACGATCGACCAGCTGCGATGGCGAAACATTTTGCAATGCACCAAAAATGCTGTGCAGACGTTTTGGATGTGCTTTATCCCAATCACGTAACATGTCATTGATAATTGCGCGCTGCAGGTTGTCCTGAGAGCCACATAAATTACATGGAATAATTGGAAATTGACGCATTTCTGCATATTTGATGATGTCTTTTTCTTCCACATAGGCCAGTGGGCGAATCAGAATGTTCTTTTTGTCTGAAGACAACAGTTTTGGTGGCATAGCTTTCAAGCTGCCGCCATGGAACAGGTTCAGGAAGAAAGTCGCCAAGATATCATCACGATGATGGCCTAAAGCAACTTTGGTCGCGCCAATTTCCTGCGCAAAACCGTATAAAGAACCACGACGCAAACGCGAACAGACTGCACAATAGGTTTTGCCTTCTGGCGTCAGTTTTTTGGTAATGCTGTAGGTGTCTTTTTCCAGAATGTAATACGGAATATTATTTTCTTCTAAATAACGCGGTAGAACATCTTCAGGGAAGCCTGGCTGTTTCTGATCCAGATTCACAGCCACTACATCGAAATTGATCGGTGCGATGCGCTTGAACTGTAGCAGGATATCCAACAGGGTATAACTGTCTTTACCACCAGAAATACACACCATGACCTTATCGCCTTCTTCAATCATCTTGAAGTCACGAATGGCATGTCCGACCTGGCGGCGAAGCTTCTTCAACAAACGGTAGTAGGCTGAGCTTGTTGGCAGTTCAGGTTTGAAATTAAATCCTTGTTCGGACTCAACTGGCGAGTACATAGACGAGATTAACCCATAAAAAAAATACCGCGCAATTTTAGCCGATTCAGACCGCTATCGCATCAAAAGAATTTATTTTCATGAAAATGTCTTATTAGTTTCATTTTTATGTTTTATTTAGATTGATATATTGAACGATTGCGTTCATTTTTTAGTCAAGATGCTTATCTTTTGGACTTTTCCACAGTTGTCCACAAAAGCTGTGGATAACTTTGTGGATTGAAACAGACTTGACAACTTGTCCGGCTCAAAAGATAAGGCTTTTCTTTAAATTGATCATTTTTTGATCAATTTAATTATTTATAAAAATCAATTAGTTAACCCTGTCAAGCCTAAGGTTTTAAATTAAATCATATTTTTTTTTCTACTGCTAAAATGTAAAAAATGACTTGCATTTACAAACTCGTTTATAAATGCAGCGCACAAGTCTTTTCATTCCGTAATTTTTTGTTAAACTCTTTATTGAATTTTTCTCGCTTGTGTTTACTTAATATAAACAATGAAAATAAATGTGTATGTTTTGGGGCGTTATGGGATCAGTGGTTTGCTATTGGCAAGCTGTTGTCATTTTGCTTATGCCGGTCAAACGATCTATCAATTACGTGACAGTAATGGCAGTACTTTATTGACCAATAAGAAAAGCCGCTATAATCATCTACAGGTAGAAAAGAAAACCTATTATCCAGACAGCAATATTCACAGTTATAGCAACTGGGGCTCGAGTGAAGCTTCTGTATTGCCTAGCTATAGTAGAAATAAAAATGCCTATGACTCGATTATTCGTCAGGCAGCACAAACCTATGGCGTGTCTGAAGGCTTGATTAAAGCCGTGATGCATACCGAATCCGGTTTTAATGTACAGGCACGCTCTCCAGTCGGTGCACAGGGCTTAATGCAACTCATGCCGGCGACTGCCCGTCGGTTTAATGTCAGCAATGCTTATGACCCGCAGCAGAATATTATGGCAGGCGCCAAATATCTGGCCTGGTTATTGAAACGCTTTAATGGCAATACCACTTTGGCACTGGCAGGCTATAATGCCGGTGAAGGTAATGTTGCCAAATATAAGGGCGTGCCACCGTTTCGTGAAACTCAGGACTATGTCCGTCGTGTCAGCAGCCGTTATCAGAACTTATATGCCCAAGGAATTGGCAATGCTAGTGCTGCCTATACAGCATCTTCTGATAATGGTCGTGTGATTGCCAGTTCTGACAATTATTCGACTGAAACCACCACAGCTTCCAATATTCAGGCTGCTAAGTATCAGCGTCAGATCATTGCTCAAGCGGATGGCAGTTTCACCGATGCACCGGCAGGCTCTTATGCCACCGCGAATGCGTCAGCATCTGCAAAAATATATTTGAGTGAATAATTCCTAAACAGCTTTGTTTTTAAAGACCTATGTTTCAGTTTGTACAAAAAATATCCTGTGTTTTTTGTAGCTAAATGCTATTTTTTCCTTGAATTCTTCTCGATTTCACCGCATATTGAATTCAATGATTTACATTTAATAATCAGATTATTTTTCTGTAATAAGAGGATTTCTCAATGATGCGGATTGGTTTGTTCTTGCTAACCAACCTCGCGGTACTGGTTGTAGCTGGCATTATCTTGTCACTCTTCGGTGTCGGTAGTTACCATGGCGCAGGTGGCTTGAATCTAGGCAACCTGTTGGTCATCTGTTTTGTGTTCGGTATGGTCGGCTCAATGATTTCCCTGTTCATGTCTAAATGGATGGCGAAAAAGACCACGGGTACTGAACTGATTGACCCGAATGCACCTCGTAACCAAGCTGAAGCCTGGTTGCTCCAAGAAGTTGCACAACTTTCTCAGCGTGCGGGCATTAAAATGCCGGAAGTGGGTATTTTTCCTTCTTACCAGTCGAATGCCTTTGCCACTGGCTGGAACAAAAACGATGCTCTCGTTGCGGTATCAACCGGCTTGCTTGAGCGTATGAACAAAGACGAACTTCGTGCTGTATTGGCGCATGAAATCGGTCACGTTGCCAATGGTGACATGGTCACTCTGGCACTGATCCAAGGCGTAGTAAACGCCTTCGTGATGTTCTTCGCACGTGTCGCGGGTGATTTTATTGACCGCAATGTCTTTGGTCGTGAAGAAGGTGAAGCACCGGGTATTGCCTATTTCGTGATTACTATTGTACTGGATATCGTGTTCGGTATCTTGGCGTCGTCGATTGTGATGTGGTTCTCTCGTCATCGTGAATACCGTGCTGATGAAGCAGGCGCACGTTTGGCAGGTAAACAAGCCATGATTTCAGCATTACTGCGCTTACAGGCAGAATCTGAAATGCCAGATGCCATGCCGAAAGAAATGAAAGCATTTGCGATTTCTGCGGGTAAAGAAGAAGGCTTTAGCCTTGCTGCATTGTTCCAGACGCATCCAAGCATCGAACAGCGTGTCGCTGCATTGCAACAACTTGATTGTGCTTAAGTAAAACTTGAGTTTTGATTCAAGAAAAGCCTGCAATTGCAGGCTTTTTTATTGGATTTAATTATTTTTTAGCTAGCCTATCATTGGCTGAACCATTGATACAGCGCCATAGCACCCCACCCGATCGCGAAGATAAATAAAATCAGGAATAAAGTGCCTAAAATATCCGGAATATGAATCCAGATCCAGGCCACCACAGGATTGCGCCAGAATCCAGATTGCTGTTGCTTGCGTTCCAGACTTTCATGCAAAAATGGATGCACCACATGTCGATCGCTATTAATCTGATATTCCTCGCGAATATGCAGGTGCACGACATCGAGCGCTTTGCGACTGGGCCGAATAAAAATATCAAAGACCGTGCCTGCCACCGGAATAAATCCTACTACCGCATCGATCGCCGCCATTTTCATCACCGGATTGAGTTTGGCACTCGGAACCCCGATCTGTTTGGCCTTATGAATGGCATAACAGGTCAATACAAAACCGGCAATATCTCCAGCAACCGGAATCGTACTCAAAGCTGCGTCTGCCCCCACCCCTTGCTTGGTAAACGGAATACGCACCACGGAGTCCATCATATTGGCAAACTTGGCCAGATCACGTTCCAGACGTATCACCTCTTGTTGGCTTAATTTTGGTTTTTGTCCAGACTCAGGCATAAGTTATTCCAGAAATAATGCTGATTTTCTTGAGCATAAAGTATTTTTTCTAGGCTGATGTATCAATCTGTGAATTAAAACAATAATTTGGAAGCAACGAATAAATACAGAATCACACCGGTAGCATCGCAGATAGAAGTCACTAACGGCGCCGAAGCACTGGCAGGATCAAGTTTGAGTTTATTTAAAATAAAAGGCAGACTCATGCCGATCAGGCAGCCCGTCAACACAATCCCGAGCATACTGATGGCCAGCACCACAGCTACCATAATATCTCCCCGAATATAACCCAGAATGGATACCGCAATCGCCATAGTGCCGCCTAAGCACAGCGCCACCAAAGATTCGCGACTGAGCAAATTAAACCAATCCTTAAATTCGACATCGCCTGTGGCCAAGGCACGCACCATCAAGGTGGCTGATTGCGAACCGGCATTCCCGCCACTACCCACCAAAAGCGGTAAGAAAAATACCAACACGATATGTGCGGCAATGATCTCTTCAAAGTGTGCAATGCCGATTCCCGAGAGCAGACTGCCAAAAACCAGAATGACCAGCCAAAAGACCCGCTTCTGATACAGGGTCAAAATCGGGGCAGTTTTAAGGCTCAATTCAGTCAACGGTGTCACTGCACCCGACTTTAAAATATCTTCAGTGGTTTCGGCTTCGACAATGTCCATAGCATCGTCATAAGTAACAATTCCTAAGAGTTTTTGCTGTGCATCAACTACAGGCAGAGCAATAAAATCATAATAGGCCAAGGCTCGAGCTACAATTTCCTGATCATCTGTTACCTGAGCAGAAATGACGTCACGTTGCATCACCTCGGCAATGCTCAGCTCAGGTAAGGCCTGTATGATCTGCCTTAAGGAAATCACACCGATCAGCCGTTCTTCTGCATCGACAATATAAATCAAATACAGGGTTTCCTGCCCGGCGGCCACCACACGTAAAGCCTGTATCGCTTCATCCATGGTTAAATCGGGTGAGAGCGTCACAAAACTTGAGCTCATCATGGCACCCGCTGTACCTTCCGGATAGATGGCCAGATCTTTGAGTGTCTGCTGGGATTCTTCAGATAATGCGCTCATCAATTGCAGCTGTAGCGGCGGCGAAAACTGCTTATAAATATCGACAAAATCATCAGAGGGCATTGCGTCCAGAATGGGAACAAGTTCTGAAATGGATAAGTACTTTGTCACGTTTAACTGCTGCCCTAGGGGCATAAAGGCATAGACCAAGCTTGATTCATTCAGTTGCCTTAAAATTTGGGCCTGTTGCCGAGCATCTAAACGACTTAAAATGCGCGCCTGATCGGCGACATTCAGCTGACTGAGTAAGCCTACAGCGATGTCGTGATTTTCAGAATGTAATTGTTGTTGGATATGCTGGATTTTCTCTGAAATTGTCGGCATAAGCAGCTCATTATAAAAGTCTGGCATTCAAGAGATGTTTGTCCTGATCCCTGTATCCTAATTTTTCATGTGAATAATTTTAATGATCATGCTGCAATATGACGATATTTTTTGTATAAATCAATTCCTCGATATTTAGCCAGAAAAAAGCCTGCCTGAGTCAGGCTTGTTCACTTTCTAAAGATGGATGCTCTATCACCACTGATTTAGAAACCGTTTTTTTAACCATCAGACCACGGATCAATACATACATAAAGGGAATAAACAGCAGTACCAGTACAGTGGCAAATAGCACCCCACCAAAAACACTACTGCCAATCTCCTGCCGGCTGATTGCACTGACACCGGTGGCAAACATCAAAGGCAGTACGCCCGCTGCAAATGCAATGGAAGTCATGACAATAGGACGCAAGCGTAAGCCCGCAGCCATTATCGCGGCCTGAACCGGAGTATGACCTGTCCGCTCTGCTTGTGCAGCAAACTCTACAATCAAAATTGCATTTTTACAGGACAGACCGATAGTCGTCAGCAAGGCGATATGAAAGTAAATATCGTTCGCAAAACCAAACCAGACACAGAACAGAATACTTCCTCCCACGCCCAGAGGAATCGCGGTCAACACCACAGCAGGAATCGTCCAGCTTTCATAGAGTGCCGTTAAACATAAGAAAATAAAGGCAATCGAAATTAGATACAAGAAAATAGCTTGCCCACTGCTACGTTTTTCTTCTAAGGCGGCTCCACTCCAGGCCAAATTTACTCCGTCTTGTTCATCGACTAAAGCTTCGACATCTTGCATGGTTTGACTCGAAAATTGATCTTTGGGAATACCTGCATATACAGGCACGGCGTTATAGCCCATATAACGGTTGATACTATTCGGTCCACCTTGCCAATTCAGCGTAGTGAATTGATTAAACGATAACATTTCGCCTTTGCTATTACGGACATGCCAATGTGCCAAATCTTCAGGTTTAGAACGGAACTCCGCTTCGCCTTGCATGATGACCCGTTTGATTTGCCCACGATCAATAAAGTCGTTGATATAAGTACCACTCCAAGCCGCAGCCAACGTACTATTAAAACTTTGCTGAGGTACGGCATATTTGAGTAAACGTTCTACATCCAGTTTAATATTCAGCTCGGCACTTTCTTTGGGTACATCAAGTTGTAAATATTCAATCGATGATTTTGCTTTGGCACGGGTTTCAATCTCAGAGAAGGATTGCTGTAAAAACTCGCTGCCCCGTGAATCTAGATCTTGTAACCAGAAGTCGACCACACGTCCATTACTTGACATAGAAGGCGCCATAAAGAAAATCTGGGCATTGGCATGATTGGCAAAGTGCTTTTGTGCACGATCTACAATGGCAAAGACGGTATCTTCAGGATTTTTACGCGCTGCCCAGTCCTTTAATACGACAAAAAGCTGACCACGATAAGGCCCAACTCCAACATTGTTTCCACTATACCAAATCCCAATGCTCTGGATGCGCTCAGATTCATGCTGCATTAAATAGTCTTGGACTTCACGCCCGACTTTTTCTATCTCAGAACGTGGTGCATTACCCGGCATCACAATTTGACCCATGACAAAGCCCATATCTTCCGTTGGCATCAAGCCTTCGGGCAAGGTTTTATAAAGCCAGCCAAAGCCTAAAACACATATACTAAATACAGCCAACATCGTCATTTTAAACTGCATGCTACGTGCAGAAAGCTTTTGGTAATGCATGGTGAGCTTATCCATGCCACGATTAAAACGCTTTGCCCATTTTGGTTGATGTGGTTGACGCTTTAGCAGTTGCGCTGCAAATGTAGGGGTGATGATAAGTGCTACCAATAAAGAAAGTAGCATTGCCACGACCAACGTGATGGAAAACTGACAATAGATGACCCCTGTCATACTGCCAAAAAATGCCATGGGAATAAATACAGCCGTTAAGACCAACGTAATCCCGATCAATGCACCGCTAATTTCCTTCATTGACTTTAAAGCTGCAGCCTGAGCATCCAAATGTTCTTCATGCATCAAACGTTCAATGTTTTCCACGACCACAATGGCATCATCGACCAGCAGGCCAATCGCCAAAATCAGGGCAAACAAGGTAAAACTGTTTAAGCTCATTCCTAATACATACAGCACCGCAAATGTGGCTAAAACTACAATCGGAATCGTGACTGCAGGAATAATAGTGGCGCGCCAGTTTTGCAGGAAGATAAACATCACCAAGACTACCAGTACCATCGCTTCAACCAGAGTTTTCGCGACTTGTTCAATTGAACTGGTAATAAATGGGGTTTTGTCCATGGTCATACGTAATTGATAATGTGCAGGCAAATTGGCTTGGGCATTTTTCAATACCGTTTGCATCTGCTCTGAAACCGCAATCGCATTACTCCGTGGCGCCAATTGAATCGATAATGCAGCGGATAAATGACCGTTGGTATAATTTAAATGGTTATAACTTTCTGCCCCTAAGTCAACACGTGCGACATCTTTCAAGTACAGTACTGAACCTGAATCTGTTGTTTTCACAATAATTTTTTCAAATTCATCAATGCTACTTAAACGTGATCCTGCACTGACCTTGGCATTCATGTATTGATCTTGTGCTGTCGGTAATCCACCAATAGAACCTGACACAAGTGGTGCATTTTGTGCCTCGACTGCATTGCGAATATCACTCGGCATCAGATTAAATTGGCGTAGTTTATGTGGATTGAGCCAAATGCGCATCGCATAGCCTGCGCCATAAAGCTCCACCTCACCCATTCCCTCAATACGGGAAAAACGCGGTTCGACATGCACCATTAAATAGTCAGCAAGCTCTGTCGGTGTCGCCTTCCCTGATTCATCATATAAACTCAGTAATGCAAATTGATCATAACCTTGTTTATAAACAGCCACTCCATTTTGCTGGGTTTCTTCAGGCAATCGACTTAGCACACCATTGACCGCATTTTGCACTTGCAACAGTGCCTGATCGAGATCCACGCCTTGCTCAAACGACAGGGTCAGATTTGCACGTCCCACGCTACTGTTGGACTGAAAGCTTTCCAAACCTTCAATGCCTTTTACCGCTTGTTCTAAAATTTGCGTGACCGATTGCTCAACGGTTTCCGCAGATGCACCACGATACCCCGCAGAAACCCCTAACGCAGGTGCGTCCATATTCGGCATATGCTCAATGGGAATTTTTTGCAGTGCAAAAATTCCTAATACCATCATGATAATGGCAATCACGGCTGCAAATTTAGGTCGATAAATAAAAAAGTGTGACAACATGAATAAAAATCCCCATCAGATGCATTCTCACGACACATTCTTGTATGAATAGATGATTTTTATAGCAATTTTCACACCATGCTGAAAACGCAACCAGTCATTGGACGAGTTTTGGCGATAAAAAAATCCCCGTATAAACGGGGATTTTTCAGCTCTAGAGTTTTCCTTTATTTTAAGCACGCGATTTTTTGATGATGAGTCGACGAATTAAAACATACATAAATGGAATAAAAATCAGCACCAGCAATGTTCCAAAAATGACACCACCAAATACACTCACACCAATTTCCTGACGACTCACCGCACCAGCGCCTGTAGCAAAGACCAGCGGTAAAATCCCTGCGCCAAAGGCCAAAGAAGTCATCAAAATTGGACGTAGACGTAAAGACGCACCTTCTAGTGCGGCTTCTACTACCGATTTACCTTGTTGCTGCGCTAATGAAGCAAATTCCACAATCAGAATGGCATTCTTACAGGACAGACCAATGGTAGTCAGCAAGGCAATCTGGAAATAGATATCATTCGGGAAACCAGCCAGATAACTGAAAATAATATTGCCGCCAATCCCGAGTGGAATAGCTGACATCACGGCGGTTGGAATGCTCCAGCTTTCATATAAAGCCGCCAGACAAAGAAAAATAAAACCAATTGAAATCAGATACAGCCAGATCGCCTGATTATTGGACTGTTTTTCCTCGAAAGAAAGACCGCTCCAGACCACATCCACCCCTTCCTGCTCGGCAACCAAAGCTTCCACATCCTGCATGGCCTGACCGGAACTGCTATCTTTAGCCCGATCCGCTTCCATTTGCAATGCGGTATAACCCATAAAGCGGTTGACCACTTCAGGGCCACCACTCCAGCCTACTTGCGAGAAGTTGCTGAAAGGCACCATCTGATTCTGGTCATTGCGCACATGCCACTGTGCCAGATCTTCCGGCTTAGAACGGAATTCAGCATCACCCTGCATAATCACCCGTTTAATCCGGCCGCGATCAATAAAGTCATTGATATAACTGCCTCCCCAGGCACTGGATAAAGTACTGTTGATTGCCGATTGGGTCAGACCGTTGGCCATGGCCTGCTTCTGATCAATATTGACACGTAGCTCTGCTTTGTCAGGATTAGAACGTTTACCCAGATTTTCAAAGCTTGTATAGTTGCCCGCCCGAGCTTCCAGCGCTTCAAATTGCTGTTCCAGATATTGCCGGCCATTGCCATTGATATCTCGAATCCAGAAATCCAGACCATCGGTTTGTCCCAGACCATTGACTGAAGCTGGCATGGACACATTAATTTGTGCATTGCGATTACTCTGGAAATGCTTCAAGGCACGTTCACGAATCGCTTGTGCAGTATTGTTCTGACCGGAACGCTCATCCCAATGTTTTAATGCCACAAAACCGGTCGCCAGATTCTGACCAGTTCCAGAGAAATTTCGCCCATAACGGATCATCACCAGATTGACATTGGCTTGTTCCTGATCCAGAAAATACTTACGGACTTCCTCTCCGATCTGAATGGTATTTTTCATCGGGGCGCCTTCCTGCAATTTAATTTGCAAGCTTAAGATCCCCTGATCCTCACTTGGTAAAAAACTGGTTGGCAAAGCACGATAGAACAGCGCAAACACACCGATCAATCCGGCAAACAGCAGCAAACAGATCGCCTGACGCTGAATCGTGAGTTTAGACAAATTCAGATAATGATGTTTTAAATGATCCAGTTTCTGATTAAACCAGGACGCCCATTTTGCCGGTTTAGGATTCGGTTTTAGGATAAGCGCGCACAATGCTGGGGTTAGAATCAATGCCACCATTAAAGACAGCGACATGGCCGCAACCAAAGTGATAGAAAACTGGCGATAGATCACGCCAGTCGATCCACCAAAAAAAGCCATTGGAATAAAGACTGCGGTTAAGACCAAAGTAATCCCGATCAGTGCCCCACTAATTTCCTGCATGGATTCCAGGGCAGCGTCTTTGGCGGACAGTTGCTTTTCATGCATCAGCCGTTCCACGTTTTCCACCACAACAATCGCATCATCTACCAACAGGCCGATCGCCAGAACCAGCGCAAATAAGGTTAAGGTGTTGATACTCATACCCAGTGCATACAGCACCACCATCGTACCCAAAATCACCACTGGAACAGTCACGGTAGGAATCAAAGTGGCACGCCAATTCTGCAAGAAAATGAACATCACAATGATGACTAAAATCACTGCTTCGATCAGGGTTTTGACCACCTCTTTAATTGATTCTTGTACAAAAGGCGTATTATCACGCGGGTAAGCAATTTTATAGCCTTCAGGCAATTGCTGGGAAATACGGGCAATTTCAGCTTTAATCAGATTAGAGGTGGCAATGGCATTGGCACCTGACGCCAGTGAAATACCCAGACCAGCCGATGGATAACCATTATTGGTACTATAAGATTGATAATTTTCAGCACCCACTTCCACCCGCGCAATATCTTTCAAATAAATAAAGCTGCCGGCACGATCCGATTTGACAATAATATTCTGGAATTCTTCCACGGTTTTTAGCCGTGAACCTGAAGTAACTTTGGCATTCAGGTATTGCTCGTCTATGGCTGGAAGATCACCAATCGCACCTGCAGCGACCTGGGTATTCTGGGATTCTATTGCGGCACGCACATCACTTGGCATCAGGTTATATTGTTTTAATTTTGCCGGATTCAGCCAGATTCGCATCGCGTATTGTGAACCAAAAACATCAACCTCACCAATGCCTTCAATCCGGGAAATGTCCTGTTCCAGATGGGTCATCAGATAGTCGGAAAGTTCAATATTGTTGCTGCGCCCCGACTCATCATACAGGCTAATCACCATATGAGTATCGCCAAGCGATTTAAAGACATTAACACCTTGGCGTTGCACATCTTCCGGTAATCGGTTGAGCACGCCATTAATCGCATTTTGTACCTGCACCTGTGCGGTATCTGGGTCGGTGCCATTTTCAAAACTAATGCTGACCCGGCTGCGTCCTGAAGAATCACTACTGGAACTGAAATACAGCAGATGATCAATGCCTTTGATTTGCTGTTCCAGCACTTGAGTCACGCTTTCTTCCACAGTTTCCGCAGAAGCGCCGCTATAAGTTGCTGCCACCGTTATCCTTGGCGGGGCAATGTCCGGATAACGTTCCACTGGCAGGTTCATTACTGCGAACAGGCCGATTGCCATGACAACAATCGCCAGTACCCCAGCAAAGATCGGGCGGTGGATAAAAAATTTAGACAGCATAAGTCCGGGTCACTTTTAATTAAATAAGGGTAAATTGATGCAGAACATAAGCATGCTATATCCAAATATTCAGTGACATAGCACTAGAATGCAAGAATTAAACACATAAAAGCTGCGATAAAAACCAATCATGGAGAAATTATGGATAATCCCTCTTGAGCACGTTCTTGAGATTGCTCTTCCCTATTTATTAATAGCATTTTTCCAAACAAAAAACCCTGCAGATGCAGGGTTTTTTGGTGAATCAATTAAGCGGATTAAGCGCTGAACTGGTTCATTGTGTTTTTAGAATCATCACCAGCTTTCAATGCATTGTCACCAGCGAAGATTTCTTTGTGGTCATCACCGATGTCAGAACCAGCCATTGCTTGGTGTTTAACACATGCGATACCGCCGCGGATTTCTTTACGTTGTACGCCAGCAACATAAGCCAACATACCTTCAGTACCGAAGTAACCTTGAGCAAGCTCATGAGTAGAAAGTGCAGCTGTGTGGTAAGTCGGAAGTGTGATCAAGTGATGGAACACACCCGCTTCACGAGCAGCGTCAGCTTGGAATGTACGAACTTTTTCGTCAGCTTCAGCAGCCAGTTCAGTTGCATCGTACTCAGCGCTCATTAACTTAGCACGGTCGTAAGCAGAAACGTCTTTACCTTCAGCAACCCAACGGTCATACGCTTGTTGACGGAAGTTTAAAGTCCAGTTGAATGAAGGCGAGTTGTTATAAACAAGTTTCGCATTTGGAACTGTTTCACGTACACGGTTAACCATGTGAGCGATTTCAGCAACGTTAGGCGTCGCAGTTTCGATCCAAAGCAAGTCAGCACCGTTTTGTAGGCTAGTTACACAGTCAAGTACAACGCGGTCGATTTGCGTGCCTTCACGGAACTGGTATAGACCAGAAGCAAGACGTTTAGGACGGTGAAGTTTACCATCACGCTTGATCAGGATTTCGTCTTCTTGCGCTTCTGAAATATCGATTTCAGTTGTGTCTAAGTAGCTAATGTATTGAGAAGCGATGTCGCCTGGCTCTTTAACCACTGGGATTTTTTGAGTCAAGTCAGCGCCTTCAGAGTCAGTACGTGCAACGATGATACCGTCGTCAAGACCCATTTCAAGGAATGCATAGCGAAGAGCGTGGATTTTCGCGATGAAGTCTTCGTGTGGAACTGTTACTTTACCAGCTTGGTGACCACATTGTTTCGCGTCAGAAACCTGGTTTTCGATTTGTAGTGCACAAGCACCCGCTTCGATCATTTTCTTAGCAAGAAGGTAAGTCGCTTCTTCGTTACCGAAACCAGCGTCGATGTCCGCAATAATTGGCACAACGTGAGTTTGGAAGTTGTCGATTTGTGAAGTGATTTCAGCTGCTTTAGCAGTGTCGCCCGCTTCTTGTGCTTTTTTAAGGGCACGGAACAAGTCGTTTAATTCTTTCGCGTCAGCTTGACGTAAGAAAGTGTAGATTTCTTCGATCAATGCAGGAACAGAAGTTTTTTCGTGCATTGATTGGTCAGGAAGTGGACCGAATTCTGAACGAAGCGCTGCAACCATCCAACCAGAAAGGTAGATGTAGCGACGTTCAGTTGTACCGAAGTATTTTTTGTTCGCAATCATTTTTTGTTGCGCGATGAAACCGTGCCAGCAACCTAGTGATTGAGTGTATTTGCTAGAGTCTGCATCATAAGCAGCCATATCACGACGCATAATTGCCGCTGTATATTTCGCAATGTCTAAACCAGTTTTGAAACGGTTTTGAAGTTGCATACGCGCAGCATCTTCAGGACTGATGTCTGCCCAAGTGTTACCGAATTTCGCTTTTAATTCGCGGATTGCATCAATCGCTGTTTGGTATGTAGTCATGATATATTCCTGTAATAATATTAGGATTTTTCTGCAACGAACCGCTCAAATCACACCCTCAATGACTTGTTCAGATTTTCGACGATCCGTTGGGATAGCTAAAGATTAGTGGGCTTATGAAAATTAATCCAATAGTCTGCAAGAATCTTCAGTATTTATTTAAAAAATGAGTAGATCAAAGTCTTAGTACGATCTTAATTAATTAAATTAAATCGCTGTTTTATATATATTTATTTAAAAATAAAAATGAATAAAATTTCCGCATGTTGCTTAAAAATAATTCATTAGACTTAAGTCTGGATATGGGTTTTATGTCCTTTTATTTTTAAAAAATGCTGATCTTTGATGATTTATTCAACTCAAGGAATTCTTGATTTAGTTTACTTTTCACTCAAATCTTGAATGCAAGAATAGCTTTTATGATTTTCTTTTAAAGCGAAAAGAGGGCTTTCATCCCAATCTATAAAAAAGGCTAAATGATGGTCCATTTAACGTGCATCTTTTTTCTTATGTACACTGTAAATAATAGAGTCTAAGCCTGTGTTAATTCTGTAAACTTTATCAGTGAGCACATGGCTTTTTTTCATCGGCGCTTTACACAAGGCTCGGCAATTATGGCATAATCATCATAATTTCTTGTATTTATTCTCGGTATTTCTTTTATGAATCTGGAGCGGGTCGATCTCAATCTATTAATTTATCTTGATGTACTTCTTCGCGAAAAAAATGTCACACGTGCAGCAGAACAATTGGGTGTTACCCAACCTGCCATGAGTAACATCTTACGCCGATTACGCAATTTATTTAATGATCCCCTCCTGATCCGTTCTTCTGAAGGCATGACCCCAACCGAACGTGCCTTAGAATTACAACCACGTATTCGGGATGCACTGGCTGACTTGTCGATGATTCTGGAACCACGTACCGAGTTCCGTCCTTATACCTCAAATCGTGTGTTCCGGATCATGACTTCGGATTATGCGGAAGCAACGCTGGTTCCGCGTCTGGTCAAAGCCTTACGTTCAGAAGCACCGAATGTGGTATTGGATTTTCTGACGCCAAGTGACGTGTCGTATCGTGACATGGAACAAGGCAAGGTCGATCTGGCAATTAACCGCTTTAATGAGATTCCGCAAAGTTTTCATCAGGTTCTGGTCTGGCGCGACAGCTTTTCTTGTCTTTTAAATAACAAGCATCCTGCCGCAAGCAACCTGAACTTAAAAAGCTATTTGGATGCACAGCATATCTGGGTTTCTAAAACCGGTATGGGTGTTGGCTTCGGGGTAAATCCTGAAAAACAGGCCGGTTTAGGCTGGATCGATCAGGCTTTAGAACGTATTGGCCAGAAACGTAAAATCTCCGTCTTTACCCGTCACTATCAAATGCCGGGATTATTGGCTGCCAATGTAGATCTGATCGCAACACTGCCTTCACGCATCGCACGTCTGCAAGCCAAGAATCACAATTTAATTCTCAAAGACCCTCCGTTTTATATTCCTGAATTTGAATTGAAAATGGCATGGTGTCCTTTATTGCATCATCATCCGGCGCATCGCTGGTTACGTCAGCTGATTTTATATGTCGCCCGCCAGATGATTGAAGAAGAAAACCGTGAATTCCTGAGCAATAATTCTCAATTTTCACATTATTAAACTCAAAATCTTCTAAATTCTTATTTTTTAAGATTATACTTCGAAGACTTGAGATGTCATTGTTACACCTCAAGTCTTTTTTTGTGTTAAAAATATCCCAAGATACTATTCATCCACAGGTGGATTTGTGAGCCTCTTACAAAATATTGTGATTATCTTAATACTCATCACGGGGGCCGGTTTTTTATCTTTAACTGAAATCGCCCTCGCTGGTGCCCGTAAAGTCAAACTCAAAATTCTGGCTGAGTCGGGTGATCATCGCGCTCAAAAAGTTTTAGATCTACAAGAAAATTCTGCAGACTTCTTTGCAGCCTCCCAAATTGGTTTAAATGCAGTTGCCATTCTTGGTGGTATTTTAGGTGAAGGTGCCTTCCGTCCTTATATTTATAATTTTGTTTCCCGCTTTTACCAAGGACCTTGGGCTGACAATATCAGCTTTGCGCTTTCCTTTACGGTCGTCACTTCATTATTTATTTTATTTGCAGACCTGATGCCGAAACGTCTGGCCATGATTGCGCCAGAAAAGATCGCAGTCTCAGTCATCGAGCCAATTCAGATTTTCATTAAAGTCTGCAAACCTTTGGCTTGGTTTATCAATGCGATTGCCAACATGCTGTTCCGTCTGTTTAAAGTAAATACTATTCGTGATGACAATATTACTTTTGATGATATTTCTGCAGTGATGGATGCCGGTGCACAGGCAGGCGTGCTCCAGAAACAGGAACACCATTTCATTGAAAACGTATTCGAGCTGGAAGAACGTAACGTGCCTTCGAGTATGACCACACGTGAAAATGTGGTGTTCTTCACCTTAAATGAACCGGAAGAAAGTATTCGGCAAAAGCTGGCGGAATACCCCTATTCCAAGTTTCTGGTATGTAGCAATGACATTGACAGTGTGATTGGCTATGTCGACGCCAAAGACATTCTGGTGCGTATTCTGAACAACCAGTCGCTGCTGCAACTCAATGAAAATACCATCCGTAATGTCCTGACTATTCCTGACACTTTGACCTTATCGGAAGTTCTGGACCGTTTCCGTTCCACCAAGGAAAAGTTTGCCGTCGTCATTAATGAATATGCGCTGGTCGTTGGCGTGATTACCCTTTCTGATATTATGATTACCGTGATGGGTGACTGGGTGACGCCTATTGAAGCAGATCAGCAAATTATTAAACGTGACAATAATTCCTGGTTGATTGAAGGCAGCACGCCGATTGAAGACATCAAGCATGCGCTTGAAATTGATGAAATGCCTGATGATGAGAACTATGAAACCATTGCTGGCTTCATGATGTATAAATTACGCAAGATTCCACGTCCTGCAGATGCCGTGATATTTGGTGCTTATAAGTTTGAAGTGGTGGATGTCGATCATTTTAAAATTGACCAGTTGCTGGTGACCCGCCTAATCGAAACCAATTCAGTTATTCAAGAAGAATCAGATTAATCTGGTTCTTCTTTTTAGCCCTCTATTCAAAAAATTATTCTAATAAAAAAATCCATAAGGTGAGTGATGAATATTTCTGCATTATTGGCATGTCTGTTTTTTTATTCAGCCCTGTATTTGTTTTACTTCTTCTTTGCCAAACAACAGAATCCCCTGCTTTTACTCGCAGCCATCATTCTGATGGTTTTAACAGTTTTCATTATTCCCTACCCGCATGAACGTCGCCGTCAAGGTTTCGACTCGACCTTGAGATTTGGAGAGTATTTTTATTGGCCATTAATCACGTGGTGGCGTTTATTTATTCTGCCCATCAGCTGGCTGATTGCACTGATATATCGTGATTAA
Source organism: Acinetobacter lwoffii (assembly GCF_022967985.1). Classification (GTDB taxonomy): domain Bacteria; phylum Pseudomonadota; class Gammaproteobacteria; order Pseudomonadales; family Moraxellaceae; genus Acinetobacter. The sequence goes on along the minus strand of NZ_JALJVC010000001.1, from coordinate 265,906 downwards.
AAAAGCACCTTTGGGTGCTTTTTTTTAGATCTAGTTATAGCTTAGATTTTTGCTAATAAAGCCTCAAGAACGGCTTGATAGTGAATCTGGATATCATCTTCTAAAATTTTGTAGGCATTATCGAATTGCACCATTGGCCAGCCTTCTTTCCAGAATGGGAAAATATTATGCAGGTCATGGGTGACAATGGCATCTTCACGCACAATTGCTTGGGCAATTTGTGACAGCACTTGCGCAGTTTCAGCGCCATCAATCGCCATATAATCAATACCGCGCGCTTTTAAAATACGGATTCGGTCTTTTTTATAACGGATTTTTTTGATTTGTGCTGCATTCAGACCCAAAGCCAAAGATACGGCTTCGACAAATTTGTCTTCAAATGACTGATTCAATGCTACTAAGGCTGCTTTATGCGCTTCCTGACGACCAGCTTTACCACCCTGACGAATTGCTGCTTGCGCCTCAGTATTTAGCTCATCCTTTTTCATACTTTGCAGGATGTCTAAAATTTCGATGTCGCTTAACGCCTGAGGAGATTGATCAGTCATAAACTGTCCTTAAAAAAATAAATCTTGAATCGGCTATTTTCGCATAATTCGTGGCTAAAAAATCAAAATCTTCATGATTAAAACAGCGCTACGACCTGAAACTGCATTTCTTCTGCGATTTTGCGCAAAATCGACTATAGTGCTTCATCTATATATTAAATTAATCTCTGGATGATGCCCACTACGCAAGTGACTTTGTTGCTGCAGCAACTTAAGCGCCAATATCCGACTGCATTTAAAGGAAATTACCTGTTTTACAGTCAGATTAAAATCCGTGGAATCTGGGATAAAGCCAAGCTCTTAATTCCTTGGGTCTTGGCCGCCATGATTTTTGTTCCCATCAGTTTGATGTTAGGAGATCTGGTACAGCAATCTTTTGTGCAAATCAGCGAATTTCAGGCGCAAAGTTATGCCATTTTGGCCATTTTGTTGTTCCTGATGTTGAGTCTCACCTTGATTCTGCACCAGATTCAGCATTCTTCTTATTCACTGTATCAGTTATTACGGCATACTCCGATCAAGATGGCTATTGTGATTCTATTGCAAGCCTTAAATCTGGTCTTTATGCAAAGTAGTTTGCTGATGTGGAGCTTATTCTTCTTTGGCGTGAGCTTTGGCTTTGTGCGCTTTTATCGGGAAAATTTATTCAAGGAAAATAGCAAAAATACTGAGCACTATCAGCTACAACAATTACGTAAAATCTGTTTTTGGGCTTATAAACAGACCTGTCTGATCCGACTAAAATTACGTTTTTATTCAAGCCATGATCCTCGGCATGCCGAACTAAAACAGCAATTAAATCACTTTGCCGGGTTATATACGCGGCTACTGAAATATGAGCATCAATATTGTAAAACGATCAAGCATCTAGATGTCGACAGCTATCTGGATGAGAATTCATAGTTCCCTCTATCATTTTTCATTGGTCGTCTTAAAGATCTGCAAATATTGACTTTTAAAAAACGTTGATTTGCTGGTTTTTAGAATAGAAGCTACGGAATTGCTTGAAAAGAAAGCAATCATTTAGAAATTTGCTTGCCAAGCTTTATTTCGTCCTCTATTATTGCGCACATGCCCGAGTGGTGAAATCGGTAGACACAGGGGATTTAAAATCCCCCGCCCACAAAGCGTGCCAGTTCGAGTCTGGCCTCGGGCACCATTTTAATATTTATTAAAATGGTGCAATAAAAAATCCAGCATTAGGCTGGTTTTTTTGTGCCTGCATTTTATTCTTTTAACGCGAAATCCCCATGTCAGAATTAAAACACTTCGATCTCGCTACATTACAATTACGTCATCCAGACGCTTTTTTCCTGAAGCTGCGTTATAGCCGCTTTAAATTTAATGCCCTGCAAAATATCCAGTTTGTTCTCGCGATTAATTTACTCTCTCTTCTGATCTGTGTAGCCTGCAGCATCAGTTCAGTATTCCTGGAATATTATTTTTTCAAGAATGCCACGATTGCCTTTAATGTCACCTTAATTGTGCTGATGGCACTACTCTATCCCTATATCTGGCATGCACAATATCAGGCGCAATTTAGTTCCAAAGCCTATAGTCAGCGTTTGCAAAACTGTCTCTATATGCAAATTCCAATTTTTCTGAGCTTATTGCTCAACCTTTATCTGATTCATTCGGATGTACTGGTCATCATTAGTATGATCATTTTAGCGATTTCTTCCTTTGGGGTGGTCATCCTGGAACCTTTATTTAAAAGTTCCTGTAGTGCGATTGACCAGATCAGGTTGCAGAAACTCCGACAACTGGCTTTTTGGGCTTATCAACAATCCAAATCAAAAACACCACAACAGATTCAAGGTCAATCGAATCTGCAGGCTTATTACCAAAACCTTTATCAGCAATGCATGAATGAAGAGCAACAATTACTCGGCTCAATTCGCTTTAATAGCTTTAAAGATTATTTCAACAGACAATAAAAAACCCTGCATCTGCAGGGTTTTCTTAAATCACCATTCACGATTGGTAATCAGTTCTTCCATTTCAATCTCGAACAGGCCGTGCTCTTGCACCACCATCATCATGGCTTCGGCAATATAATCTGCAGCACTATCATCCAGAGATGAATCCAGATCTTCAAACTGAGGTTTCATGACATTAATATCAGCCACAGTCAGATTGGCAAGCTGATAAATTTCTTGATCTGACAAACCTGATTTAGCAACTTTTTGGGCAAAACGTTCGATGTGCTGCTTGATTTCAGCAACCAGAATATCGGGATAATATTCATCATCGAACATGGGGAGAAGTAAATCTGCAAACATACAGGCACTCTAAAGGATGACTATCTAATCTAAGCGTGCCTATATAGCATATTGTTGCTTAAAAGCCAAACAACATTGCTAATATAGGGATTTCGCAGCCTCGCTTTCTAAGCCATTTGCATGGCTTGCCAGACTTTAATCGCATCGGCTGTAGCCTTAACATCGTGCGCTCGCACCATACAGGCACCCTGCTGAATACTCAGTAAATGTGCTGTTGCAGAGCCTACTGCCCGCTCTTGCGGTGCTGCACCATCTAGCACTGTCCCGATAAAGCGTTTACGAGATAAAGCAGACAAAATCGGATAGCCCATTTCTGTCAGTTTATAAAACTCTTGCAACAGCTTGAGATTTTGCTGGGCATTTTTAGCGAAACCAAAACCCGGATCAATCATGATATTTTCCGCTTTCACTCCCACATCCAAGGCATCCTGAACACGTTGAGATAACTCGCGAATCACATCGGAAGTGACATCATCATATTGATCCAGATTGTTCATGGTAGTCGGTTCACCACGCATATGCATGATGATGACCGGAATATTCAGCTCTGCTGCAGTCTGCAATGCATTCGGCCGAGTCAAAGCACGGACATCATTCCAGATATGCGCTCCGGCCTGAACCGCTGCACGAATCACTTCCGATTGCGACGTATCAATTGAGAGAATAACATTATGTTTGGATAAAGCTTCAACAACAGGCACCACCCGACGAATTTCTTCTTCCACTTCTACCATTGCGGCACCTGGACGGGTCGATTCACCGCCAATATCAATTACGGTCGCGCCTTCAGCGATCATTTCCAGTGCGCGGGCAACTGCATCTTCTTTTTGATTATGCCGACCACCATCACTAAAAGAGTCTGGGGTGACATTGAGAATCCCCATCACATGCGGCTGGGATAAATCCAATTTTAAATCACCAAATGTCCATACATGTGGTAACAAAGGCATCAGCTGCATGATTCAATACTCACTCAAAATAACCCCGATATTGTCTTATGGATCGCTGAATAAAGCAAAGTGGAATAAGGCTAGGACCTAGATTTCGAAGTAATTGTTTTGGGAATATTGCATCAGTTTAGTTTGTAATAATGCTTTCACATCTGCCCATTCACTTTCTAAAATACTATAGATGTAGCTATCTCGAATAGTCTGTCCATCTTTACGTAGCATATGACACCTGATAATGCCATCTCGCTTGGCACCTATTCCTTCAATCGCTTTTTGGCTGGGAAGATTCAAGTGATCAGTCCGAAAGCCGACCACCTGAGCATTTAAACTTTCAAAAGCATGTCTTAACAAAAGATATTTACAGACGCGATTTACATAGGTTCTGTGATAGCGCTTGGCATACCACGTAAAACCAATTTCAAAACGTGGAATTTCCGCCTTAATATCATGATAACTGGTGGTTCCAATTGCTTGGCCGGAGTTTAAATCGATGACAGCAAAAGCCATCCTTTCACCTTGAGCTTGCTGTTCAAAGGCCTGAGAAAAATATTTTTTTAAGTTATGCAGATAAGGCACTGAGTTATATAAAATCTCGCCTAAATTTTCTTCAGCGCATGCGATGGCTAAATCAGAAAAATGTTCCCAGCTCAACGGTTCAAGACGAAGCTGGTAAACACTTGACTCCAGAACAAGCATATTCATTTTTGTTTTTCTTATTCATTTTTAATAGCTCAATATAACATTCAAAAAGATATGACAAAAATGACAAGCATAAAAAAACCACCCGAAGGTGGTTTTTTTATTGAACTTAGTTCGCTGGCAATGGCGGAGGAGTCAACGGACCATCATCTGGGGTTACATCAATCACAGGATTTTCCGCAACATAGACTTTTGGTGGCTGAGGCTCACGACCTTCCATGATGTCACGAATTTGATCACGATCAATGGTTTCCCATTCCATCAAGGCTTTCACCATCGCATGGGCAATATCTTTTTTGCTTTCCAAGATATCGCGTGCGATTTTATATTGCTCATCTAGAATTCGACGAATTTCACGATCGACTTCCAGTTGTGTGGTTTCCGAAATACTGCGGCTACCAATACTGCCCATGAAAGATTGCTGTGCATCTTCTTCATAGACCATGACACCGAGTTTTTCCGACATACCATATTTGGTCACCATCGCACGTGCCATTTTGGTTGCACGTTCGAAGTCATTTGAAGCGCCGGTCGACATCTGGTTAATGAAGACTTCTTCAGCAATACGGCCACCAAACAAAATCGAAAGTTCATTCAACATTTTGTCTTTGTAATGGCTGGTCTGGTCAAATTCAGGCAGCTGCCAGGTAACACCTAAAGCCCAGCCACGTGGCATGATTGTCACCTTATGCACAGGATCTGTACCTGGCAAGCTTTCAGCAACAATCGCATGCCCTGCTTCATGATAAGCCGTCGCACGACGCTCTTCATCACGAAGTACCATCGATTTACGCTCAGGACCCATATACAGCTTGTCTTTTGCATCTTCAAAGTCATGCATATCGACGGTGTTTTTGTTACGGCGTGCAGCAAATAAAGCAGCTTCATTCACCAGGTTTGCTAATTGCGCACCCGAGAAGCCCGGTGTACCACGTGCAAGAACTTTAACATCCACACCTGTCACTGAAGGCAATTTTTTCAAATGTACATTCAGGATTTGTTCACGACCTTTAATGTCTGGCAAACCAACCACAACTTGACGGTCAAAACGGCCTGGACGAAGAAGTGCTTTATCCAGTACATCTGCACGGTTGGTTGCAGCAATCACGATAATGCCTTCATTGCCCTCAAAGCCGTCCATTTCAACCAGCATCTGGTTCAGTGTCTGTTCACGTTCATCGTGACCACCACCAGTACCTGAACCACGATGACGACCGACTGCATCAATCTCATCAATAAAGATGATACATGGCGCATGACGTTTCGCCTGTTCGAACATGTCACGAACACGGGATGCACCGACACCGACAAACATCTCAACGAAGTCAGAACCTGAAATACTAAAGAATGGAACTTTCGCTTCACCGGCAATGGCTTTGGCAAGTAGGGTTTTACCCGTACCTGGAGGACCGACCATTAACACACCGCGTGGAATACTCGCACCCAGACGTTTAAATTTGGTTGGATCTTTCAGGAAATCTACGATTTCAACGACTTCTTGCTTGGCTTCGTCACAACCAGCAACATCAGTGAAAGTGACTTTAATCTGGTCTTCAGACAGCATTTTGGCTTTAGATTTACCAAAACTCATTGGGCCGTTTTTACCACCTGCACCGCCACCCATGTTGCGCATAAAGAACATGAATAACAAAATGATTAAAAGTACCGGGAAACTTGCAATAAGCAACTGCATGAGCAAGCCTTGACGTTGTGGTGCTTCACCTTCAACCACAACATTATTTTTAATCAGGCTTGGCATCAGTTCAGGATCCTGAACTGCCGGACGGATACTTTCAAACTCTGAACCGTTCGATTTTTCGCCACGGATTCTTTCGCCGTCAATCACAACTTGTTTAATTTGGCCAGCATTGACCGCGGCAACAAACTCTGAGTAGTTCATTGTAGTCGGTTGATTGCGGTCACTGACGTTGCTGAAGATTAACACCAGCACACCCAGTATCACGAGCCACAATACGGCATTCTTAAAAAGATCGCTCAAAGCTTTATTCCCATTCCAATCTAATTTGATCATGCCCTGTTCAGGGTGACCTTAATACTTAAGCTGTAAATCAACTTACAATTATCTGAAAACGTACAAAATGCACAATTTTTAACGACTTGGCAAGTAGACTTATTTTAAAGCCTTCTTACGTCCCTGCCCGATCAGGAAAACTTCCTTGGAGCGAGCACGTGATGCCAAAGGTTTAGATGTTTTCAGAACATCAAAACTATCAACCACTTGCTTACGGAATTCGTCAAAACCTGAACCTTGGAAAACTTTTACCACAAATTGACCTTTGGGGCCTAGCACCTTATTGGCAAAATCCAGTGCAAGTTCACACAAGTAAATCTGACGCGGTTGATCTACAGCCTTATTACCTGATGTATTGGGGGCCATATCTGAAATTACAACGTCTACAGTACGACCATCTAAAATTTCTAACAATTGCTGGAAGACTTCTTCTTCACGAAAGTCGCCTTGCAAGAAAGTCACATCAGGTAATGCATCCATTGGTAAAATGTCAGATGCAATCAATAAACCCTTGTCACCGACTAGCTTACCTGCGATTTGTGACCAACTCCCGGGAGCTGCACCCAAGTCGACTACGGTCATGCCGGGTTTGATGATCTTGTACTTTTCTTGCATCTCTAAGAGCTTATATGCTGCACGCGCACGATAGCCGTCCTTTTGTGCCTTTTTCACATAAGGATCGTCTAAATGCTCTCTCATCCAATCACGACTACTTTTAGATAACTTTTGGTTGGTAATGCGTGTAGCCATAACTCTCTAAATAAAAAAACGTCTAATTATTAATTGTACGTGAAAAAGACATATTTTGCAGTATACATGTGTATCTAAATCTAGGAGTTTTGCTCGTTATGAAGAGATATTGGAAATGATTATTTCCTGATAATTTAAAGCGTTTGTTTTTTGCTTTTGCTATACTAAGCCGTTTTAAAATTCAGGTTATCTCTCATGCCGTCTTTATCTATTCAGGAACGTAAGCGTTTACGTCAAATCGGACATGCTTTAAACCCGGTCGTTATGCTGGGTGACAAAGGCCTGACTGAAAATGTCATCGAAGAATTGGCGCGTGCTTTAAACGATCACGAACTGATTAAAGTAAAAATCGTAGCTGAAGATCGTGAAGCGCGTGCAGCATTGATTGCTGAAATTTCAGAAGCGACTGGTGCCGAAGTAGTTCAAACTATTGGTAAAATTGCGCTGCTTTACAAGAAAGCTGCGAAACAAAACCAAAAATTGTCCAACCTTGTCCGTTTCGCTCATCTGTCTAACTAAGTACAGGACTTATGGCAAGTTACGAACTTAGCGCATTTGATCGCCGTTTTCAGGCCATCTCTCTGGTTGCCGCCATTGAACAGCAAGGCCCATGCAATTTAAATGTGGGCTTCTGGATCCGTGATCCCAATCAGTACATCTTGTGGCCCGACATGGTGACGGCACATCCCCGTCAGGATTTCCTGTGGGAACAGACCTGCTTTGAAATTTTTATTGGGGTTCAGGGCGAAGATTTTTATCGTGAGATTAATCTTTCCCCTTCTCAGGCCTGGCAGGCTTATCAATTTGAAGAATACCGTTATCCTGAAGATATGCCCCCCCAAGCTGCGGATGATATTGAGCTGAATCAGCTCAAACGTACGCATTATGGTCTCAATGTCAGTGTGGATCTGACTGATTTTATGGCAACACATAAACTGAAATGGGAAAACTTGTTCCTGGGTTTATCTGCTGTTTTAAAAACCTCACAAGGTGATCAATACTATGCCATGCAGCATAGTAGTCCTCAGGCAGATTTTCATAACAAACGTGACTGGTTGCATGTATTTTAAATAGATTGACGCTGTGCATCAGCTATTTAAAGTGTAACAGGCGAATAAAACGTGAGACTTAAAGTCTCACGTTTTTGTTTATTGCTCAACAATGATTGTTCCTCTGTATAATTATTTTAGATTTTTTATTGTTTTCAACGTTCATATTTTAATGATGTAGATGATGCTGCTCCTGAATAGATTTCACAGCAGCATAAAGAATAAAAGCAAAAGTAATGATCATCAGAAGAATGGTCCCAAACACCAGTCCCAGCACTCCCAAACATAATACGATTACACCTAGATAAAGTATGCGCCCCAATCCGCTTTCCAGATTCAGTAGCATGATCAATATCAGTAAAATAAGTACACCTACAAAATGCTGTTGCATCGTGACCCCCTTTAATTGTTATTGTGAGTCCGTTTTGCTGCATAAAGACAAAGGAGAACATTTGATTGTTCTCCTTTTAAAATAGCGGCCTTTCAGCGCAGCCTAACTTTTCAGCTCAGGACTTTTGTCCGAGCTCTCTGTTTTCACCACGGGTTTGACTTTTTTCAGTACTTCAATGGTACTGTCCTTAGAACGTTTAAAAGTATCGGTCAGATGTTCCTTATGCTTGGTCGAAATCTGACTGACATCCTCTTTCAACTCTTTACCCAGATTAGATAAGTCTTCGAAGACAGCGTTGAATTCTGTCTTGATAAAGCTTTTCAGTTCAGTTAATTCTTTCTGCGAACCGAAAATCTGCTCCTTCAAAGTATCAATACGCTGTAACACCTCCTGCTTAAATTGACGCAATTGTTCCTGCACAGTGTCGCTTAACTGCTTGGCTTCAACTTCAAGCTTTTCCTTACTTTCCTCGATGGTTCCAATTGCCTGATCTTTAGCCTCGACTGCTACTTTTTCAAGCTTCTCGGCAGTTTCAGTGACCACGCTCGGAGTGATTTTTTTAGATGTAGTAGATTTAGGTGCTGTAGCCATTTGTCTTGTTCCTATTGTTATATCGACTAAGCTATATTAGTAGATTTGATAAAAATTAAGATTTGATTTGTCTGACAATTATTAATTGCTTACATTTTTTCACCTTGCTTACAAAACAGACTTCCATGCAAAAAGCAAGCCATTTATCTCATACTTTCGCTGCAAAGCCGTTGGACTTTAGGGGTCATTCTGCGTATAATGCCGTGTTAAGTTCAAGCGAGCAGACATAGGAGGGTAGGTTTAAAAAATAGCCTTCCTTTTTTTTCGTCTTCTCGCTTTTTTACAGCCTAAATTTCAGGAGCTTTGGTTTGAGCACCCCAGCAATTTTAGCCCTTGCCGACGGAACTATCTTTAAAGGTACTTCGATTGGCGCATCGGGTAGTACGACTGGTGAAGTCGTTTTCAACACTGCCATGACTGGCTATCAAGAAATTTTGACTGACCCGAGTTATGCACAGCAACTTGTGACACTGACTTACCCACATATCGGTAACACAGGCTGCAATGAAGAAGACGCTGAATCAGGTCGTATTCATAAGGTTTGGGCGAACGGATTGATCATTCGCGACCTGCCTTTACTGCACAGTAACTTCCGTTCAACCCAATCATTAGCTGAATATTTGGTACAACACAATGTTGTGGCAATTGCGGATATCGACACGCGTAAATTGACACGTATCTTACGTGACAAAGGTGCGCAAAATGGCTGTATCCTTGCTGGCGAAAATATCACTGAAGCTGAAGCGCTTGAAAAAGCACGTGCATTTGGTGGTTTAAACGGTTTAGACCTGGCAAAAGAATGTTGCGACCCTGAAGGTTTTGAATGGACTGAAGGCTCTTGGACATTAGGCAAAGGTTTCTCTCAACCAGAAGCTAAATTCCATGTTGTTGCATACGATTACGGTGTCAAAACCAACATCTTACGTATGCTCGCAGACCGCGGTTGTAAACTGACTGTTGTGCCGGCGCAAACTCCTGCTGCTGATGTACTTGCACTGAATCCAGATGGCGTGTTCTTATCGAACGGTCCTGGCGATCCGGCTGCATGTGACTACGCAATTGAAGCTGTAAAAACAATTGTAGAAACCACTGAAATTCCAGTATTTGGTATCTGTCTGGGTCACCAGATTCTTGCGCTTGCAAGTGGTGCTAAAACCTTAAAAATGCCTCACGGCCACCACGGTGCTAACCATCCTGTACAAAATCTAGATAACGGTACAGTGATGATTACTTCTCAGAACCATGGCTTCGCAGTCGATGAAAGCAATCTGCCTGATGTGTTGCGTGTAACGCATCGCTCACTGTTTGATGGCACCAACCAAGGTATTCATCGTACAGACAAACCTGCGTTCAGCTTCCAGGGTCACCCTGAAGCAAGCCCGGGTCCACATGACTGCGCACCATTGTTCGATCATTTCATCGAACTTATCGAAGCATCTAAGAAGTAATTAAGGAAGCATCATGGCTAAACGTACTGACATTAAAAGCATCTTGATTATTGGTGCTGGTCCGATTGTCATCGGTCAAGCATGTGAGTTTGACTACTCAGGTGCTCAAGCATGTAAAGCCCTTCGTGAAGAAGGCTACCGCGTTATTTTGGTCAACTCGAACCCAGCGACCATCATGACCGACCCAACCATGGCGGATGCAACTTATATTGAGCCAATTACCTGGCAAACTGTTGCAGCGATTATTGAGAAAGAACGTCCAGACGCTGTTCTTCCGACCATGGGTGGTCAAACGGCATTGAACTGTGCCCTTGCCCTCGATGAGCACGGCATTTTAGAAAAATTCAATGTTGAATTAATCGGTGCAACCAAAGAAGCGATTGAAAAAGCTGAAGACCGCAAACTGTTTGACCAGGCAATGCGTAAAATTGGTCTTGAATGTCCAAAAGCTGACGTTGCTGAGTCAATGGAACATGCTTTAGAAATTCAAGCACGTTTCGGCTTCCCAGTGATTATCCGTCCATCATTCACCATGGGTGGTTCAGGTGGCGGTATCGCGTACAACAAAGAAGAATTTATCGAGATTTGTGAACGCGGTTTCGATCTTTCTCCGACTAAACAATTATTGATTGATGAATCTTTAATTGGCTGGAAAGAATACGAGATGGAAGTTGTTCGTGACAAAAACGACAACTGTATCATTGTATGTACCATTGAAAACTTTGACCCAATGGGCGTGCATACAGGTGACTCAATTACTGTTGCCCCTGCTCAAACGCTTACAGATAAAGAATTCCAGTTACTACGTAATGCATCTTTAGCGGTTCTTCGTGAAATTGGCGTAGAAACAGGTGGTTCTAACGTACAGTTCGGTATTTGTCCAAATACGGGTCGTATGGTTGTGATCGAGATGAACCCACGTGTATCACGTTCATCTGCACTTGCATCGAAAGCAACCGGTTTCCCGATCGCGAAAATTGCGGCGAAATTGGCAGTGGGTTACACGCTTGATGAGTTGAAAAACGACATCACTGGCGGTACAACACCTGCATCGTTCGAACCTGCAATCGACTACGTTGTTACCAAGATTCCTCGTTTTAACTTCGAGAAATTCCCACAAGCGGACGCGACTTTAACCACACAGATGAAATCTGTCGGTGAAGTGATGGCGATTGGCCGTAACTTCCAGGAATCTGTACAAAAAGCCCTTCGTGGTCTTGAAGTTGGCGCTTCTGGTTTTGACGAAAAAATTGAAGTGGGGGCTGAAGGCGCGCGCGACAAAATCTTGCAAGAACTTAAAGTTCCAGGTCCAGAGCGTATTTGGTACGTGGGCGACGCATTCCGTCACGGCTTTACTTTAGACGAAGTATTCGCTGCAACGAACATTGACCGCTGGTTCTTGATTCAAATCGAAGACATCATCAAAACTGAAAACCAAATCAAAACTTTAGGTTTTGGTGATTTGAATGCGGACAACATCCGTGGGTTCAAACGTAAAGGTTTATCAGATCTTCGCATTGCCGACTTGATGGGCATTTCACAAAAACAATTCCGTAAACACCGTTGGAACCTGGGCGTAACGCCAGTTTACAAACGTGTAGATACATGTGCTGCAGAATTCGAATCTGATACAGCTTACATGTACTCAACTTACGATGAAGAGTGTGAAGCTAATCCGTCTGCGAAAGACAAGATCATGGTGATTGGTGGTGGTCCTAACCGTATTGGTCAAGGGATCGAATTCGATTACTGCTGTGTACACGCTGCCCTTGCGATGCGTGAAGACGGTTACGAAACCATTATGGTGAACTGTAACCCTGAAACAGTTTCAACGGATTACGACACATCAGATCGTTTGTACTTCGAACCAATCACTTTAGAAGACGTTTTAGAAATCGTACGTATCGAGAAGCCGAAAGGCATTATCGTTCAGTACGGTGGTCAAACACCTTTGAAATTGGCTCGTGCTCTAGAAGAAGCCGGTGCGCCAATTATCGGTACATCACCTGATGCGATTGACCGTGCAGAAGACCGTGAACGTTTCCAGCAAATGATTCAACGTCTGCAACTTCGTCAACCGAACAACAGCATTGTAAAATCTGCTGAAGAAGGTATGGCTGAAGCATCTAAAGTCGGCTACCCGCTTGTAGTACGTCCTTCTTACGTCCTTGGGGGTCGTGCGATGGAAATCGTGTACAACGACGAAGAACTCAAACGCTACTTACGTGATGCGGTTCAAGCATCTAACGAAGCGCCTGTTCTTCTTGACCGTTTCTTAGATGATGCGATCGAAGTTGACGTGGACTGCGTATCTGACGGTAAAGACGTTGTGATTGGCGGCATCATGCAGCACATTGAACAAGCGGGTATTCACTCAGGTGACTCGGCATGTTCGATTCCTCCTTACTCTCTATCTAAAGAGATTCAGGACGAAATGCGTCGTCAAACCGTGGCTATGGCAAAAGAGCTTGGCGTGATCGGTTTGATGAACGTTCAGTTTGCGGTTAAAGGCGAAGACGTTTACATCCTGGAAGTGAACCCACGTGCATCTCGTACTGTGCCATTCGTTTCTAAGTGTATCGGCGAATCTTTAGCGAAAGTTGCTGCACGTTGCATGGCTGGTCAATCTCTTGAGTCGCAAGGCTTCACAACTGAGATTATTCCTGAGCACTTCTCTGTCAAAGAAGCAGTGTTCCCGTTCAACAAATTCCCTGGTGTTGACCCGATCCTTGGCCCTGAGATGAAATCGACTGGCGAAGTGATGGGCGTTGGTAAAACATTTGGTGAAGCGTTCTATAAAGCTGTTTTAGGTGCAAATGAGCGTTTACCAGGTCTTCCAACTGAAGGCGAAGTGAAACACGCATTTATCTCTGTACGTGATTCTGATAAACCACGTGCGGCGGGTATTGCAAAACAATTGATTGACCTAGGCTTCAAGATTCTTGCAACTGATGGTACATTTAAAGTGATTAGCGATGCTGGTCTTGAATGTGAACGTGTCAATAAAGTAACTGAAGGTCGTCCTAATATTGTGGACCGTATCAAAAACGGCGAAATCCACCTTGTGATTAACACGACTGAAGGCAAAAAAGCACAAGAAGACTCATTCTCGATCCGTCGTTCAGCACTTCAAGGTAAAGTGTATAACACAACTACATTGAATGGTGCGGATGCAGTATGCCAAGCTTTAGCAATTAAATTGCCAATGGATGTATATCGTTTGCAAGACCTAACTAAAGGTTAATTCGCTTCCAAGAAGTCCCGCTACCTTCTTGGTGGCGGGCTTTTTTTTATTTATAGATTTTATATCTTTCAACTGACTTTTGAGGGACAACATGCAACGTTATCCTATGACACCTGAAGGCAAAATTGCCTTAGAGAAAGAATTACACCAACTGAAAACAGTGGATCGCCCACGTATTACAGCTTCAATTGCAGAAGCGCGTGAACACGGCGACTTAAAAGAAAATGCGGAATACCATGCAGCACGTGAACAGCAAGGCTTCTGCGAAGGCCGTATTCAGGACATCGAAGGCAAACTGGGTGCAGCTCAGGTGATCGATGTCAAAGAACTTGAACAGAATGGTCGTGTGGTTTTTGGTGTAACGGTCACGATTGAAAATCTGGATACTGAAGAACAGAAAACCTATAAAATTGTAGGCGATGACGAAGCAGACTTTAAGATCAACAAGATCTCAGTGAACTCGCCGATTGCACGTGGTCTTTTGGGCAAAAACGAAGGCGATGATGTGAAAATCAATACACCAAACGGTGAAGTTGAATACGAAATTGTGAAAGTTGAATATCTTTAAAATTTAAAGCTATTTAATTTAAAGCCCCTCGATTGAGGGGTTTTTTACCTTTATCCGCTTCCTACAAACGGATTAACTCTGTGCTTCTTTTAAAAACCCCGATGCAAATAAATTAAATGCATATAAGGCCTCAGTGAGTACCTGCTCAGGATGTTCGCTAGAAGCCACCCAGAGTGCTGCATTCATTGCAGCACCATTTAAAAATACCGCAGCAGCTTCCGGATCAACTGTTTTAATTCGATCTGCTACCAATAATTGCTCAACACATTCACGCGTGGACTGCAAACATCTGTTTTGACTTGGCCAATGTGCAGGATCACCCAGCACAGCCGGTCCATCACGCAACACAATGCGTTGGAATTCCGGATTTAAGGCATTTTGAATATAGGTCCGCCCTTCTAGCATCAAACCATCCCAAAGATCATCAGGCTGCTCCAGATGCTGCTGGGCAGATGAAGCCATTTCCGAATCGATTTGATCAACTACCGCAGCAAATAAGCCTTTTTTATCACCAAAATGATGATACAGCGCACCACGGGTCAATCCTGCTTCTGCCGTGAGCTTATCCATTGAAGTGCCAGCATAGCCATATGCTGCAAATGCACGGCGTGCCACTTCAATTAATTTCTTGCGGGTTTCCGCCATCTTTTGTTCACGAACAGACATGAATTACTTTACCTCATCATCATAAAAATTTTAATTGACATACGGACCGTATGTCAATTATGTTTACATACGAAGCGTATGTGAAAGTCAAGTTGCTTTCACTCACTGATAAATTAGATATTGAATGAGAATAGACATGACTAGAACTGCGATATTTCCCCAAGACCGCCATTCCCTGTATGAACAGCATGGTTATTCTGCTGCGATCAAATCGGAAGATTTACTCTTTGTATCGGGTCAGGTCGGTAGCCGTGAGGATGGCTCTCCAGAACCAGATTTCGAAAAACAGGTAGAACGGGCTTTTGAAAATTTAGCTGCGACATTGGCAGCAGCTGGTTGTACTTTTGATGATATTGTCGATGTCACCACTTTTCACACCGACCCAGAAGTACAGTTTGAAAGTATTATGAAAGTTAAGCAGCAAGTGTTTAATCAAAAGCCTTATCCAAACTGGACGGCTGTTGGCGTGACCTGGCTGGCAGGTTTTGATTTTGAAATTAAAGTCATTGCCCGTATTCCTCTCAGCGCTTAGGTCATATCAGCACGTGCTTTAGGATTTGCTTCACAAGCTGAATTGCGATTGTTGATTCAGCTTAAAGTGCAATTCGGTATAATGGCGCATTCCTTGTAGTTATAGCCTCCTCATGTCTGAAAAGTTAATTAATTCTCCTGTAAAGCATTGGTGTGAGTTCGAGTTTATTTCGAAAACGGTGAAAAATCCCAATATTCACATTAAAGGGAATTACTCATACTACTCAGCTTATTGGGATCAGGGTTTTGAGCGTTGTGTGGTGCGTTATTTACATGATAAGCCTGCAACGCCTGAGAAGCCGATTGACCAGCTCTATATCGGCAATTTTGTCTGTTTTGGTGCTGAATGCGTAATTATGATGGGAGGTAACCAGTTACACCGTACCGATTGGATTTCAGCGTTTCCGTTCGATACACGCAGTTTTGTGCCTGCTGGCGATACTGTTATTGGCGATGGCTGCTGGATTGGTTCACGCGCAATGATTATGCAAGGTGTGAAGCTTGGTGAAGGCGCGGTAGTGGCGACAGGCGCAGTCGTGACCAAAGATGTGCCACCTTATGCAGTTGTGGGCGGCGTACCTGCGAAAATTATTAAATACCGCTTTCCACAGGAAGATATAGAAAAGCTGCTTTCCATCAAAATCTATGACATAGACGAAAAGCAGTTTTTAAAAATGCGTGAGAAGTTACAGACGGATGATGTGGTTAGCTTGGTAAATTTTATATCTAATTCATAAAATTACAGTCCAGTTTTTATATAATTCATCCAAGATTCAATAAAATCACTAGTTTTATTCAAAGGGCTTATTGAAAATGCAGACAAATACTCTATGTACTTGCTCTCTTTCCAACTAGCATCATCTCTAATTCGCTCAATATTATGATGCTCATGAATAAAGCTACTCATAAAAAAATCTTCAACTTTATAATCCCATTTCAATATATCTCGCACCCATGTAGTATCAGTAATTGCATCAAACTTAGTATCAAAATTTAAATTAAGGTTATGTTTTTTCATAAAATCCCTCTTATTTAAATACAGATTATTAGATAAGAATTTAATAATTATTTCAAAATACCTAATATAATCATGTTGTACTGATAACGGTGTCATCATTAGGCTAATAAGAATTAAATTCTTGTTAGTTTCATTTGTCCTTAATAAAGCATATTGATTTAGCTTTTTAACTAACTCACGCGGATTTAATTTTTTCTCTAATTGCAAAGCTAAAACCCAAAAATAGAACTCGTTCACTTCATCTTTATTAGCTAACTCTCCTATTCGAAAGAGTTGTTCTTTGATAATATTTTCATAATTTTTTTCACACTTTTCTGAAGAAAGATGTACTGTAAAATCAATAAATTTTTCTAAATAATCACCATTCATCTCCGCTTCATAACCATACACACTTTTGATAGATTGTAATAATTGTGGCTTATTCATTACTAAAACAAAAACAATTTTTGGAATATCAAAAAAGTGCTTAATTCTTTCAATTAGACGAATTGCAAAATCGGGGCGACAGCGATCTAACTCATCAATAATAAAAACTAAAGGTTTTTCTAATTGAGCAGCAAGTTCGGCTAGTTCTTTTTTAAAATCTTGGATCGTTTGTTTTTCAATATGGTGATTTTCTATTTTCTTTTCGATTTGTTCTTTTACCTTAGATGCTATTTCATCACTAGCAGTATCGAAAACATCTTGCCCTTGTTTATAGACTTCCTGTATAGCTTCACCTGCACCACCTAGACCAATCCAATGCATACCTGCTTTGGCAGCGATCATAGGAATAACAGCAGCTAAAGAAATTAACACTGAGGCAGTCTTTGAATTAAAATCATTAATCTCTTCAATACCAGTTTCATCAGAATCTTTAAAAGCTTGGCTAATTTCAGCTGCAATTGTTAGAAAAGGATCATCTAAATAATCATTTGCAAACGCATCCAAATAAATAACGTTATGTTTCGTATCATCTAAATGCTTTGCCCAATGCCTTACAAACCATGTTTTTCCTTCACCCCAACGAGCATCCAAAGCTAAAACAGCATCACATTGTAGACGATCAACATAGTTAGTCAGTTGTTCACCCAAGCGACGTCGATCCCAGAGATCACCTTCCCAAGCTGTTTGAATATTCTCAAAATTATCTTTCTGCCAATTTATTTGATCTATAGTCATTTTATTAAATTTCATTCGTTTACAATTCATTCATTATATTCATTTTAATTTTTAAAGGCATAAAAAAACCCACTCAATCGGAGCGGGTTTTTTCAGAATATGGTGGCTATGACGAGACTTGAACTTGTGACCCCCGCATTATGAGTGCGGTGCTCTAACCAACTGAGCTACATAGCCTTAAACTGTGCGCGCATTATGGGATTTTCTGTAAATCACGTCAACCCCATATTGTGCTGTTTGATCAAAATTTGTTGAAGTGAGCCGATAAGCCGGGTTCTGTCGTGAACGATCATTCCTCTAGGCGCACAATCACTCATGCGCTCAAGCGACCTACCCGAATCCAGCATGGGCCATGCCTAATGGATTCCTATTTGGTCTTGCTTCCGGTGGGGTTTACCTCGCCATGAACTGTTACCAGCCATGCGGTGCGCTCTTACCGCACCCTTTCACCCTTACCTCCGATTCCGATTGCTCGAAAACATAATGAAGGCGGTCTTCTCTCTGCTGCACTTGCCGTCGGTTTGCACCGCCCAGGCGTTACCTGGCACCTTGCCCTATGAAGCCCGGACTTTCCTCCCCTGCTTCAATCACGGAGATTTCCACAGCAGCGATCGTCTGGCTCACTTCGAGCGGCATAGTATCAAATATCGAGACTAATTGCTTGATGTTTTTTGAGCAGTCAGTTTTTCATACTTGGCTTGCAGCTGTTCCTGCGTTTCGACATGATTCGGATCCAGTGGAATACAATCTACCGGACAGAACAACTGGCACTGCGGTTGATCATGATGTCCGACGCACTCTGTACATAAATCTGGATGAATCTCATAAATGAGTTCACCCATATAAATGGCCTCATTCGGGCATACAGGTTCACAGACATCACAATTAATACATTCATCGGTGATATATAAAGACACGCTACCAACCTTGTTGAAGTTTACGCTCGAAGGCCGCAACCACGTTTGGTGGTACAAACTTGGTTACATCACCTCTTAATCGAGCAATTTCACGCACCAAAGTGGATGAAATAAAAGAATATTGCTCTGAAGGGGTTAAAAATACCGCTTCAAAGTGGGAGTCCAGCTGACGGTTCATATTGGCCAGCTGAAATTCGTACTCAAAATCAGACACTGCACGCAAACCACGCAATACAGCAGTCGCCTTTTGCTCACGGAAAAAATTGACCAGCAAACCGTCAAAACCTACAAATTCAACATTGTCCAAATGACTCAATGACTCTTTTGCCAATGCGACACGCTCTTCCAGACTAAATACCGGATTTTTATGATGACCGATGGCAATCGCTACCACAACTTCATCAAACATTCGGGCTGCGCGGGTTACCAAATCAATATGTCCATTGGTAATTGGATCAAAAGTCCCCGGATAAATCACACGAGTTTTAGACATCCATTTGTACTCTGTTTGTTATGTAGAATCTTATTTTAGCAAAAACTTGTTTTTTTGGTGAATAATCCTCATTAATTTAAAAAACTTCACCTTATTTCTAGTTGCGGTACAATAGCAGCACGTTTGGAAGTATCAGATTATGGCGAAAGCATCTATTGTAGTAAAAAAAAATAATGGCGGTACCATTGCACTGAATAAACGTGCCCGCCACGATTATTTTATTGAAGAGAAATTTGAAGCGGGGCTTTCATTAAAAGGCTGGGAAGTCAAATCAATGCGTGCTGGTCGCATGACCATCGTAGAAAGTTATATTACCTTTAAAAATGGTGAAGCGTTCTTGTTTGGTGCACAGGTTCAGCCCTTGTTAAGTGCTTCGACCCATGTGGTGCCTGAAGCAACCCGTACCCGCAAACTGTTGCTGAATCGCCGTGAAATTGAAAAGTTGATGGGTGCGATTAACCAGAAAGGTTATTCCTGCGTTCCACTGGCCTGCTACTGGAAAGGTCCACATGCCAAGCTGGAAATTGCTCTGGTCAAAGGTAAGCAGCTTCATGACAAACGTGCCACCGAAAAAGACCGTGACTGGCAACGTGATAAAGCACGAATTTTCCATAAATAATGGATTAAAAATTGAATATAAAAAAACCTCCGCATTCGGAGGTTTTTTATAACTTTAAGCTTTACCGCCCAGTCTTGCCAGAGTCAGGGCAATATATTCCCCAAACCAGAACGCGGTTTTTAAATCACCTTCAGGTGGAGTCACTTCTACCGATGCGTTATCTGACTGGGTCATTAAACCCAAAAAGCTCGACATCCTGTTTAGATCCGTGACGGCACGTCCTGTCGGCATTAATGGCAATCCACTCCATAGCATACCGTGCTGCATGGCAAACAGATTGATTTGCTGCAAGACCGCCAGCTTGTCGCCACTGAGTCCACCACCATTGGTAAAGGCTGCTGCCAGCTTACCCTGCCAGCTACGTGCCAGCCAGCGCTTGGAAGACTGTTCCATAAACAGCTTCATGGCAGAGGTCAGACTGCCCATATAGGTCGGACAACCAAAGATAATTGCATCGGCGGCGTCCAGTACATCCCAGTCTATATGTTCGACATTCATCATATGCACCTGAACACCGGTTTCCCGTGCACCATCGGCAATAAAATTTGCCACTTTAGCCGTGTGTCCATAAGGACTGTGATAAACAATCGCAACAGATTTGGAAGATAGGGACATAACGCTCAAAAGCCAAAAAATTCAGTTAAGTTTAACATTTTCATGCCATAAACACGAATGTCGCCATACGCCCTGTTTTAGCTTCGCGGCGATAAGAGAAATATTCCTCTGCTTGACGATAAGAACACTGATCCCCACCCAATACGGTATTTATGCCGTGTTGCTGCAAGATATAACGTGCAATTGCATACAGGTCGGCATAATATTTACCTGCCTGTTCACCGACCTGAAATGCACTGTCCAGTTCAGGATATTTACCGCAAAAAGCTGCTTTTACTTCAGCACCAATTTCAAAACACGGCTGGCTAATTGCTGCCCCGAGCCAGGCCCAGGTCGGCGGAGTCTGCATAGCGGCAATGGTATTTTCGACAATCCCACCCGCCAGACCACGCCAGCCGGCATGCAGATTCGCCACTTCTGTACCTTCCGCATTACCTAATACCACCGGCAAGCAATCTGCCGTCATCATCATTAAGGCATGCGCCTTACGCTGCGTCACCAGACCATCTCCGACCAGTGCCTCAAAAGGCATCTGCTCATTAATACTATGACAGATGGTGCTATGCGTCTGGGTCATCCAGGTAATTTTATCTACGCCAAAGGCAGCGAAATCCTGCAATAAAGCCATACGATGCTGTTGTACCCGTAGCGCATTATCCTGCACATGCAAGGCCAAGTTAAAACCTGCAAGCTCAGGCTGTGCGGATGGCTGTACTTTCGCATGGTGAACGCGAGTCTGGCCGACATACACACCTTGTGGAAGTCCTGGTACAAATTGCATCTCGATTCCTTGCTTTGACGCGAGCTAAATAAAAAGATTAATAGGCTTTGTTTTCGGTACGCAGCACTTCAACCAGATTGGCAAAGTCTTCCGGCCACGGTGCTTCAAAGGTCATTTCTTCTTTGGTACGCGGATGGGTCAGACCGAGTTGTACAGCATGCAAAGCCTGACGCTTGAAGCCACGCAAAGTATCATCTAATAATTGCGATGCACCTGCAGGCATACGGACACGTGGCATATACACCTGATCGCCCACCAAGCCAAAGCCGATATAGCTAAAATGCACACGGATCTGATGGGTACGTCCAGTTTCCAGACGGGCTTGAACACGGGTAAAATGCTGGAAACGCTCTTTGACATTGTAATGCGTCACCGCGTCTTTACCACCTGGAAGTACGGTCATTTTCACACGATCCACCGGATGGCGTTTGATGGGTTCATCAATGGTACCGCCAGCAATAATATTGCCGTAAACCACCAGGTCATACAGGCGATATACTGATTTTTTCTCAAGCTGTTTGCTTAAGGCAAACTGTGCTTCCAGATTTTTGGCAACCACCAACAGACCACTGGTGTCTTTATCGATACGATGTACCAGACCTGCACGCGCCAGTTCAGCTGATTTCGGATAGTGATGCAATAAAGCATTCACCAAGGTGCCAGAACTATTGCCAGCGCCCGGATGCACTACCATGCCTACAGGTTTATTGATGACAATAATGTCATCATCTTCATAGATGATATCCAGTGGAATATCTTCCGGCAGACTGCGCGTTTGCGCTTCAAGCTCAACATTTAAAGTCAGGGTTTCAAAACCATCACTTTTAAATTTCGGCTTAACCGGTTGACCATTCACCAATAAATTGCCATCTTTAATCCATTGCTTTAATTTTTCTCGAGAAAAATCGCTCCAGACCATTGCGGCAATCTGGTCGATCCGTTGCCCGATATAAGTTTCATCCAGTTGAAATTGCAACGATAAACGTGTTGCAGTTGCTTCTGAAGTATGGTTATCTGCATCCTCAGAATCTTCAAGTAAATTGAAATCAGTATCAGGGATATTAGAATTGGAAGATTGTGCTTGACTCATTTGCTCATTCAGACAAAAGTGGTTTAATAGTGCAATTGTAGCTCATTGCCCGTATTAACAGAGGAATTTTTATGTCGCTACCACATTATAAAATGACAATGCTTGCTGTGACATTAGGCATTGCATCGGCAATGGTAGGCTGTAGCAGTAATCCAAAAAAAGAAGTCGTGGATAAAGGTCCGGAATCTAGCGAACAGGTTTATATTCAAAAAGCACAGAAAGCGCTAGATCGTAATCAATATACCGATGCAGCAAAACAGTTGGAAGCGCTGGAAACTTATTTCCCGACCAGTCAGTATGCCCCGCAAGCGCAACTGGAACTGTTGTATGTGAAATTCCAGCAAAAAGATTATGAAGGTGCGGTCGCACTGGCAGAGCGTTTTATCCGTCTGAACCCTCAACATCCAAATGTCGACTATGCCTACTATGTACGCGGTGTCTCAAATATGGAACAGAACTATAACGGCCTGCTGCGTTATACCTCACTGAAACAGTCGCATCGTGATGTCAGCTACCTGAAAGTGGCTTACCAGAATTTTGTTGATTTCATTCGCCGCTATCCATCTAGCACTTATGCAGTGGATGCAGCACAGCGTATGCAGTTTATCGGTCAGGAACTGGCTGAGCATGAAATGAACGCAGCACGTTTCAACATCAAGCGTAAGGCTTATCTGGCAGCAGTTGAACGTGGCTTGTGGGTGATTGAACATTATCCTCAAACTCCGCAGATTCCAGAAGCACTGGCAACGGTTGCTTATGGCTATGCTCAGCTAGGTGATAAAGCGACTTCTCAGCAATATGTGGATGTATTAAAGCTGAATTATCCGAATCTGGTGAAATCAGATGGGACGGTGAATCTGCGTGCAGCGCGTAGTGAAGGCAGCTTCTTTAACCGCGCGACACTGGGTATTTTTGGTAAAGAAGCCAAGACTGTAACCGACACCGATGCACAGTCTGATGCGCCAGAAAATGAAAAGCGCAGCATCACCAATCGCATTTCATTTGGTTTGCTGGATCGTCCTAAAACGGCTGAATAAAGCTAAAGAAGGCCGGCAGCATCAGCAAATAAGACAGCGCTTTACAGGTGCATTTTCCTCAAGGGCAAGGTATCATACCTGCCCTTTTGCGTTGTCTTGCCCAGGCTTGAACAAAACGTGCAAAAGGTATACAAAGGAACTTAAAATATTCAATGTCCAACTAGACTATTTTCATTTTTTCAGTGATTTAGACCTTAGATTCCAGCACGAGAAGCTCAGCAGACCATGGCCATTCCTCAACATACGATTGATCAGATTCTCGATCGCACCGATATTGTCGATGTGATTGGTCAATTCGTAAAACTGAAAAAAACAGGCCGTACCTATTCAGGCTGCTGCCCTTTTCATCAGGAAAAATCACCGTCTTTCCACGTCTATCGTGACAAACAGTATTTTCACTGTTTTGGCTGTCAAGCCAACGGTAATGCCATCCGTTTTTTAATGGACATTGGCAGCCGTAATTTTGTCGAAGTGATGAAAGACCTGTCCAGCCAGACGGGCATCGAACTGCCTAAAGACAATACTGATTCCAATAAATTAAAATATAAACGTGAAGCAGCCAAACCCAAAATCGTGCCTGCTCAAACTGCACCACAAACTCAGCCGCAACAGAATAACGCTCCAACAGAAAATAATAATGCTGCATCTACGGCGAGTTTCGATCCATTTGCAGAGTTTCAGACAGTCGAACAGGATTTTTATGGTGACCCTTTTGCTTCTTTTGAACACCTACCGATGGCGGAAGTTCAGCAAGACGGTAACCTCTACGACCTGCTAGAAAATATCGCGCAGTTCTATGAGCGCCAACTCCCAAATAGCCCGAGTGCCCAGCAATACTTCAAGCAGCGTGGTCTGACTGCAGAGACCATTGCCTATTGGCGCTTAGGCTATGCGCCTGAAGACTGGCAACATCTGGAAAAAGCCTTTCCTCAGGATATTGAGGGCTTAAAACTTTTAGGTCTGATTCGCACCAGCGACAGTGGCCGTGATTTTGACCTGCTGCGTGAACGAGTCATTTTCCCGATCCGTGATACCAAGGGCCGTGTGGTCGGCTTTGGCGGCCGTGCCCTGAATGACGAGATCAAGCCGAAATACATCAACTCGCCAGATTCTGAAGTCTTCCATAAAAACCAGTTGCTGTACGGCCTCTATGAGGGCCGCAAACAGAAAGCCCAAGAATGGCTGATGGTCGAAGGCTATATGGATGTGATTGCGCTTCAGCAATATGGCATTCATGGCGCAGTGGCGACTTTAGGCACAGCGAGTAATACCGACCACCTGAATATTCTGTTCAAGCAGAGCAACCGGCTGACCATTGCCTTTGATGGGGATGCTGCCGGTCAAAAAGCAGCGCGCCGTACCTTGGACATTGCCCTGCCCCTGCTGAATGATGGCCGAGAGCTGAAGTTCTTTGTTTTGCCCGCTGACCATGACCCAGATTCATTGATCCGCCGTGAAGGGATAGAAAACTTCAGACGCTTGCTGGATCAGGCACCGTTGATGTCGGACTTCGTGTTTGCCCATCTGACCCAAAATCAGGATATCACCACACCTGAAGGCAAGAGTCAGGTTATGGGTGAACTAAAAAATCTGACCGAGTTACTGCCCAAACACGGCTCCTTCCGTTATCTGCTGCAGCAATTTTTCCGCGAAAAACTGGGCTTTAATCGTAAATGGCAACCTAAGGTCAATACAGATGCATCTTTAAGCTTTAGTACCAAAATTGATGCTGAAGAATATGTGATTGCGATCTTGATGAATCATCCTTATCTGTATATTCATTTTGAACCACTGCGCGCGCTAGTAGCGGAAGATCAGTTGCTGTTTAAGATTTTGAATATTCTGAATGTGATTTTTGATGACTTGCCGGATGATCCTGAACTGTCGATCTATTATGTGCTCGGTGCCTGCGCAGCCCATCATCATGAACTGCAGCATATTCTGCAGCATGCCAATGTCAGCGATTACACCTCATCGCCGGAACAGGCCGATAAGCTCGCGGCTGATTTTTCAACCAAGCTGCAATATCAGTGTTTAAAAAACAAGATTAAATCCAAGAAATTTAACAGTATTGCAGAAATGAAAAACCTGAAAATGCAGATTTATGAGATTGACCGCAAACGCTCAATGACCCTGTTAGAAGATTAATTTCTCAAATTATTGATTCTTTTGAATCCAATGAAGTCACTGCTAGCTCACATTATTATTTATAATTTTCTCAAATAATCAGGCTGGGTTTTATGTTGAAGTACAAATCAGCAAAGAACCAAGCTTCTCATCATGCTGATTAAAACGAATGCCTGGATTTACGACGCTTCGCGACTACATTGCCCAGTTCTTCCTGTAACAGCTCAAAATAGGTAGGATCTTCCGCTTTGGCCGCCTCACGCAGCACAATAGAAGTTGGATGCAACAGTTTTTGGGTTAAACGATGTGAAAACTCGGCCAGTACCGTTTCCGCCTTTTCGCCCTTGGCAATACGCTGCATTGCCAGTGACAATTCTTCCTGACGTAATGTTTCCCCGTGGTCACGATAGGCATGAATGGTCGCCCCGGCCTGTTTGACCTTTTGCTGGGTCATCAGTTCTGTAGCCAGCTGATTGACCATGATCTCAGCCTCAACAGCCGCTTGACGGCGCTGTGCCAGATTTTCCTCAATCACGCTTTGCAGGTCATCGACCCCATACAGATAAACCCCGTCCAGGCTTTCTACTTTGGCATCAATATCGCGTGGCACTGCCAGATCGACCAGCAGCATCTGCTGGTAACGGCGTTTCTTTAATGCTGCCTTGATATCAGGATAGTGAATCACCTGATGCAAACTGCCGGTACAACTGGAAATGACATCGGCACGATGCAGATTTTCTGCAAGCTGATCAAAATCTATAATTTCGACTTCAACTCGATGTGCAATTTCCTGTGCCAGAATATCCGCACGCTCGCGGGTACGGTTACAGATGATGATCTTGCCCACACCCATTTCTGCAAGATGCTTAGCCACCAGACTGTTCATCTCTCCAGCTGCCACCACCATAATGGTCAGCTTGTCCGGGTGACTAAACACTTGCAAGGCAAGTTGTGCTACCGCATAGCCCATCGAGACCGCATGACTACCGACAGCCGTTTCCGAACGCACACGTTTAGCGGCATAAAAAGCATATTCAAAAATGCGGTTCAGGTTTTGCGAAACGGTATGAGAGTCTTTGGCCAGAGAAAGTGCGGTTTTGACCTGCCCCAGAATTTGTGGTTCACCTAGCATCAGTGAATCCAGACCACTGGCAACACGCATCAGATGCGTCACCGCTTGAGCATTTTCATAACGATAGACATGATGTTGCAGTTGTTTGACATCCACCCCATTTTTCTGGGCGAGCCAGTTCAGCACCATGTCAGCATTGTCAGACATGGCGTAAACTTCGGTCCGGTTACATGTAGACACCACCACCATGTCGTTCAGTTCAGGGTGTTGGCTTTGCTCGGCAAGAATGGCACTTAACTTTTCAGGGTTAAACGCCACTTGTTCGCGCAGTTCTACAGAGGCAGTTTGATGGTTGACACCCAATGCAAAGAAAGACATATCAGGTCATCATTTCACTAAATTTATGCTATTGTGCAACATCGGTGTCATAAAAAGCATTACTTGGATCAATAAAAAATTGCGTCAAACAATTAGCCGTATCAACGGCCCTACAATTAAGCAATATTCTACCACATTCCTACTGGTGGGTAGCATGGCTTCGACTGCGCATCTTTATGCAGCGGAAGCAGTTTACCATGCAAATCAAAATTATGATGCGATAAAACAAAGTATGATGGCTGAGTTTGCCATCGCTGCACATGACATTCCGACTGCTTTGCACAACTATACGGTGCTGGCGATCAAGAGCAATTCCACTTCAGTCAAGCAGCGTGCACTGAATGTCGCGCTGGAACATGATGACCTACAGGCAGCACTAGATATCTCCACGCACTGGGTGGTACAAGAGCCACAAGACGTCCCTGCTTTATTTTATTTATCACATATTGCCCTTAAAGCGCATGAATATGAGCTGGCTGCTGAGACCTTAGAAAAAATCCTGCAAATTGATGACAGTGCCGATCTGGAAGAAATTCTCGCCGGAATTTCACCGGAAGGCACAGAGGATCGTACTTATCTGATTCAGGCCTTAAGCACCACTAAAGCCAAGGACAATCCATCTATTCTGGTGCTAGTGGCCGGTCTGGAAGCACAAAATGGTCAGCTTGAACAGGCTTTAAATACAGTTAACCGCGCCTTAAAAAAACGTCCGAATGCGACCGGCTATATCCTGATGAAGGCCAATCTGCTCAATGCACTCGGCGATACTCAGGCGACACTGCAATGGTATGAAAAATCCAGCCGTAAACACCGCAATAATCTGGATGTACGTCTGTCCGAAGTCAAATATCTGGTCAAGCTGAACGAAGCGACTTTGGCGCTAAAAAAACTGCAAGACATTCTAAAAAAATGGCCGACTGCCGAAGAAGCCCTGTTTATTGCCGGACTAACCAGTATCGACCTGGAAGAATACGAGAAAGCCGAAAAATATCTGGTCGAACTGCGTTATTCTGCGCAGTATCAAAATGAAGCTTATTATTATCTGGCGGTCAATGCAGAACGCAAACAGCATTATGAAACGGCTAAAGCCTATTATCGTCTGGTCGATGGCAGTCTTTACACCGTCTCACGTCGCAACATGATCTCGATTTTCGCCCAGCAGGATAAGCTGCATGATGCGCTGCGTTTCTTAACCCAGGAAAGGGTGAATTATCCACAACATGCCAGCTTCCTCTATCTAGCTCAGGCGGATATTTTGACGCGCATGCAGAATAAAAAAGCTGCGATTCGCCTGTTGGAAGAAGCCAGCAAAAACCTGCCGGATGACCCTGAACTGGTCTATTCGCAAGTTCTGTTGCTGGATCCCCATCAGGATCGCGTCAAGCTGGATGAACTACTTAGCACTTTACTTAAAATTGAACCGAACAGTCCGACCTATCTGAATGCCTATGCCTATACCCTGGCGATGCAGAACCGTCGTCTCGAAGAAGCACGCCGCTATGTCGAACAGGCACTGGAATATGCACCGGAACAGGCATCCATTCTGGATACCTATGGTTATATCTGTTATTTACAGAATGACTTCGCCACAGCTGCGGACGTGTTATACAAAGCTTATCAGTTGAATCCGAATGTGAAGATTGGCGTGCGTTATGCCCGTTCCTTGTACATGAAAGGTGATCTACAACAATTCCACCAAGTGTTACAACAATTACAACAAAACCATCCAAATGACCCAGAATTGAAACAACTTAATTCGCTATTGTTAGCACCACAAACCAAAACGAGTTAATTAATTTATGCGCAATTTGAGCCAATTGGGCTGCTGTGCCTTTGCAGCCACTGCTTTATTTTTAACTGGCTGTCAGCAGATGATCAAGCCTCAAGCGCCTGCCACCCCGTCTGTACAGGCAGAGAATCAATTTCAGCTGCAAGGTAAAATTGGCGTTCGTACCCCTCAACAGACTGGCAGCGCATTCTTTACCTGGGTACAACAGCAGGAAGAATTCGATATTGAGCTCAGCGGTATCTTAGGCGTCGGTAAAACCCAGATTTCTGGCACACCGGGACAAGTGACCTTAAACAGCGCAAAAACCGGTGTGATTCAGGCAGCCAGTGCCGAAGAATTACTGCAACGTGCAACCGGCTGGCAAGCGCCGATCAGTTATTTAGTCGATTGGGTACAAGCCCGCCCTGCTACCACGACTGCCAAATTACAAAAAGACGATACACAGCGAATTAACCAGATTATCGAACAGGGCTGGACGGTCGATCTCAATTATAATGCGCAGGCCAAAATGCCAAACCGTTTGATTTTAAAGCAGTCACTTGAAAATGGTGCGGAAAACCGTATTACAATGATCATTGAAAACCGTTAATTGACCTGATTCCAGCCCATGATAATTCGTGTTCCTTCGCCTGCTAAACTGAATTTGTTTTTACATATTACCGGTCGCCGTGAAAATGGCTATCATGAACTGCAAAGTATTTTTCAGTTGATTGACCTGTATGACTGGCTGGAGTTTGAACAAAGCGCTGATGATGCGATTCAGATAGAAGGTTTGGCCTCAGTCGATCTGCAACAGAATTTAATCTATCGGGCGATACAATTATTGAAGCCCTATGCCAAAACGCCGTGCGGACTAAAAATTCGTCTGGAAAAAAATATCCCGATGGGTGCAGGTCTGGGTGGAGGGTCTTCCAATGCAGCGACGACCCTGATTGTGATAAACCAGCTCTGGCAGTGCGATTTAAATATTGAGCAACTGGCAGATCTCGGGGTTAAACTGGGTGCAGATGTGCCGATATTTGTGCATGGTAAAAATGCTTGGGCTGAAGGCATTGGTGAACACTTAACATTCATAGACTTAGATCAAAAAAAATTCATTGTGTTAAAACCTGATTGTTTTATCAGCACTCAACTGCTTTTTTCGCAAAAAGCATTGACAAGAGACACGAAGAGCACTAAATTTTGCGCCTATCAGGAAACGCCATCTGATTTTGGAAATAACTTTGAGCCACTGGCAAGAAGCTTATATCCTGAAGTCGATGAAGCAATGCAATATCTCGACCAGTTCGGTAGAGCAAAGCTTACAGGTACAGGTGCTTGTGTGTTTATTGAAGTCACTGACAATCTGAATATCGAAGATATTCTTGCAAATGCACCATGTAAAGCTTACCTGGTCAACAGTTTACAAGAATCACCTTTAGTTCAGTTTAAAGTGTAGATAGGGGTATCGCCAAGTGGTAAGGCACCGGGTTTTGATCTCGGCATCCGTTGGTTCGAATCCAGCTACCCCTGCCATCTTACAGTCATCAAATTAGGGGCGTCGCCAAGTGGTAAGGCACCGGGTTTTGATCTCGGCATCCGTTGGTTCGAATCCAGCCGCCCCTGCCATTTTCTCGAAAAAAGACAGAACACTCATTTGCTGTAAGACTGTTAATTTACCTTGACACTTTACCGCAAAAATATTAAAGTTCTGCCGCATTAGGGGTATCGCCAAGTGGTAAGGCACCGGGTTTTGATCTCGGCATCCGTTGGTTCGAATCCAGCTACCCCTGCCATCTATTCCCATATATCCCAACCGCCAAGGGTGCTTCATGCCCAATCTTGTCGTTTTTAGTGGATCTGCGCATCCACAATTCGCTCAAAAAGTCGTAAGTCACTTACATATTCCTCTAGGCGCTGCCTCTGTAGGTCAGTTCTCTGATGGTGAAATTGCTGTCGAGATTACTGAAAACGTTCGTGGTAAAGACGTATTTATCGTACAACCTACTTGTGCCCCAACTAACGATAACCTGATGGAAATCTTGGTGATGGCTGATGCTTTGCGTCGTGCAAGTGCGGGTCGTATTACTGCCGTGATTCCTTATTTTGGTTATGCTCGTCAAGACCGTCGTCCACGTTCAGCACGTGTTCCAATTACTGCAAAAGTTGTAGCAGACATGCTCACTACTGTAGGCGTTGACCGTGTTGTGATGATCGACTTGCACGCTGACCAGATCCAAGGCTTCTTCGATATCCCTGTAGACAACATCTACGGTACACCAGCGCTACTTGCTGACTTGCGTCAACAGTCGCATCACAACCTGATGGTGGTTTCACCTGACGTAGGTGGTGTAGTGCGTGCACGTGCTGTTGCGAAACAAATGGGCGATATCGATCTTGCAATCATCGATAAGCGTCGTCAAAAAGCGAATGAATCACAAGTGATGCATTTGATTGGCGATGTAAAAGATCGTGATTGTGTCATTGTTGATGACATGGTAGATACTGCTGGTACGCTATGCAAAGCTGCTGATGCATTGAAAACTTTCGGTGCTCGCAAGGTTGTTGCGTATGCAACGCATCCAGTACTTTCTGGTAAAGCGATTGAAAACTTAAAGAATTCTGTGATTGATGAACTGGTTGTGACTGATACCATTCCTCTTTCTGATGAAGCTTTAGCACTGGGCAAGATTCGCCAGGTTTCAGTAGCCAGTATGGTTGCCGAAACGATTCGTCGTATTAACAACGAAGAATCTATTAGCGCAATGTTCGATTCTTATCTATAATAGAGCGCTGAATTTTCAAAGCCCTGCCATTTGGTAGGGCTTTTACTCACCAGACTGGTCGCAAGTCTGGTTCATTTAACTTAAATAGGATGTCTATCATGGCAAACTTCGTATTAAACGCAGCAGCACGTGAAGAAGCAGTTCAAGGGAAAGGTGCGAGCCGCCGCCTTCGTCTTCAAGCTAAAGTTCCTGCAATCATCTACGGTGGTGAAGCTGCTCCTGTAGCAATTACTGTTGAGCTTCGTCAGCTTGTTAAATTCTTAGAAAACAATTCATTCTTTGAAGAAGTTATCGAAATTGATGTAGACGGTAAAGTTGAAAGCGTGAAAATCCAAGCGTTACAACGTCACCCAGCTAAAAACACACCAATGCACGCTGACTTCAAACGCGCATAAGTGTTAATGGTGTAATTAGTGTCAAATATTTCACTGATTGTTGGTTTGGGTAACCCAGGTTCTGAGTATGCCCAAACCCGCCATAATGCAGGCTTCTGGTTCGTAGAACGCCTTGCAGACCAATATGGCATTACCCTCAAAAAAGACCCGAAATTCAACGGATTTAGCGGTCGTGGCAATATCGAAGGTCAAGACGTCCGTCTTCTTCTACCGACAACCTTTATGAACCTTTCCGGCAAAAGTGTTGTTCCTTTCGCCAAATTTTACAATATCGCACCTGAATCGATCCTGATTGCCCATGATGAACTGGACATGAATCCCGGTGTCATTCGCCTGAAAACTGGCGGTGGTCACGGTGGTCATAATGGTCTACGCGATATCGTGCCGCATATTGGTTCAAACTTCCATCGCCTGCGTATTGGAATTGGTCATCCTGGTGCCAAAGACCGTGTTTCCGGTCATGTGCTCAGTAAAGCACCTAGCAGCGAACAGAATTTAATGGATGATGCAATTTCCCATGCGCTCGCCCGCACAAAAATGCTGGTGAACGGTGAAGTACAGCAAGCCATGAATCAAATCAACGCATATAAGCCGAACTAAACATTCAAAAATTGCTGGACAATTCCGCTTGCCAGAAAGTTTATTTAAGCGCAAAATGCGTTTGCTCGATTGTTCACCATACAGCAAGCAAGATTGATTTAACCAAATGATCAAACTCTTAGGTCAACTCAGGGGACGCTAGCCATGCTATCTCGTTTATTAAAATGCAAAATTCACCGCGCTCACGTTACACATGCAGAACTACACTATGAAGGTTCATGTGCAATTGATGGCGTTTTGATGGATTTGGCTGGCATTCGTGAATACGAAGAAATTCATGTGTGGAACGTGACCAATGGTAAACGTTTTGCAACTTATGCAATTCGTGGCGAAGACAATTCAGGCATCATTTCAGTCAATGGTGGCGCTGCGCATCAAGCCGATGTAGGCGATATCGTGATTATTGCAACCTTTGGCGATTTCACTGAAGCTGAAGCGAATGCCCATCAGCCTCGCTTGGTTTATGCTAACCCAAATAATACAGTCAGCCACACCGCCAACTGTATTCCGGTACAAGTCGCATAATCTGATCAGACCAGATACCCAAAAGCTCGCACATTGCGGGCTTTTTTAATACCCGAATATTGACCTATTTAACTGCCCTCTCGCCAGCTTTTAGAGCTTTCACAGTTTAAGGGTTTTAATTGTTGATCCAGCAAATCAAATAACAAGGCCTTGCCATTTTCCTTCACCTTCAGCTCTGCAAATTTGGCGTTACGATAACAAGGCTCCAGACCCTCGGGGAACATGAAACTGTTAGCAGCAGGATACAAAGCCTCAAAAGTATTGCGTGGGTTTTTCAGCATTAATCGGGCTACACGTTCCGATTGATTGAGTGCACTTCGATCAAAACTGGTTTTAATAACTCTGCGCTGCTGCTCCAGCTGCACATAACTCATTACATGTGATTGATTTTTAAAATCTTCAATCTTTATGTCAGAAACAGGCTGTTCGGAACCATTCCCCGCTGCCACTGCGCTAAAATGCAGATCATAGTTCAGTACCATATAATCCCCTTGCAGGATCGAACGCGGATCGACTGGTGCCAACTCGACAAAGATACTGTCGCTTTTGGCCAGATGCCATTCATGCTGGACAATTAAACCTACGAATAAAGCAATACTAAAAATACTCAGGTGCAGCCCCATAAACTTTTTCATCATGAGACCACTCCTGCTTTCAGCTGGAACTTCGGTGAACTCAACACATAAGCCAAAAGCAACACCAGCACACCTGAGGCAAAAATACTGACACTTTTAAATAAAAAACTTAGTCCCAGATTGTAATACAGCAGCCATAACCAGAAGATCAGTAGCAAAATGCTCAAGGCTTGCATCAATCGTTGTTGATTCACCATGGCCCAAGCCATAAACACTAAAATGATAAAAATTTCAAAGTAACCCAATGCAATCAGCAGAATTCCCGCAGCAGGAATCAGCCAGAGTTGAATTCGTGAAAATTGCTTGAGATGAATCCCGACAAAACTCAATAGCCAGAAAGCTGGCAAAATATAGAAAATCATGGCTTCATCTATACCATGTGGCTGCAATTGCTGAGCCACACCAAATTGCAGTAAACATTGAAAAATAGCCGTCACCACCAAAATACTAATCATCCATAAATTCATGCTTTTGGCATAAGCTGAAGCGAGCCAGTATCTCGCAGTAAGCAAAGCTCCTGTCAGAATGCTGTAATTCAGCAGCATGATCCACGTCAGCAGGCGCTGATCCTGAAAAAATGCATGTTGCTCGACCAGAACTGCAATTCCCAGTATATGTGCAAGTAACAACTGCAACAGCACCACCAGCCAATGCATACGACTCATGATAGTCAGCAGCGTAATGCCGACTTGTATCAGCCAAATCAGTAATAGGCTCTCTGTGAGTAATTGGGTATGAATCAATACCGCGGCCTGACCGCACACCCACAAACAATAAGCCAATTGCCGCAGAAAAACTGAGGGCTTGCTACGAATCAACCACCAGGCGACTGCGATAAAAATGACTCCCATCAGAATCGAAAAATTTCCCCAATAGGTCAGCAACAGCATGGCCAAGATCACACCAGCAATCCATGCGCCCAAGGCCAATGGAATGACCGAAAACCGGCTCTTGGGCAACAGCTTGATCAGCAAACCTGTAATAGCTGCAAACCAACTGAATATCAACAAAGCCAATACCAATAAGCCGGCGGCTGAATCCTGTAAATATTGCTCAGTGAGATCAAAAATCAGAATACTAAAACTCAGTGCCAGTCCTGCAATCAGTAAGCTGGTTTCAAGCTGTTGCTTTCGGGTATAGAAATAAGCACTGAATAAAATAGGCAGAACCAGCACCGAAGCCAAATACCAGATCGAATCCGAGTCGACAAACCGGAACATACTCACTACCGAAATGAGTACCACGATGGCGATAAACAGATAGCGCAAAACCGGATAATAACGTAAGGCATAGATCATACTTAGCCCGGTCAAAAGATTCAGACTGAGCAGATAAAGAGTTTCAGCACGCACCAACCAAAAGCTTTGTTTAAAATAAAAATACAGCGCCAGCTGACTGACCACACAAAATAATGCAAAGATCCCAATATTCGGCCGATACAGCCACGGCAGTAGCAGTAAAGCCCAAAGCAGAAATAACTGATAACTGTCAGCACCGGTCTGATAAATCTGTCCAATCACGGCCAGACTTAAGCCGAGCATTAGACCCGATACAGTATCCAGACTTTGTCTTAACTTTTCCCGTGCCGCGAAACGCACACTCAACAATGCCGAACCCAGCAATAAAATTTGAGGAATAAACAGCTGGACAAACTTGGGCAACATCCACCAGTTTGCTGCCAGCAGATACACGATACTGACAGCGATCAGCGCCAGCCCAATGATTTGAAGAATTTGAATCACAGCAGGTTGAATAAATAACAGCGGGGAAAATGGACGATCTGGCGATGGTACTGTTCTGGACATGCTAATCTGTTCAATTTTTATTTGATTTCACCTTAGCATGATTTTTGCAGGATATGCCAGGCAGGAACAGTCCAAGTATGCTGTACATTTTTAAATCAGGATTTGATAAATTCCGTACCCTGCAATCATGAGCAGAATCATGCCGCACAATGCCAGCAAATGTGGATAGAGTCGAGAATGGGATAAGTGGTTGAAACCCAAATACACCACAGACAAAGTCAGAAAATCCAGGAGAATCCAGCTCAAAGTCAAAATAATTAAACTTAAATCAAGATCAGGAGTAATCCCGATAAACTGCGGGAAAAAAGCCGCAAAGAAAATAATGTCCTTCGGATTAGAAATACCAACCAAAAAACCTTGTCGAAAACCACCATGCACAGGAACTAGATTCTCCTGAGCTTGCTCCTGCTGCTTAAAAATAACTTCACGGAAAATCTGCCAGCCCAGATAGCCAATATATAAACAGCCCAGCAGCTTGATCGCATCCAGCCATTGCGCATTGATAACCAGCAAACCTTTCAAACTTAATATAGATAAAGCAATTAAAACTAGGGAGGCAAAATTGGTACCAAAAATGGTTCTTAAAGCTGCCGTATAGCCACCTTTTAAACCGGCGCTAGCAACCAGCAACATCACTGGGCCAGGTGTAGCGATCATCACCACAACAGCCAGACAATATAAAAAATATTCACTAATATTCATGCCACCCCTCAGCTATTGTTATTTTTATGCATAAAAAAAGAGGACTTAGTCCTCCTCTTGTATATGAATCAGATGCTGACTGATACCGTCTGCCCGCAGAAAAGCCAGATCATAGCTAGCGGTGGCCAAGGCCAAGATCCGGCGCTCAAACTCATCCCAGAGTGGGCGCACCTGCTTATAATGAATACCCAAACCACTATCGTCGGTAAAATGCCGATTTTTCTCACACAGCTTTAAAGCATGATACAGCTTGCGCCCTTTGGAAGCATCATCACGCAAGCGCACCCGTTTCGACAGTATAAAGGACTGTACCTTGACAAGATCGGCATGCGGTAACAGCGGCAACAGAATCTGATCCAGCTGTGCATCCAGACGCTGCCACACAGCTCGATGCTGCTCAGCACTATACGTATTCCAGTGAATCACTTCATGATTAAAACGGCGGCAACCACGACATACCGCATCACCAAATACGGTCGAGCAACGCCCTGCACATGGGGTTAAAGACGCAATACGACGATCTGAACTCAAAACACACTCCAAAGATACTGCAACTTTCAGTATCTGCATCACTGCACAAAATCCTGGGTCGGGCATGACTATACACGCTCTCCCCCATGAATTGAAGCCTGTTAAAAGACTTGCGTTTTACTCGCTTATTCACTCGAATCAAGCTAAAATATGCGCCTTTCAAATTATCATGCTACGTTGGAGTATTCCATGAACGCTACTGTAGAACAGCTTGCACCTGTAGAACAGCAAGCGACGACTGGTTGGGTTGTTGCCGCACTTTATCAATTCAAAGAAGTTCAAGATCCTGCCGATCTTCAGCAACGTCTTTTGGACCTGGTAAAATCCATCAACCTTTGCGGTACTCTAATTGTGGCAGGTGAAGGCATTAACGGTACGGTTGCAGGCGACCGTGCATCGATTGATCAAATTCACCAGTTCCTTCTAAATGAAGGTTTTAACGAAATGGAATACAAAGAATCTGACAGTTCTGAAAAGCCATTCCGTAAGATGAAAATTAAATTAAAAAAAGAAATCGTGACTTTAGGCGTGGAAGTAAAACCGCGTGATTTAGTCGGTCACTATCTTGATCCAAAAGAATGGAACGAACTGATTGCACGTGATGACGTGATTCTGGTCGATACACGTAACGATTACGAATACAAAGCCGGCACTTTCAAAGGCGCAATTGACCCGAAAACTGAAAGCTTCCGCGAATTCCCTGAATACGTGAAAAATAATCTGGAACAGCACAAAGACAAGAAGATTGCGATGTTCTGTACAGGTGGTATTCGTTGTGAAAAATCAACCTCTTTACTTCTTCAAGAAGGCTTCACTGAAGTTTATCACCTGAAAGGCGGTATTTTGAAATACCTGGAAGAAACCCCGGCTGAAGAAAGCATGTGGGAAGGTGAATGCTTCGTGTTTGATGGTCGTACTGCCGTAACGCACGGTGTTGAAGAAGGCCAAAATACCAAGTGTCATGCGTGTGGCTGGCCTTTACTTCCAGAAGAAGTTGCCCTCCCAAGTTATGAACATGGTGTCTCTTGTGTGTACTGTATTGACAAAACCTCGGAGAAACAAAAAGAAGGTTTCCGTATGCGTCAATCACAAATTTTAGCAGCAAAACGCAAACGCCTCTAATTTGGCCTTTTGTAATGAAATATATAAAAACCCTCTCCGGAGGGTTTTTTGTTTACATAAAAATCACAACAGTAATAAAACTCTTACCAATTCCTTACCAAGAACCTCATTTTTTTCCAAACAAGATTGTTAGTCTAATGATACGGTGATTTACAAGCTAAGTCT
Source organism: Acinetobacter lwoffii (assembly GCF_022967985.1). Classification (GTDB taxonomy): domain Bacteria; phylum Pseudomonadota; class Gammaproteobacteria; order Pseudomonadales; family Moraxellaceae; genus Acinetobacter. The sequence goes on along the minus strand of NZ_JALJVC010000001.1, from coordinate 227,815 downwards.
TTCATTATTAACTGAAATTTTTACTTGAAAAGGAATATAAAATGGCAGGCTCACTTGCTCGAGATTCAGACAATCTGGTTCAATTTCAACCAAAAGAAAATATAAAGCTGCAACGACTTCATCAAATTTCTGAAGAGCTTGAACAGCAGTCACATCTGTTCGTAGTTATCTTGGGAACCATTATTGGCGCAATCTTGGCGCTGTTCATTGGTTACCATATCAATACCAGCATCATGCATTTTATCCTGTTGAGTATTTTGCCGATCTGCTTGGCCTATTTCTTACGTAAAGTTTATATTTATACCCTGACACATAGCTGATTCTGTCTGATCATTTATATTCCAAGACTTTACCGCACAAAAAATACTGCTTAGGATACAGGCAGTATTTTTTATTTTGCCAATCATATGAATCTGACCGAATGGATTATTTCCGTCATGGAGCAACTGGGCTACTGGGGCATTGCCCTGCTCATGTTCCTGGATAATGTCTTCCCGCCAATCCCTTCCGAAATTATTATGCCTTCCGCGGGCTATTCCGCCTCTCAGGGCGAGTTAATACTCTTCGGGGTCATCATGTCCGGCTGTATCGGCTCTCTACTAGCAGCCGCCTTGCTATACTGGATTGGCTATAAATTTAACCATGATTCTATTTTTAAATTTGTCGATCGTTATGGCAAATATTTATTTATTAAATCAGAGGATGTGAAAAAATCACTCAGTTGGTTTGAGCATTATGGTCACCGGATTGTGTTTTTTGGCCGCATGATTCCTGCCGTCCGCTCGCTGATCAGCATTCCTGCCGGCATGAGTCATATGCCCTTCTGGAAATTTATGTTCTATAGCGCACTTGGAACCATCATCTGGACTACATTTTTGGCCTGTGTCGGATTTTATTTTGGCGAAAACCAGCAGTTGATGCAGCAAATTTTCAGTAAAGTCAGTTATGTGATTATTGCCATTGTTGCGGTAATTATTATCTGGATTTTCTACCGTAGACAGCAGCGTAAAAATCGTCCATCCTGAGGAAGATCCCTTAAGGAGATTAAAACGATGTCGCATTATCTTAAATATTTTGCCACCGTTTATCTGACCTTGGTTCTATTGGTAGGCATATTCATCTATGTATTCAATCTGGGCGCCATTCTGCTGATTCCTGCCCTGATTGCTTCTGCCTTTCTCAGTGCCCGATACTTTGTTAAGAAAGAACTTCGTTTGCCGACTCAGCAAGAGAAAAGCAAACTGGTCTGGGGCTCCACTATTATTGCCATGACATTCGGGTTTATCTTTTTAGTTGTGGTCATTTGGATGAACCCGCAGACAGATGAGATTTATAGAACCATCACCTATACAGGAAGAGGAACAAATTCATTCCTGGTGGCTGCAAGCATTGCCTTACATGCCTTGCTGTTTCATATCGCCTACAATGCTTATGCACGCTATAGTCTGGCGAAGCGTACAGGCTTGAAAGAAAATAGGGTCGAGTAGATCTCAAAGATGCAAAAAGGCCAAAGCTAAAAAAAGCACCCTGCGGTGCTTTTTTTATGAATTATTCTGGAGTGTGATACATCAGATACAATTCATTTAAGTTTTCTGGAATTTCTTCTGCAAGTTCATCCATTAACTGACCATTGCGACGGAAAGTTTCCATTTGTGGATCTTCATCATCAATGCCACTAAAGACCATGATTGGCAGAGTTAAATCCACCAGTTGCTCTTCAAATTCTTCAGTAAACCAAGCGTCTTCGTTCAGGAACATGGCATCTACAAAGCCCACACTCCAGTCACCCAGGCTTGATTCAGTGTCTGCTTCTTCAATTTCAAACGGGAACGTAATCCCTTCTTCATTGGCTAAGCTTTGACGAATAGACTCTAACCATGCTTGCACCTGAGTGATGATTTCTGCAGGCACTTTCTTTTGGTTACTATCAAAAAGTTCGTCTAACCATTTGTCGAATTTTGGGCCTACTGCAATAGCACATAAGAAACCATGGGTTGCCGCGAAATCTAGACCATGTTCATTTTGGTCACCATCTAGATATTCACTCAACAGGTCTAAATCTAAAGCACTCATCTAACATCCAAACTTAGAAAACCGAAAGGTTTAGCATAGCATTTATTCAGACTATGCTAAATCCGAATTCGTTAATCTTCGTCATCAAAATCGTCGTCATCGTCGAAGTCATAGTCAAAATCTTTGAGTTCGCGCTCTAAACGACGTTGGGTCAGTAGATCATCGATCAGACGACGTTTTTCCAACGACTCTTTAGCACTGAGCTTGCTAGAAGCCTCATCGAAATTAACATCATCTTCACCGAAGTTATCATCTAGTTCAAAATCTGTAGAAGACACTAAAACTTCCTCATGAGTGAAAAATGTAAAAGGATTTAAGCGCTATTTATCGTGCCTAAAATAACAAGTCAAGTTTTATTTGGATTTTCGTATTTTTAATTTGTAATTAGGGGTTTTTTCTGTCTCAATTGTGTGCCATGATATAATCCACCCTGCGTGCTTATGTTTTTTGATTCTCCTTTTTTGAGTCATAAACAGACACGCATGGGATGAACTTGAAAACAACAAATTCACCCCCATCTTAAATTACTGAATTTCATTTTAAATATTTTATCAGACAGCTTTCATGCTGAATTCCCTGATGAAATATGTAGGCTATTCACTAAATTTAACGAGCTTAAATCGTGCAGCATTGTACGGTTTTTTACTGCCACAGATTCAACGAAGAGTAAGCAAAAGATGAGCGATATGACTTCCCCTACTTCTCAAGTAGCGGCTCTGATTAGCCGAGGCAAAGAACAAGGTTATTTAACCTTCGCTGAGGTTAACGATCATCTGCCGGACTCCATCACAGAAAGCGAGCAGATTGAAGATATCATTCAGATGCTGAATGATGTCGGTATTCCGGTACATGATCGCGCGCCTGAATCTGATGATACGATGTTCGAAGATACTGCAGAAGCGGCGGATGAAGTTGCAGAAGAAGAAGCTGCAGCCGTACTTGCATCGGTAGAAAACGAGCCAGGTCGTACCACTGACCCTGTACGTATGTATATGCGTGAGATGGGTACAGTAGAACTTCTGACTCGTGAAGGCGAAATCAGCATCGCAAAACGCATCGAAGAAGGTATTCGTGATGTTTTGCACTCGATTGCTTACTGGCCGAATGCGGTAGAAGTGGTACTGCAAGAATACAAAGATTATGAAGCGGGCGAACGCCGTCTTGCTGACCTTTTATCAGGTTATTTAGATCCTGAATCAGATGAAGAAATTCCTGAAGTTCTAGAAGAAGAAGCGGTTCTTGCTGAAGATGAGACTGACTCGAAAAAATCGACCAAAGACGTAAAACTGGACGATGATGAAGAGGAAGAAGAAGCAGATTCTGATGATGAATCAGAAGCAGATTCTGGTCCAGATCCTGAAATTGCTAAAGCGCGTTTTACTGAACTGGAAAATGCGTGGCTGAATACCAAAGCAACTATTGAAAAACATGGTCGTGACAGCAAACAGGCTGAAGAAGCTCTTCAGGCACTTGCAACTGTATTCATGATGTTCAAATTTACCCCGCGTCTATTCGATATCATTTCTGAAATGATTCGTGGTACCCATGACCAGATTCGTGGTGCAGAACGTGAAGTGATGCGCTATGCAGTACGTCGTGGCCGTATGGATCGTACCCAGTTCCGTACCAGCTTCCCGGGTCAGGAATCGAATCCAGCCTGGTTAGATGAGCAGATTGCGAAAACACCTGCAGACCAGAAAGCTTATCTGGAAAAAGTACGTCCAGACGTATTGGCCTTCCAGCAAAAAATTGCCGATATCGAGAAAGAGCTTGGCCTTGATGTAAAAGGCATTAAAGACATTGCTAAACGTATGGCCGTCGGTGAAGCTAAAGCGCGTCGTGCCAAGAAAGAAATGGTTGAAGCGAACTTGCGTCTGGTCATTTCGATTGCGAAGAAATATACCAACCGTGGCTTGCAATTCCTGGATCTGATTCAGGAAGGTAACATCGGTCTGATGAAAGCCGTAGACAAGTTTGAATACCGTCGTGGTTATAAATTCTCGACTTATGCGACTTGGTGGATTCGTCAGGCAATCACACGTTCGATTGCGGATCAGGCACGTACCATTCGTATTCCGGTACACATGATTGAAACGATCAACAAGATCAACCGTGTATCTCGTCAGCTTCTACAGGAAATGGGGCGTGAACCGACGCCTGAAGAACTGGGCGAACGTCTGGAAATGGACGAAGTTAAAGTACGTAAAGTACTGAAAATCGCCAAAGAACCGATTTCGATGGAAACACCGATCGGTGATGATGAAGATTCGCATCTGGGTGATTTCATTGAAGACAGCAACATCACGTCACCAATTGATGCTGCAACGTCTGAAGGCCTGAAAGAAGCAACACGTGAAGTTCTGGAAAACCTGACTGAACGTGAAGCCAAAGTCTTGAAAATGCGTTTTGGTATCGACATGCCGACCGACCATACTTTGGAAGAAGTGGGCAAACAGTTTGACGTAACACGTGAACGTATTCGTCAGATTGAAGCCAAAGCACTGCGTAAACTTCGCCATCCATCGCGTTCAGAACACTTACGTTCATTCCTTGAGAATGATTAAGATTTGATACTTGATGTGGAGACTTGAAATTTGATCATCAGTCTCCATTTAAGTAGCCAAGACAGACCCAAACGCCTGCATGATTGCAGGCGTTTAAAATTAGGGGGACTACCATGTTAGACCGTACACCATCTCGTGAACTTCAAGAACATCTTTGGGTTTTCCCTATGGATTATCCGATTAAACTGATTGGCCTTGCGGGCGATGAATTGCGTCACGCTGTCATCGACATTTTTCTAAAACATTTTCCAGATTTTGAAGGTGATAGCGTAAGTATTACACCATCACGTACTGGCAAATATCACTCCATTACCGCACAACTGCGCTTTCTGGAGCTGGAACAGGTGCATGCAGTGTATGCAGATTTGGCCGCCTGCCCGCTGATTAAAACTGCATTGTAATCGAAAATACAAAAGACACGCTTCCGGGCGTGTTTTTTTATGCCTGTACAATGACTGAGCTAGCGCTTAAATATTGCAGATCTCGCCCCTATTTCATGCCGAAGCCATTATAATTATGATCAGTTTTTATAATTACTAAGGACACTCCCTGTGACTGATGTGCTGCAAAAGCCCGAGCTGATCATTCGTCAATATCACGACCTCACACCTTATGAAGATCGTTTTCTGGAAATGAAAACATTTACGGAAACCCGTGATGAACATAGCCCGGATCAATTGTGGATTTTGCAACATCAGGATGTACTGACTCAAGGTCAGGCAGGCAAACCGGAACATATTCTAATGCCGAGCAATATTCCGGTGATTCAGACCGATCGTGGTGGTCAGGTGACCTGGCATGGTCCCGGTCAATTGGTGGCTTACTTCATGTTTGACTTGAATCGTCTGGGCTGGAATGTGCGCACGCTGGTGTCTTATGCTGAAAACCTGATGATCGAATTGCTAAAAAAATATGGCATTAATGCCTATGCCAAACCGGATGCCCCCGGGGTTTACGTCGCTGAACGCAAAATTGGCTCACTTGGTTTTAAAATTCGCAAAGGCCGTAGCTATCATGGTTTGTCCCTAAATCTGGATTGTGACCTAAGCGGATTCAATACCATTAACCCTTGTGGCTATGCAGGACTGGAAATGGTACGCATGAGTGATTTGCTCGAACAACCACCCCAATTCAGCCAGTTGTGCACTGAAATTATTGAAACTTTGCGTCACAGCGGGTACTTTAAGCAAGTAACTGTCGAGCAAAGATAAAGCCTTTGCATTTCAACCCCAAATAAATTAGAGTATTTACTCTAAACTAATAATATTGAGATAGGGATCATCACGTGATTGCGACTAAATCCGTAAAACCCGCTTTGCAGCTTGCCTATGTCAAACTCATGATGGATGTGATTGGCCGAGGTCTGGTCATGGCAAGTCAGGTGGATGAAGAAATCAAACAGGAAGTAGCCCATTTTCCAGAAAATTTTACTCTTTCCATGAAAGTCTTTCCGCATGGTCCGGCCTTTGTGGCGCGGGTCACTGAGGACAAACAACTGGAACTGGTCAAAAATCTGGAAAAAGCACCTGATTTGATTATTACCTTTAAACATCTGCACCATGCCTTTTTGGTGTTTTCTTTTCAGGAAAGTACTTCACAGGCTTTTGCCCATGACCGTATGATTGCTGATGGCGATATTTCCAATGCCATTCGTCTGGTACGCTGCCTGAATAAAATGGAAGCACTGATTTTGCCAAAAATGGTGGCACAACTGGCAGTTAAAGAATATCCAAGCAATCTAAGCCTAAAAGAAAAACTAAGCGAAGCGAGCAGCATTTATCTGAAAATCGCTCAATCCTATTTGAAACGGAGTGTATAACATGGCTAAACCTTATTATGAATTTTTCTGTCCGGTCAAAGTAATTGCCGGTCATGCCGCGTTAGAACATATTCCGTTTGAACTTGCGACTTTAGGGGCAAAACGTCCGCTGATCATTACCGACAAAGGTGTACGCGCCAACAATCTGCTAGCGCCAATTGAAGCCGCATTTGAAATGGCGGATGCTGCAATTGTAGCGATTTTTGATGACGTCCCACCCGACTCTAGCTTGGGTACAGTACGCAGTGCAGCAAAACTGTATCGCGAAAATCATTGTGATGCGATCATTGCTGTGGGCGGTGGTTCAGTCATTGATACCTCTAAGGCAACCAATATTCTAGTCTCTGAAGGCGGTGATGACCTGCTGAAATATTCAGGTGCTCACAACCTGCCTAAACCGCTGAAACCGTTTTTTGTGATTCCAACCACGTCTGGTACAGGTTCAGAAGTGACCATGGTCGCTGTCGTGTCGGACACTGAAAAGAACGTCAAAATGCCGTTCGCCTCTTATTATCTGATGCCGCATGCTGCAATTCTGGATCCACGCATGACCCAGACCTTGCCGCCGCATTTAACCGCCATGACCGCAATGGATGCGATGACCCATGCGGTTGAAGCTTATACCTGCATGGCAGCCAATCCAATTTCGGATGCTTATGCGACTGCAGCAGTCAAGAAGATCAGTACCCATCTATTTAATGTACTGGACAATCCTTCCGATGCACAAGGCCGTCTGGAACTGGCTCAAGCATCGACCATGGCAGGAATTGCATTTTCCAACTCGATGGTTGGCATTGTGCATTCACTGGGGCACTCATTGGGTGCAGTGGTACACCTGCCGCATGGTTTATGCATGAACTTATTCCTGCCTTATGTGCTGGAATACAACAAAGAGGTCAATGGCGATAAAATCGCAGATCTGCTCCTGCCTTTGGCGGGTGCCGATATTTATGCACAAACGCCGGCGCATCTACGTGCTGACAAAACTATTGCAACGATTCTAACCATGCGTGACCGGATTTACAGTCTCACCAAATTACCGCGCACATTACGTGAAACCGGTAAGATTTCTGAAGCCCAGCTCGATGAAGTGGCAGAGAAAGCCCTGAATGATGGTTCCATCATTTATAACCCGAAAGAAGCTACCCTGGAAGATTTAAAATCTATCTTAAAAAAGGCTTGGTAATTACTGAAAAATAAGCCAATATAGCCGAAATTCTAGCCTGATGTTTTTTTAAACATCAGGCTTTTATCTTGCATAAGAAAAAATTCGATTTCTATTTTTGAATGGCACATTTTATGCAGGACAAAAGTCAAAAAATAGCTAGCAAAAGCCGTTCTTTTCAAGTAGATTGGCGGACTTTTATAGAAAACTGTAGGGGGGATCGTTCGTCTCAAACGATCCTTATAAATATGACTGATCCTTGATCAACGATTAAGAGGATAACGCCGTTGACTAATATCTCTGGGACTCAATCGGCAGCTAAACTGCAAAAAACGCTGGGACTCTGGCACATCATTATTATTGGTTTAGCTTATATTCAACCCATGACCTTGTTTGATACATTTGGTCTGGTATCTGAAGAAAGTAACTTCCACGTTCCCACCTCTTACATTTTTGCACTGATTGCAATTTTGTTAACCTCCTTGAGCTATGGTCATATGATTCGTCGCTACCCTTCTTCGGGTTCGGCCTATACCTATGCGCAAAAATCCATCCACCCGAACGTAGGTTTCATGGTGGGTTGGTCATCCTTGCTGGATTACCTGTTATCGCCAATGGTCAATATCATTCTGGCGGTGATTTATCTGGAAGCACTTTTCCCAGACATGAACCATTGGGTTTGGGTCATTGGTTTAACCGCCTTTATGACCGCGATTAACCTTCGTGGTGCGAGATTTGTTGCCAACTTCAACAGTATGATTGTATTCGTACAATTGGGCGTCATTGCATACTTCACCTGGATGGTTTACCAACTTCTGGAAGGTGGTGTAAATGCAGACGGCACACTGGTCAATGCAAAGTATCAATTGTGGAGTTTAGAGCCATTCTGGAATGAGTTTACGTCTGTTGCTGCCCTGATTACCGGTGCAACCTTACTGTGTTTCTCATTCACAGGTTTTGACTCCTTAAGTTCTCTTGCTGAAGAAACCAAAGATACTGAGAAAACCTTACCTAAAGCGATTTTCTTGACTGCATTATTGGCAGGTATCATCTTCATCATCAGTACTTACTTTATGCAGATCTTCTTCCCGAATGATCCAAAAACTTACTTTGAAGATATCGCTGCAACACAGCCGGATATTTTACAAGCTGTAGGTGGCGTGGCGTTTAAGACAGTCGTACTTTACTTCGCAATTGTGACAGTCATGGCTTCTGGTATTTCAGCACATGCGGGTGTATCACGTCTGATGTATGTAATGGGTCGTGATGGCGTAATCAACAAGAAGATCTTCGGTCATATTAGCCCGAAAAACTATACACCTTCATACAACATCTTAATCGCTGGTGCAGTGGCTTTAACTGCTGGCTTTATGGATCTTGATTTTGTGGTGTCGTTGATCAGCTTTGGTGCCTTAACTGCATTCAGTTTCGTCAACTTGTCGGTGATTTCACGTTATGCATTACGTGATGGTCGTACCAAGAGTGCTAAAGAGATCATGAACTTTGTCGTGGTTCCTTTACTTGGCTTCATTTCAGTCTTTGCTCTGTGGCTAGAAGTCGATGAAGCTTCGCTTAAATATGGTCTGATCTGGGCATTTGGCGGTATCTTGTACTTAGGTTATAAAACCAAAGGCTTCAAGCACCCTGCTCCTCAGCACAATGAATTTGACGATAAATAATATCGTTTTGCTTCAAATAAAAAAGGCGCTTCATGCGCCTTTTTTATGTCTGTCATGTTTTGATTTTACTAATGCAGATAGCAATCAAAACCCATCTGGGTATTGACCCGATTATTTTCATAACCCAGTTTCTCAATAAACAGACTGCGATTAGACAATAACTTTTGCTCTTCCGGACCTAAACGGGCTTTATTCTTGACGGCCAGTTGATACATTTCATCCACGACATCCTGAAAAATATCACAGACTTCCTCACGCTTGGCGGGCTTTAATTTACGCCCTCGCCAGGTCCATTGAAAATCATCTGCATCCAAGCTCTGCCCCCATTTTTCAATACGCGTATCTAAGCGTTTTTGCATGTTGAGCAAACCCTGCTGTATTTCCGCTTGAGTAATGGGTTGAACTTCCTTTGTTGCCGATGTGGCAGCACTGCCCTCTTCCGCATTCACGGAAGCCGCAACAGTTCCAAGACAACATACGATGACAAGTTTTACTAGAGGCTTCAAAGCTGCACCTTTTGTTATATTTGATAAAGTTATAAATTCAAGCATACAACGAAGTGAAAAGCAGTTTATCTATTTGTTACACAAAATAAAAAAGCCACCCAAAGGCAGCTTTTAGAATCATCACAAATTTCAGCTTAAAGCGTTTTAAAACCTTGCTGACGCCAAGCTTCGTAGACAATTACTGCAGTGGCATTCGACAAGTTCAAACTTCGGGAGTTTTCTGCCATCGGTAAACGAATCCAGTGCTTTTGCGGAAACATCATACGAACATGTTCAGGCAGACCACGAGTTTCCGGACCCATTAACAAGGCCACAGGACGGTTTAAATCCGAAGTATGCGGTGTTTCAGAACCTTTGGTGGTCAATGGATAGATTGCATCCAGCCCAATGCCTTTGCTTGCCAAATCGGCCAGACAGTCTTCGATGTTTTCCCAAATCTGCATATTGGCATATTCGTGATAATCCAGACCGGCACGTTTCAGCTTTTTGTCATCCAACTCAAAACCCAGCGGCTTGACCAGATGTAACTGTGCTCCTGTATTGGCACACAGACGAATAATATTGCCTGTATTTGCAGGAATTTCAGGCTCATATAAAACAACGTGGATCACAACTTACTCACTCAATATATTTAATTCAGACACAACATTCGTCTTGCGCTCGGGGCAAAGCAGTGCTTTGCTTATCCTCGCTCATGCCATTGCAATTGTTCACGTAAGCGTACAACTTCACCAATAATGGTCAAAGTCGGGGCTTGAATCTGATGTTCGGACACTTTGGATGCAATATCAGCAAGCGTTCCTACTACAACTTTCTGTTCAGGCGTCGTACCTTTAGAAACCAAGGCCACTGGCATGTCGGCTCGCTGACCATGAGCGATTAATTCTGCACAGATTTTCTCCAGTCCCACCAACCCCATATAAAGCACTAAGGTCTGGTTTTCATAGACCAACTCACTCCAAGGCAATTCTGGCGAACCTTCTTTTAAGTGACCGGTCAGGAAACGCACACTTTGCGCATAATCACGATGGGTTAATGGAATACCGGCATAGGCTGAACATCCTGAAGCTGCGGTAATCCCTGGAACCACCTGGAAAGTAATCCCAGCAGCGAATAGCTCTTCAATCTCTTCACCGCCACGCCCGAATATAAATGGATCACCGCCTTTCAGACGACATACCCGCTTTCCTTCACTGGCGTATTTGACCAACAAAGCATTAATCCCATCTTGCGGAACCGCATGATTGGAACGTGCCTTACCCACATAGATCTTTTCCGCGTCGCGACGGCACAGCTCCATAATTGGTGCTGAAACCAGTCGGTCGTAAATCACCACATCGGCTTGCTGCATCAAACGTAAGGCTTTTAAGGTCAACAACTCCGGATCACCCGGACCCGCACCGACCAGATAGACCTCTCCTTTCGGCTGTTGCCATTCTTGTAATGCTTGCTCGATCAGGCGATCTGCTTCCGCGATATTGTCGTTAAACACTTGCTCTTTTAGCGGACTGGCATATAAATCTTCCCAGAAAATACGGCGTTCATCCGGATTGATAATTTTAGCCTTAACCGCACTGCGCCATTTTCCTGAAAATTCAGCCAGCTTGCCCATACCATGCGGAATAGCGGCTTCTAACTGAGTACGGATCTGCCGCGATAACACGGGCGACGTACCATTCGATGCGACCGAAATGACCAATGGCGAACGGTCAATAATCGCTGGCACCATAAACCGACAATGCGGTGGATCATCGACGCTATTGACCAGGACATTTTCCGCTTCACACAGTTCAAAGACCTGACGATTGGTCTCTGCATCATCAGTCGCCGCAATCACCAGTCGATATGAACGTAATGCAACTTCAGGATGAAAAGCGGCCTGGACATATTGCCCTTGGCTATTTTGCACAATTCGCAGCAGACTCTCTTCAATTTCAGGCGCAATCACATGAATGATCGCACCCGCTTTTTGCAGGAGAAGTGCTTTACGGTATGCAATATGTCCACCACCGACAATCAGACAAGGTTGCTGTTGCAACTTTAACGAGATTGGAAAAATATCCACGAACTACCTCAAAATTTTAAATCTGACTGTCTATGCAATTTTCATGCACATTTAGGAATGCTGAGATCGACAATTAGTCGATATAAGTCGCCCCACCCATATATGGACGTAATACTTCAGGAATCTCAATCGAGCCATCAGCGCGTTGATAGTTTTCCATTACTGCAAGTAAAGTACGACCCACGGCCAGACCTGAACCATTCAAGGTATGCACAAATTCAGTTTTCTTCTGATCAGCACGGTAACGCGCTTTCATACGACGCGCCTGGAAATCACCCATGTTTGAACAAGATGAAATTTCACGGTAAGTATTTTGGCTTGGTACCCAAACTTCCAAGTCATAAGTCTTGGTCGCACCAAAGCCCATGTCACCACCACAAAGTAAAATTTTACGATATGGAAGTCCAAGTGCCTGCAAGATGCCTTCAGCATGGCCAGTCAATTCTTCAAGCACTTGCATCGAAGTTTCAGGCTTCACAATTTGAACCATTTCGACTTTGTCGAATTGGTGCTGACGGATCAAACCGCGGGTATCACGACCATAAGAACCTGCTTCGCTACGGAAACATGGCGTGTGCGCTGCATATTTCAGTGGCAGACGGTCTGCATCAATAATTTCATCACGTACGAAATTCGTCACTGGCACTTCAGCAGTTGGAATCAGATAAAACTCTTTTTCGCCCTGCAGCTTAAACAGATCTTCTTCAAATTTAGGCAGCTGACCAGTCCCACGCAATGAATCTGCATTGACCAGATAAGGCACATAGGCTTCGGTATAACCATTTTGATCAGTATGCGTATTTAGCATGAACTGGGTAATGGCACGTTGTAAACGCGCCAATGGACCTTTCAATACACTGAAGCGTGAACCAGTTAATTTGGTCGCGGTTTCAAATTCAAGACCGCCCATCATTTCGCCCAGATCCGTATGGTCTTTGATTTCGAAATCAAATTCACGCGGTGTACCCCATTTCAGGATTTCCACGTTATCGCTTTCGTCTTTACCTTCAGGCACAGCTTCATCTGGCAAGTTTGGAATAGATAATAATTTTTCTTCAAGCTCAGCTTGCAGTTCAGCCAGTGCTGCTTCAGCCGCTTTGATTTCATCACCAATCGCAGACATGCGAGTCATGATTTCAGATGCGTCGCCACCTGCTTTTTTAATTTGACCGACTTGTTTGGCACCGGCATTACGTTCAGCTTGCAGTGTTTCTGTCTTGGACTGAATCTCTTTACGGCGTGCTTCTAGGGATGCCCACTCTTCAACATTGAGTTGAACACCACGTTTTGCCAAGGCTACATTTACAGCCTCAATATTATTTCTGAGTAATTTCAGGTCGATCATAATCAATCTTTGCAGAAGAAAAAAAACTGGCTATAGTGTAAGCTCTTAACGTCAAAAAATACAGTGACCATGACCCTGGCTGCGTCCTATTAGCACAATATTTAGGAAGCTTCTTACTGCAAAATGGCTAAATATTCAGGCTGAATCACTTCATTTAAATCCGCATAGGACACTTTTAATTCAGGCATTCCTGTTGCTGCGGGAGCTAGTTCGCCTGCCGGATACACCATCACCAGACCTGTTGTATCAAAATAATAGTTATCACTCAATTTTAACTGCTGTTGTTGAATCCCTTGCGTATTCAGCCATTGAGTATTAGCCTGATACATTGCATTCAGCAATTTCTGCTCACCGCCATTTAATAACAGTTGAGACAAGGCCAAACGTTTTTTCTGTTTTAGATCAAAATTGATATATTCCACATGTTTCAGAGAAGCATTTTTGTTCCTCGCCAGATTGGAACTTTTTAAGGCAAAGGTCGCCAGATGAGCGTGCTGACCAACAAATTCCACCTTGATAAAGCGCTGATCCAGATAATGCGGCTCATCGGCTTTTTTAGGATTTTTCTGGGTAACTTTGGTGAATGCAACAGGTTCGGTATGCTGAATGCGCTCAATAAAATATTGATTAATCCAGTCAATATTGCTGTCCACCGTTTGTAGATCAAAGCGTACACAACCTTCTATTTCACATACCACTTTGGCTGCCCCTTTCACAGGAACGGTCTTGCCTTCAATCTGCACAACCCGATCTGTTTGCGCCAGCGTTGCCACTGAGCTAGATTGAGGCTGACAACCCAACATACCTACAGTGAGTAATAAAACAGCGTAAATTTCAGCAGTTTTAAATAGATTAATCTTCATCCTGAGCTCCCAAAATTTTGCAATTTCATTGACTCGACTTTTATTTATTCTAAGACGCTCTCCTGTCTAGATATAGCTGAACCTTGTAGCCTGTCCAAAACAATCCCGATGATTGGCAATAAAAAAGCAACCTCGAAAGGTTGCTTTTTCAGTTGGTTCATATTGATGCTTATTGATCAATGATGTCCGTACCTTTTGGTGGGGTAAAATTAAAGGTAGAGGCTGGAATACTGTTATTTACTTTTACATTGCTAAATTTGATATTGGTGGTTTGTCCCAATGAATCCTGCAAGATCATCAAGCTTGGTGCTTTGTTCGCGCCAAAGCTAATGGTCAGGCTTTCAAACACACCATCGGTATTTTTAGGATACAGCGTGTAATAGGTTTTACCTTTATTTGGCTGAGTCACCCGATAAGACTGCATAATCTGGCTGGTGTTTCCTGACAGCAATAAGGCCGGCGTATTGGCAACCTGCTCATCTAAGCTTTGACGAACAGCTTGCTGCAAGTCCGGATCATAAATCCATACGGTTTTACCCGTGGTTGCAATGACTTGCTTCGACGGTGCGGTCGTTTCCCAATAGAATTTACCTGGACGCGCGACTTTCATCACCCCTTTAAAGGTTTGATTCATATGTTGTGCAGTCAAACCTTTTTTCTGGGTCGCTCTCGGATTGGTCACCTTGGTGCTTTGCTCGAAATTTGCCGTCATGCTACGCACATGATTGAGTTGCTTGACCAGACTGGCTGTTGCCTGTTGCTCCGAAGCTGCCACAGGTGCAGCAAACACGGTTGTACTCATCACCGGTGCTAAAGTCACTGCACCCAGAGCCATAGCACAGACGGTTTTACGAAGCATATTCATAATTTCACCTTTATATTTTGCGTGATCGCAATTTATTTGATAGCTCATCTTAAACGAAAATTAAAAGCTAAAATGATAGAAAATAAGAACTTTTGTATTGTTATTAATTCGAAACCGGTTTTTTTGTTCATCATTATGAAGATTTCAGGACAATTTTTACATTATGGAATGTCGCTTAATCTGCCTATTAATTTTCAGGCATAAAAAAACCCACAATAACTGTGGGCTTTTTTCTATCTCAGCGAATTACGCGTCAACAGATACGTAGCGACGGCCAAATTGACCTTTCACTTCGAATTTTACTACGCCATCAGCAGTAGCAAATAATGTATGGTCACGACCCATACCAACGTTTTGACCAGCGTGGAATTCAGTACCACGTTGACGAACGATGATGTTACCTGCAGTTACAGTTTGACCACCGTAAACTTTAACACCTAACATCTTAGGATTCGAATCACGACCGTTCTTAGTCGAACCACCGGCTTTTTTAGTTGCCATGTCTATTTACTCCTCGTAATTAGCCTGAAATAGCTGTAATTTTCAACTCAGTGAACCATTGACGGTGACCTTGTTGTTTACGGTAGTGTTTACGACGACGCATTTTGATGATGCGGATTTTGTCGTGACGACCATGGCTAACTACTTCAGCAGTTACAGTAGCACCAGCAACAACTGGAGCACCGATTTGAATGCTTTCACCGTTAACAAGCATCAATACGTCATCAAACGTAATAGTCGCGCCAGTTTCAGCTTTCAATAATTCTACTTTAAGGGTTTCACCCTCAACTACACGGTGCTGTTTACCACCGCTTTGGATTACTGCGTACATAATGTACTCCAAACAAGCCCGTGTCGTCGTGCCGATAAAGGAATATATCGAACTTAAGACGTACGCCACTGGGGGGATATCTAAGGGCGAGGATTTTAAGGGATATTCAAAAAAACAACAAGCCATTTTACTGAAATAATAATGAGCAGGATGCGCTAATTATTTAACTATTAAATAATTTCTATCAAATCAAATACTCAAGATATATTCAGCAACAAAATAATACAGCAGAAATCCGGCTAGTTTGATTAATATACTCAGCCTGAAGAATAGGGCCACGCCCCCTGACCTTTCCTGATTTTTATGGCTCGAAATATGGATCGAATCTACATAAGATCTATAAAAAGCTGATTTTTAGTGGAGTTTATGCATTTCTTAGGTTTCACTCATGTTATAAATTGTTAAACTACGCCCAGCGATTTACCAGACTAGAGGTTTTCTTTCACATGACCATCGACTTTAAGCAAGACATTCTCGCTCCTGTTGCTAACGACTTTGCTGCGATGGACACATTCATTAATGAAGGAATTACCTCAAAAGTTGCATTAGTGATGGCCGTCAGCAAACACGTAGTGGAAGCGGGTGGCAAACGTATGCGCCCGATTATGTGTCTTTTGGCCGCCAAGGCGTGTGGTGCTGAAAATTTAGAACCGCACCGTAAACTGGCTGCAATTATTGAAATGCTGCATACCGCAACACTGGTGCATGATGATGTGGTAGATGAATCCGGTCTGCGTCGCGGCCGCCCGACGGCCAATGCTACCTGGAATAACCAGACTGCGGTTTTGGTGGGTGACTTTCTGATTTCACGTGCTTTTGATTTGCTGGTCGATCTGAACAACATGGTGTTGCTCAAAGATTTTTCGACCGGTACCTGTGAAATTGCTGAAGGTGAAGTGCTGCAACTACAATCCCAGCATCAGCCGGAAACCACTGAAGCGACTTATTTGAATATTATTCATGGCAAGACCTCGCGCCTGTTTGAACTGGCAACAGAAGGTGCTGCCATTTTGTCGGACAAAAACGAATTCCGTCAGCCTTTAAAAACCTTTGCCGGACATTTCGGCAATGCTTTCCAGAT
Organism: Acinetobacter lwoffii; assembly: GCF_022967985.1. Classification (GTDB taxonomy): domain Bacteria; phylum Pseudomonadota; class Gammaproteobacteria; order Pseudomonadales; family Moraxellaceae; genus Acinetobacter. The sequence continues at coordinate 210,958 of NZ_JALJVC010000001.1, read as the reverse complement.
TATTGATGACATTTTAGATTACACCTCCGACGCGGACACGCTCGGCAAAAATATCGGTGATGATCTCATGGAAGGCAAGCCTACCCTGCCATTGATTGCGGCACTGAAAAACACCACCGGTGAGCAACATGAAATCATCCGTCGCAGTATTGCGACTGGCGGTACGGAACATCTGGAACAGGTCATTCAAATTGTCAATGAATCTGGTGCGCTGGATTATTGCCGTCAACGTGCCACTGAAGAAACTGAAATTGCAATTGATGCCTTGCAGGCATTACCTGACTCCGAATATCGTCAGGCCCTGATTAATCTGGCCAAACTGGCCCTACACCGAATTCAGTAACTTTTAAACTCGCCTATGCATATCAATTTTCTAGATCTTTTCCAAAACATGCAGCACCAGCTTGAACAACCTCGGGCGGTGCTGGATGAAAATCTTCTGATTGAACTGGTTGAAAGAATCAGACCTGAAGACAGCAGAAATACCGAAGAGATCGAAGCGAAATTCAGTGCATTTATTCGGGCTTTATTACTCACCCCGAATGCGGTTGCCACGCTTCAAACCTTTACTCTGCGGATCATTAATCGCTATAAACAGACCGGCCTCTTTTCCGATACCGGCATTTTATCTCTGGATGGATTCTGGAACCAGCTAAACCAGCGCCTTGGTGCACATGTCTTGCCGCTGATTCCTGACCATCAACAACTCCAGGAATTATTTCGCAAGGTTTTTTATCAGCGTACCGATAAATACTGGCTGGATTATTTTGATGAAGATGACTGGCAACGTTTATTTGCAGTCCTGAATCAGGGACATTCCAATCAGCCTGAAAAAACCCGAATCAAAGACCAGCTAATCAAGGCACTGACTATTTTGTCTTACCGGATCAGTGGTATTGGTCTGCACCCTGAATTTATTAATGCCCAGCCTGAACTGATGGAATATGAATCTCCTTTTCTGGTACAGAATCGTGAGATTAACGAGTTTATTCAGGAATATAAAAAACGCTATAACACAGTCACTCTAGTCGATTCGATCACGCCCCCCGATGCGTCGCAAGCGCTGGTGATGCTGGAACAATGTCATGATGTCGTGGCCAAGATTCGCCGTTCTACCAAGCGGACTGGTGTCAGTGTCAGCCTGACCTATATGCTGGCACTGCTGGAACAGTGTCTGGAACGGGTCGAAATTCTGCTGAATATGGTCATGGATGACGATGATCTGCGTTATCAATCCATTGGCCTGTTTATGGCGGACATTACTGAAGCAATTTATAGTGAACGCAGTGTGCGGGCCCTGCTGGCCACCAATAGTGAACTTTTGGCTTTACAAGTGACTGAAAATGCCAGCAAGACCGGTGAACATTATGTAAGTACCGACAAGCAAGGCTTTCTGGCCATGTACAAATCGGCTGCAGGTGCTGGTGCCATCATCGCGACAATGGCCACCTTAAAAGTTCTGATGACACGCCTCACCATGGCCCCTTTGATGCAGGCCTTTAGCTATAGCATGAACTATTCGCTGGGCTTTATGCTGATTCATGTGCTGCATTTTACCGTGGCGACCAAACAACCGGCGATGACTGCTGCCGCACTGGCGGCTACTGTACAGCAGCGTAAAGGCTCGAAAATGGCTCAAATTGCCGAGCTGGCCGCGCTGATTGTAAATATCATCCGCACCCAGTTTGTCGCCATTTTGGGCAATATTTCGATTGCGATTCCTGTAGCAGCATTGATTACCTTGTTGTGGGATTTTGCGCTGCATGAACCTTTAATGAATCATGCCAAGGCGGCCAAAACCTTGCATGACCTGAATCCTTTTACTTCGTTGGCAATTCCGCATGCAGCAATTGCCGGAGTATGTTTGTTCCTGTCCGGATTATTGGCCGGTTATTTTGACAATATGGCCGTTTATCGCAAGGTCGGCCCGCGCCTGAAAGCCCATGTGCGTTTATCGCAGCTGATGGGGCAAGAGCGTCTTTACCGTTTTGCTGACTATATCGAACGTAATCTGGGTGCATTGGCGGGTAATTTTATTTTCGGGATCATGCTCGGCAGTATGGGCACCATTGGTTTTATTCTCGGTCTACCGTTGGATATTCGCCATATCGCTTTTGCCTCTGCCAACTTTATTCAGGGCCTGATTACCATCAATGGCCCTGATATCGGCTTGATCGTGGTGTCTTTTCTGGGTGTGTTACTCATTGGCCTGACCAACTTGTTTGTCAGTTTCACTCTGACAATTATTGTAGCCTTACGCGCGCGCCGGGTGCGTTTTGAACAGTGGAAACCTTTGGCAAAACTGGTCATGACTCACTTCCTGACTCGACCTAGTGATTTCTTCTGGCCACCCAAGCAAAGCATTGAAATTGACGAAAATCATACATCGACAAAAACCCAAAACTGAGATAATTACAGTATATTTAGCAACAAATTCCTTACGAAAAAAATGGAATTCGCATTCCTTACGAAAAAAATGGAATTCGCATTCCTTACGAAAAAAATGGAATTCGCATAAAATACGCACACTTGAAAAAAAGTGTACTGACAAGTACACTTTGCTTCAGACAATTGGCCGATCTGCGAACGGTTAAAAGGACAAGGATTTTTGGCATGCATTACTTGTTACTTTTTGTCGGTATTTTATTTTTAATTTTCAGTGTGTTCATCCTGAATATTCCCGCTTTAAGCAAGCTCGACTTGCAGGCTGTGGAATGGATGAGTCTGTATCGCACCGAGTTTTGGAATCAAATTACTCAGTCCTTATCCCTAATAGGTGGCATGCCATTTGTATTATTTTTATCCACACTATGGTGTATTGCATTGCTGTGGTATAAAAAGTATACAAACGCAATTTTTATATGTATCGGAATTATCGGAGGAATTCTCCTAGCTTGGCTGTTGAAATTTGCAATTGCCCGACCCCGACCACCAGAATCCTTGCATCTGGTTGAAAGCTTTGGAAGTTCCTTTCCAAGTGCCCATAGTCTATATGCGGCTTGTCTGGCTTGTTTGGCAATTTACATCCATCGGCAACATTCCCGTTATACCCTCATCGTGATCGGTGCAGTGGTATGGATGCTGATGATGGGGATCTCAAGAGTTTATCTGGGCGTACATTTTCCTTCAGATGTCATATCCGGCTGGAGTATCAGTTTTATTTGGATTTCGTTGTGGTATATGGTCTGGATCAGATATTGCGCGGCTCACAAATAAGAAAATTTAGATATAAATCTAATTAGAGGTGGAATAATGATGTCTGCAAAGCTTTGGGCACCTGCCCTGACTGCTTGCGCATTGGCAACAAGTCTTGCACTTGTTGGTTGTAGCAAAGATCCTAAAGAGGGCCAGCAAGCTGGTGCTCAACAACAAATGCCACCGACTGAAGTCGGTGTTCTTGTTGCACAACCGCAAAGTGTAGAGCAGTCTGTAGAGCTCTCAGGTCGTACAACAGCATTTGAAATTTCAGACGTACGTCCACAAGCCAGTGGCGTGGTGCTTAAACGCTTGTTCACGGAAGGCAGCTATGTGCGTGAAGGTCAGGCCTTATATGAAATCGATTCAAGCACCAACCGCACTACAGTAGACAATGCCCGTGCAGCGATTGCCCGTGCTGAAGCCAATCTGGGCGTATTGCGTGTGAAGGAAGGCCGTTACCGTCAACTGGTCGGTACCAATGCCATTTCCAAACAGGAATATGATGACATCGCGGCACAGGTCAAACTGGCTGAAGCTGATTTGAATGCCAATCGCGCAACTTTGCGTAATGCAGAAATCAACTTGGGCTATTCGACTGTACGCGCGCCGATTTCAGGCCAGACCAACCGTTCGTCTGTGACGGCGGGTGCTTTGGTAACAGCGAATCAGCCAGAGCCATTGGTAACGATTCAGCGTCTAGATCCCATCTATGTAGATATCAACCAGTCAAGTGCCGAGCTTTTACGTTTACGTCAACAGCTTAATCAAGGCAGCTTGAACAGCTCTAACAATACCAAAGTCAAGTTAAAGCTTGAAGATGGCAGTATCTACCCGGTTGAAGGCCGTCTTGCATTCTCTGATGCTAGCGTGAACCCGGAAACAGGTACCGTGACTTTACGTGCGGTATTCCCGAACAAAAATCATCTGCTTCTTCCAGGTATGTTTGCCACTGCGCAAATCGTACAGGGTGAAGTACCGAATGCTTTCCTGATTCCGCAAGCAGCTTTGACTCGTACCCCAACAGGTCAGGCAATGGCGATGCTGGTCGGTGCTGACAATAAAGTGACGCCACGTCCAGTGACTACCGTTGGTTCTCAAGGCAGCAACTGGATTGTGACTGAAGGTCTGAATCCAGGCGATAAAGTAATTGTAGATGGTATTGCGAAAGTAAAACCTGAACAGCAAGTTGTACCAAAACCTTATCAACCTCAAGCTGCTGCGCCACAAGGTGCTGCACCGCAACAGCCTGCAACGAGCGAGAAAAAGGCAGATGATGCTAAAGAGAAACCTGAACAAAAACCTGCTGCAAATGCATAAGGAGTAATGGTTCATGGCTCAATTCTTTATTCATCGCCCGATTTTCGCTTGGGTGATTGCATTGGTGATTATGCTGGCGGGTATTTTAACCATCAGCAAAATGCCGATTGCACAATATCCAACCATCGCGCCACCGACCGTGACGATTTCTGCGACTTATCCGGGTGCATCTGCTGAAACTGTTGAAAATACAGTGACCCAGATCATCGAGCAGCAGATGAACGGTATGGATGGCTTGCGCTATATCTCGTCTAACAGTGCGGGTAACGGCTCTTCGTCTATTTCCTTGAATTTTGACCAGGGTGTCGATCCTGATATCGCACAGGTTCAGGTTCAAAACAAATTACAGTCTGCGACTGCCCTGCTGCCTGAAGATGTACAGCGTCAGGGTGTGCGGGTGACCAAATCGGGTGCCAGCTTCCTGCAAGTTTTGGCATTCTATTCGCCTGATAGCAGCCTGACCGCAGATGACATCAAAGACTATGTTAACTCGAATATTGCTGAGCCTTTAAGCCGTGTGGCCGGGGTCGGTGAAGTTCAGGTCTTTGGTGGTTCTTATGCGATGCGTATCTGGCTGGATCCAGCCAAGATGGCCAGCCTGCAAGTAACGCCAAGTGATATTGCTACTGCAATCCGTACCCAGAATGCACAGGTTGCGGTAGGTCAGTTGGGTGGTGCGCCTGCAGTTCAAGGACAAGTGTTAAATGCGACGGTAACGGCTCAAAGTCTGTTACAAACGCCGGAACAGTTCAGCAATATCTTCCTGAAAAATGCCACTTCAGGTGCGCAGGTTCGTTTAGGTGATGTTGCTCGAGTTGAACTTGGTGCAGACAACTATCAGTTCGATTCTAAATTTAATGGCAAACCAGCTGGTGGTGTAGCAATTAAACTTGCGACTGGCGCCAATGCCCTGGATACCGCACAAGCGGTTGAAGAGCGTTTAAAACAGTTACGTCCGAACTATCCGCAAGGCATGGTCGATCAACTGGCGTTTGATACAACACCATTTATTGAACTGTCGATTAAGAGTGTGGTTAAAACCCTGATCGAAGCGATTATTCTGGTGTTCCTGGTAATGTTCCTGTTTCTGCAGAACTGGCGTGCCACCATCATTCCAACCATGGCGGTTCCAGTCGTAGTATTGGGTACATTTGCCGTCATTAACATCTTTGGTTTCTCGATTAATACCCTGACCATGTTTGCCATGGTATTGGCGATTGGTCTTCTGGTCGATGACGCGATTGTTGTAGTCGAGAACGTCGAACGGGTCATGGTGGAAGAACATCTGGATCCGGTTGCTGCAACTGAAAAATCGATGAAACAGATTTCTGGCGCATTGATTGGTATTACCTCGGTGCTGTCGGCAGTATTCGTTCCAATGGCTTTCTTCGGTGGAACCACCGGGGTCATTTATCGCCAGTTCTCGATTACGCTGGTCACAGCGATGGTCTTGTCACTGGTGGTTGCCTTAACCTTTACCCCTGCCCTGTGTGCGACTCTGCTGAAACAGCATGATCCGAACAAGCCAGAAAGTAATGGTATTTTTGCGCGTTTCTTCCGTTGGTTTAATAGCAGTTTTGACAAGGTCTCTGTGAAATATCAGGGCGGCGTCAACCGCATGACCCACAGCAAGATTTTCTCTGGTGTGGTGTATGCCGTGGTACTGGGTATTATTGTGCTGTTGTTCCAGAAACTGCCTTCTTCGTTCCTACCGGATGAAGACCAGGGCGTGGTCATGACGCTGGTTCAGTTACCGCCAAATGCAACTTTGGAACGTACCGACAAAGTGGTCAGCACTATGACCAACTATTTCTTGGAAAACGAGAAAGAGCATGTCGAGTCTGTCTTTAGTGTGGCAGGTTTCTCCTTCACGGGTGTTGGACAAAACGCAGGTCTGGCATTTATTAAACTGAAAGACTGGTCAGAGCGTCACAGTCCGGAATCTCAAGTCGGTGCCATTATTCAACGTGGTATGGCGCTAAACATGATTGTCAAAGATGCGTCTTACATTATGCCACTGCAATTACCTGCAATGCCTGAACTGGGTGTGTCGGCTGGCTTTAACTTACAGCTCAAAGCTGCAAGTGGTCAAAGTCATGACCAGCTCCTTGCAGCACGTAATACGATTCTCGGTCTAGCAGCACAAGACTCGCGTCTGGCTGGTGTGCGTCCGAATGGTCAGGAAGATACTCCACAGTACCGTGTCATTGTCGATCATGCACAAGCCGGTGCATTGGGCGTGAGTGTTGCTGAAATTAACAGCACCATGGGTATTGCTTGGGGCGGTTCGTATATCAATGACTTCATTGATCGCGGTCGTGTCAAGAAAGTCTATGTTCAGGGTGAAGCTGGCTCGCGGATGATGCCGGAAGATCTGGACCAATGGTATGTGCGTAATAACCGCGGTGAAATGGTGCCATTCTCGGCGTTTGCCACAGGCGAATGGACCTACGGTTCACCACGTCTTGAGCGTTATAACGGCGTATCGTCCATGAACATTCAGGGTACACCTGCTCCGGGTATCAGCTCGGGCGATGCAATGGTGGCCATGGAAGAAATCGTGGCGAAATTACCAGAAATGGGCTTGCAAGGTTTCGACTATGAATGGACTGGTCTGTCTCTGGAAGAACGTGAGTCTGGCGCACAAGCACCATTCTTGTACGCGCTTTCACTGTTGATCGTGTTCCTGTGTCTGGCAGCCCTGTATGAAAGCTGGTCGATTCCGTTCTCGGTTCTACTGGTGGTGCCATTGGGTATTGTGGGTGCATTATTACTCACCTTTGGTGGAATGGTGCTGCTGCAAAACCCGAACCTGTCGAATAACATTTACTTCCAGGTGGCGATTATTGCCGTAATTGGTCTTTCTGCGAAAAACGCGATCTTGATTGTCGAGTTTGCGAAAGAATTGCAGGAACAAGGTGAAGAGTTATTTGAAGCGACCTTGCATGCGGCAAAAATGCGTTTACGTCCAATTATCATGACCACATTGGCCTTTGGTTTTGGTGTATTACCGCTTGCTCTGGCTTCAGGTGCGGGTGCAGGTAGCCAGCACTCAGTCGGTTATGGTGTACTTGGCGGCGTGATCAGCTCGACCTTGTTAGGTATCTTCTTTATCCCGGTATTCTACGTGTGGATTCGAAGTGTCTTTAAATACAAACCAAAACAACAAAATCAGGAGTATAAGTCGTAATGCAAAATGTATGGTCTATTACAGGTCGTAGCATTGCGGTATCTGCCCTTGCGCTTGCTTTGACGGCTTGTCAAAGCATGCGTAGTCCAGAGCCGGTTGCGCAGGCAGATATCCCGAGCAGCTATACCAATGCGTCTGGTACTTCTGTAGCAGAACAAGGTTATAAAAACTTTTTTGCCGATCAGCGCCTGTTACAGGTGCTGGATCTGGCATTAAACAATAACCGTGATTTGCGTATTGCTGCCCTCAATATTCAACGAGCTCAGCAACAGTATCAGATTACTGAAAACAACCAGTTACCGACGATTGGTGCCAGTGGTAGCGTATTGCGCCAGGACACCATGAATTCCCAGAATCGCGGTGCAGTGACGACTTATAATGTCGGACTGGGTGTAACTGCGTATGAACTAGATTTTTGGGGACGTGTCCGCAGCTTGCGTGACAATGCACTGGATAGTTTCCTGGCAACCCAAAGTGCTCGAGATGCGACGCAAATTGCCTTGATTGGTCAGGTGTCTCAAGCTTGGCTCAGCTACTCGTTTGCCAATGCCAATCTGGCTTTGGCTGAGCAAACGCTGAAAGCTCAGCTTGAATCTTTTAATCTGAACAAAAAACGTTTTGATGTCGGGATCGACAGCGAGCTTCCAGTGCGTCAGGCGCAAATTTCGGTTGAAACAGCACGTAATGATGTTGCGAATTACCGGACTCAGGTGGCACAGGCACAAAACCTGTTAAACCTGCTGGTCGGTCAGCAAGTGCCTGCGAATTTATTACCAGCACAACGCGTGACCCGCATCACTTCCAATACTGCATTGGGTTCAGGCTTGCCAAGTGATCTATTGATCAACCGTCCAGATGTTCGTGCAGCAGAATACCGCCTGTCTGCGGCAGGTGCCAATATTGCGGCAGCACGTGCACGTCTGTTCCCGACAATTAGTTTGACCGGTTCAGCAGGTTATGCCTCTACTGATTTAGGCGACCTGTTTAAATCAGGTAGTTTTGCCTGGTCATTTGGTCCGAGTCTGGATATTCCAATTTTTGATTGGGGTACCCGTCAGGCCAATATCAGTATTTCTGAAACCGATCAGCAAATTGCCTTGTCAGATTACGAAAAGTCGATTCAGACTGCTTTCCGTGAAGTAAATGATGCCTTGGCAGTACGTCAGAATATTGGTGATCGTCTGGCAGCTCAGCGCCGTCTGGTCGAAGCAACCAACACCACCTATCGCTTGTCTCAGGCACGTTTCCGCGCCGGAATTGACAGCTATCTGACTGTACTGGATGCACAGCGTGCGTCTTATGCAGCAGAACAAGGTTTGTTATTGCTTGAACAGGCCAATCTGAACAATCAGGTTGAAGTCTACAAAACCCTGGGGGGCGGCTTGAAAGTCAACACGACGGATACCTTGCCGAATACCCCGTCTGTGTCTGAACAGCGCCGTGCGGCAGAACAGCCAGCGCAATAAATTCTAGACAGATCAAGAAAAGCTCACTTCGGTGGGCTTTTTTTTATTGCATTTTCAAGGCAGTTTTCCTATTGTCATAGACCAGCAATTTATTTAGAAAACATGCACATGTTACTTAGCAATCTGGAATCTGTACCGGGTCATACCATTCGCCAGCAAATTGATGTGGTGTATGGCAGTACCGTACGCAGCAAACATGTCGGACGTGACTTACTGGCCGGCCTGAAAAATATTGTCGGTGGTGAGCTTACCGCCTATACCGAACTGCTGGAAGAATCCCGTCAGGAAGCCATGAACCGCATGATTGAAAAAGCCCGTAGTATGGGTGCCAATGCGATTGTCGGCATTCGTTTCTCGACCTCTAATATCGCCCAAGGTGCTTCTGAACTCTTTGTTTATGGGACAGCCGTAGTCGTTGATCCGATCATGCCGAAATTGCCCGACCCTTTTCCGCAGGCAGATTAAAGCATGGATGGTTTAATTCTCCAGATCATCATTTTTGCCATTCTGTTTAGTGTTGGTTTCGGTTTTGGACGTTATAACGAAGGTAAACATTTTCGTTATCTGGATGAACAGGAACAACGTCTGGCCTATATCCGGGTGAACAATAGCCGCTTCGTTGTGTCTGAATATTCCGGACAGATGATCAGCAGCAATGTGGTCATTTCCCATGATTATTTTAAATATGCGATTGCCAATGTGCAGAATATGCTGGGTGGCCGTCTGACCAGCTATGAAAGTGTAGTAGAACGCGCACGACGTGAAGCGATTGTACGTTTAAAACTGGAAGCCGAAAAAATTGGTGCGACTCAGATTATGGGCATTCGGCTCAGCACGACTGAACTCGGTATGCAAGGTGGCATGGTGGAAGTCTTTGCTTATGGCACTGCAATCCAACAACCCGCTCAATCCGTTTAAACATCAGTTCAGAAAAAATCTATTGAGATAATCACGCCTGCTACGCGATCCGCGCAGTCAAATGACTCAACTCGAATCAGTTCGACACCTTTAGGATGAAATGTCGTAGAGGAAATAACTCAGACCGTTGCAATCTTCTTTATTGCAAACGGTTCTGTGCTAGGATCTTGAGAAGTCAGCAAAATAAATATAAATGACATGATGCAGTTTCTTCAGTCTATAAAAACGGCACTTCAATCCCGTCTGTATTTCTTTATTATTTTCCCAGCCATCATTGGATTTTATCTGATTTTACAGACCCTTACCCCTTTGAGCTGGTCAAGCTGCCTATTGATCAGCTGGAATATCGCGATTTACGCTTATTTATTATTGACCATAAAAAAACTCTGGCTTATTGATCATGCTCATATTCTGCAACGCGCCATGCAACAGGATGCCAGTAAATGGATCATTCTGTTTCCGGTGATCATCACCCTGATCATGTGTTTCATTGCGATTATTATTGAAATTAATCATTTACCCAAAGATACCACCATCCGGACCGGCCATTTAATCTTGTCAATTCTGACCATTATTTCAGCCTGGTTCTTGATACATACGGTTTTTGCAATTCATTATGCGCATGACTTTTATTTGGCACTCGACAAACAGCAACAAGGTGGTCTAGATTTTCCCAATACCACCAGACCGACTTATCCAGACTTTCTATATTTTAGTTATATCATCGGGACTTCTGCGCAAACTGCAGATGTATCCATTACTTGCCAATCCATGCGGGTTTTAAATACCCTACATTTGCTTTTGGCTTACGGATTCAATACCACCATTCTGGCCATCAGCATTAATGTAACGGCAAACTTTATCAGCACTTAAAAAGTTTTTTGGATAGTGGCAGTACCCTGAAAATAGCGATCTACCGCCCAATCAGCTACCACTACCCTGCGTCTAACCTGACCAGTTTTTAAATTAGGTCAATCACAGTATTTGATTGCTTCAAGCGGTGAGACCTTTACGCAATTCATCTTCGACGATGCTGAGTTCAATTTCACTAAATTTACGAATCTCACCTTCAGCATGCTTTTCTAGCATGCCACCCAGCAAAGGCACTTTGACTTTGACTGTCCAGTTTAACTGGAACTGGATCTGGTCTTCATCTCCAGTGACTGCACGCTGACAGATGGCCTCGATCGGCAAGTTCGCACCGAGTTGTACCGTCGAAGTCATTTCATTCAGATCACTGACATCGGTACGCTGCAAACGGAATGCATCTTTGAGTAATTTTTTTGCGATATCCGGAATATTAACATCCAGATTATAAGCGCGTTTCAGGGTATACATATGCCCCTGCTTTTCCGAAACCAGGATTTCCAAGTTTTGCGCAGGAATTCGATGGCAAACTGCCTCATGCAAACGAATATCATTGGCCAAACGCTTAAATTCATCAATAGACACGCCATTGATAATTGCTTTCACGGTGAACTGATGTGCCATGCTATTTTTTCCTTATTTTTATTACGATATTCGCCTATGCCACTCTCGGCTGATGCGAATAAAAATCAGATACAGAGATGACTCTGCAATTTATATCAACTTTATAGCGGATGTCATTATTCTTTTATCGGGAAATACCGGCAATCCGGTCAATGTTTGCAACATAGTTTTACTGAAAGCTGTGACTGTTCACAGCTGATCTGTAGCTGCGCTTCGCCATAATAGATCACGGCATGAAACTCATCAGCACCATCATCCAGACCGGAAACATAGTATTCTGTACCAACCGGGAAAGCCTGCAGCCAGTCAGCCTTATAAAAATCCGAGACCGAATCAAACTGTAAATACTGTTCAGGCTCAGCTTCGATCTTCATCGCCAGAGCAATAAACTTCTGTAATTTTGCTTGATGAAAATCAATGATCATAGCGCTCCTGCCTTTTTAGTCCGGATCATTGCTCGCCAGACTCCGTACATTCTAAACGACTATTTCAAGAATAGGACTCGCGAGTCTTGAGGTTTTTCTAGCGCAAGATTATGGCTTAAAGGAGATAAATTATATGGGCTATTTCCGCCAAGAGGCAGAAAAAATCTGAGCTAAGGCATGAGATACCTTTTCTGAATTATAATGGCTTAAGTACGTAGCCTGAGATCTTCAATCGTAGAAAATGACTGAAAGTTGTGTTCTAAGCACAGTCAGAATGCAAAAGTTCCCTGCGAATTTCATGCCGGTGCTCTTCTCCAAAACGGTCGACATGTGCATAGAATACGCCATAGCGACCGACATAATATTCCAGTGACTGATCATAAAAATTCCAGAAAATAGACCATTCACCTAAATCCATCTGACGAATCTGAGTGCCACTGTGCATCGGCATTTTTTGTAATAGTTCTTGCTGTAACTGTTCGGCCTGTGCCCGATTCTCAATATGCACCTCCCGTTGAAAGAATAGCTGTGCCACATCATCAAACAGTTCCACTTCATAAGCATCCACCAGATATACTTGCTGTTCTTGCTCGATGACCTCTTGCTCTGTCATGCTGGAAATCTGTGCCAGTTTTTCCGGACGCTGACGCGCCAGATGGCGCTGAGCTTTATAGATCTTTCTGCCTACGATCCAGGCAGCATTCAACATGAATAAAACACATAACAAGAGCAGTAATTTCAGCATGGTTAATGATCTCATGTGACTAATTTTATTTTTATGGTTATAGGATCAAGATTCATTTGCATAGTCCCTTTTGACTCAGCATACGTCTATTTTTTGTACAGTGCAAACTTGAAGCTTATTTTTACTATTTATCCTCTCTGTTTGCTCATTTTTACCCAGATTCGAACTTCGATTTATTTAAAAATTGATTTACTTTGATTTGTTATTTTTAACTCTGTAATGAGATTTAAGAATTTAAGATAAACAAACAGGACAAATCAGCAACAGAACCAATCTTCACATTGATAAATCACAGCAAAGATGCTCAAAAAACTACAATATTGTTCTGTTTTTTACCCTCTTCTTTTTTATCAAATAAACCTTCACTATAAATGTTGGAGAAAATGAATAATATTATGATTCGTGAAGGGAAGGTCGAAGATATACCTCAAATTATTCAGGTCATTCACGACAGCATTCAGTCCTGTGTACTGGATCATCAGCGTGAAGAAAGCAAAATTCAAACCTGGCTAGAAAAATTTGATCATGCCAGCCTGATTGTCGATATGCTGTATAACGATTGCTGGGTTTATCTCATCTATGACAAGGTCGTCGGGTTCTTATTGGTCAGTGATACTGGAGAAATCCGGATGCATTATGTGGCCCAACACTGCCAAAGACTGGGATTTGGCACCGAGTTATTTCAACAAATGCATCGCGCTTTATTAAAGAAAAAAATTCATCAGATTGAAATACAATCTACCCAAACTGCCTTAAGTTATTATCAACACTGCGGCTTTCATCCCCATTCTGCCGAGCCAGAAGATGAATCGCGTTATCTGTATAAATATGTTTTTTAATCGGCCTCTTTTTCAATTTTTAACTGATCACGTCCGGCCTGTTTGGCGGCGTAGAGCTGCACATCTGCCGCTTTCATCAATTCATGAATATCTGCATAGCCATGTTTTTGTTCAACCCAGGCCGCGCCCATACTAACCGTAACATAATCTTTTTCATCTGGCCGATTCAGATGTTGCATACGCTGTTCCCGAATATGGTTTAACACATTTTCCAGATTTTTAAGGGCAGTTTGAACCGGCATTCCAGTGAGCAGAATCGCAAACTCTTCACCACCATAACGTGCCAGATAGCCAGACGGTGGCAAAGTGCCTTGAATAATCCTGACCAGATTTTTCAGGATTTCATCGCCTTTTAAGTGGCCATAGTAGTCATTATAATTTTTAAAAAAATCGACATCGAGCATGGCAAAAATCAAGGTATGTTGCGGCTGTTGTTGGGTCTGTATAAACTGCTGCTGGATTTCATGATTTAAGGCACGCCGGTTAAAAGCTCCGGTCAGTGCATCAATATTCATCTGCTGTTCCAGTTTGGCATTCACTTCACGCAGCTGCTGGGTACGCTCTTTGACTTTTTGATCGAGCGAATTATTGAGTGCGATCAGGTTCAGGTTTAGCTGTTCAGTCTCATAAGTTTGATGTGCATAATGTCTGGACTGCTGAAACATGATTAATAAGGCATAGATACTGGTTGAGATAAAGAACAGATGCGTGGTTTTAATTACATTGATCAGCAACAGATAATCATTCAAAAAAGTGACACAAAGGAAAATAATTGCAATCAGATTTAAACGCGAATAATGCTCTTTATAACGTAGGGTCTGATAAAAGCCATAAATAAAATTACCGATGATGACCAAGGCGAAAATCGCACTAAATAGGGCTACTCGTTCAGATATCTCAGGAGGTGAAAATAGGGTGAAAGTAATGTTAAAAACCAGTAATGCCACAGCGATATAATAAATCACCGGATTTAGATAACGTCGGTTAAACAGATGCATATAACTGAGAAAAAAGAAGGCAGCAATAAAAGTAAACAAATACTCTAAGCGGGTTCCCCACAGCCAATTAATATTGGTAAATACCGAATAGGCATAAGGTGCAGAAAACAGATTATGCAGGGCCAAAAAGACAATAAACCAGCCAAAAACAAAGATACTTTTACTGTTACGTTCTCGTGATCCCCGGAATATCGAAAATAGAATGGTAAACACCCCCACCCCAAGTACCGCGCCGCACACCATGGCAATACTCATCATGAGCTGCTGGAATTGGCGATTGATGGTAGCTGCAACGCCGATCTGCATTGGTCGTTCGAGACCGCCATGCAAGTGGGTATAATTGGAAGCCTGAATGCTTAAGGTAATATACTCAGTGTCTGGAACAAAATAGCCAATACGCGGTGCTTTCTCAGTCACCTGTTTGTCAGGTGTGGTACTGATTTCCCCGAGACGGACAATAAACTGTCCATTGACATATACCCGATAGGCGCCGTATTGGGTTGGAATCCGAATCGCGATGCGTCGCCCGAGAAATTCTTTCGGAATTTTAAAATAGCCAATAAAGGTACCGTAGCCAGAGTTTGAACCCGCTAGAGTTTTAAAAGAGGCTGGCAATTCAACTGTTTTTGACTGGAGTACGGGGCTGGGCTGAACAATAAACTGACTCGGATAAAACAGCCATTTTCCCTGCAAGGCACTAGTGCTATGTTCGGTAAAATGAACTTCAGTAATATGGTCGTGAGATTGCTGCTGAAATGACGGCGAAGGGAGTTCATCCTGAGCGATTGCTGAACTTATGATGCAAGTCATCCAGCTCAAGGCACAGACAAATACGAAAAAACAGACATTCCTTATCAAGTTATGCAAATACGTTATATCTCAAAATAATTCTTTATTATTCTTATAATCTACAAGGAATATTTTTGATTTCAAATCTTTTTAGATGTTTTTTGTAGCGTCTCCGGCACAGTCTATTTTGAAGCGACTGTACCAGAACCTTCATACATTTTTGAATAAAAAATATATTTTACATTCAGCAAGTTAAATCATTTTAATCACGTGTTTTTACATCAAACAGTTCAATTTCAAAAATCAGGTTGGAATTGGCTGGAATGACTTTACCCATTTTACGTTCGCCATAGGCCAAATGTGCAGGCACCATCAGTTTACGCTTGCCACCAACTTTCATTCCCAGAATCCCCTGATCCCAACCTTTGATCACACGACCGGTACCAATGACAGTTTCAAAATAATTACCACGGTCAATAGAAGAATCAAACTTGGTTCCATCTTCCAGCCAGCCGGTATAGTGCGTGGTAATTAAGGCACCTTTTACCGCTTCTTTACCTTCGCCTACTTTTAAATCAATAATTTCAAGTTCGTTGATCATGGTTATTTACCTGAGAGGAGCATAAAATTCAAAGCTCAGTATAAACTGGATTGCTCTGTTTTTTTAAGCTTGGGACATTGATGGGTTAAAAGCTGAGTTCCTGAATATTCTTATCATTGAGTAAATACTGGGTTAATTCTTGATGATTCTTGGCCGATCCCATCAGAATCCAGCGTCCGACAATCTGTTGATCAATTTTTTTTTGTGAGGAATGCACCACTTTTAACTCATAACGTTTAAATAACATTTCGTAGTGATCGGAATCATTCTGATCGAATGGGCAGACGATTTCATAGCTGCGTTCCTGATTCAGAGATTCAATGCCACGCTGAACATACATTAATAGAACCAGCACCGCCATGACAATAAAAGTAGCCCAAATACTTAAGAGTTCATAGCCAGCACCGACTGCCATGCCGAGTGCTGCCGTCATCCAGATGGTAGTCGCGGTGGTAATTCCAGAAATACGGTTATCATCTTTCAGGATAACACCAGCGCCCAGAAAACCCAGCCCAGTCAAGACATTGGCGGCCAGCCGGTCAGGATTGGCCACGCCTATTTTCAGGGAGATAATGGTAAATAAACAGGAACTCAGACTGACCATAATCATGGTACGCAATCCAGCAGATTTACTGTGATACTCACGCTCTGCACCAATAATTGCGCCAATCGCGACAGCTAGCAGTAAATCATAAAGTTCATGGTACATGGTGCAACCCTGCGTATTCTTATTCCTCAGATATACGCAATTTGAGCTACAGGATACAAGTCCAGACTTGCATCCTTATTTGGCCTTATTGTAACTGTTCCCACTCCACCAGCACCTGGCCCTGATCGCCAATCAAGGTCCATTCACCATCCATCACATTGAGCTGTAACTGCATGGTGCGTTCGCATAACTGTGGCAATGCGTCGGTGGTTGCGGTAGATAACTTCCACACTTCCACATTTTTTAAGATTTTTAATTTGCTGCTGCGCTTATACCATTCATCCACCGCAGAACCATAGGTGACAACTGCGACCTGCTTGCAACGCGCACTGGCCTTTTTGACTTTATCTTCATCCGGGCTACCGACTTCAATCCATTTGACCAGTTGACCGGTCAGATCTTTTTCCCAGAGTGCCGGTTCATCGGTTTCAAAAAGATCCTTGGTAAATTCCAGCGCTTCATCGGCATAGCGTGCATAGGCCAAAATACGCACCATCAAGCGTTCAATGGTTTCTGAAGGATGCAGCGCCATCGTCAGCTGATAGTCTGCATAACGATGCGTATCCATGTCCGCAATATTCAAATCAACCTTATAAATCGTCGCTTTTAACGCCATCACATAATCCTCAAATTTGGCGCCTAGCATATAAGATTTAGCGCTATTTTGCTGAACAGATTTAGGCCAATAATTCATTCAGCGCACTAGAAACAGTACCATTATTTCTCTGGATCCATACGACATTGCATCAGGGCAGTTTCAAAGGCCAGCCAATCCCGTGACTGTTGATAAATCACTTCTACCCGGTTATCAATGCCTTCATCTGCCGACTGATAATTAAACTGCTCAGGATTAAAATTAAAGCTTTTCCAGCCTTGATCCGTATTAAAAATTCCCTTGATTCTGAGCCAGTCTTTTTGTTCACAGAGCAGATCCAGCAGATCATAAAAATTGAATTGCCAGCGTTTTGGCAATTTCCAGCCCGCAACCTGATAACCCTGCGCGCTTTCTACATAATGATAAGGCATTTGCTGAATCACTAAGGGCGTATCTGCTGAACGGGTGATCTGTTGCTGTTTTAACAAAGGCTGAATCTGACGGGCGGAACCCCGATAGTCCTGCTTGATCAGTTCGATATCGAGTTGTCCATGCTCGGTGAACAACCACTGTTGGGCATAAGGTTGATATTCTGTCTGAAGTTGCGTGAGTGCTGCGTGGTCTGCGGTTGTCATCAAGTCAGTATGTGAAATCACCACAATATGCGCTGCCTTGAGTTGGTCTGCGTACAGGTTTTGCTGAGTCCAGTCTCGATCATGCAAACGTGAACCATCTACCACTGTGACCAATGCCTGCATGTTTAAATGACTCTGCCAGTGCGGTTCGGTCAGCTGTTCCAGTAATTGGCCAGGATGCCCCAGTCCGGTAGGTTCGATAAACAGACGATCCGGTTTCACTTCTGACAGCAGGCGTGACAAGGCAATCTGCATCGGCAATTGGCTACTGCAACATAGACAACCACCCAACAGCTCTTTGACCGCATAACCCTGATCTTGCGGCAATAACTGCTGGTCTACCCCAATCTGGCCGAATTCATTCATTAGCACAGCCCAGATTTCCTGTTCCGGTTTTTGCTGTAATAAATGTTTGAGTAGTGTGGTTTTACCTGCACCCAAAAATCCGGAAATGATATGGACAGGAATAGCCTGCGACGCTGACAGAATTTTCAAAATCGACTCTCAAGAGATTGAATAGAAATAGCAATACTCTGCATTATAAAGCACAGTGTGACTTCAAAATGCGTGTTCTTCGCAAACACGGCGTGAAAATCACAGAGATAAAAATTAATGGAATGATCCCAAATTACCAATTTTCTATGTTAACTTTTATTTCAAATTGGATTCTTGAAATATTCACACACACTTTCATTAAATAAAACTCCGCATAATTAACAGAAATAAAACAACTTTCTCAGTTTTGTATCTGCTGGGTTATTCCCTGCGTGTCGCTTTTGTTAATTGATTTGCTCAGTAAAATTTCAGTGCTTAGGATGGGCATCTGTCGAATTGATGTGATGGTCAGCTCGGCAGATTACATGACATGAATAAAAGGATGCCAAAAATGAAATATGCACAAATCTTACTTGCCACTACGCTTACTGCTGCTGCAGCCACCAGTTTTGCTGATAGTAAAACTACAGATGCTAAAACCACCACTGCAGAAGAAAAAGTGATTGTGACTACCCAGGAATTACCTGAATCGAATGCTCCTGTTGCAGGCGCATCTGCAGAGCAGCCTGCTGCCTCTGAAGCTGCTGCGGAAACTACGACACCTGCAAAACCTGCTGCACGTTAAGTGATTGAACAACTCGTTTAATCCTTCAATGAAGATATCAGGGACAGTAATTCTCCAGTAGGCTTTGTCCTATACTGCCCCCGATATTATTCTATGCTGAATCATGCTTGATGCTGGTTCAGCATTTTTATTGCATAAAATCTATTTATCACCATAGTCAAAACTGATCATAGAATTAATACAGGCTATCAAATTTTTATTATTTTTATAATTAAAATCAATTATTTATTTAAAAACCACCTATTTCAATCCAATATCATCCATATACTTAAGCTACTATCGCCTAACTTGTTTCTGGCTTCTAACTGTCCCTTAATAGCATCAAATGCAAGTCGATTGAGTGGACATTCGCTATGAGCAATACTAATTACACTACTGAAGTGGCAATCCTTGGCGCCGGCCCTGTAGGCTTAACCATTGCCAACTATCTGAGCAAGCAAGGCGTAGCTGTCACGATTGTCGAGTAACTGGATAGTTTGATTGATTATCCACGTGCGATTGGAATCGATGATGAATCCTTACGTACCATTCAATCTTTGGGTTTAGTCGATCAAGTCTTACCGCATACCACTCCGAATCATGCGATGCGCTTCTTGACGCCTAAAGGTCGCTGTTTTGCAGATATTCAGCCTTTAACACGTGAGTTTGGTTTCTCGCGCCGTAATGCCTTTATTCAGCCACAAGTCGATAACGTCCTACTGCAAGGCTTAAAGCAATATAAAAACACCCAAGTGCTATTTTCTCGTCAATTGACCCAGTTTAGTCAAGATGCTGACGGCGTAACACTCAATCTGCAAAATAAAGAGGGCGATGCAGAAACCATCCGCGCTCAATATCTGATTGCCTGTGATGGCGGTAATTCATATGTGCGCCGCAACCTAGGCATTGCCTTTGAAGGTGAAACCGCACCGAATCAATGGATCGTGATTGACCTTGAGAATGATCCGCTTGCTACACCACATATTTACTTATGTTGTGATCCGGTTCGTCCTTATGTATCAGCCGCATTGCCACATGGTATTCGCCGTTTTGAATTTATGGTTATGCCGGGTGAAACGCAGGAAGAACTGAGCAAACCGGAAAATATTGCCAAACTTCTTTCTAAGGTTTTACCAAGCACAGATGGTATCGAAGTGATCCGTCAGCGTGTCTATACCCATAATGCTCGTATTGCCGACAAGTTCCGTGTCGACCGTATTTTACTTGCCGGTGATGCAGCGCACATTATGCCGGTATGGCAAGGTCAGGGTTATAACAGCGGTATGCGTGATGCCTTTAACTTGGCCTGGAAAATGGCGCTGGTTGTTCAAGGCAAAGCTGGCCCAGCACTTTTAGATTCGTATCAGATCGAACGTAAAGACCATGCCAAGGCGATGATTGACCTGTCGGTGATGGCAGGTCACGTACTGGCACCACCGAAAAAATGGCAAGGTTTTGTTCGTGATGGTATTGCCTATGCCCTGAACTACATCAAGCCGATCAAACAGTACCTGCTGGAAATGCGTTTCAAGCCAATGCCGAAATATCATGACGGCGCACTTTTGAGTAACGGAGCCAAGAACTCTCCAGTCGGTAAGATGTTTATCCAGCCTCAAGTTCAACTGGCTTCGGGTGAAACCGTATTACTGGATGAAGTGATCGGCAATGATTTTGCGATTATTGCCTGGGGTGTTGATCCGAAATGGGGTCTTAGTCCGGAGACGTTGCAACAGTGGAAATCGCTCGGCGTGAAATTCATCCAGGTAATTCCTGCGGTGCAATTGCAAAATAACCAGCGCAAAGAGTATGAAGATGTCATCACTATTGGTGATATCGGCACAGATATCCGCTCGTGGTTTGGCAACACGTCTGATTCAGTTGTGATCTTGCGTCCTGACCGTTTCGTAGCTGCCCTGGCCATTCCTCAATCGATGGAAAGCACCAGCCAGCAACTGTTTAAAAAGCTTTATCTGAAATAATATTAGAGTCACTTTTCACCACGCTTCGGCGTGGTTTTTTTTATTATTTTTATATATTCCGGACAATATATAGACTGGGGAATTAGACTCGGTATTCCTGAAACCAGGGAATATCTTTCAGGGAATCACGACGAGCCATCTGCTGCAAAAAAGGTTTGAACTCGTCAAATGGCGGTAAAATTTTCGCAGAGATTGCAAAGATCAAACAGTAAGCCACATAGAGATCCGCCGCCGAGACTTTTTCACCCAACAGATAAGGATTGGCCTGCCCGATGCCCTGTTTCAGAAAATCAAATACGGCTACTTCATTCCCAAAACTTAAACTTCTCCGGTTCTTTTCAATATTTTCTGGCGACACCTGTAAATTTTTTATATCGATATATTCGGTAAAGGGTCCATGACAGAAAAACATCCATTTCAAATACGCCCCACGCTTCGGATCATCCAAAGTAGGTGCCAATCCTTTGTCACGATATTTATCTGCCAGATAGATAAAAATGGCGGCCATTTCTGAAATGACGACATCCTGATCTACCAGACAGGGAACTTTTCCCATCGGATTGATCTGTGTATACGCCTGCTGATGCATATGCCCATAGGCGACTTCCACCTGTTCAATCTGGTCTTCAATCTGCAATTCTTTCAGCAAAGGCAACAAGGTTAGGCCACGTGATTGTGGGTTATTATAAAGCTTCATCATCCTGCTTCAACCGGTTTTTTATTGTTAGATGTTCAGTATAAAGCGATTTGCAGTTCCGATTTAAAAGGATGTGCTACAGATCGTTTCTGTCGCACGGCTTTTTCGATGGGCTGATCAACGATGCAGATATTAAAAAAGGTCCACACAAAACTTTTCTTTTAATACTTTCAAAATCAGATCAATCACCACATGTTTTTGATCCTTGCGATAATTGGCATACAGTCCAATCATCGGTAACGGTTCCAGGGTCTTTTTCACCACAATATTATCGCCGAGCAATGGAATCACATAGGCCGGCACCAGACTCCAGCCCACACCCATCCCTACCAGATTGACATTGAGCAGAATATTGGTGGAATACTGCACCACATTTACCTTTAATTTGGACTGCTTAAAAAAATCCTGAATCAGCTTATGCAGTTGCGGTGAGGACTACTCATCACTAATTACAAAATCCTGATTTTCAAAACTCTTGATACTGACATAGGGCAAGGCCGCAGCCGGGGAATCTTTGGGCACAATCAAGGTTAAAGGCTCATCAAAAATGCGGATCGAATCAAACTCACTTAACTGCCCCGGATAACGGGTAAAGGCAATGTCGATCTGTCCATTTCTTCAGGCACTAAGCTGCTCTGCATCGGTCAGACTATGAAACTGTGCTTTCAGTTCAGGAAAATGCGCGCGGATATTCGGCATGATATAAGGAAAGACTTTCATTTCCGCGACCGGCACGAATCCGATATTCAGCTGATCCTGCTGTGCATTCGCGATCTGTCTGGCAGTCTGAATGGCGCGCTCTGCATGCTCAAGACTCAGTAAAGCTTCTTTTAAAAATGCCTGACCGGCTTCAGTGAGCCCGACCTTACGGTTATTCCGCTCTAGCAACTGTACGCCAACCTCACGTTCCAGATCCTTGATTTGCTGGCTCAATGAAGGCTGACCGTATTTAATTTTTCCGCGGCACGGGTAAAGTTCAGTTCCTGCGCCACCGTAACGAAATAACGTAAATGCCTTAATTCCATTTTATAACTCCAAACTTGCCGGGCGCTTATTTTGCTTTTTGGCAACATACTGACGATAAACCAATATCGTCACAATGACGAGTGCGGCACTCAAAACATAAGTAGTTTCAAAGCCCCAATAGGCAATCAATACTCCCATTGCCACGGAACCGATCGCTAAACCCAGATCAAACAGGGTAAAGAAGGTTGAAATCGCATGTCCCATACGCTGTTTGTCGACCGACTGAATGGCCAAGGTCTGCAAACATGGGAATAGTGAACCATAACCGATCCCAATAAACACCGCCGACAACCATAATATCCATTGATTGGAAATCAGGCTGACAATCACCAGACCAATGGCAAAGAAAATAAATGAAGGATAAATAACTGCACTGGGTCCCTTACGGTCATAAATCTTTCCAACCCAAGGTCTGACCAGCAACATGGACGCTGCAAAGACAATAAAGAATACGCTGGTATAGCCCAAAAGCTGCTTGGTTTCACTAAATGCAGTAATAAAACTCATGATGCCCGAGTAGGCAAAAGCGGTTAGTAAAGCCACAAAACTTACCGCCAGAACTTTGACTTCCAGAATATCCTGCAAGCTCAAGCTGGTTTTTTCTGTGCTTATAGCTTCAGGTTTTGGTAACTCTGTGATTTTGAGCATCCAACAGAAAATGAGCCCCAAAGAAATGATAACGGCAAGAATGCCAAATAAGACTTTGAAGCTGGTGAACTGAATTACGGTCAATGCCAGCAAGGGCCCAAAAACCACACCCAGATTGGTCGACATGACGAAATAGCCCATGCCCTCACCTTTGCGCTGTTCAGGAATAAATTCATTAGCGACGGGTACTGCCACCGTGGTCAGAATACTGAACCAAATACCATGTAAAAAACGCACCAGCAACAGCGACCACATGCTATCTACCAGCAAATAACTAAAGGAAAATAAGGCAAAAATCACGCCTGCACCGCGCATCGAGATTTTCTTGCCGAGCTTTTCGATGATCATGCCGGAAAATGGCCGAACCGCAATCGAAGAGGCCAAAAATAGCGTCAGCGCCAGACCCGCTTCTTTTACCGAACCGCCCAGATCTTTCATGATGTAAATCGGCAAGATGGTCAGTAAGGCAAAATAATAAACAAACAGGAAAAAATTATTGAATAAGCACAAGATAAATGAGCGATTCCATAACCGCTCAGCGCTAACTGACATAATCACCAACTCTTAAAATTTGTAGGGAAATAGCACAAACTCAGGCTTGAACAGTGACCGGATGCAAGGCCAACTCGA
The DNA here is from genome assembly GCF_022967985.1 of Acinetobacter lwoffii. GTDB lineage: Bacteria > Pseudomonadota > Gammaproteobacteria > Pseudomonadales > Moraxellaceae > Acinetobacter. The sequence continues at coordinate 186,963 of NZ_JALJVC010000001.1, read as the reverse complement.
CCAGATTCTGGATATAGTGTTCATCTGGAATCCGGTTGAAAAAAATGATCTGGTAATGAATCGGGCCGTATAAGGTATCCAGCATCAAATCAAAAGGATAATCAGCGCGGATTTTTCCCCGTTCAATCGCTTGCTGAATCAGTTGATGGGTCTGTTGCCGACGTGGCAAGAGATATTGCTGAAAGAACTCACCTGCCAGTTCGCGGTGATTGGCAATCACTACCAGCAAAGCCCGACCGACCGGATGATTCAGCGCTTGAGATAAAGAACCGAGTTGTTGAATGAGATTGCTTTTCAGGCTTTTAGAGGTATCCAGCTCAAATACCGAAGCTGTATGCTGTTTGAAAGTGTCCAGCACCAGTTCCGATTTATGTTTCCACCATCGATAAATCGTGGACTTGCCAACACCGGCACGTGCCGCTACATCTTCAATCGTCAGCTGATGATATTCACATTCTGCCAGCGCATCTGCGACCGCCTGTAAAATGCACTGCTGTCGTCGGGAACTTTTTTCATCACTGCTCATATTTTTCTACTTAACTTTTAAGATCTAAAAATCAAAACGATACGTATCGTTTTATATTAGGGTAAAAAATAACAAAGCTCCAGTGAAAAACTGAAATTGATGCAAAAAAAAGACCTTCATATGAAGGTCTTTTCTCAATCACGATTTAACTTAACTCTGTGCAGTCTTTTTATAAATGCTGCATGAAGGATGATGATTTTCTTGCAAACGCGCGACTTTACGCTGTTCTGCTGCTTCAAAACGGCAACGTTTCCAGTCATTGTCCAGGTTCAAAGCTGGAATCTGTTTTGGTTTACCATTTTCATCCACCGCAACCATGGTGAAATAACAGCTATTGGTATGACGTACCGTTCTCTTTTGAATATTCTGGGCTTCTACACGAATCCCGATTTCCATTGAAGTACGGCCAACATGATTCACACTGGCCAGAAAGGTAACAAGCTCACCAACGTGAATCGGCTCTTTAAAATTCACCTTGTCTACAGATAAGGTCACGACATAACTACCCGAATAGCGACTTGCACACGCATACGCCACCTGATCCAATAATTTCAGAATGGTTCCACCATGAACATTTCCTGAAAAATTTGCCATATCTGGCGTCATGAGAACTGACATCGTTAACTCTGACTGGTCATCCGACACTGCTGCAATTTGATCTAAAGGGGCCATCGTTTTCTTTGAACTCTTTGAATGACAAGGTTATCGTTTATTATTATAGCGTTTTTAACATGAATAAAATGTTCAATTCGGCAAATGAAGCATCACAATTATTGATATAGAAAATGTATTCATACAGAAAAAAATATATTTAATTGCTTAAAATCTCAGTTAGAAAGTTAAGTGCCAATAAATCAACACTTATTTATCTGGGGGTTGATCACACAGCAACTGAGAATTTTTCACTGTTTTAAGCTCTGAAAAAAAATAATTCAGGAAAATAAAAAGGCTCTGCGTGATTTAAAGCATCACTGGCCTGAGCATTTCCTGCGCCACGTTCTGATAACTTAAAATTTGTTGACCATCCAAGGTCGTTTCAACGGTAAAAGAACCATCCTGATGGGTCGCGGTCACTGTAAAAATATAGTGTTCGAATTGTGCCAGTTTGACCTGCTGTCCAATTTTAATATGCATCATGATGTCTACATCTGTGTAGTGATCTTTTCAAACTGCATTCTGGCATGAACATCGATGCTTTTGAATATTTGATCAACTTAAGTATACGAATAATAATATTAAAATTTTAATTTAAGACGAATAAGGCTTATTATTTAAAACAATATACTTATAATTCAATTTGTTATATTTAAAATTAATTTTATCTTTTGCGATAATTCCGACTGACTGATACACATAGGCAATCATCTTATCTTTTATAACAATCAGTTAAGCGTTACAGCCGATGATCCGTTATCCTTTTGATTGAATATCCCTATACTGCGATATAGGGATAAACAGAAATTTCAAAAAAAAGATTTATTGAGCTTGATGTTCATGTACCACAAACTGTGGAATACGATGTCCTTGAGCATAATCATGTTTTTGGTAGGCTTGTGAAATTTCCATTAACTTTAACTGGGTCGCCTCGGCACCAGCCTGCATGGTGAGTTCCCTGCCACGTACATCAAAGATATGGCCTTTTTCGCGTAAGTCCGGCTGAATCACCACATCTGCATGCTTTAATTCTTCATGCGCCAGATGTTGCTGCATAATATTGATGTTCTGGTTAAACAGTCCCCAGACATTGCTGGTTTCCGTGTGAATGGGTTGTGCCAGAATATCTACCGCAATCACAATGTCGGCTCCCAACTCACGTGCCACATCGATCGGCACCGGACTGACTAGACCACCATCTACATATTCTTTACCTTGAATGATGGTCGGAATAAACATACTCGGAATCGAGACTGAAGCACGTACCGCCTGTCCGGTATTGCCATAGTTAAAGACGACTTTCTTGCCTTCTTTCAGCGCGGTTGCTACCACAAACATTGGGATTTTCATGGCTTCAAGCGGGGTTTGATCGACCTGCAAATTGACATAATCTTCAACTTTCTTGCCATCAAAAAAGCCTTTTCTGGCTAGTTTGATATCACGGACATCATTCGGTCGCATGCTGAGGGCAATATTGCGCAGTTCAATCGCCGGTTTACCACTTGCATAAATGGATCCCACAATGCTTCCCGCACTGGTTCCAACAATAAAATCTGGTTGAATACCCGCCTGTTCCAGTACTTCCAGCGCACCAATATGCGCATAACCACGCGCACCGCCACTGCCTAGGACTAAAGCAACTACCGGACGCTGTTGGGTTTGCTTGATCTTTTGAAAATCAATTTGATTTGGACGTGCCTGAGCTTCTCCGCGTTGTGCAGCAGGTTGTAGATGACTGGTCGCCGCTTGGGCTGTCATTGGGGTCGTTTGGCAAGCACTTAGGCCAAATGTACCCAGTATCACCATACTCAACACATATTTCTGCATGCAGAGAATGTCCTCATTAATCTAAAGCAGCATAGTGTATAAACACATGCATAAATAGTCTGTAGAATTTCGTAAAACTGTCATACAGTTCAGCTACTTTATCTTCATTTTTCCCATAACTGTATGCCTTCAATCTCATTGTATCGGATTTTCCTGATTTTCCTGCAACTGGGCTGCATTTCATTTGGCGGTCCGGCAGCACATCTGGTGTTTTTTCACCGAAAATTTGTAACCCAACTGCAATGGTTGAATGACACCCAATACAGTCAACTGGTCGCTTTGGCACAACTTTTACCCGGGCCGAGCAGCAGTCAGGTGGGGCTGTCGATCGGTTATCTGCAACGGGGCTATACTGGTGCCGTGATCGCATGGCTGGGTTTTACCCTACCCTCAATGATTCTGATGACCTTGGTGGCGCTCTTGGGTCAAAGCTATTTCCATATTTTAAACTCAAACAGCTTTCATACCATCCAGTTAATTGTATTTTCTGTCATCGCCTGGGCATTCTGGCAAATGCTGAGAAGCTTCTGTAAAACGGCCTGGCAATACTCAGTCTTAATCCTTTCTGTCATATTATTGATGGTGGTTTCAGTGAGTTTTAACCAGATTCTGGTGATTATGCTGGGCGCAGTCTGTGGACTCTTGGCCGGACATTTTTCCCAATCAGATTCGAAACCCAAAGAAATTAACAAAACGGCAATCAGCTTGCCTTATATTCGATCTGCCGCTGCGCCCTATTGGCTGCTGGCATTTATCCTGCCATTTTTGCTGCTGCCCTTAGCAGGCAAATTATGGGGCCAATCGGAGCTACAATTTTTTTCTAATTTCTATCAGACTGGCTCGCTGGTGTTTGGTGGCGGTCATGTAATTCTGCCTTTGCTGCATCAGGATTTTGTCACAACCGGTTTAGTCAGTGCAGAGTCTTTTGATCTTGGCTATGCATTTACCCAGCTAATGCCGGGACCTTTATTCAGTTTTGCCAGTTATATTGGTGCTTTGCTGCCTTGGACGCCTTATGCCTGGCTGAATACATTGTTAGCGACCTGTGCAATCTTTTTACCTTCATTTTTCTTGATCTTTGCCACCTTGCCTTACTGGTCGTGGTTGATGCAGCAGCGCCATATTCATCAGGCGGTGATGGGCATCAATGCTGCAGTGGTGGGTTTGTTACTATATTTATTGTTGGATCTTTCACAACGCTATTTTAGCTATGGTTCCGACCTGGTCTTTGTCGCAGTGATGATTGCCCTGCTACGCTCAAAATTACCAGTCTGGTTCAGCCTGATTTTGGGCTTCGTGCTTTATCAAAGTTATTTAAATTTCTTTTAAATAACTTTGGCACAAAAAAGCCCCGAATGATCGGGGCTTTTTGCTTCAAGTCTTACCAGATATCTGATTTGACCTTGTCTTTAAATTTAGGATGGTTATCCAGTTTAAATTCAGGCTCTTTCACACCACGCTTCAACTGACCAGTATAGTCGCGAAGTAGCATCAGCAAGAATGGCATCAGCAACAGGATTGCGATCAGGTTGATGCTTGCCATGACACCCATGAACAGATCTGCCATATTCCAGATCAATGGCACACTGGCGATAGAACCGAAATACACCATGACCAATACAAATAAGCGGAAAATCAACATCACCCGGCTATTGTTATTGATGAACTGGACGTTTCCTTCGGCATAGGCATAGTTACCAATAATCGAAGAATAGGCAAACAGGAACAGAATCAAAGCCAGGAAGTCATCACCCCAAGCACCAATCTGGCTTTCAAGCGCCATCTGGGTCAAGGTCACGCCTTCAAAGCCTGCATTTTCATACAGACCCGAAACCAGAATAATAATCGCGGTACATGAACACACCACAAAGGTATCTACAAATACTCCGAGCATCTGTACCAGACCCTGGTTGACCGGATGTTTGACATCGGAAGCTGCAGCAGCATTCGGTGCCGAACCCATCCCTGCCTCGTTAGAGAACAGACCACGCTTGATGCCCATCATCATCGCCATAGATACCATGGCGCCAAAGAATCCACCAGCGGCGGCTTCAAATTCAAAGGCTTTACTGAAAATGAGCTGGAAGATGGATGGGAGCAGATCGTAATTGATGACCGCAATATACAAAGCCACAGCCAGATAAAGCACAGCCATAAACGGCACAAAGCTTTCCGCAACTTTCGCAATCCGTTTAATCCCGCCAAAAATGATCACCGCAGTCATCAAGACCAGAAACAATCCGACCCAGGAAATTTCCAGATTTAGGCCGCCTAATGGCAGAATCAGGTTCGCCTGATCCCAGCCCCAGGCATGAGAGGTTGCTCCGGTAATGGCATTGGCCTGAACTGCATTGAAGACAAAACCATAAGTCGTGATCAATGCAATCGCAAAGACAATCCCGAGCCATTTCTGTTTCAGGCCTTGTGTAATGTAATAAGCTGGTCCACCACGGAATTGCTGGTTTTTGTTATCTCGCACCTTGAACAACTGTGCCAAAGAAGATTCAACAAAAGCAGAACTCATGCCCAAAAAGGCAGTAAACCACATCCAGAACACGGCACCGGGGCCACCAATTGCAATCGCAATGGCGACACCCGCGACATTGCCCACACCGACCCGGCTTGCCAGTCCAGTGACAAAGGCCTGAAACGGGGTAATGCCGTGCGTATCCTGAACCTTGCCACGGCTATTTTTCATGACTTTCATGCTGTGCCAGAACAAACGAATTTGTACTGCACCGGTCATGATCGTGTAGAAAATACCAACTGCGACCAGAAACACCACCAGAAAATCCCATAAAGGGCCATTCAGGGCATTAATCCAGCCGAGTAAGGTTTCATTTAACTGATCATTCATGTCACATCCTTATGAGCCTATGACTCATCGTATCAGGCATAAAAATTATGCAAAAAACTTCAAAATCATCTGAATAACAGTAGCATTGATTAAGTCAACGAAGAACGCACCACATAATGGAACAATCAGGAAGGCCTTATGCGACGCACCATACATATTGGTAATCGCCTGCATATTGGCAACCGCTGTTGGCGTTGCGCCCATACCGAAACCACAATGCCCTGCTGCAAGTACCGCAGCATCGTAGTTTTTACCCATGATGCGGAAAGTTACAAAACCGGCATACAAAGCCATGGTGATGGTCTGTGCACCCAGAATTACCATCAGTGGTCCTGCAAGGTCAGCCAATTGCCATAATTTCAATGATAACAATGCCATCGCCAAGTACAGCGACAATGAAGCATTACCGAACACATCAATCGCGCGATCGAAAATCTGAACTTTGAAAACACCTTCCAGTACATTACGCAGGATGACACCACCCGCCAATGCCCAGACAAATGTTGGCAGTTCAAATGCAGTACCTTTACTGAAACCCGTCATAAACTCTGCAAAAGCCAAACAGCCTGCAAATAGACCCAAGGTCGTGATTGCATTATCAGCGGTAATTAAACGCACCTGATGCGGATATTCAAACGGTACATATTCGCTGGTGGTGCTGTCCATTGGCGTATTGTCACGCGTTTCAATTTGCTGATCGGTACGCGCAGTCGCCAGGTTATAACGGTTGATCAGCAACTTGGCTAAAGGTCCGCCAATAATACCGCCGATAATCAATCCAAAAGTCGCACTGGCCATACCTAGTGCCAAAGCACCTTGAATACCATGTTCAACTTCAAAAATTTCCCCCCATGCACCCGCAGTACCATGACCACCGGTTAAGGTAACTGAGCCTGCAATCAGGCCAATCAACGGGTCAATACCCAGTAATGTTGCCAGACTCATGCCGACCGCATTTTGCAAAATAATGAAAGCCGAAACAGCAAACAGGAAAATAACCAGACCGATCCCACCTTCACGCAACTTGGAAAAGTTGGCACTCAGACCAATCGAAGCAAAGAAAATCAGCATAAAGCTGGTTTGTAATTCTGCACTGGTGGTGATGCTATATCCCCACAATGAATGCACCAGCAATGAGATAATCGCCGCAACCAAACCGCCCGCAACCGGCTCAGGAATATTGTAACGTCTTAAAAAATCGATTTTATTAACCAGGAATCGGCCGAGTAACAAAACAATGACTGCGGCAATCAAGGTATAAAATGCGTTAAAAGTAAAATCCATAATTTTTTGCCCAAGATGATTTTGAATTTTTTATTGTTCTAAAAGTGAGGGAGTGCGCTAGATCTCTAGCTCGCTCATTAGATCTTTATCTGGAAATATCCTGATTTGATCTATCACCATTAGAAAAACAAACCGATTTATCATCTCTTTTAAACTTATGAATATCATCATCACGATCATATTCAACAAATGAGAGATTTATAAAAGCAACACCTTTTCTATTCCGATACTCAGTCTGTTGGAAAATTGCAGACAATTTTCAAACAGACGCGCATGTTGGTAAAAAAACTGTGTTTTAAGCTCAAAAAAACATTCAGTGCTTGATGAGTGCTTTCAACCTAAAGACTTCATTCAAGCCATCTGGAATCGCGTTATTTAAAACAGATCTTAATCACAAAATGCATGAATTAAGATGAAAAGTCGTACATTATGCTGTTTCTTTGTATCAAGTTTTATTTCTTTTTATTAGCAATAGTTAATTTACCTATAAAAAATAATTATAAATTCTCATTTTTATATGAAGATTAATCTATATTTTAATTCAAAAAAAATATTAATCTTTTACTCGACACGGAATGAAACAGGGATCTTGAAATTAAATTATCTTGATTTGCAGTCAAAATAAACCAGTTCTCTGTTTGAAATTGTTATTGTCGAATGGTTCAAGCACTTGGGTTTTAAGCCATTTTTTAAATCAAAGACCAACATTATGGGTAAATCGATTGCTATCACTGAGGCGATTTATGTTTAGCTAAAAGAATGCGAAATTTCATTCCTCAAGTCATTTTGCTGACAAATTGTTTTTTGCAGCCGGCTGAGAATGAAATTTTCCTATCCCCCGTTCTGTTTGTTTAGTTTATAGTCATTACAAACTCAATAAGGATATTCGACTGGACCCCATAATGGATCAAAATCTTGTTCATGCTGTAGATCACACCATCACCACTCGCCATTCAGTGCGTGCTTTTCAAAATACCCCCGTTAGTACTGACACCTTAAAAGAGATTTTGACGGTTGCCAGCCGCGCACCCTCAGGAACCAATACCCAACCTTGGAAGGTGTATGTGGTAACAGGCAAAAAGCGCGATGAACTCGTGCAACGTGTCTGTCAGGCACAAATGCAAATCTATGTAAATCCTGAATTGTCTCAACAGTACCAAGAAACTTTTGCCTATTATCCTGAACAATGGATCTCGCCATTTATTGAACGTCGTCGTGAAAATGGCTGGGGTTTATATGGCCTACTGAATATTCAAAAAGGCGAAAAGGAAAAAATGGCGCGTCAGCAGCTGCGTAATTTTGAATTATTTGATGCCCCTGTCGGCTTATTTTTTACTGTACATCGTTCTTTGACCATTGGATCCAAGATGGATGTTTCCATGATGATCCAGAATGTCATGCTAGCCGCAAAAGCCCGTGGCCTGGACACTTGCCCGCAGGCAGCCTGGAATCACTTTCACCCGATCGTGCTTGATCTGGTCGGCGCACCTGGTGATGAAGAGCTGGTCTGCGGTATGGCACTGGGTTATGCCGATCCAGAGCAGATTATTAACAGCTTTATCACCCCGCGCGTTCCCGTAGAGGAATTTGCCGTGTTTATCGATGAGTGATGCAAGCAGGGCTAAGCCAACTTGCTTAGCCCTCTGTTCGATCCAGCATTTTTAATATATTAGAGAACGCCCAGCATCTATGCATTTTGCAAGATTGGCATCTTTATTTTAAAAATCGCCCAAGCGGAAATACCGACAAAAACCAGCATGATCAAGGCCATATTCAACAAAGCATGCCAGATCAGAAAATTCAGTAATACACCGCCCAATAAACCACAGACAAATTGCATACTGCCCATAATCGCACTGGCAGTTCCTGCCCGCTCGCCCTGTTCAGCCATTGCCAAAGCCATGGCATTCGGACCAGTAAACCCGATAGATGCCACCACAATAAACATGCCTAACAACACCCAGAGCACAGAATCGACGTCCAGACAGCCCAGCAAGATTAACCCTAATACACCGGCAAACTGCAGGCAGGTGCCGATTTTCAGGCGCTGCAATATCGAGAATCGTCCAGCCAGACGTTTATTCAAGGTCGAAAACAGCATGATGCCGAAAGCATTGGCACCAAAGGCATAAGCAAACTGCTGCTCGGTCAGTTGATAACGATCCATCAGAATAGTCGAAGAAGCACTGATATAACAGAACATCACCGCACCGGAAAAACAGCCGGCATAGAGCGGGCGTCGAAAGCTGGGATCTTGAAAAATGCACCGGTACAAACTTATAACCTGTTGAAAGTTCAGCTTGAGACGGCGTTCTGGCTCCAGGGTTTCTTTAAATAGAAAATGTACACAGGCCAGACTCAACAGACCACAGCCCATCAGCACCAAAAAGATCATGTTCCATTCATAAAAAATCAACACCCAGGCCCCCAGACTCGGGGCGATGATTGGCGCAATCGCAGTCACAATCATCATGCTGGCAAAGGCCTGAGCTGCTGAATGCATATCCAGACGATCGCGAATTGCAGCGCGTGCCATGACCACCCCGACACAGCCACCGAGAGCTTGCAGAATTCGTGCAGCGATCAGGCTCCATTCATCCTGCGCAAAGACACACAGCAAACTTGCCACAATGTATAAACACAGCCCAAAATACAGTGGCGGTTTACGTCCAATCCGGTCACTGATCGGACCATAAATCAGTTGCCCGATCGCCAGACCGAAGAAATAAGCCGGCAAGCTATTGGAAACCATTTGGGTACTGACACCAAAATCTGCTGCCATAGCCGGTAAGGCCGAAAGATACATATCAATGGATAAAGGCCCGAGTGCACTTAAGGTCGCCAGCAAAACAATCCAGGACATGGCATAAGGTTGTTGTACTATTTTATTCGATGTCATAAGCATGAAGATTTAAAGCGCTAATATGCAGACAAATTAACACAGTGCATAGTATGATTTAGCCTGAAATGAAGATTTATAAATATACTATTTTCATTAGCCTATTCAGATTCAGCTCTAAGACTGCAGTATAAAGGACGACCTTTGAAATCTTGGCTCACTCGTCTCAAGCAAACCACCTATAACACGACCTTGATGTATAACCTGCGCATGATGACGGCATTTGCAGGTACCGCCTTTGTTCCCTATTTTATGGGACAACAATTGATGACGATCCCATTGACTTTAGGGGTGGTCGCAGCCGGTTTAAGCGATATTGATGACCGCTTTTCGGTGCGGATTTTAAATCTGCTCTACACCTACATTGGCTTCTTTATTACGGCAGTAGGCGTATATCTGCTTTTTCCTTATCCCTTGCTGTTTGCCTTGGCCTTAATTGTGTCCTGTATTGCCCTGATTTTGCTGGGTTCACTAGGGCGACGCTATGCCACGATTTCCTACGGCTGTCTGGTGATTTCCGTTTATTCCATGCTCGGGGTGGAGCTGTTTGATGAATGGTATAAACAGGCTGGTTTATTGGTCATCGGCGCGATGTGGTACGGTCTGCTGTCGACCATCAGTTTCCTGATTTTCCCTGCCCGACTGGCGCAAGACAAGCTTGCCATTTCCTATTCTGCTCTCGGTGACTTTTTATATGCCAAGTCCAATCTGTTTGATGTGGACATGACCCCGAAAAGCTATCAGCAAAGCATGATTGAACTCTCGCTTGAAAATGGGAAACTGATTGCGATTTTTAATGAGATGAAAACTGCCCTTTTGACTCGCCTGAAAGGTGACCGGGGGCAAAAAGACACCCGTCGCAGCCTGCAATATTATTTTGTCGCGCAGGATATTCATGAACGTGCCGATTCAGCGCATATTGATTATCAGAAACTGGCCAAGATTTTCCAGCATAGCGATATCCTGTTCCGCTTCCAGCGCATCATGTCAATTCAGGGCAAAGCCTGTAAGGACCTGAGTGAAAGTTTGCTGATGCGCAAACCTTATGTACATAACCAGCGCTTCAAGCATGCCTTTGATAACCTGAGACAGTCTCTGGATAAGTTACGTCAGGAGCAGCAGTATGATCAGGTCTGGATCAGTGCCCTGTTTGCGCTGTTTCAAAACCTGAAATCGATTGATGCCCAGTTACGCAACCTGGAAACCGAGCAGAATATCAAGTCCGAGCGTTTCAAACATATCGAGAACCAGCTTAGAGATGATGACCTGAAAGGCTGGGATGACATCAAGATTCGGATTAAGCAGCATCTGACTCCAGAATCGGTGCTGTTCCGGCATGCCATTCGCCTGTCGATTGTGCTGCTGATCAGCTATATTTTTGTACAGGTCAGCAATATTGAATATGGTTACTGGATTTTATTGACCGCACTCTTTGTCAGCCAGCCCAACTTTAACGCCACCAAACGGCGTTTACGTCTGCGTATTATCGGTACGTTGGTCGGTATTATCCTCGGTTATGCCATTTTATATTTTGTGCCGTCCATCGAAGGACAATTATTGCTTCTGGTACTGAGTGGGATTCTGTTCTTTGAATTGCGCAGTAAACAGTATGCACAGGCCACCGCCTTTATCACGATTTTAGCCCTGATCAACTTCAACCTGGACGGTATGGGCTATGCCGCGGCCATCCCGCGTATGATCGACACCTTGATTGGCTGTGCGATTGCCTGGTTCGGCGTCAGTTTTATTTTTCCAGACTGGAAGTTCCGGCGTTTGCCGCGCAGTATCAAACGCAGCTTGCAAGCAGAAGCGGATTATTTGAGCGAAGTGATCGAGCAGTATAAGTCAGGACGTAATAACGGCCTGAAATATCGGATTGTGCGCCGTGCTGCTCATAATACCGATGCCGAGGTAGCCTCACTGATTTCGACATTGGCCACTGAACCGGATATTGATCCGGTACAAAAATCGCTAGCCTTTGAGTTCCTTTGTCTGAACCATACTTTTATCAGTTATATTGCTGCACTGGGCGCACACCGGGAAAAAATTGAAGATCAGGACATTCTGAATTTACTGGACAAAGCTCTCGAGAACATTCGTGGTGCATTGTTGCGAGATGAAATGCCCGATTTAAGTGCGCAAAATATGATTCCCCATATTCGACAGCGCTTGGCTCAAGATCAGGAGCAAGATCAGAAATCCCTGATCATTTTGCAGCAGCTGTCTTTAATGTTCAGCATTTTAAAGCAGTTGAGTCAACTGAAACAAAGTTTGAGTCATGAGCGTGATGAACAGGCAACTGAATTAGGTTCATTATAATTTGGCTGATTTTGGAACAATATACTCACTGAATTGGTACAATTAGTGCTAAACTTTTTACAGTTTAAAATCTGCTAATTTCACTATGACCGCGAAAAATTTATACGCTTATACCCTCCAGCCTGTGAACTATGAAATTTCAGAAGCCGAGCAGCGTCATGCTCAGCTGGTGATCTGGCGTAGTACCAATAAAATTGGCATGAAAGCATGGCTGATCATGGGTGCTGTTGTTGCACTTTCTATTCTGGGCATTCTGCTCCTGAAGAACTATTCTACCGTGTTCTGCTGGGTGGCCATTGTCTGTGTGGTGTTGTATTACCTGATCCGTACCTTTGGTCTGGAATGGTATGTTAAACGCAAGATGAATGAATTTCCGGTACAGGAAATCAAAGGTGTTCGCCTGGGCGTACAACCACATGGCATCGTGATGCGTCAGAAAATGGGCATGCAAGAAGGTGTTGGGGCGATTAGCTGGAAAGACATCTATGAATGGTACAACACACCAGAATTCATGTTGGTCAATTTCAAGGTAAAAGGCCAGCAAGGTGCATATATCCTGCCGAAACGTCTGGACAGCAAAAACTTCTCTTTCGCCACGATTCGCAAGCATCTGGAAGCAGAAGTCGGCGCAGCAAAACAAATCTAAACTGTTCTTTCTTCAGTGAAAAACCTCCTGTCCCGGCATGGAGGTTTTTTTAATCTCAAAACAATAAATGATAATGAGAATAAATATTATCCTCAACACCTATAATTCGAGCTTAAACTTCAGTTATAATTTTGCCACTTTTATAGATCTCACCCTTAATCTGACGACCATGTTTAAAAAGACATTTTTCCAAATCCACTGGTTTCTGGGGATTACAGCAGGTTTAATCCTCTCGATAATGGGGGTCACTGGCGCAATCTATTCCTATGAACAACAAATATTAAAATGGATGAATAGCGACAGTTATACGGTTCAGGTTCAGCAACGTGACAAACTCACGCCTGCCGAGCTGTATCAGCACTTTAACCGTACTGCGCCTGACATGAAGATCAACAGTATTACCGTGGCACAAGATCCAAGTGCTTCGAGTACCGTGAATGTCGCTAAAGAAGGCGCACGGCGTGGTCAGAACATCATGATCAACCCGTATACTGCGGAAGTCTTACCAGAGATTAAGGGTCGGGAGTTTTTCCAGTTTATTCAGCAACTGCATCGTAATTTGACGGTTGGTCCAGTAGGTAAACAGATTACCGGTGCCTGTACCCTGATGCTGATCTTTTTTGTCTTGTCAGGTCTATACCTGCGCTGGCCGAAACGTCATTCGATCAAGCAATGGTTCTTTGTAAAACCTCAGCTGAAAGGCCGTAATTTTATCTGGGATCTGCACGCTGTTGTGGGAACCTGGGTGGTGATTTTTTACCTGATTTTAGCCTGTACCGGCCTGTACTGGTCTTATGACTGGTGGCGCAATGGCATGTTTAAGGTACTGGGTGTAGAGCGTCCGCAACCGGAAATGCAGGCCAATGCCGGCAATAACCGTGGTGAAGGACATCCAGGCGGCGAACGTGGCCCACGTGCTGAAGGTGAAGCACGCGAAGGTCTCAGCCCTGAAACTACTGTCCGTGCACTAGACCAGAGCTGGATTGGCTTTAACACTGAATTTTCAGATAAGTATTCTACCGTAACGTTTAACCTTCCAAAAAAACCGGATGGCGAAATGCAGCTGAGCTTTGTGGATCCGATCGCTCAACATGAGCGTGCACGAAACAGTGCTACTTATAATTACCAGACAGCTGAATTTACCGAAGTCGAGCTGTATGAAGATAAAAAGCTCAATGAAAAGATCATGAGCAGCATGTTACCGGTGCATCGTGGCAGCTTCTTCGGCCCGATCTATCAGTTCCTTGTCATGGTCGCAGCCTTGTTGATGCCATTGTTCTTTGTGACAGGTTGGATGCTCTATCTGAAACGTCGCAAACAAAAACGCTTAACGCTGGAAGCACGTCAGGGTGCGACTGCAGTGAACGTCGATGAAAATGCCAAACCGTGGCTCATTGCTTATGCCTCACAAACAGGGGTTTCTGAGCAACTGGCTTGGCGTACAGCAACTGCCCTACAGGAAGCACGCCAACCGGTAACCGTCAAGCCGGTACAGCAACTGACGCTTGCCGATTTACAGCAAACCGAACAGGTATTATTTGTTGCCAGTACTTATGGCACAGGTGAAGCGCCGGATCTGGCTTCTTCTTTTGAGAAAAAAATCCTGTCTGCTCAAGCTGATCTCAGTCATTTAAGTTATGCTGTATTGGCCTTAGGTTCTCAGGAATATCCAGACAGCTATTGCAGTTTTGGTCACCGTATTGATCAGTGGTTAAAACAGAATGGTGCCCAGCAGCTATTCAATACAATTGAAGTCGACAATGCCAACAACGAGCATATCCAGCAATGGAATACTGCACTGGCACAAGTCACTCGACTTGAGCTACAAGCGATGAGTATCGATAAGACCTTTGATCACTGGAACCTGAGTAAACGTGAAGTCCTCAATCCAGGTAGTCTGGGTGCGCCTGCCTTCAATATCGAACTGACCCCTGAACATGAAGCCATCTGGCAAGCAGGTGATATTGCCGAGGTTCAACCAGGGAATAGCCAAGAACATATTCATGCATTTATGCAAAAGCACCAGATTGCAGCGGGTACAGAGGTCCCATCTCTGCATCAAAGCATTGAACAGGCACTCTGGGATCGTGATCTGACTCAAGCTGAACCTTTTGATTCTCTGGATCAGCTCCTCACGCAATTACCGGCTTTGGCAACACGTGAATACTCGATTGCCAGCATTCCAAGCCAGCAGGTTTTGCGTCTGGTGGTACGTCAGCAAACCGACACGAATGGTAATCTCGGTCTGGGTTCCGGCTGGTTGACTCAACATTCAGCGCTTAATGCACCCATTGCACTGCGTATTCGCAGCAATGAGTCTTTCCACCTGATTGATGACAACCGCCCGATTATCTGTATTGGTAATGGTACCGGGATTGCGGGATTATTAAGTCTGCTCAGTGCGCGTAACCGTCAGGACTATAGCCAGAACTGGCTAATCTTTGGTGAACGTCAGCGTGAACATGACTTCTTCTTTGAAGAAACCATTCAGGCCTGGCTGCAAATGGGAACCCTGAAACGTCTCGATCTTGCATTCTCGCGCGACCAGCAGGAAAAAGTCTATGTACACCATAAACTGCGTGAACAGGCTGAAGAACTAAAAGCCTGGATTGCACAAGGTGCGGTGATTTATGTTTGTGGTAGCATCAATGGTATGGCCAGCGATGTGGATCAGGCCCTGACCGAGATTCTCGGTGAAACAATGCTAGATCAATTACGTCTGGATGGACGTTATCGCCGTGATGTATATTAAGATAACCTGATATGCTAAAAACCGGGCTCAATGGCCCGGTTTTTATTGAAGATACAAAAGCAATAATAAGAATATGAATAAGAAAAAAGGAACTCTGGATGCTCAATCAACTTAAACGAAGTCTTAGCCTGATCTTTGGCTTGATTCTATGTCTCAATAGCGTCTGGTTACTGAGCCAAGGTCAGAGGCATTTTGCTATTGCCTTGTCTACCTTCATTGGGGTGGCATTCATCCTGTATGCCTTGTTTTTTTCATCTATTCAGCGCTGGAAACAGAATTCCCGATTCAGAACCTTGTTCTGGAACAGTCTCTGGGGCGGATTTCTATTCTGGATCATCAGTGTCGCGGCTTTCTTCGCTTATATCCAGATGTCAATCAACCCGACTGTTCCGGCACGACCTGCTGCAGCGATTTTAGTATTAGGTAGTGGTATTAATCAGGGTCAGCCCTCACCCATCTTAAAAAATCGTCTGGATACCGCAGCAAAATATGCAGAACGATATCCGAAGACTTTAATCATTATGACCGGTGGACGAAATTTCTGGGAGAGACAGAGCGAAGCTGAAGTCATGCAAAGTTATATCCATACGAACTATCCGCAGCTCAACAACCCCATTAGCCTAGAAGATCAAAGCAGGAGTACCCAACAGAACCTGCAATATTCTCAGGCAATATTAAAACAGCAACATATTGATCGAAATGAGCCAATTGCGATTGTCACCAGCGATTTTCACAGCCCTCGTGCTCGCGCCATTGCCAGACATCAGGGTTATCAACAAGTCATCAGCCTGAGTGCCAGCACACCCCAGAATGTTCGCTATAATTCCTGGTTACGCGAATATTTTGCTTTGATTAGTGGCTGGCTACTGAATGAATATTCATTGTTCCAATAAACAAGCTGTTTTAAAAACAATAAATTTAATTTAAACGGATCTGCCTAGGCAAAGGCATATCCGGATTTTTAAACAGTTCAGGTTTTTGCACATAAATCTGATACAGATAATTTTTAATATCGAGTAATAATTTTTCCGGTGCCACCAGAATATTCTGTCCTTCCGGGGTCAGATCAAGCGAAACAATGGTACTTTCCTGACGTAAAAAGGGAATGACTTTCTCTACAAAATCCTTAAGACCAATTTCCTGAATCTCGTAATTTGCCCAATTGTCTTTAATCAGCAGTCGAGCCAGACCTTTACTTTGCCAGCAGGCAAATGCGCGTTGTCCGGTAGGCGTGGCACATAAGGCCCAGCCATCTTGGTAGAGTGCAAAAATGCCAGCATTAGCAACAATGGCTTCAATATATTGCTTATAAAGCTGTTGAGGATCGAAAGCAGTTTTTTGGGATTTGGTCGCGGCTTTGCGCTGATAGGGATTTCTCATAATCGTGAAATCTTAATATTATTATAATACAATCAGATTCTAAGGAATAAATCGAGTTGAAGCAAGAAGATATGGTGGGCGCTGACGGGATCGAACCGCCGACATTCTGCTTGTAAGGCAGACGCTCTACCAACTGAGCTAAGCGCCCTGAGAAAAACAACAACGTTGTTTTAAATGACGCAAGACCAACAAGGAATGTAGTCTTGGTATCTTGAAAACTCAGATCTCAGGAATCCAAGCTTTTCATCTTAAGATGGCGCAGCGGACGGGGCTCGAACCCGCGACCCCCGGCGTGACAGGCCGGTATTCTAACCAACTGAACTACCGCTGCATCGTAAGAATCTGGTGGGCGCTGACGGGATCGAACCGCCGACATTCTGCTTGTAAGGCAGACGCTCTACCAACTGAGCTAAGCGCCCTGATAAAGAGTGTCAATCTTTAGTTTATTAAATTCAGGCTCAGGGACCTCAATTTAATTTCTTTTGAAATGGCGCAGCGGACGGGGCTCGAACCCGCGACCCCCGGCGTGACAGGCCGGTATTCTAACCAACTGAACTACCGCTGCATCGCAAAAGAATCTGGTGGGCGCTGACGGGATCGAACCGCCGACATTCTGCTTGTAAGGCAGACGCTCTACCAACTGAGCTAAGCGCCCTCAAAAGGTCTATCGTATAAATGGCGCAGCGGACGGGGCTCGAACCCGCGACCCTCGGCGTGACAGGCCGATATTCTAACCAACTGAACTACCGCTGCATTTACACAATGTCGCTATTGTGGCAAACGAAAATCAAGATCTTAAAGTGGCGCAGCGGACGGGGCTCGAACCCGCGACCCCCGGCGTGACAGGCCGGTATTCTAACCAACTGAACTACCGCTGCAACTATAAGGTCTCAACATGAAAGAGCTTGGTGGGCGCTGACGGGATCGAACCGCCGACATTCTGCTTGTAAGGCAGACGCTCTACCAACTGAGCTAAGCGCCCTTTCTAAACGTCTATCATCGTTTGATGGGTGCATTATAGAGAATCTGCACAGCCTGTCAAACGCTTTTCGGAATGTTTTCCACTTTTTAGGTGTGAGTGATTAAAAAATAGGTTGTTTGTTAAAAAAAACAACACTTTTTGTTTATTTTTTAAGTCTCTACCGAAATTTTTTAATTTTCAAAATGAAAATTGAAGCGAAATTTTGTGTTTTACCCTGCGAAGTTTCAGTCTAACCACACGACATATTGCAATTCTGATTAAGGATTATACAAAGCTTTAAAATACTCGACGTTGTGTTCATGTAATCTTGTAACTGTCATTTATTTTTAAGTGGGAAATAGCGATAAATTTAAGCTTTAGAGGATGATTCAACCTGTTCTATGCCATGAAAATAGGATCTGGATCAGATTAATCAATCTTTTCTGCTGTCTCCATCAAGATCAAGCAGATTCAGCCCATAAAAACAAAATCATTTTCACATGATCTTAAAATCTAACTTTTATTCGCTTTTCGAAACATTTAGTTTTTCCAGATCTAATGTCTGTTCTGAGATATAAACCAGTGCATCTTCACTGATCAGGTCAAATAATTCAGCGACCTCCGGATTACGCATACGAATACAGCCGTGCGACAGCGGCTCTCCCATCTTTTCGGTTTCTGGGGTGCCATGAATATAGATATAACGCTGATAGGTATCGCAGCCCTCCCCTTGATTAAAACCTGCCTCAAGGCCACTCAGCCATAAAATGCGCGTCAGGATCCAATCACGCTGCGGAAATTCTGCTGCCAATTGGGGATTATAAATTTCACCCGTCGCCTGACGTGCGACAAATACACTATTTAAGGGAGCATTCTGACCAAACTTTTCAGCGACTTTGTGCCAGCCACGAGGAGTCTGGCCACTATTTTCAGTTTCGCCAATGCCATTTTTGCCACTGGAAATCAGATATTGCTTGTTTAGACGGGGCAGATACAGTTTTTGTTGGGCAAGATCAATCAGGATATCGGCTTGATCCAGATGCAAGATATTCATGACTTGTTATTCTCAGACTCTATTTTATTTGGCTCTATAGGGTTTAATTTGCTATCTACAGATTGCGGAGTTTGTAGATCTGTCTTTTCTGGGTCGACTGTATTTTGCTGAATAATGATCTGATTCGGTTCAGGGCGTCGCCATAACCAGATCGCGACGATCAGCATAGTAACATTGGTAAAGGCTTTTACGGCCAAGGGTGCTGTGGTAAACAGCATGATGATCCCGCTGATCAGCATCATGATACTGGCCAGCCATTTGGCCTTACGCGGTACAGTACCATGCGCGCGCCAATCTCTTAAGGTCGGACCATATTTAGGATGATTCAATAACCAGTCATCCATTTGCGGCCAGCCTTTGGATGCCGCCCAGGCCGCCAGAATCAAAAAGACCGTTGTTGGCATACCCGGCAGGATTGCACCGATAAAGCCCAGGATCACAAACAGCACCACCAGACTTCGCCAAAACAACACTTTCATACATCAACCCTAGCCGCAGAATTCAGATAGTATAAAGCGTTTTCCGATACTGTCCGTTGTATTTCTGCACTTTTCACAGGTTGTACTATGCCCTTTTCCAATTTAAACCAAAATCTTGTAGAAGCATGGCAACGTTATCAACATCCTCTGGTGCGTCAACTGGCATTTGCTGTTGGCAGTCCGAATATCTTGTCCCATGTTCCAGATGAACTTGAGCTCATACATCGTTTTGAACTGCATGACAGCCAAACCTGGCAGCAACATCTTAGCCGTTATCATCCACGCTTGGAATTTCTTGATCAGCATCCAGAAGAATTAATCGAATTTGTGCAGCAACTAAAAAGCACGCGTTTAGGGCTGCGTTTTGAAATGCTGGTCTGGTTCTGGTTACTCGATGATGCTTATCACCCCTATCGACTGCTTGGCCATAGTCTGCAAAAAATTGAGGGTGCCAAGACCTTGGGTGAGCTGGATTTTCTGCTATTGAATACTGCTACAGGACAAATTGAACATTGGGAAGTGGCATTGAAGTATTATCTGGCCGAAGCCGATTTTAGTCTGCCGCATTGGTATGGCCTGAACCGCACCGATACTTTAATCAGAAAAATGAAACATTTCACACAAAAACAATTCCAGTTTGATGAGGCTTTGCAGCATCCCATTCAAAAACGGTATTGCGTCCTCAAGGGACAGCTATATTTGCCTACACATCATGCCGATCAGCCAATTCCCTCATGGATCAATACCGAGCGTCGTCTGGGCGTATGGGGACAGCATATTCCTGCTGCACAGCACGGTTTCTATCGTCTGCAACGGCATGAATGGATTTATCCGCAAGCCCGGCCGAGCAGTTCAGCTGCGATCTGGTGGACAGATGGCCTCTATAAGATGGTCGATAGCAATGACTTTTATATGTATCGCAATCCGGTGCTGATCCAGCATCCATCGCATAAACCCCTATAATGCATTACATTTATTAACCGAAGCACTATGAAAACCACATATTTTTTAGCGCGTATATTTTCTACTCTAAGTCCCACATCATAATAATTTTATTATTGATTATACGGAGATGATGATGAAAAAAATTCTTGCTGCTTCATTAATGATGGCTTTTGTATTGACTGGCTGTAACACTGTAAAAGGCATGGGCAAAGATGTGTCTAAGGCTGGCGATGCGGTAACCAATACTGCTGAAAAAACTTCTGACGAAATCCGTCAAAACTAGTTTTTTCCTAAATGCTCACAGAACCCTATCTCAGATAGGGTTTTTTTATATCAGTCGTTCACATTCAAGCCTATATTCGCCTATTATAGAACCGAAAAAACTATCGACTGTTGAATACCGTATGAGCTCTTCCGCTACCCTCGATTTAAGCCTGCAACTATTACGTCAGCCTTCTGTCACACCGATTGATCATGACTGCCAGAACATCATGGCTGAACGTTTAAAGAAGATTGGCTTCAATATTGAATCCATGCGCTTTGAAGATGTAGATAATATCTGGGCACGCAAAGGCACAGAAGGTCCGGTCTTCTGTTTTGCTGGCCATACCGATGTCGTGCCAACGGGGAATCTGGATGCCTGGAACTCAGATCCTTTCTTACCTGAAATCCGTGAAGGCAAACTTTATGGTCGTGGCAGTGCCGATATGAAGACGGCTTTGGCAGCCATGGTAGTCGCAACAGAACGTTTTGTTGAAAAATATCCGAATCATAAAGGTTCAATTGCCTACCTGATTACTTCAGATGAAGAAGGCCCGTCGATTAATGGCACGGTGAAAGTGATTGAAACACTGGAAGCACGTAATGAGAAAATCACTTGGTGTCTGGTTGGTGAACCTTCAAGCACTAACAAACTAGGTGATATTGTTAAAAATGGCCGTCGTGGGTCTTTGAATGCCAATCTCACAGTCAAAGGCAAACAGGGTCATGTGGCTTATCCGCATCTGGCCGTGAATCCGATTCATACCGCCTCTAAAGCGATTGCTGAACTGTGCGACACAGTCTGGGATCATGGCAACGAATATTTCCCGGCGACGACCTTCCAGATTTCCAATATCAATGCAGGTACAGGCGCAACCAATGTTGTTCCCGGCACCATGAACCTATTGTGCAACTGGCGTTATTCAACTGAAGTGACTGCCGAAGAACTTAAATCCCGTACACTGGAAATTCTGGATCGTCATGGTGTGGACTATGATGTTTCCTGGACTTTATCTGGCCTCCCTTTCCTGACCCCGGTCGGTGACCTGGTA
The DNA here is from genome assembly GCF_022967985.1 of Acinetobacter lwoffii. Taxonomy (GTDB): domain Bacteria; phylum Pseudomonadota; class Gammaproteobacteria; order Pseudomonadales; family Moraxellaceae; genus Acinetobacter. Next base: position 165,067 of record NZ_JALJVC010000001.1, on the reverse strand, counting down.
AATGCAGCTAAAACCGCCATTCTGAATGTGACAGGGACTGAAACCGAACTCTCGACTTCGGGTGGCACCTCAGACGGCCGCTTTATTGCGCCTACAGGTGCACAAGTTCTGGAACTTGGCGTATTAAATGCCACGATTCATCAGATCAATGAACATGTCGATATTGCAGACCTAGAGCCACTGGCTGAAATTTATGAGCAGATCTTGGTCAACTTACTTGGGAATTAAATAAATAGATGACGTAATAAAAAAGGAACTCCATGAAGTTCCTTTTTTATATTTTATAGTTTGAATTACGGCCCGATTGCAGCCTGAATATTCGTCATATTCGGAATATGGAACAGCTGTTCGTTCATGCGCACATATTGAAAGATGGCAGGATCATTCACCGGCTGATCGACATCGACCACTTCAGAAATACGGATCCGGATGGTTTTCGGCATTTCATTGCACATCAAGGCAAAGCGCTGAGTGATTTCATCACCCTCAATCACCAATGCCACCCCATTTTGACGTGAAGGATCATTCACTGCATAGACCGGCAATTGGGCTTCATGCCACTCCACTATCTTAACCTGGGTATTACTATCCAGTGCTGACAGGACAATGTTTTGTGGCAATAACATCGGATCTTTGCCATGACAATCAATAATATAGGCATCAATAAATCCGGTCGATACCGTAATCAAATGCTGAAGTTCCTGCTGGCTAATCTGATCAGCCATTTTATTGCTTGAATTGGTCTGACTCATATATTACCCCTGTTTTTCAGCAATCAGTTGTTGGATATTGGCCAACAGTTCCGCTTCCTGGAACGGTTTACCCATATAATGTGTTACACCTAGGCTGAATGCACGTTCACGATGCTTCTCACCGGTACGTGAGGTAATCATGATAATCGGCAAGTCACGGTGAATATCATGGTGACGAACCAGATTGGTCACTTCGAAACCGTCCATACGTGGCATTTCGATATCCAGCAACATCAGATCCGGTCTGACGTTTTCAAGCTGCTCGATCGCATCCACACCATCTTTGGCAGTGACAATATCATAGCCTTGACGTTCCAGCAGACGCGACGTCACTTTACGTACAGTCACCGAGTCATCGACAATCATCACCAGACGACGTGCATTGGAATTACGCGAACCATCACGCTGATCATTCAGTTGTTTGATACGCTGTGTCGCCTGAATCTGGCGGGCAACATTCTGTCCATCGAGAATCAGACAGACCTGACCATCACCTAGAATCGTAGCACCGGCCACCACTCCGACATTGGCAAACTGCTGTCCAATCGGTTTCACCACAATTTGCGCTCGTGAACCGACCAGCTGATCGACCAGCAAGGCAATGGTTTGACCACTATTACCTTTAATCAACAGCACCGGCAATGAATGACCAACATTATTCAGACGTGGAATCGGCTGGTTGCCAACAAACTCAGACAGATAACGCAGCTTATAGTTTGCGCCATCGATCTTGAAATAGTCATCTTTACTGTTGAAATAGCTTTCCAATGTGGTCGGTGCAATACGTACGATTCTGTCAATCTGCGCCAGAGAAATCGCATATTGCTGATCGCCCACTTTCACCATCAAGGCATCGCTGACCGCTACGGTCGTCGGTACGCGAATCGTAAAGACCGTACCCTTGCCCAGTTCCGAGCTCACTGACACATGGCCGCCCAGTGATTTGATCTCGCTTTGTACCACATCCAGACCGACACCACGACCAGAAATCTGGGTCACTGCTTTCGCGGTACTGAAACCAGGATGGAAGATAAATTGCAGGATTTCTTCCTGATCGATGGCTTGATCCGCTTTGATCAGATCCAGACTCAGGGCTTTTTCACGAATCTTCTCTGCATCAATCCCCTTACCATCATCACTAAAGGACACGATTACATCGGTTCCCTGACGACTGATGTTCAAGACAATCGAACCGACTTCCGGCTTGTTCAGTGCGATACGATCTGCAGTATCTTCCAGACCATGGTCAATCGCGTTACGCAGCATATGCTCAAATGGTGTGACCAGACGCTCGAGAATGTTACGATCCAGTTCACCTTCGGTATTCTGTACGATCAGTTCTGCTGGACGGTTCAAGGTGGTCGAGGTTTGACGCACGATACGCTGTAAACGCGGCAGCATCCGGTCAAACGGAACCAGGCGGGTACGCATCAGGCTTTCCTGAATCTCGGCCTGAATACGGGATTGTTGCAATAACAGTCCTTCGGTTTCGCGAATCTTGTCGGCAAGCGTACTCTTGAAGTCGACTAAATCCGATGCCGATTCTGCCAGTGATTTGGACAGCTGATTTAGAGAGGAATATTGGTCCATTTCCAACGGGTCAAAGTCGGCATAGCGCGAGTTCTCTGAACCGTGTTTGGCAATAATCTGTGATTCCAGCTCGCCTTCCATTCGACGTAACTGATCGGCAAGACGTTTGATCGCCAGTTCCATCTCGTTCAAGGTATTGCCCAGCTGCCCTAGGTCCATCTCGATACGCGAACGGTTAATCGAGTTCTCACCGGACAGGTCAATCATCTTCTCGACCAGGTCAGCAGAAATACGGATCATCTCGTTATTGCTATCGCTGGTGCCGCTATTCGCCCACTCACCCATCATCTGTGGCGGTTCAGTACCATCACCTTCAACGAAGCCAAAGTCGGTGCTGACCACCATATTATCTGTTTTCGCCAGACGCTCAGGCAATTGCGCAGTAACGTCCACATAAGCAATCTTTTTCAGACTGCTGTGCAGCTGATCAAAACCATTATAGTCACGCTGGAAAATCGCCTGTCTTAACCAGACCAGTGTTTTCTGCAATAAGCCATCATAGGCATTCGAGTTAAATTGATAGACCGCAAACTGTTCGAAAGTTGTTTCCAGCTCATAGGCAATACTGGCCACTTCTTCAACATCAATCATACGTGCACCACCCTTGATACTGTGGGCAGCACGCTGTAATTGTAGCAATAAACTACGGTCACTACGCTGATCAAACCATTGATTGAGGAGCTTCTCGGCATTGGCCAGAATCTCTTCGGATTCTTCCAGAAAAGATTCTTCAACAATCGATTTCAGTTCGTCTTCTTCAGCACGTTCTACTGGTGTGTCTTCAGTGGCCTCAGGAGATTCCAAGATTTCCAGTAATTCTTCAGCTTCAGCCAGATCAGTTGCAGGCTGTTCAGTCGTTGCTGACTCTTCAAGTTGCGGTTTAGGAATTGATGTCGCTTCGACCTCTGCAACTTTAACTCCAGTGTTCGCGCTCTCCACAGCAGCAACAGCTTGTCCAGAAACCAATGCCTGAATATTTTGCAGAATCGCAATCGCTTCTGGTGCAGGATAATCAATACCGTCTTCCCGAATGGATTGAATACGATCGGAAACGTTATCCTGAACCAGACGAATAATCTGGATTAAAGCAGGTGTTACGGCAATTTGCTGACGGATCACCCGCTCATAAATACTTTCCAGTTCATGTGCAATCAAACCGATATGCGATGCTGCGATCATGTTTGCACCACCTTTTAAGGTATGCAAATGACGCATCAGATTGTTCAGTGAGGTCGTATCATCCTGTTTTTTGCTCCAGGTATTTAGATCTTCATCAATGCCTGCCAGCAATTCATCCGCTTCTTCCAGGAAGATACTTAATAATTCTTCATCAAAATCACGATTGGTTTCAGCACTTTGCTGCTGCTGACGATCTGCAGCGATGCGTTGGCTCAAACCAGCAAAATCGACACTGCCAGTCGCGACAGTCTCAGCCACCTGTGTGGCCTCTGAGCTTAGCTCAATATTCTGATTACTAGTATCTTCAGCAAATATCTCGAGATCCTGCTGCACAAATGCAGACAGTTCACTGAGTATTTTTTGAATCTCATCATTCAGAATGACGCGCTGTCCTGCGGCCAAGGTATCAAATAAGTGAATAAATTCCTGGTGCGCCTGTGCGAACAATTCATAGGCATAATCGCTATTTAGCAGCACTGGCTTTTCAAGCAGCGCATCATAAGCCGATTTCAGATCGGCAGTGAATTCATGAATTCCCTGCGCTGCCCGGCTTTCTGTATGTGCCAGCAATTCTGCAGCCTGCTGGCTGAGTGCCTGAATATATTCCGGATAATCGACTTGGGCGCGTTTATCAAATTCAAACTCGGCATCCAATAACAGATCAATATCCAGCTCAACCAGTTTGGACACCAAGCCTTGCGTCTGAATGCTATTGGTTTCAGTAACTGCAAAGCCATAATCATTCCAGACACGCTCAAAGGTGGCGTATACCGCATCCAGTTTTGCAGTGTTGCCCTGACGTAGCAAATGCAGATAGTCACTGACAAACTCGGCATACTGAATCAGTAAAGCAGTTTCTTTTGAGGTTGAGACAATTTCATCTTGCAGCAGGGTTTTGAACAGATGCTCTACTTTAGAGCTGGCCTCAAAAATCTGGTCAATCTGCGCCATGGATGAACTGCCGCGCAAGGTATGAATCGCACGAATTAGCGCATTATAATCTTGTGATTTTTCATCTTCAGTGCGAAGGAAGGTGGCAATCGTTTCCAGATGCTCTTCTGCTTCTTCAATAAAGATCGCCACAGTTTCTTCGATATCACTGCGAACCGGTACTTCTACTGGCGCTACTGTTAGCTCAGCTTCACTTGGCTCATTGTCTGCAAGCTCAAGACCTGTCATCTGACCTTCAGCAGTCAAATGAACTGCCAATGCCAGTAATTCTTCCAATGCAGGCTCAGGCGAAATTTGTTGTTGTAATTGTTGTCCCAAGAGCACCATTGGACGCAGGTCGAGATCCAATTGCTGTACATGTTTGAATTTTGGATATAAAGCATATTGATAGACATTCAGTACCGCTTGGGCAAATTTTTGCACCGTCGGTGTTAGCTGAATCGAACCGGACAAAACCCGGTTTAAGGTATCTTCAACCGCCCAGGCCATTTCCCCTGCCGATTTTGCCCCGACCATGCGGCCTGAACCTTTCAGGGTGTGAAAATGGCGGCGAATGGTCTTCAGATTTTCTTGATGATCTGGATTAGTCAACCATTCTGGAAATAAAGCATTTAACTCAACGAAGATCTCTTCGATTTCCTCAACAAAAATTTCAAGAATTTCTGCATCTTGGTCAAGATAACTATCTTCAGGAAGCGTTGTCGTTTCAACTAAATTTTTTAATATTTCTTTCATAGCTCATGCTTCTTACGTTATGCCGCCAAGAAGGGCGCTCAAACTTAATTGTGACCGTCACGCGATACCTAACGTATGAAGTTAAGTACATCTTGTCGAGGCTTTATCTGTATTTTCTGAATGTGTCTCAACCGCGGTCAAGACACATTTCCCCATCATGTCTGACTTTATTCTGGTAGTTTAAAGTCAGATACAGATTCACGTAATGCATCGGCCATGTTTGCCAGTTCAGATACTGAACGTGCTGTATCGAAGGTTGCACTGGTGGTTTGCGAGGTAATTTCCTGTACGACATTCATCGTGGTCGCAATATGACCTGCAGATGCTGACTGCAGTTTCGCAGCATCAGAAATGTTCGCAATCAGTTTCGCCAGGTTATTCGATACCGTTTGAATCTCATCTAGTGCTACACCGGCATCTTTAGACAAGTTCGCACCACGTACAACTTCCGATGTAGTTTGTTCCATCGAAATAACGGCTTCGTTCGTATCCGTTTGAATGGTTTTTACCAGGCCTTCAATCTGCTTCGTTGCAGAAGCTGAACGTTCCGCAAGACGCTGTACTTCATCGGCTACGACCGCGAAACCACGACCTGCTTCACCGGCCATCGATGCCTGAATTGCTGCGTTTAATGCCAGGATGTTCGTCTGGTCAGCAATATCGTTAATCAAGGCTACGATGTTACCAATTTCCTGAGAAGATTCACCCAAACGTTTAATACGTTTTGAAGTTTCCTGAATCTGTTCACGAATCGTGTCCATACCCTCAATCGAGCGATGTACGACATCCGCACCGTTTGCAGCAATTTGTACTGAACGCTCTGCTACCACCGCTGATTCATCGGCGTTGGCAGATACCTGGTCAATCGACAGTGCCATTTCGTTAATCGCTGCAGAAGCACCAGCAATTTCTTGTGCCTGATGCTCAGATGCTTCAGCTAACTGGTTGGTAATGCTTTGTGTAGTTGCAGTATATTGCGCAACTTCTTGTGAAGTTTCAGTAATACGCGATACCAGGTCACGTAACTGGTCAATCGCAAAGTTAATCGAGTCGGCAATTGCACCAGTAAAGTCTTCAGATACTGTTGCATATGAACGCAAGTCACCGTCTGCAAGATCGGCGATCTCATCCAGTAAACGTAAAATCGCATTCTGGTTACGGTCATATTCTTCTTGTAAACGGCCTACACGCTGCTTATCCGACAAGCCACGCAGAGAAAGTAACTTGAATACACACAGCAAGAAACCGACTAATAATGCGATCAGAAGGACTGCCGGAACAACCGTTTTAAGACCTGAGTTACCAGATAATTTATTCAGGTTGTCCAAAAGCACATCAGATTGAGAAAAAATAGATGCGGCTGCCTGACGAACTTTTACGATCTGTGTAGAGTTTTTCAGAATAATCGCTGATGCAGATTCCAGTACGTCATCATATTCAGCCTTGATGCCTTCCAGAGATTCACGCAGGGTTGGATCAGCAATACGCTGTACACCCAGTTCAGCAGAACCATTTAACTGTGCATTCAGATAAGAACCAAAAGTTTCGGTATCGGCACTGAAGTCATCCGCAGATTCACGTGAACCATCATTACCTGTCAGTACCAAACTGATTGAACGTAAGATACGTTCTGCAATGAATACCTGGTTTTTGGCAATAACCACCTGGTTCGATGGCATATCTTGACGTGCCATCTGGTCGACCATCAAGTTATATTCCGCCTGAATCCCCGGAATCGCTTCACCAATCGCGATGTTGGTGTCGTATAACTGGTTAATAATCTTTTGTTGCGAGGTAATCAGATCAATACTGCTCGACACTTCTGTCCACTGTTTATCAACAGCTTGCAACGCATCATTGTTAGAGTGAATACTTTTAACTGTCTCAAGATTTTCAGCAAAAGCTTTTTGCGAGTTAGTGAGGTTCTTCATGGCCTCAGGCGTACCCGAAGCTGTCGCTTCAGTCGCTTGGCGCGAAATCGTTTGCGAGAGGAGACGCAAATCACCCAGACTTTGAGTGAGTTCGTTGGTACGTGGAACACTATAAAAAAGATACAATAAAGTGATCAGTGCGGCTAAAAGACAGCCTGCTGCTCCATAGATCAGCGGTTTTGATTTTTCACTATCACCAAATACACGTGATAACTGATCTACTTGCGTTTGAATCTTAGCTAAAAAAGCATTACCGCCTTTGCGGCCAGTGCTCTCACCTGTATTTTTCTTTTTAAGTTTAAAGCCCATGCAGCCTCTCCCCGGTTGACGCCTTGCTTACTTTCGAGCGCGACATTTAATTTATAAATTTTATAGATGCGTTCATAAATTTTGGATTTTGCAACAGACGACTGAATAAAAACACATGCCACTGCTGGTTGTGCTGATGGAAAAACCCCTGACAATATTCTTGTAAGTTTTTATCCAATTCAGATTTCTTCGAAAAGAAACTTTTCTTATTGAAATGTTGTATACCCAAAACTTGATCTACGACCAAACCCACATACTGGTCATTATGGTTGATGCATAATACTTTTTGAGTCGGTGAAAATTGACTGCTCTGCCCTGATACATACTGCGTCAGATCAGAAACCGATAACAGTCTTCCCCGGATATTCGCCAGACCCAACACCCATGCTTGTGTCTTGGGTACCGGCGTATATTCTGGGGGATAAATCACTTCTGATACTTCCCCCAGCGGGGCAACAAAATATTGCCCCATCATCTCAAAAGCAATGCCCGACCATCGGTTAACTTCATTGCCATTGGAAACGTAGTTTTTATTCCCCCGTTTCGCAATGCGAAGCAATTCGATAAATCCATTTGCTGCCATAGAGCTTATCCTGCATTGAGGTGCTGCTTAATTACATCTATTAATTGTTTTTCATCGACTGGTTTTGTTAGATAATCCGCTGCGCCTTGACGCTTGCCCCATACACGGTCAGTGGCCTGATCCTTGGTACTGACAATCACGATTGGAATATGTTTGGTCGTTGCACCACGTGCAATCTGACGGGTTGCCTGAAAACCATTCACACCCGGCATAACCACATCCATCAGAACTAGGTCCGGCAATTCTGCCTGTGCCATGGTGACGCCATCTGCGCCATTGGCTGCTTCAATCACCTCAAAGCCATGTTTAGAAAGAATCTCTCTAAAGCGAAAAGTTTCTGTCGGTGAGTCATCCACAATTAGGATACGTGCCATGCCAATTCCCCAAAAAAAATCAAATATTAAGCACTAATATGGTTACGGATTGCATTGAGCAATTCATCTTTACTAAAAGGTTTGGTCAGGTATTCATCTGAACCCACGACACGACCTTTGGCCTGATCAAATAAGCCATCTTTACTTGATAGCATAATCACAGGAATATTCTGGTAATTCTGAGAGTTTTTGATTAAGGCGCAGGTTTGGTAACCATCTAGGCGCGGCATCATAATATCTACAAAAACGATATCTGGATTTGCTTCGGCAATTTTTGACAAAGCCTCAAAACCGTCTACTGCAGTAATGACCTCATAACCTTCGCGTTGAAGAAGAGTTTCCGCAGTACGACGAATGGTCTTTGAGTCATCAATAACCATAATTTTTAGATTTTGGAATTTATCGTCCATTTGTTTAACCCTTCCCATTTTAGAAACTATATGCCATAAGGCTCATAGGATTATTTTATTACGATCGATAAACATTTTTAACATAAAGTCACTTGTATTATCAATGAACATTTTCTACACAAGTAGACAAAATCATTTATTTTTAATAACAGCTTCACATTTTCTTATCGTTATTGGTTTTTTTTTGACTAACGGTAGTTTTTTATTGATAAATTTAAGTCTAATATAACAAGATTATTACTTTAAAATAAGTAATTTAGTCAACTTTAAATTCGGGGAGCCAATGATGAGTCAGTTTTTAAGAAAACTTGCTGTCATTGATAAAAATAAAATGACTGGTCAATTCATTGTTGTTGTGCTGCTACTGTTACAGGTGAGCTTAACGTGCGCGAGTAGCAACCAACTCCCGCAAAAAGCCACCTGGTATCGTTATTATGACAGCAAGGGTGTGGCCAATATCAGTACTAACGTCACACCAAATCATATCCGTTATGGTTATGAAGCACTTGACCAGAATATGCAGGTCATTAAACGTGCGCGTCCTTATAATGCCGAAGCGGATATCAGACAGGCGCCACAGCGTGCTCAACAGGCTAAGCGGATTGCCGAAGATCATAAACTCAAGCGTGCTTATAGCAATAGCCAGACCGCTTTACAGAAAAAAAACGATAGCCTGGTCCAGTTAAAAAAACAGATTGATTTTCAGCAAGAACAAATGAAGCAACTGCAAAAAGATCGGGTCATGTTCGTACGTCAGGAACGTGAATATTTACGTAAAGGTAAAACCACACCGGCACATCTAAAAACCATGCTAGACAACAACCAGAAAAATCTCGTTTCCCAAAAAGAAAATATTCAGTCTTTACAAAGTCGCTATCGAAATCTGGAAGCAGAATACGACAAAATTATCGCCCGTTTAAAAGCACTTGAATAAATACAAATAGCTGGTTGTGGTTTTGATTCACAGCCAGCTAAAAGGACTCTTATGCAAACTGCACAGCATTCTCATGATTTAAATATGCCTTCCCCGCGCTCTATCCTGATCATGAGTGCACTTTGCTTAAATATGTTTTTAGTGGCTTGTGATAAAAATGAACCCGTCCAGCAAACCGAAACACCCAAATCCATTGAAGTCATTCCTCAAGATCTAGTTGCAGTTCAATCTGGCAATTCAGTTCAAAAAACTGCATTCACCGGCACCATTCGTGCAGTCAATCAAAGCAGCATACAAGCACAGGTCTCTGCTACTGCCACCAGCGTAAACGCACAGGTAGGTCAAACAGTTGCCAAGGGACAAGTGCTGGTACGCCTGAATAATCAGGACAATGCAGCTCGTCTGGCACAGGCGCGTGCGAATCTGGCCTCAACTCAAGCGCAAGCCAATCAGGCGCACAACATGATGCAGCGTAAAAAGCGTCTGCTCGATCAGGGGTTTATTTCAAAAGTAGAATATGAACAAAGTCAGGTCGATTATCAGGCCCAGCTTGAAAATGTCCGCGCCCAGCAAGCCAATGTCGATATTGCCCAGAAAGCCGATCGTGATGGCACCATGACCAGTCCGATCAGTGGCGTGATTACCCAACGTCAGGTTGAACCGGGTCAAACCGTTGCCATTGGACAAACCCTGTTTGAAATTGTCGATCCGAAACGGCTGGAAATTCAAGCACGCGTACCTAGTGATCTGCAATCAGACTTAAGACTGGGCAGTCAAGTCGAATACAACATTCAAGGTAATCCAAATCGGCTCACTGCCGTAATTGGCCGGATTTCCCCCATTGCAGATCAGGCCAGTCGCCAGATCGAATTCTTTGCCACGCCGAATGAAACCATTCCTTCGCTAAGTATCGGCTCCTTCGTTGAAGGCAACATTCTGAGTTCACAACAGATTTCTGGCCAGCTGATTCCATTAGATACTATTCAAGACATTCAGAATAAACCTTATGTCTGGGTAATTCGCCAGAATAAAATTATCAAGGTCAACATACAGGTTTTGGAACAGCGTTATAGCGATAACATTGCTGTGGTTCAAGGACTGGAAAATGGTGATCAGGTCAGCCGGGTGAAGTTTAGCGAAGCTGATCTGCAAAAAACTGTCACCCTTCGCGCCAACTAAAGCCATTCACACAGGATCATTGATATGTGGTTTACCCGAATTAGTGTGAAGTATCCGGTTTTTACCATCATGATGATGTTCTGCCTGATGGTGCTGGGGCTGGCTTCATGGCAGCGGATGGGCGTTGAAGAATTCCCTGATGTCGATTTCCCTTTTGTGGTGATTTATACCAACTATCCGGGTGCTTCTCCGGAAACGGTTGAATCGGAAATTACCAAAAAACTTGAAGATCAGATCAATACCATTTCCGGTTTAAAACAGGTCATTTCCCAGTCCAGTGAAGGCCTGTCCATCATCACCACTGAATTTAATCTGGATGTGACATCTACCACAGCAGCTCAGGACGTGCGGGATAAAATCGCTTCTGTAACTGCTGAATTTCGTGATGAGATTCAGGAGCCGATTGTAGAACGTTATGACCCGACGGCGAATGCGGTGATGTCGATCGTATTTGAATCCGACAATATGGATGTAAAAGCGCTCAGTTCTTATCTGGATCAGCGGATTGTGCCACAACTGCGCACAGTCCCTGGGGTGGGAACGGTCAATCTGCTTGGTGATGCGCAGCGCCAGATTCGGATTCAGGTGGAACCGCAAAAACTGCAAGCCTTTGGCATTGGTGTAGATAGCGTGATCAATACCTTAAAGGCCGAAAATATTGAAGTCCCGGGGGGGACGCTTAAATCGGGTAATTCGGAACTGGTCATTGAAATCAATTCCAAAGTACTGCATCCCCTCGCCTTCGGCGATCTGGTTATTGCCAATAAAAACGGCGTACCGATTTTCCTCAGACAAGTGGCCAATATTCAAGACAGTCAGGCAGAGCTGGAATCGGCTGCCTTTTTGAATGGTAAAACCGCAGTGGCAATTGATATTTTGCGCAGTTCAGATGCAAACGTCATTGAAGTAGTCGACAAGAGCTATGCAGCTTTAGAAAGTATTGAGGCGCAGCTTCCACAAGGTACCACTTTACAAGTGGTGGTGGACTCCTCCAAAAGTATCCGCGGCACCATTGGTGATGTAGCCCGAACCATTATTGAAGGTGCGGTACTGGCTGTGCTGATAGTCCTACTTTTTCTAGGTTCTTTCCGTTCAACTGTGATTACCGGTTTGACTCTGCCCATTGCACTCTTGGGCACGCTGACCTTTATCTGGGCCTTTGGCTTTAGCATCAATATGATGACTTTACTGGCGCTGTCCTTGAGTATTGGTCTGTTGATCGATGATGCAATTGTGGTGCGTGAAAATATTGTCCGGCATACCGACATGGGCAAAGATCACGTGACTGCTGCACTCGATGGCACCAAAGAAATTGGTTTAGCTGTTCTGGCCACAACACTGACCATTGTTGCCGTATTTCTGCCTGTTGCCTTTATGGGCGGAATTATTGGTCGTTTCTTCTACCAGTTCGGGGTCACGGTGAGTATGGCCGTTCTGATCTCGATGTTTGTCAGCTTTACCCTGGACCCGATGCTTTCTGCGCACTGGGCAGAAAAGAAAAAAGATCCAAATAAAAAACCAGGTCGGGTGAAACATTTCTTTAGCTGGATCTCCGGCAAGCTGGACAATCTAAGCCATGTCTATGAAAAATTATTAAAACTGGCCTTGCGCTTCAGATTGATTACCTTAATGATTGCTGCGGCTTCATTATTTGGTGCTTTGGGTTTATCCAAGCTGATTGGTACAGAATTTGTACCGGTTCCGGATAAAGGCGAAATCCGGATCAAGTTTGAAACACCGGTCGATTCATCGCTTGAATATTCACAAGCCAAACTGCAGCAGGTGGATCAGATTATTCGTCAGCATCCGGATGTCAAAGCCACTTATGGGGTGATTAATGGCGCAACTGACCGCGGTAAAAACCATGTCAGTTTACGGGTGACTGTAACGCCGCGTACCGAACGTGAAAAGACCCTGAATGACCTGAATAATGAATTCCGCCAGCGTCTACAATCGGTTGCAGGAATCAGCATTACCTCGGTGGCATCCGCCGATGAAACCGTTTCAGGTGGCCAGAAGCCGATCATGATTTCGATTAAAGGTCCGGATCTAGATGAACTGCAAAAAATTTCCGATCGCTTTATGACGGAAATGGCGAAGATTAATGGCATTGTCGATCTGGAAACTTCATTAAAAGAACCCAAGCCGACTCTTGATGTACAGATCAATCGCGTCTTGGCCAGTGATTTAGGTTTATCGGTCAATCAGATTGCCAATGTAGTGCGTCCGCTGATTGCCGGTGATGATGTCACGACCTGGCAGGATGAAAAAGGTGAAACCTATGATGTGAATCTGCGCCTGACCGAAGACCAGCGCAGCTTGCCTAGCGATTTACAGAACATGTATATCACCTCGAATAAAACTGATGCCAATAATCAACCGATTCTGGTTCCGCTTTCGAGCGTGGCCAAATTTGAAGAAAAACTGGGCGCCTCGCAGATTAATCGACGTGATCTGGCACGTGAAGTTCTGGTCGAGGCCAATACTTCAGGACGTCCTGCAGGCGACATTGGTACGGATATCAGCCGCTTGCAAGAAAATTTTGATATGCCACCGGGTTATAGTTTCGATACTCAAGGCTCCAATGCCGACATGGCAGAATCCGCAGGTTATGCCCTGACTGCGATTACCCTGTCGATTGTCTTTATCTATATTGTGCTCGGTTCGCAGTTCAACAGTTTTATCCATCCTGCGGCAATTATGGCCTCACTACCATTGTCGCTGATTGGCGTATTTCTGGCCTTGTTCCTGTTTAACTCAACCATGAACCTGTTCTCGATTATCGGCATTATCATGCTGATGGGACTGGTGACCAAGAATGCGATTCTGCTGATCGACTTCATCAAGAAAGCCATGGACCGCGGCGAAGACCGTTATGATGCGATTATTGCCGCTGGTAAAACCCGTTTGCGTCCTATTCTGATGACTACCAGCGCGATGGTCATGGGCATGGTGCCACTTTCCCTAGGGCTAGGTGAAGGTGGTGAACAAAGTGCACCGATGGCGCATGCGGTGATTGGTGGGGTAATTACCTCTACCCTGCTGACCCTGGTGGTGGTGCCGGTGATCTTTACTTACCTGGATGACTTTAAGAATTTTATGCTGCGTCAGGCACGTAAAATCATGGCATAATTTAATGCAACACAATGAGGTGACATTCCCAAAAGCTCACCTCATTTTTTATTGTATAATCCCTGCTTTAACGCTTAATTTTTTAGGACAGTTTCCATGCGCGCGAGTCGCTTTTTATTTGCAACGTTAAGAGAAACCCCGAACGATGCTGAGGTTATTTCACATCAGCTCATGCTTCGTGCCGGTATGATTCGTAAGTTGGCTTCAGGTCTATACACCTGGTTGCCGATGGGCGTTCGCGTATTAAATAAAGTTGAAGCGATCGTTCGCGAAGAAATGGACAAAGTCGGTTCACTTCAAGTCTATATGCCGGTGACTCAACCTGCATCTTTATGGGAAGAATCAGGTCGTTATGTACAATACGGTCCTGAGCTTTTACGCTTCAACGACCGCCATGGCAACCCATTTGTTCTCGGTCCGACGCATGAAGAAGTGATCACTGACCTTGCACGTAACGAATTAAAAAGCTACAAGCAATTGCCTGCAAACTTTTACCAAGTACAAACCAAATTCCGTGACGAAATTCGGCCACGTTTTGGCGTAATGCGTTCACGTGAATTCATTATGAAAGATGCCTACTCTTTCCATGCCAACCAGGAATCACTGCAACAAACCTACGACGACATGTATGCAGCCTACTGCAAAATCTTCACCCGTCTTGGTTTAGATTTCCGTCCAGTACAAGCAGATACCGGTTCAATCGGTGGTTCAGGTTCTCACGAATTCCACGTACTGGCTTCAAGCGGTGAAGATGATATCGCATTTTCGACTGAATCTGACTATGCAGCCAATATTGAAATGGCAGAAGCAGTACTTGTCGGTGAACGTGCGGCACCTACACAAGAACTCAAACGGGTAGATACACCAAATCAAAAAACCATTGCAGATGTATCAGCATTCTTGGGTACGAACCCTGCTCATTCAGTAAAAGCCTTATTGGTTCAAGGTGTTGCGACTGAAGAAGGTCAAGATGCACCTGTGGTTGCTTTATTCCTTCGTGGCGATCACGAACTGAATGAAATTAAAGCTGAAAAACATCCTTTAATTGCTGCACCTTTAACATTTGCTACTGAAGAACAACTGCAAGCCCTTGGCTTAACTGCTGGCTTTGTCGGTCCTCAAGGTCTGGTCGAAAAAGGTGTAAGCGTTATTGTTGATCTTGCAGCATCTGTATTGTCTGACTTTGTTGCAGGTGCAAATGCAGCAGATCAACACGCAACAGGTGTAAACTGGGAACGTGATGCGCAGTTCACTGAAGTTTATGACCTACGTAACGTGGTTGAAGGCGATCCATCTCCAGATGGTAAAGGTACGCTTCAAATCAAACGTGGTATCGAAGTGGGTCATATCTTCCAGTTAGGTCAAAAATACTCTGAAGCGTTGGGTTGTAAAGTTTTGGGGGAAGATGGCAAACCATTCACTGTAACCATGGGTTGTTATGGTATTGGCGTGACGCGTGTGGTGGCTTCTGCAATCGAGCAGAACTTTGATGAGAAGGGCATTATCTGGCCAACTGCCATTGCACCGTTTGAAGTTGCCATTGTGCCGATGAATGCACACAAATCTCCACGAACTATGGAAGCTGCGGAAGCACTCTATGCTGAATTACAAGCTGCAGGTTTTGACGTATTACTTGATGACCGTAACGAACGTCCGGGCGTGAAATTCTCTGATCTTGAACTTACAGGTATTCCTCACCGTATCGTGATTGGTGAAAAAGGTCTGGATGCAGGCACCTTTGAATATAAAGGCCGCCGTGACGCTGAATCAGTAAATATCTCGAAAGAAGAATTATTGGCAAAAATTGCTAAATAATTTTGCTTTCTTATAAAAAATCCCGCGTAATGCGGGATTTTTTATAACTAAACTTAGCAGAATTTATGTCCACCAAAGCAGTTCGGTTTAAAGTTCTGGCCTTGTAAAGTTAAATTAGTAAGAGGGAAATCAAGTAGCGCAGGATTTTTAATTTCCTTTACATCAAGTGCACTTCCTAGCACACAACCAAAAACCAGACTTCCACAATCTCGCACATTAGTGGTTAAATCATGGTTAATTCCTGCAATAGTTTGCTTTAAAACAGCATCTGAAATTGGCACACTATATGAAGGTGAAATACTTCCTAAATCCACTTCATCTTCCATTGCCAGCCACCACCCTTGTTTTGCTGCGACTGCTGCACCAGGCCATAAAATGCTTTGGGATTGCAAGGAGAGTGAAGCTGGATTATTTAAATATAAAGCATGAATAAGTCCGAGATTTTGTTTAACGGTAATGTCTGTCTGTAGCCCGGTTAAGTAGCCTGTAATATCTTTATCTAATTTTAATGCTCCATCCAATAATTCTGCTTTTAATGGTCCTTTAAAATCAATACGACCTACTGTCCCTGTCCCTTTTAGTACAACTTCTTTCATTCTTGTTCCTGACACTATCGTAGCAGGAATAGTAAAAGGTGCTGTTGTAGAATTTAACTGGAAAGCATAATTGCTAGATGTGTAATGTAAATCCAGAGGTAATGGTTGACCTAATATAGTGCCTTTTACCGTGCCCTCAATATTCATTCCAGTTGCAGCATAATCCATGACACGAGGAGCGGTTGTTGCAACTCCTGATGAAGATTTTGTTTTCATATAACCACTGAAACTGTTAATACCATTTGGTGTAGCACTATTTTCTGTCCCCATTGTCAATAGACCTGAAATCTTTTCCGCACTTAAACGGAAACCTAAAACTTCACGTGTAGATGCCTGATTTGGATTTTTTATGGCAAATTGTACAAATGGATTAGTAATCAGAGCTGAAGTCGCGGCACGATCCGCGCCATTCGTAGGATTACCACTTAAGGCAATATGATCAATATCAATATCACAGCCGGTTGCACCATTAACACCGCCACACCCGAGTTGTAGCTTTTTTATATTGGTATTAATTTCCATCTCGGCTTCCAGGCCTAATTTATAAAATGAGATATTACTCTGGTCATAAGTAGCTCCTAGATTATCCATCTGGTTAAATCCAGACTGAACCTCCATTGACAATAAAGCCTGCCCATTGACTTCTGAGAGCTCTTGGTCTTCCAATGAGGTTAATGCAGATACCTGACCACTTAGGCCCATCATAGCTACCACTAGACTTTTTAATATTATTTTTTTCATTTTTCTCATCCTGATTTTTAACGTGGTGTGATTCCCATCGTGCTACGAATGGTTCCACCAGTCAGTGCAATACTTGCCATGTTTTGCATATTGCCATTGGTCGCCATGGCAAAATTGGTTTTAAATGGTGTTGCAATATTATTTTCATAATTGAGTTTGACCTGATTATCCAAAGTCACTGTATCTGCACTAACACGAACTTTTGCTTTGACACCCAAATGACCTTCCATCCGGTTAAAGTTAATTGACGAAGTTTTTAATACCCCGGTTGAATCAATATCTTCATTGGTGATACTAAAATAGCTGCCCAGATTATCTTTATTTGCAGTTTCTTCTGCGGTAAGGGGTCTAAACTTAAAATTTGCATCAAATGACAGGAAGTTGGTATCTGGTGAATCGCTGGTCGGATCCACTCCTGGAATGATGAGGAGCTCGCCGTTTCCATCAAGTTTAAAAGCAATATTAGTCAGGACATCATCACGTTTAGAAAAATTATCATGAGGCACATAGCTCCCGCATTTAGCGATCGATGCATTGGTACAATTATATTTAGATCCTGGTAATTGACCAATCGCAAGCTCAGCTTTGGCTCCAATCAGCAGCTTATCAGCGCGAATATAAATACCTTCATCTTTATAACTAATAATCCCTTCTGACTTGATCAAAGCATCGATATTCCTAAAACCAGCATAATAGTTAACAGCCTCACCATGATCGCCATTCTTGCCATCAATCAATATAATCGAGGTTGTGCTTGGTAAACCGGTTTTCTTGTCAATTCCATAGCCTTCTGTAGATGCCATAATGTTATACGCAATTGCTTGCTTATTGTTTGTTCCATAAGTCGTTCCAGACAAGGCAACATTGGCATTTAAATTATAAATAGGAATACCGATTCCCCATGAACCACCATCGCCACCAATTTCCGCTAAAGAGTTATCGGATATGAAACGTGCTTTAGCAGCAATGGACTGAAAATCCATTCCACGTACGGCGATATAGGCAAAATCCTCTCCATTCGTGGTGGTACTGAGTGTCTGTTTAAGTACAGTGCTACTACTACCTAAAGTCTTTTGCATATTTTCATTGATTATGAAATCGAGACTTTTTGCAGTAATGGTATTTATATATATATTTCCAAAGTCGATATAAGCATTTTTACCGTGTAAAGCACCGGCAGCATTACGTGTAGTCAAGGGTCTGAGCTTGGAGAATTGCACAGCATGGCTTCCCTTACCGGTATGACCAATCTCAAGTGTTGTAGGTGCCATAGTTGCTGGATGCCCGGTACTATTAGTACCTGTAAAATCTGCAGACAAGCCTAGATTCAACCCACCTTCTCCGACCAGGCCACTGTAACCTGTTGCAGCTTTGTCCTGACGTTCTAGTACACCATTCACCTTGTTACTAACATCAAAAGTACCTATCTGGGTTTGATCGGCACTCATCGATAATCTTGCGTTAGTGACTGCACCCGAAGCCCCTAAACGCATAATATTTTTACGTTCATTATTTGGCGTGTTATAACGCAAGTCAATATTAACCCCTGGATTGGTCGGATTAACCCGGTCAGCCGTGATATCAGTAATATCTTCAGCACGCTTTAGATCCACATAATGATCTTGACTGCCATTTCGTGTGGTCAGTACCACGCCTTCATCCGGGTCAATGTACATATATCCTTGACCCGCGAAGTTAAAGTTAAAGTCATTCAAAATCAGACTATTTTCACCTAATTTATGACTAATCGTGGCATTTTTAAGTTGAAAATCGATACTAGCAATTGAATCTTTATTAAATAGACCTGCACTGGTTTGTAATAGCACACTAAGCGGTGTAGAGGTACTAATCCCTAATGCCCCCAAAGTTTGATTAGATTGAGTACCCGTAGTCCGAATACTATTCGCAGATTGACTACATGGATTGGTCGTACAGGCGATCTTTACCAATTTTAAATCTGCAGTGGCTTGAAACGGTGAAACACTTGCAGCTAGCCGAAGTCCTGCCCCTTGTGAAGTGGCACCTACATCTATTTCAAGTTGACTAATGATTGGTTTATTATCTTTTCCAATAATCTCAACATTATGTAGACCTAAACCCATTTTAGTGTTGGCAGTTGGATTTGGATCATACCAATTGGCTTGAGCAATACTGGCTTTAGAAATTTCATGAGTAATCACCATACCATCTTGTCCAGTGACTTCACTCAATTCCTGCTCTTCAATAGTTTCAAGTGCATAACCTTGTTGTATAAGACACATGCATACCGTTAGCAATTTCAACTTTATTGTTGTTTTTTTCATTTATATATCCTTATGCTGTACTTGACGTTGTTACTAACAACGACTTTGTGCTCCACCTGTACAGTTATAACCAAATATTTTCAAATTGCCTGACGTATGCAGATTTCCATGAACGTTCAACCCCATAAATCCTTTTTCAGCACCTTGATCAAACGAAGGAACATCTTGGGGCGCGGTTGTATAAGTTCCATCGGCATTATAGGTACGCCCTGTATACGTACTATAAACACCTGTATTGGCATAACCTTCCAAGGCGCCAGCACCTGTACCCGTTTCAATGGAAACTGTATTAAAGCCTAAATTACGGATCTTTAAAGGCTGGTGATCATAAAAGGTAATTTGCATCGCCGTTTGTGGTTCATTACGATGATTAATGATGGTTGTTCCATCGATCGAAAACTTATCAATCTGAATCGTGCCTTGAATGCCTTTAAAGACTAACCACTTTTTATTTCCATTGGCATCGACATGGTTATTCGGCGCTATTGCCAGACGGCAAAATTGTTTTGTTGCTCCACAAGCGGTGGGATCTAGAACATAAAATACTTCTAGCGGGTTGCCACTTCCATCAAGCCGAGAAATTTTATCTTTACTTAAATCTGTCGCATAAACATGGTTTAAAGATAAAGTCCAGTTAAGATCAGCTCCACCCTGCCCCACTGTATTGGTTAGTGCTTGCTGATCAAGGGCTTCCAATCCGGCAAGACTGGCCATAGAAGTACATAATAATGCACAGAGTGTTACTAATTTGGACATTCTTATACTCCCTTAAAGACCAGTTGTTCTAATTTTCAGATGCTGAATCAGGACACCATCAATGACAGCAGATCCAAAATTCTTACTTACACCCTCAGTATTTTTAAATACGATTCCTGTTGAATTCACACCATCCTTGGCACGCAGCATATTTGTTCCTGAGATACGCTCTGTAGTCCCTATTGAGATACTACTGTGAGTCGCATTACGCCCTTGATAAAGTGCGGTGGTATCTGACACATTATTTTTAATCGGTGTACCACAACTATAGACATTACAGGTCGAACCCTTTAAATCTGTTGTACCAAATCCGCCCCCATAATTTTGATAAATTTGATTATAAATAGCAGGAATATTGGGAATACGTGTCACTTCTAAAATAATATTATTGCCTTCTGAACCGACAACGAAAGGCTGGTACATATTACCAAGCACCAAGTTAATATTTGGACTATAGAGATATAAACCCTCAGAATCATGAAATATAGGAGCATCACTTCCATTCAAGGCCGGGGTTGGAACATTACCATCAAGTGCATCTGTTTTTGCTGCGGTACTGAGACGAATACCTTTACTGTTAAGATTACTATCGCTACTGCTTAGAGTTTCTGGTCGATCATTGGTATTCAGACGAACAATACTCGCCATACCCAATGTTTGGCTGTAATTCTTATTGTCAGATTCTAAGGTTTGAAATAACCGAACTTGCGAGCCATTAAAACTCAGACCATTGGCAACAAATTGGGTTCTTAATCGGTAATCCGTATCAAGTCCTGATGTTGGCCCACCTGTTATAGGATCTACAGCATTCGAGGAGTTAAGCTCACGTGCAAAAATATCACTCCAGAAGCCCAGCTTGATATTATTATCACTTTCAACCCCTGCGATTGGACTTAATGGGGCTTCCAAAGCAATATAGCCTACATCTTTAGCAGCGTCCTTAAACTGTGTGACGTTTTCAGTTCCTGCCCGAAATAACCAGGGATTATCTGCTGATCCCCAGCTGAAACCCTGATTACTGTATCGTGTGCTTAAAGAACCATCACTTTTCGATAATGCCAGACCATAAATAAATACATCGGCTTTAGTTCTTAAAGTGCTCACAGAGCTTTTAGCAGCTTCAGTTTTAGCAGCCTGATCTGCTCTAGCAATGATTTCAGCCATAGCAGCACTATCTGCATCCTTCATTATTCCGGCTAAAGCAGCTTCCAATTTTTTATCGTAGTCTGCTTTAATTAGTGCAAGAATTCTTGCATCTACAATTGCTCCAATAATATTCTGCCTATCAACCGCCGTACTCCATTCAGTATTTGGAATCTGCTGATTAGCATTTTGCCCATATAGAAATTGAATCATTTCAAGGGTATTTAAATTTGCATATTCATCAGACTTATTTGGTCGCAGTGGCGTTAATTCATATTCTGTTGTGCCATCATGCTTGATATCATAATCAATACCTGGTGAGGTATTACCTGCACCATTATAATAATCATCACGACGTTGGTCATAATAGGCTTTCATAAAGTCTGTATTATAATAATAATCAACTAATTCTTGCTTAAATGCGTCCCGGTTAGCTTGTGTGTCATAAGTATTCTTAATCGTATTATAGTTATCATTATAAAAATCAGTTTTTAAGGTATCAAAGGCTTGCTGATACTCAGTTGCATAATTCTGCGTTCTTTCAACATGAAAAGCATTATCATATGTAGATTTATAAACTTTGTCGTATACACGCTGCCCAAGTTGGTTGTAATTCTCACCCGTCGGGATAATACGAATAAAGCCTGTATCTGCTTGTCCGGGGTTTTCAATGCCTCTGGCATAACTAGAACTAGCAGAAAGATCTTTAGGACCTTGAAACACCATTTTAAAATCATCAAGTACCAGCGCAACACCCTCACCGGTGGTGTCAGAAAGAGAAGAATCTGATAATTCCTGCATCGCATATGCAGAAGGCAACAGGCTGAAACCGATTGTCATCGCCAAATAACTTTTGCGAAATTTAAATATATCTTTGATTTGAGTCATCTCACTCTTTCCTTTTTATTCGATGCTCCGCACCTTATGCTTCAGCTTCCCAGCCGCCAATCTTTGATTTTTTATAATGCATTGCATCTTTTTTATGGTTATGCGGAATCCATTATGCTGATTTTTAATACAGATGCCAAAGCCAATTAGGCGAAAAATAGCAGTTTCCGATGAATGAAAATCTCAAAAAAATAAACGGGACATAAAGTCCCGTCATTCAATATTTTAAAACAATTAGGTCTTCGGCAAAGTAACGCCTGTCTGACCTTGATATTTACCACCACGATCTTTATATGAGGTTTCACAGACTTCATCAGATTCAAAAAATAGCATCTGCGCTACACCTTCACCTGCATAAATACGCGCAGGAAGATTAGTAGTATTTGAAAACTCTAAAGTGACATGTCCTTCCCACTCTGGCTCAAGCGGAGTCACGTTGACAATGATGCCACAACGCGCATAAGTCGACTTACCCAAGCACACGGTCAAGACATTACGTGGAATGCGGAAATATTCGATGGTACGCGCCAAAGCAAACGAGTTAGGCGGAATGATACAAACATCCGACTCGATATCAATAAAGCTGCGTTCATCAAAGTTCTTTGGATCAACAATTGCAGAATGCACATTGGTGAATACTTTAAATTCACGTGCACAACGCACGTCATAACCATAGCTGGATACACCATACGAAATCAGCTTTTGACCATTTTCATCCAAACGTACCTGGTTTTCTGCATACGGTTCAATCATGCCGTGTTTTTCGCTCATTTCGCGAATCCAACGATCAGACTTAATTGCCATTGATATAATCCAAAAATCTTAAAAACAAGTTATTACGACGTACTTTAACTGAAATTGACACTAATGAAAATAAGTGAAAGTCTTAGAGCTGAAGTTGCCAAAAAATTGCTGATTGAGATCAGCTTATAAACTTAAAAGTGCAGAATAACTTAAAGGAATAGAAAAGCTCATTAGTACCAGCGAAGCCGTTTTTTGCAAGTTTTTCTGATTGAGCCAGCGGCTGTTTTTTCTGGCCAGGATTGAGCCTAAAAAAGTCCAGAAGAATGCAATCGGAATCAGCAGAAGCAAGAAAACAAGCATATGAGTCACGTAATGTTGACTGCTTTTCCAGACAATGACAGGAAAAATAGCTGAGGCAAATAAAAGTGCTTTAGGATTAAGCAAGGTTGCCAAAAATAATTCTCGTGCGCGAATCGAGACATTTTCAAGATTTTCGCTTATTTCTGCAGTCCGCCATAATTTCACAGCGAGAAATAGAATATAGCCAGCACTAAAAAGTTTGAGAATCGTCGGTAAAAGCGGAAGATGAACGGAAATTTTTCCGATCAGAATGCCCCATAAGCTAATGGCAATCAGATAACCAAAGGCTTCCGCAGGAATTAAACGAAATGTTTTTTTAAATCCGACCTGAATGCCTGAAGATGCCAATAAGGTATTGGTTGGGCCTGGTGTTAAAAGAATGGTTGCCACTAAACCAATAAAAAACCATGAAATCATAGTTTGACCTCGCTCTAATCCGAGTAGCATAGAAGAATTCGGTCAGTGCTGCAAAAAAATAATTGTAAGAGAACATATGATCTAAAATTTAAATTTATTTATTTTAATTAATTCAAATGTTTATATAAGCTTTCAGGATAAACACCCGATAGTCATTTCAGTCAATTTCGATCATTTAAATCGAGCTAATTTTAAAAATAAGAAATAAGAAGCCCTAGCTTTTAGCTAAGACTTAAATATCTGAATTGTCTATAGAATTAGAAAATTCGGCTATGGTCTTTCTCTGCTTTAGGTAACTGCGCTGCAATTTTCTCTGCAATCAGCATATAGCTTTCTGCAGCAGCATCTCCCGCGATCACTGACGGCGTTCCAGCATCGGCATTTTCACGAATTTTAGCATCCAAAGGTAAACGGCCCAATAATGGGACTTGATATTGCTCAGACAGTTTATCGCCACCGCCTGTACCAAAAATCTGTTCCTCAAAACCACAATTTGAGCAGATATGGGTCGACATGTTTTCAATCACGCCCATGATCGGAATCTGCACGCGGTTAAACAATTCAATGCCTTTGGTCGCATCCAGCAAGGCCACGTTTTGTGGCGTTGTCACAATTACTGCGCCCGTTACCGGAATACGCTGCGCGAGAGTTAACTGGATATCACCTGTGCCAGGTGGCATATCAATCATCAGCACATCAAGGTCTGGCCATAGGGTCTGATTGAATAACTGCATCAATGCACCCGTGGCTTTTGGACCACGCCAGGCGACTGGAGTATTGTGATCTCCAGTTAAATGGCCAATTGATAATACCGCCATCCCATAGGCTTCGATAGGGACAAACTGCTCTGCTTCGATCATTGGCGTTTTGCCGGCATTGCCGAGCATAGTCGGAATACTTGGGCCGTAAATATCGGCATCTAGTACGCCTACGCGCAGGCCTAATTTCTGTAGAGCCAAAGCCAGATTTACAGTCGTGGTCGATTTACCTACGCCACCTTTACCAGATGACACCAGAATCACATTTTGAATCCTTGGGTGTTTTGGAACATCACGCTGTTGCGGCGCAGCTTTTTGAATAGGTGGATTATTTGGATCAGCTTCTTCTGTTTTTGCAGGCTGTGCCGACGCATCAACCACAGGGGGAAGATTGGGTTTTGCTTCCGCTTTAGACTCGCTTGAACAGTTTTCACCTTCAGCATGGTTATGCCCGCAACCCCCTTCTTTCTTATGTCCAGTTTTCTGCTGAATCACATGCATATTCAGTTCTTGAATACCACATTTTTGCAAAGCTTCCGCCAGTTCATCATGAATCTGTTGCAGCTGCGCTTTTTCTTCTGGATAGGTATTCAAAGTGATTTGCAGAATCTCACCCTGTACATTGACCTGCGTAATACGATCTTTCAAGGCATTGCTGGAATTTGGCAAGATATAGTTTTGCAGTACGTTTTGCACAGCTTCTTCGTTCACCTCCTTGGAAGGCGAAAAAACCGATTTAAGCGAAGAAAGCCAAGACATAGGTTACTCCAAAAATGTAGATCGACATCTGAATCGCTTAGTTTAACGGGGTTTTAGGCGAAGGTTAAGCACTGTATTGGAGAAGATGAAACAGATATCTTCAATTTCCAACCATTTTACTCGGTTTTGTGAAATATTTTATGGAATCTTGGTGAATAGAAATAATGAAAGAAAAGAGAGATGGACTATTTTAATGTAATAAATTTTTTTTATTTATCTCGAGCGTGTTAAGCCACTTTAACCTTCTATGATTAAAGTGGCTTAACGATCACAGACTATTTATGATTTTTATTGTTTTCAGATTTGTCCTGTTGATCCTTGGTATTTTTATCCTGATCTTGTTTCGATTCATCCTTTTTAGACTGAGAGTTGCTTTCTGAATCTGTATCTTTGGCATCTTGCTGCTGATCAGAATCACCTTCCTTCGATTGATTATCTTTCATTTTATTCATCGTATCAGTTGCCATCTGTTTCAGCTCAGCGAACTTAACCGAGGCTTCGCTGAATAAGTCTGTGATTTTCTGTCTGGTATCTTCAAACTTATGCATGGCTTCATCTTTTAAATTTGCCATACCTGCCTGCTGATCGGTCTGACCATCTTTAGCATTTTGTTTATCTGACTTGTTAGATGACTTATCTTGAGAGGTATGATCCGCTTTGGCTTTTTTCGCATCATCCGAACCTTGCTCAGCATTTTGCTGGTTGTCAGATTTGCCATGTTTCAGCTCATTCAGAAGCTTTTCACCTTTTTGCAATAGCTCTTCACCAATCGCTATCGCTTTGGCTTTTAAGTCATCCATCTTAAAGCTTTCAGTTTTTTTATCAGACTGATTCTCTTGAGAACTGTCTTTTTGCGCTGATTGCTCAGCATTTTCCTCTTTACCGTTATGCTGGGTATCAGACTTCTGATCAGCATGGGTCTGGGCACTTTGCCCGTTCTTATGTTCCTGATTGTGCTGTTTATCTATCTCATTTTGCTTTTGCTCTTTTGCAAGCTGATCATTCAATTCGCGTGCATGTTGTTCTTTATCTTGATTTTGCTTCGACGTATTATTTTGGTTCTGCTGAGTCATGAGGTACCCTCCTTAGGCATATCATATAAACAATCAGCCATTTTTTAGCACAAAGCATCACGCGAATCGGGCGAAGTAAGCAAACTGCAACAAAGCCTGTACATGTTGTTGCTATTGTTTGCAGAATGTAGCATGAGCTGAGTTAAATCCGTATTGCAAGGTTATATGCTAAGGACGATGCAGGTTTTTGTATTCGGTTTTCCAAGTCCATCTATTCGCAGGGTTTCAGCAAAGCATTTCTTTGTAATCCCCTCGGCATCATGTAAAATTATGGCCCATTGCATAATGAATACGAATGAGAGAGTGAATCCGTGCGTAAAATTTTAGTCACCAATGCCCTTCCTTACGCCAATGGCCCGATTCATATGGGTCACTTACTTGGCTATATCCAAGCAGATATTTGGGTACGTGCCATGCGCGCGATGGGTCATGATGTGACTTATGTCTGTGCGGATGATGCTCACGGAACTGCGATCATGCTGCGTGCCGAAGCGAATGGCATTTCACCTGAAGCACAAATTGCCAATGTGCAAAAAGAACACATTCGTGACTTTGACGGTTTTGGTGTGCATTTCGATCATTATGATTCTACGCATAGTGATACCAACCGCGCCCGTGCTTCAGAAATCTATATCAAAAACCGTGAAGCTGGCAATATTGCTGTTCGTCCTGTAACGCAGTTATTTGATCCTGAAAAAGGCATGTTTCTATCAGACCGGTTCATTAAAGGTACCTGCCCGAAATGTAAGGCTGAAGATCAATATGGCGATTCATGTGAAGTCTGCGGCACGACTTATAACGCAACTGAGCTACTGAATCCAAAATCGACTTTAAGTGGTGCAACACCTGTTGAAAAATCATCTGATCATTACTTCTTTAAATTGCCAAATTTTGGTGAATACCTGCAAAAATGGACTCGTGATGAAGGTCGCCTGCCAGTATCGATTGCCAACAAGCTGGACGAATGGTTTGAAAATGGCTTGAACGATTGGGACATCTCACGTGATGCGCCATACTTCGGTTTTGAAATTCCAGATGCACCAAACAAATACTTCTATGTGTGGGTCGATGCGCCAATTGGCTATATGTCAAGTTTTGAAAACTACATCAAGACCAAACGTCCTGAGTTGAATTTTGACGATTTCTGGAAAAAAGATTCTGAAAATGAAGTCTATCACTTCATTGGCAAAGACATCGTATATTTCCATGCCCTGTTCTGGCCGGCAATGCTTGAAGGCGCTAACTACCGTACGCCATCAGGCTTATTCGTAAATGGTTTCTTGACGGTAAATGGCCAAAAGATGTCTAAATCTCGCGGCACCTTTATTAAAGCAGAAACCTACTTAGAGCATTTAAACCCTGAATATTTACGCTACTACTTCGCGTCGAAACTTTCTGACAAAGTTGAAGATTCAGACTTAAATCTGGATGACTTCGTACAAAAAGTAAATTCAGATCTAGTCGGTAAAGTGGTGAATATTGCCAGCCGTTGTGCGAAATTTATTAACACCAAATTTGATAACAAGTTAAGTGCGACATGTGCTGAACCTGAATTAGTACAAAGCTTTATTGATGCCGGTAGTTCAATTGCTCAAGCTTATGAAGCACGTGAATTCTCTGCGGCGATTCGTGAAATCATGGCACTGGCAGACAAAGCCAACCAGTACATCGACGAGAAAAAGCCTTGGGCACTTGCTAAGCAAGAAGGTCAGGAACAACAGGTTCATGATGTATGTTCTGTGGGGATCAACCTGTTCCGTCAATTGGCAGTTTACTTGGCTCCTGTATTGCCGACACTAGCTCAACAGGTTCAAGATTTCTTGCAACTTGAAAGCTTCGATTTTGCTTCTCGCGAAACCATTCTAGTGGGTCATGAAATTGCATTGTTCCAACCGTTGATGCAACGTGTAGATCCAAAAGCTGTTGCTGCCATGGTGGATGCATCTAAAGATTCTTTAGCTGCCCCTGCTGCTGAGCCAGCTAAAGCTGAAAAGAAAAAAGAGAAGAAGGCTGAGAAAAAACCTGAATCTAAAGTGGGCGAAGCTGAAGTTATTGGCATCGAAGACTTTATGAAAGTTGACCTGCGTGTGGCTGAAGTTCTTGAAGCTGCAATGGTTGAAGGTTCTGACAAACTTCTTCAATTGACTTTAAATGTCGGTGAAGCTGAGCCACGTAATGTGTTCAGTGGTATTCGTGAGTTCTATAAACCTGAAGACTTAAAAGGTAAACTGGTGGTGATGGTGGCAAACCTTGCGCCACGCAAGATGCGTTTTGGTATTTCGAACGGTATGGTACTTGCTGCCGGTAATGGCGAAGGTGTTTGGGTGATTTCACCTGAATCGGGTGCTAAACCGGGTGATAAAGTTTCTTAATTTTAGACACTTATAAAAAGCCCCGCTATATTTTAGCGGGGCTTATTCTTTTCTTAACAATATAAAGCTTATGACAAATTTTAATGACTTTTTAAAAAAATTAAATTTAGACAACAATCCATTTGCATTTTTTACAACAGAAAATGAGTTAAAACAATCCGTCGATATATTTACCCCTGTAAATGACTATGAAAGTATTTTATCCAACTTTTCCTCTGACAATTCTTTAATCATTTTAGGTGATCGAGGGGCTGGAAAAACTGCCCTTTTAAAAAACTTAGAGTCACGAATTGACAGAAAAAAGATAATTTCAGTCTCTATTACAGATTTTTCTGATTTACCATTACACTTTGATTCAAAAGACTTTTATCAATTTTTAATTACAAAAATTTCTCTACAATTATTCTCTTCTCTTGCCAAGGAAAAAAACCGAATAAATAAACTCGATCAAGAAGATAAAATATTACTAAGCTACTTACTTCAAAACTTTGTACCTCAAGTTTCAAAAGCATACTTAAGAGATCAAATTAAGGCTATTCAAATTCCCTGGTATAAATTAACTTATAAAAGATTTGAAAAAATTATAAGAGATCTTTTCAATTACGGTGCTACTGCAGCAAATACACTCGTCGATGATTTTTTATCTAAACATTTTTCGGGGCTTCCTCCAATCACAGAAAATGTCAAAATTAAGGAATATTTTCCTGAACTAGATATAAACTTTGAAGAAAATTTTTTAGACCAAGATATCTCTTATTTCCTTATTGAAAGAATTTTAAAGATTGTAGAAAAATTACAGTTTAGTAAAGTAATCATACTAATTGATCGAATTGATGAAGATCAAAGATTCGAGAATGATGCCGAACTAATTGCAAACTATACTAAATTAATCTTAACTGACGAAAAATTACTACTAACGCCAAAATTACAGATTATTTTTACAAGTTGGACAACTCCGTTTAATTTTATTAAGCAATATGTACGAACTCAAAAACATAGTTGCACTATTATTAATTGGTCAAATTCAGACTTAGAAAATGTCCTAAATAATCGTTTAAAAGTTTTTTCTAAAAATAAAATTTTTAATTTCAAAGAACTATTTGCAGATGATGTTAATCAAATTTTAAAATTAGCAAATTCAACACCTCGCGACCTTTGGCATATTTTTTCTAATTTACTAAGAATCCAATATGATAAAGACTCACTTAGCAATAGAATTGAAAAATCTTCAATAGGCTTTGCTTTAAGTAGATTTATTAAAAATTTCAATTATTTTGAATACTATCCAAAGAAAACGAATGCACGCTCTAACTCTATGGATATTTTTTCGTATATAGATTTGCTACTTAAATTAGATGGAAATACTTTTAATGCTAAACAATTAAAAGAAAAAAACCAACTTCAACATTCAACTGCTCAAAGCTATATATCTAGTATGGAAAAAATGGGATTAATTAATTTGAGTAATCCTGATAGTGGTTCGGCTCAATATACAATTAAAGATCCTAAAATTTCATATGCACGTGAAAAAGGAATCAAAATTTATCGTAGTTAAAGTGTGATAACCATGCGACCTGGATTTCGCTCGTTCGTTAGGGGTACACAGACGTGCCTTCTAACGAACAGAAGGGTTTTGTTACTTTTGCCCTAACAAAAGTAAATAGGAAATATACTTCGACGGTTGTTAATGTTTTTCTAAAAAATCTCATAATAAAACCTTCATACGATCAAAAAAAGCCTCTATTTCTAGAGGCTTTTTTATTGCTGGGTCACTTAGCCTTGCAACACAAATTCCCAAATCACATAACCCAGTCCAAAGCCCAGTAGTGAATATAAGGTAATAATGAAAAATACAAAGCTGGCATTGTTTTTTCTTTTCCAAAAACTCATCGCGACACCCAAAGCTTGTTCGTAATACCCCATGTTAACGAGCTTTTCATAAAAAGTGAAATGTATCTAAGCATTTTATTTATAATAATATTTTCATTAAAAATAAATTCTTTACTTTCAAAAAATCAATATACAGATTCAGACTGATTTTTTAGTACAGATGCCAAATCAGCACTTCCATTTTAAAAAATGGTAAATATATTCATATTCTTTTTTGCTGGCATCCGTGCTAATACATAGAATTGACTTTAATTACATAAGAATAGCTATGAAATACTTCACTTCTTCTCTCGTCGTGTCATTGCTTGCTTTAGGTTCAATGGCGGGTATCTCTCAAACACATGCACAATCCGTTTCTAGCACCCAACAACAAAAACAGGTTCCCGGTTATTATCAACATAACTTCGGGGATTACCAAATTACTGCCCTGCTAGATGGCACCAATTATCTGTCCAAAGCCTTATTTAAAGATATTCCAGCAGCTCAAGCCGACCAGATATTGAAAAAATACTACGTCGATCAAGCTAAAGGCATCCAAACCTCCGTGAATGCCTTTCTGGTCAATACAGCCAAGGAAATGGTTCTGGTCGATAGCGGGACTTCAAGCTGTAATGGTCCACACCTAGGTTCAGTGTATTCCAATTTAAAGGCTTCAGGGCATAAACCTGAACAGGTCAATGCCATCCTGCTCACGCATTTACATCCAGACCATGTATGCGGTATAAGTAATAATAGTGTTGCCAATTTTCCCAATGCCAACATTTATGTGTCTCAAGCTGAACTGGATTTCTGGATAAATCCCACAACGGTAGAAAAATTACCAAAAGCCAAGCAGGCAGGTTTTTTGGGCACAGTCGATAAAATCAAGAAAGCCATTGCACCCTATCAGGCCAAGAATCAGCTCAAAACCTTTAAAACTGGCGATCAAATCCATGCTTTCGATGTTATCAGTTCGGCTGGACATACACCGGGGCATTTTGGTTTTAGCTTAAAATCTAAAGGTCAGCAGATGGTGTTTATTGGAGATATTGTGCACTCACATACGCTGCAGTTTGATCGCCCACAGACCGGCGTTGACTTTGATGTCGATCCGAAAAAGGCGATCGAAACCCGCTTAAAATATTTTGCTGAATATGCGAAAAATGGTCAGACGGTAGCAGCACCACATTTGCCATTTCCGGGGATTGGACATATTTATTCTAAAGACAATAAAAGCTATCAATGGATTCCGGTACATTTTAAAGATTAATTGAATACTTCAATAATTTTATCTAAGCATGAAACCCTAATTTTTTAGGGTTTCATTTATTTTAAATATCCTTCAGCCAGATTCCCTATGACTTGGTAAATTTAAAACTTGAATGACGCTTTGAAATTTAAAAGCAATAGTTTCGTTTATTTTTAAATTTTTTCTTAAAAATCTTTTACTTTTTACGTGCACCTTTAGCATGCTTTTTTAGCACCGTTTTTCTTACGATAAATATAAACACCTAAAAATATAATATAAATCTGAATTTTATGAACTCTCGCCATGTCTTAGTTTGGTGCAAAAAAATAGTAACGTGCTTTATATCGAGTCTTATCAATTTCAAGAAATTCTTCATCAAAATTTCCCTTGCTTAGCCCTCTTCTACAATCAATTTGCCTCTATATACTGATTTTCTTTTGTGATCCCGCGCACTAAATTGGAACGCACCATGCAAAATATAGACTTATTATTTCTTCTTCTCGGTGCAGTTCTAGTGCTTGCCATGCATGCTGGATTTGCTTTTTTAGAGCTTGGAACAGTTCGACATAAAAACCAGGTCAATGCCCTAAGTAAAATTCTAACCGACTTTGCCATCTCCGCCATCGCCTATTTTTTAGTGGGCTACTATATTGCCTACGGTCAGCACTTTTTCCATGATGCTGCAACCTTATCTGCCGATCATGGCTACAATCTGATGCGCTGTTTTTTCCTGTTGACTTTTGCTGCAGCAATTCCAGCGATTATCTCTGGAGGGATTGCAGAGCGTGCCAAAATGCGTTCACAGGCTTTAGCGACATTATTTCTGGTTGCGCTGATCTATCCGTTTTTTGAGGGTATGATCTGGAATGGCAACCTTGGTTTTCAGGATTGGCTGACCCATGCATTTGGTGCAAGTTTTCATGATTTTGCCGGCTCAGTTGTCGTTCATGCAATGGGCGGCTGGATGGCACTTGCCGCAATAATCCTACTTGGTGCGCGTCATGGCCGTTACAAAAATGATGGCCGGATCACCGCGCATCCTCCTTCATCAATTCCTTTTTTGGCTTTGGGTTCATGGATTCTGATTGTGGGATGGTTCGGCTTCAATGTCATGAGCGCGCAGCGGCTGGATGCCATTTCTGGACTGGTCGCTATTAACTCTTTGATGGCCATGGTCGGTGGAACAATAGCAGCCAAAGTTGCGGGGAAAGATGACCCCGGCTTTCTGCATAATGGTCCCTTAGCAGGTCTGGTGGCGATTTGTGCAGGATCAGACGTCGTTCATCCGTTGGGTGCTTTTTTTATCGGGATCAGCGCCGGCATTATTTTTGTGAAACTCTTTACCTATACCCAAAATAAACTCAAAGTGGATGATGTATTGGGGGTTTGGCCTTTGCATGGCGTTTGTGGTGCTTTTGGCGGATTAGCTGTGGGTATCTTCGGTCAGCAATGGCTTGGAGGAATGGGAGGAGTGTCTTTAATTTCACAACTCATAGGTACAGTGCTGGCGATTGTCATTGCTTTGGCGGGTGGTTTTTTGGTGTATGGCCTGCTTAAGGTTTTGATGGGTATTCGCCTGACTGAGGAAGAAGAGTTCAATGGTGCAGACTTGTCGATTCATCGTATTTCTGCTAATTCGGAAGAAAATACTTTTTAATAGACATAAAAAAAGCCTCTACGACTAGGGGCTTTTTTTATTTATAAGCAGAGCATCTAGATGAAGTAATTACTTCATACCAAAAATTAATTTTAAGCCAAGTACCGTCATAACTGCGCCTGCTGCGCGGTCAAACAAAGCCTTAAACTTCAAATAAACACGACGTGGCTTTTCCGCAGATAATGCAACTGCGACTAGTGAACACCAGCCTGCATCAATAAAGAAACATAAGACAGGCAAAACAAAATAAAAATACGTTGGAATTTCTTTGGGCAATAACGCGGTAAAAATACTGGCCAGCACAATCGCAATTTTGGGATTGGACAACTGTGTGATTAAACCAGTGGTAAAAGCACGGCGTAAAGACATCTGTTTGCTAATGGTTGTATCCGCTTCGATCGGATCTTTGGCATGTTTAATGATTTTAAACGCCAACCAAAGTAAATATAAACCACCACAAATTTTTAAGGCCAGATAAGCTGAAGGTACAGCTAGTAAAAATGCCTGCAAACCGAGAACCGCCAACAGACCAAAAATCGCTGCACCGAGACCAGTACCCAATGCAGTAAATAAACCATGTTTACGTGAAATGGCAATTGAGTTTTTTGCCACATAAATAGAAGTCGGCCCGGGGCTCATTGCGCCTAACATCAGGGCAAAAGCAATCGAACCTAAAATCCAGAATGATTCCACGAGATAACCTGACTTAAAAATTGAAGGGCTATTTTAAGCAAAAACCTGACGATTTGCTGTAAAAATTTCTGGATTTGTCATGAATTTCAACTATAGCAATTACTTAAGGTTTTAACTGATCCTGAGCACTCAAATGCTTGTCTAGCAGTTGATAATCCTGCTCATGTACAGGTACGCCACCAATAATCATGGTGCGGGTTTCTGTTTTAGGTTTATTCATCGCATCATCACAGCCCGACAGACTGAGCAGCATGCCGACCCACACAGCATAGGATAATATTTTCATTATTCTACCCTCCTCAGGGTTTCCTCTGTTTAGATTAGCATTGTTATTTAAATTATCAGCAGAATATTTGTGACAATCTACAACCAACTCCATAGCTCTCAGCGAATAATGGCTTATTGAAAAGCTCTGATTTTTAGCACTTCCGCTATAATGTTTTAATAACCTACTATCTTAATGTCTATGTTTGAAAAAATTGCTCAAAATATTCCAGATCAACAGATTAATTTTCACGATATTACTTTAACAATACGTCGTCTGGATCTGGTGCATCCGCAAATTTCGGGCAACAAGTTTTTTAAACTGAAATACAATTTTCTTGAAGCCAAAAGACAGGATTATCAGCATATTCTGAGTTTTGGAGGTGCTTATTCCAATCATATTGCCGCTACTGCATTTGCCGCACAGCAGTTTGGTTTTCAGAGTGTTGGTATGATTCGAGGTGAAGAACTGGCTGATCACCCATTGAATCCAACATTAGCCACCGCCCAGCAATTCGGGATGCAGTTGCATTTCGTCAGTCGTGATGAATATCGACGCAAGCAACAGCCTGAGTATTTGGCCGAACTCGCTCAACAATTTCCTGAACATTATATTATTCCTGAAGGTGGAACCAATGCTTTGGCGATTCAAGGTTGTCAGGAAATATTAAAAGATGGCGATGCGCAATTTGATGTGATTTGTTGTGCAGTAGGCACCGGTGGCACCATCAGTGGATTGATCGAAGCCAGTCATGGGCATCAACAGGTTTTAGGATTTTCTGCACTGAAAGGTTCATTTTTAAAAGATGAAATCGCTCAACTAACGAATAAAACCAACTGGAATATTCTCGATGATTATTGCTGTGGTGGCTATGCCAAAACCAGTGCAGCCTTGATGCAGTTTATCCAGGATTTTGAAGCGGAATTTGCAATTCCACTGGAGCAGATCTACACGGCTAAAATGCTGATGGGGATTTTTGATCTAATCGAGAAAAATTATTTTCCGGCTGGATCAAAACTGTTGGTGATTCATACTGGTGGTCTGCAAGGCCGTCATATTCCCTTTGGTTTTACAGCAACCTAAGCTTCAATCGGTTGATTATTATTTAAGGCAATTAACCCTTTGACCAAGCGGTAGATATGCCAGATAAAGACCAGAAATACAATCAGGAAACCAATCAAGATCACAGTCAATAAGCCACCGACGATATAGCCCAGCAAACTGATCCAGAAGGTTTTAATTTGCCAGTCGACATGACTTTCCAGCCAGGTACCGCGCATTTCATCACGCTTGATATAATTCATCACAATCGCAATAAATGGGGTCAGACCAACAAGAAAAAATCCTAAAATATAAAGAATATATGTAATCAGATTATATTGTTTTAAATCCTCCGCGCTTGCCATTCGCTTTTCCTTGTTATTATGTTTTTAGTTTGTACAAAAACTATGCATGAGTTTTAGATAGCTTTCAAATATTTTATGTTTAAAATACGCTGTAAATTTGCAATCACGGAACTGATTTTTCTGGAATAGAGAAAGCTGAAATAAAATTGTCTATAATGCTTCACTTTTCTTCTCCCTTGAGTGTGTGATGTCTTCCAAGCAATACGATGTTCTAGTCATAGGTGCCGGTGCGTCAGGTTTAATGACGGCGTATATGGCTGCGCAACGTGGGCGTAAAGTCGTGGTGGTGGAAAAAGCCAACAAGGTTGGCAAAAAAATCCTGATGTCTGGCGGTGGTAAATGTAATTTCACCAATCTGGAAGTCGAACCGAGCAATTATATTTCACACAATCCACATTTTGTGATTTCAGCTTTAACGCGTTATACCAACTGGGACTTTATCGGCTTGGTTTGTGAATATGGCATTGCTTATGAAGAGCGCAAACATGGACAGCTGTTTACCTTAAATGGTGCAAAAGATATCTTGTCGATGCTGCTGGCAGAATGTGATAAAACCGGTCTGGTCGATATTAAGACCAGTTGCGAAGTGAAAGCAGTGAATCCAGTCGATGATCAAGGCTTTCAGGTGGCGACCTCACTGGGATATTTTGAAGTTGAATCTGTCGTCGTGGCATCTGGCGGTTTATCTATTCCTACGCTTGGCGGTTCAGGCATTGGCTATGAGATTGCAAAACAGTTTGGACATCACCTCTATCCGACTCGTGCCGGACTGGTTCCATTTACCTTCTCTGACGGATTTAAAGAAGTGACCACGCGCTTAAGTGGTAATGCCGTAGAAGCAACACTCTCTAATGAACTTAACAGCTTTACCGAAGCCCTCTTATTTACCCATCGCGGTTTGAGTGGGCCGAGTTCCCTGCAACTTTCTAACTACTGGAATGTCGGTCAAAGCTTTAAGGTTGATTTCTTACCGAGTGTAGACTTACTGGATTTCTTTAAAGCAAAAAAACAAAGCCAGCCCAAAGTCTTATTACGTACACTCCTCAATGAATATTTACCGAAAAGTGTGGTGGCTGAATTACAAATTCTGATCTGGACTGAAAGTGCTGAAACTGCCATTGGTAATATCAGCGATGATAAGCTGGAACAGATTGCGGCACGTCTGCATGGCTTTGAAGTGAAACCTTCAGGAACAGAAGGCTACCGTACGGCGGAGGTGACTTTGGGTGGTGTAGACACCACGGAAGTATCCTCAAAAACCATGGAAAGTAAAAAGCAGAAAGGCTTGTATTTTATTGGTGAAGTACTGGATGTTACCGGACATTTGGGCGGTTATAATTTCCAATGGGCATGGTCATCGGCACATGCCGCATCGGAATATATTTAATCAATAGATAATCTGGATTGCTACTTAACTCATTCCAGATAATCTGTTTTAAACAGGTTAAGATTGGCCGTATTGGTTAGACGGTCAATCGCCAGCTGCATTTTTTGAGCTTCTCGCAGACATAGCGGTAAGTCATCTGCTGAAGATGCCATGAATTTATGTTGCAGTGCTTTCCACATATTG
The DNA here is from genome assembly GCF_022967985.1 of Acinetobacter lwoffii. Lineage (GTDB taxonomy): Bacteria > Pseudomonadota > Gammaproteobacteria > Pseudomonadales > Moraxellaceae > Acinetobacter. Next base: position 127,574 of record NZ_JALJVC010000001.1, on the reverse strand, counting down.
TTGATCTCCTTTTCTTTATATTTTTAATGCAAGAAAAATACCAAAATCATTTTAGTATTCACTTGAATATTCTATATTTTTTAAAAAATAAATTCTATTCCTAGCGACTGAGCAGGATTGACTTCTCAGTTAAATTCGTCTGCCTCTGGTATTTTCTTATCCAGCTCCCGCTCAGACTGCTCGTCCTGCTTGCTCTTTACAAAAATAAATCGATAGGCAGCGGTAAAAAAGCCAATCGTAATTCCTGCAATGACTAAAGGCGCCAGAACTTTGTTAGGTTTCTTGGTATTCATTCATTTTTCCTTATGACTGAACAAAATCGACCACATGAGCGTGGTCGATTTTGCTTAAAAATAAAAGGTTATTTCAGGTCATCTTTTTTCTGAGTTGAACGGTCAATATCGACATCTGGCTCTTTTTCTCCGGTTGAACCAAATGGATTATTGGCTGGTGGATGAGTCGGATCGACTTTTACTGAATCTGGTACGGCCTGATCCGCATCCGGATTGACAGGATCAATACCTAATGACTCATCATCCTGTGGTGCAGTGGTAAGGATTGCCGGGGTAGTATGGGATAAATCCGTACTCATAGGCGTACTCTTGTCTGAATCCTGATTTGGCACGATGCCTGCTCCTGGAGTTGTGATTGAGGAATCGCTAGTACCCGTAGCAGTTTGCGAACCACCAGAGGACTGGCTCATTGAGCTATCTGTAGAACTCATACCCATCGCCGCACCTGTAGTACCTGACATGTCGGCTGCACTTGTACCTGTGGTCTTGCTACCTAATCCAGAAAATATGCTGTTCTCAGCTTTTTCTTTGACTGGATTGGGTTCTTTAGCTTCTCGTTTGGCTTTATCAATCAAATCTGTGAGTACACGCTCCGCAGGTTGACGACCACCCAAACCAAATGCCAAGGCAAATGCCACTGCTACAGCACCCAAAGTTAGACCAAATGCCAAGTTAACAATTGAATCGGCAATACCCATGGCACGCAGACCCATTGCCACAACGAGTCCCATGATCAGAACACGAACCAGATTGGCTAACCAGCGTGAGCTGTTATATTCACCACGTTGTACGATATTCGCAACAATATTTGCCAGCCAGAAACCGATTACCAGAATCACCGCACCGAGCAGGATATTGGCACCGAAGTAGATGAACATTGCAATAAGACCACTGATCTGTTCAAAGCCCAGACGGTTCGCTGCTTCAGATACCGCAAATAGCATGGTGAATAAAACGATCAGGAAACCGACTACACTGGAAAGTTTAGTCGTGCCTAAAAAACGCTGGATATCCAGTTTGGCAGGAATTTCATCAACACCTGTACCGGCAACTACTTCAACTACCAGACGTGCTACCAGTTTAGAGACCACATACGCCAGAATCAGAATCAACGCAGCAGCGATAATATTCGGAATGGCATTCATGATTTCATATAGCATGGCTGTAGCAGGCTGAGAAATGGCCTCGATACCCAATGCTTCAAATGCAATGATCAGCGCCGTAATGATCACCACGGCGAAGATAAATGAACCAATCACCTGAGAAACATTCGAGTTTTTGAAGATGCCTACTTTTTCAGCATGTTGCTGTACGTTCAGACTGTTTAATAGTCCTTCAACAATACCGCGCACAATTTTCGCCAGGATATAACCGACAAAAATGATGACTGCAGCAATGAAGATGTTTGGTAAGTAACTAACAACATCGGTCAGCATATTCTGAACTGGTAACAGCAGACCGTTGAGACCCAGAATAGACAGCACGATTGGCAAGAACAGTAATAAAATTAACCAGTAAGCAATTTCACTGATGTTTTTACTAATCGGACTGACACCGACTTCAGCACTGAGTTTTTCATCGAGTTGCGTTCGGTCTAGCAGTTTTTGTAGCCCTATCTTCACCAGATTGGCCACAATCCAACCTATGAATCCGACTGCAATTGCACCTAGTAACTGCGGGATAAATAACAGGAACTGCTGGATCATATTACTGAATGGACCGCTGACACTGGTAAGATTGAGCACGTTCAGCGCACCAATCACGGCAATAATCAGAATAATCCAGAACACGACGCGGGCGATAATGCTCTCCACATTGGAGTGATGACCTGTCGCCGTATTTAAATGTGTATTGGTGCCCAGTTTTTGCAAGAGCTTTTTAACGCCTGCCGAGACCAGTAACGCAATTATCCAGCCAATTACTAATATGGCAATTGCACTAAGAATGGGATGGAACTGATCCCAATAGTACATGGCATCGAAGCCACCACGCGGGCTTCTCATATAATCATTCATGTTGTTCTACCCTCTTTGTTATTAAGCTATTTATCTGAAATCGGGGGCATCTCCCTGAAACAATCAGCCCCTTCTTTTTCCGGATTCATATTAGATTTGATGTTTTCAGGCTCAAGCCAGGTAGATGGCACTACCTTAAAACATCACCATCCATTGCAAAAAAGCCCCAGTGGTTCACTAGAGCTTTTCAGGTATTTTCAGTTATTGAGTCGCCTGTCCATCAGTCGCAGTTGCTGTTGCTTCTGTGCCATCACCCACGGTTGCTGTAGCTTCCGTTCCATCATTCATGGTGGCGGTGCCTTGTGTAGGCTCACCGACTGGAGTTGAATTATTTGGGGTAGCAGGCTGTACATTCGGATTTGGATGTCCTGTAGGAGCATCATTCGCATCTGGATTCATGTCAGCAAACATATAGAACAGTAGTGCGAGTAAAAAAATACCGACCAAAATCAAGATATAAACAGGGATACGCTTTTTCTGCGTCACGTCTGCCTGATGATTTAAAGGTGGTTTTTTATTGAAATCATCGACCATAACCATCCTCACTCTTTGTTATTCATAAGTAGATTTTTAGAATAACAAGCTGTGAATAGGGCTTCTGTGACAAAACATGGTGAGATGGTGACGGGATGTAAGTCACTAATCCATCAGAATTCTCTGCTAGATGCTACTTTAAAATAGCCGTTTGGCTGGGCTATGTTGCATATCGACTGGGGTTTCGTGTTCATCTTTCAACTGCACCCCTGAAAGCTGTAACTCACAGGATTTACGCATCAATGCGACCAGTCGCTGGATAGCTAGTGGATAGGCCAAGCCCGCAGAACGGACATTGGAAATACAGTTGCGCAAGGCATCATGACACCCTTTAAAAGCATTATAAGTGTAATAAATTCCCATACTATCGGGTGAGCTCAAACCCGGCCGTTCGCCAATTAGCATGACCAGCATTTTCGCCTGTAAAATTTCTGCCAATTCATCACCCAGTGCCACACGACTGCCACGGGCAATCACTAAGGGGGCAATCTGCCAGCCTTGTTCTTTGCATGCCTCTAGCAAGGCCGGAATAAAATGCAGGCTATTTTCCTCAATGGCACGTGCTGATAGTCCATCTCCCAGCACAATGGCTACATCCCAATGTTGCTGATGTTCGGCCCGGTATTGCTGCAATATCGTTTTGGACTGTTCTGAAAGCACACGCCCAAGATCGGGACGTTTAAGATAAAGATCTTTCTCTACCGCCTGGCTTTCAATTTCCAGAATAGGCAGTCCCGTTTTAGCTAAGCCAGATTTTAAGAATTCAACATCAAGTGGCTTCAGTACCGCATCTTTAGCTTGCGCATGTGCCAACTGAAATTCCAGACTTGGTCGAGTCGGCAAGCTGCCCCCAGTTCGACCTAAGGCAATCCGTGCATCAGTAAAGGCTTTTAATTTCTGCCAGGGATTATCCTGTAATTGGGACTCAAATTTCACATCGGCAATCAGTTTCATAGTACTTCCTCAAGACAGGATTAGACGTGAAAATTGCTTCGGCAACTCTGTTGGCCAGTGCAGCTGATTAGACTGTTGCCCCAAAATTCCCTGATGCTCCAGCCAGTAGTCAAATTCGGGTGCCGGTTTTAATCCCAGTAATTGCCGGATGTAGAGCGCATCATGAAAGGAGGTCGTCTGATAGTTCAACATCACGTCATCTGAACCGGGAATACCCATGATAAAATTCAATCCGGCATTGGCAAGCAAGGTCAGCAGTATATCCTGATCGGCATCGGCATGATTGGTGTAGCAAATATCACAGCCCATTGGCACACCGAGCAGCTTGCCACAGAAATGATCTTCCAGCCCGGCCCGGATAATCTGCTTGCCGTTATACAGATATTCTGGCCCGATAAAGCCGACTACAGTATTGACCAGCAAGGGATTAAACTTACGCGCCACGGCGTAGGCACGCGCTTCCAGGGTCTGTTGATCCACGCCATGATGGCCATTGCTGGATAAGGCACTGCCCTGTCCGGTTTCAAAATACATGACATTTTGGCCCACTGTGCCGCGTTGCAGGCTTAAGGCAGCTTCATAGCCTTCCTGCAGCAGCGCCAGATTGATACCGAAACCAGTATTGGCTGTTTAGGTTCCCGCAATGGACTGGAACATCAGATCAATCGGAACATTTTTATTTGCCAGCTGAATGCCAGAAGTAATATGGGTCAAAACACAAGATTGAGTCGGAATCTCATATTCCTGAATGACATGATCGAGCAGTTTGAGCAGCTCAGTCAAATTCTGCAGATTATCTGTGGCCGGATTAATCCCGATCACGGCATCACCATTGCCATACATTAGTCCATCCAGAATCGAAGCTGAAATGCCTATCAGATCATCAGTCGGGTGGTTCGGCTGCAAGCGGGTAGAAAGATGCCCTGCCAGCCCGATGGTATTTCTGAACCGAGTCACTACTCGGCATTTTTTTGCCACCAGAATCAGATCCTGATTGCGCATGATTTTACTAACCGCTGCGACCATTTCTGGAATCAGGCCCATTTTTAAAGCAGCAAGTTTTTCTGTGGTGGCATCTGCACTCAGCAGCCAGTTACGAAAATCCCCCACAGTAAAATGCGAGATCGGATAAAAAGCATCGGCATCATGTTCATCCATAATCAGGCGGGTGATTTCACCCGCCTCATAAGGAATCACAGCTTCATGCAAAAACTGCTGTAACGGTACTTCTGCCAGACACATTTGTGCAGCGATACGCTCGGTTGCATCCACGGCCGCAATCCCTGCCAGCTGATCACCAGAACGTTCAGGGGTAGCCTTGGCCAATAAGGTTTTTAAATCCTCAAAGACATAATGCTGACTGGCCACATTGATCTGATACAGCATAAGCGTATTCTCCCTGCAAGATGGTTTAATTCAATTCCTTTTCTGCTGCCTCGATACGCGCAAATTCTTCTTCCGGCGTACCGGCCACCAGATGATGACGGCTATACAGCAAGAAATAGAGAATCAGTGCCACGTAAATGGCAGCTGCCATTAGCCAGACTTTTGGATCGACCAAGAAGCCTGCGACCACTGCAATGGCTGCAAGCACTAAAGCAATCAATGCTGTGGCAATGCCGCCCGGTGCCTGATAAGGACGTGCCAGATTTGGTCTGGATAACTTAAGTTTGATATATGACATCATCAAAACATAGGAAATCGTAGCACCAAAGACCGCCATCAGAATCAGCAGATCACCTTCACCTGAAAGGGATAGCAGGAATCCAATAATGCCCGGAATAATAATGGCCAAATAAGGTGCATGATTGCTGTTGGTTAAAGAGAGTTTTTTCGGTAAATAACCGGCACGTGAGAGTGCAAAAATTTGACGGGAATAGGCATAAATAATCGAGAAGAAACTGGCGATCAGACCTGCCAGCCCGACAAAATTCAAAAAACTCGCCATCCAGGTATTGGCACCATAGACTGCCACCAAGGCGTCCACCAGCGGTACACCAGAATCTTTAAGCGTATCTGCACCTGCTGCGCCAGGACCGAGCAACAAGATACTCAGGGCAAAGAATGCCAGAATCAGCATGGAACCAATCAGACCACGCGGTAATGATTTGGCTGGCTCTTTGGCTTCCTCGGCTGCCAGCGGCACCCCTTCAACTGCCAGAAAAAATCAGATCGCATAAGGCACTGCTGCCCAGATGCCCAGATAACCCAATGGCAGGAAACTGCTTGCACCCGCAGTTCAGTATTGACCGCAATATCAAACAGGTTTGCACTATTAAAATGAGGCAACATGCCAAAGATGAACACCATTAAGGCGACCGCAGCAATTGCGGTAATCACGAACATGATCTTGAGTGCTTCACCAGCACCTTTCAGATGCAAGCCCATAAAAACCAGATAGCTCACCAGATAAATGATCCAGCCGCCAATACCAAACAAGGCTTCGCAATAGGCACCAATGAAACAGGCAATTGCTGCCGGAGCAATGGCATATTCAATCAGGATGGCACTCCCGGTCAGATAGCCGCCAAAGGGACCAAAAGCAGTACGAGCAAAACTGTAACCCCCACCTGCAGTCGGCAGCATGGTCGACATTTCGGACATGGCCAGACACATACACAGATACATAAATGCCACTACAATGGTCGCAATAAACATGCCTCCCCAACCCGCCTGTGCCAGACCAAAATTCCAGCCAGCGAAGTCACCGGAAATTACGTAAGCTACTCCCAGACTGACGAGAAGCAGCCAACACCTACGGCGCCTTTCTTGAGCTGGCGCAAGGCAAAATAATCTTCCTGTACTTCTGTTTCAGTCACACTGGTATCAATCACACTTTTTGACTCTGACATAGCAACCTCGTTGTTTTTATCATTGTTCCCTGAAGATATGCATAAGCCATACCAGTTCCGCAGGCTTTAGTGAAGACGGTTGAGACGCTGCCTTTCAGCGCTGAAATGCGTTATAATTATCCACCTTCTCATTTATACACCCGAGTTATATGGCGTATCGTCAACAAAGTGTATCGCTTGATCTTGATACTGACGTCACACATCAATGCATGCTGCACTACAGCCGCGATCAGCATCTGATTGGAATTATTGAATTTAGTAAGCCAAGCTTCCTGCTTCGCTGGCAGGATCTGGAATATTTCCGTCGTCGTACCGAAGAATTTTCCGTGATGCCTTTTCCGGACTGTATCAATGCGATGATTATCGATATTCGAGATGTAACGGCATGGCTGGATAATGAAGTGCCGATTATTCCATGGCGTTTACTGGAAGAAGACTGTCCAGTGCGCCTGGTGGTGCCTGCAGACCGTATTGAGCACTATGCCGGATTTTTTGAACCGACCTGGCTCAGTCCCGATGTCGAAACCGCCATTCAGGAAATCCGTGAATCAATGGATATGTTTGTGCATTAAGCTTGAATCGAAAAAACCTCCGCAATGGGCAATGCTGTTTACTTAAGCATTTGAATCATTTTGGAATTCATTAGAGAATCCGATGTCAGGTTTGGCATCGGATTTTTTTATGGTATTTCATCAGGATATTTTAGATCTTAACAATCTGTTTAAGCTCTCGAATCTGAGTACTTTTATTCACAATATCCCCGTTGAGTGGGTCAAGTCCACACTCAGGTTGAGCAGTCCCGCGACTATTCGCAGGCGGTGCTTGCCTGCGGATCAAGTACTTTGGCTGGTTCTTGGAATGGCGATTTTCCGTGATGTCCTCATCCATGAAGCAGCAAGAAGACTCAATATTTGCACTCAGTGGTTAGCCTCTTATGACTTGCTGACGCGCATTAGTCTAACCAATACACGTAAACATCTTGGTGCAGATTCTGTGGAGTGGCTATTTCACCAGACCGATCAGCACTGGGGACAAGAGCATTATCCGGCTGGGCTGTCGGAACTTAGACAGGGATAGGTAGTTTGTTTTAGAGAGGCCTACAAGGCTTCGGAGAGTCAAAATGTTAAAAAACCGTTATCCCTTAGATCACAATGCCGCTCCTGTTAAAGGAACCGCATTGCCTTCAAGCAGGGGGTTTTGCTCATAAATCCTTCAACCTTACCAGTAATTCTCGACCGCAATATTTCCTTCACCACGACGGTTCATGGTCAGGCCACGAGCTTTTAAGGCTTCTTTGGTATCATCGACCATATCCGGGTTACCACAAAGCATGACATGCGTCGTTTCCGGATTAAACGCGATACCTGCTGCCTTTTCCAGCTCACCATTGGCAATCAAAATCGGTAAACGGTCGTGCAAAGGTGCATCAGGCTCACGGGTAATAATCGGGATAAACTTAAAACCGGTATGTCCTTCACCAAAGGTCTCGGCGATTTCCTGAATCCGGTCTACATAAGCGAGTTCTGCCCGGGTGCGCACACTATAAACCAGATTGATTTTTTCGTATTTGCTCCAGGTTTCAAAGTCTTGCAACATACAAATAAACGGTGCCAGCCCCGTGCCGGTACCCAGTAACCACAAGTCTTTAGGCAAAGGCAATTGATAACGTGCCAGAGTCAGATAACCATAAGGAATTTTTTCCAGATGCAGCTCATCCCCTACTTTGAGGTGCTGTAAATTGGAAGTAAATTTACCTTCTGGAACGACAATCGAGAAAAACTCCAGAGTTTCATCAAAAGGAGATGACACTACCGAATAGGCACGAACCACTAGTTCATCCCCCACTTGTAAACCAATACGCGCAAACTGCCCTGCAGTGAATTTGAAATGTGCCGGGCGTGTCATCGTAAAACTAAATAATGTATTGGTCCAACGGTGTACAGATAAAACTTTTTCTCGGGTAAATTTTTCAATTGACATGATTTCAACGTGGCATGAAAGACTGTGCTCATGGTAGCATGGCAACATAATTTATTAATATTTTTTAAATGTTAAGGCTCTACTCATGCGCATGACTTTACGCCAATTGGCTGTTTTTGTAGCAGTGGCACAAGAGGGTACCGTAACGAAGGCTAGCGATGCCGTCAAGCTTACACAAAGTGCGGCTAGTATGGCTTTAGCAGATCTGGAAGATGGTCTGGGTGCTCCACTATTTGACCGTCTAGGCAAACGTTTACAGCTAAATGACCTAGGGCGCTTTCTTCTCCCTCAAGCCCTGGAAATTTTAGGTCGTTGTGAATCTTTTGAACAAGTCGCTAAAGGTGAGCTTCAAAGTATCGATTTACGTTTGGGTGCAACCCTGACGATCTCAGATTACCTGATTCCTGACCTGATGGCCGATTTCTTGAAAATCAAGCCGCAAGCACATTTACAGCTTCAAGTCGGTAATACCCGTCAAATGATTGAAGCGGTGAATCAGTTCCAGCTGGATCTGGCCCTGATCGAAGGATCTTGTCATCTGCCACAATTGCAATGTATCCATTGGCGTGATGATGAGCTGGCTGTGTGCTGTGCGCCAGACCACCCTCTTGCGCAATCGAACCGTGAACTAACCGCTGAAGATTTCAAATCTGTAGAATGGATTTTGCGTGAAGAAGGTTCAGGTACCCGTGAGGTGTTTGACCATGCCATCTTGAAAGATGTACCAGATGCCAATATCCGTCTAACACTCGGTCATAATGAAGCGATTTTAAAAATTGTAGCGGGCGGAATCGGTATGTCCTGTATTTCCAAACTTGCGATTGAGCCTTTACGTGAAAAAGGTCAATTGGTGATTCTGGATACACCATTCTGGTCGCTGACTCGTCCGCTGTTCATGCTGGTACATCGCCAGAAATATCAGGGTCCAGGTCTGAGAGCCTTTATGAATTTTTGTGAAAGCTAAAATATTATAAGCACCTTCAGGTGCTTTTTTATTTATCGACGATATCCAAATTGATCCTCACATGGAATACCATCGCCATCACCATCCATTTTCGTACCTGAACAATTTCTAATAAAGAACACCGCTTCTTCATAGGAATTCATTTGAGGACAACGTGTACGACCATCACATTTAAATTGAGATACAGGTTGCGAAGCCATTTCTGAAGTTTTCAGATTAACGGGGGCACTTTGGCTTCTTAACTCAGTGCCTTGATTTTCCAGGTTCTTCCTGCCCTGCTCAGATAATCCTTGCATAGGTAGATCACCTTGCGCTGCTCGCTGCTCAGCGACAATTCGTTGCTGTTCTACCATCAGTTCCTCAAGCTTTTGCTGTTTTTGAGCCTGGTAGCTTTGGTATTTGTTATAAACAAGAACAGCAAGAATCAAAATAATCACCAGTCCTGATATTGTGATTATTTTTGATATCGTTAATGACTTTGTCTTTTCATAACGTGGAGAAGCTTTGCTTTCAATATCTCCATGTAGATCATTGTGTTGCGTAACAGGCGCTTCTTGCTTAATATCCAAGCGAACAATATGCTCTGCCTTAAATTTTCCATTATCTTCTACAATTAAAAACTTTAATTTTTCCCCAATTTTTGGCGGAATATTTTTATTGGGAAAGTCTTTGACATGGAAAAATAAATCTTTGGATTGCCCTTCGATCTGAATAAAACCAAAACCACGATCTTCGTTATAGGTTTTGATTTTCCCCTCTTGAAACATAATTCGCTCTTATCTTTAATATTTTTTATGATTGTAATCAAAAAGAGACTGAAAAGCTTTTGTCAAATTCTCTAAAGCAGAAACAAAAAACTAGAAGTTTTTTTATGACAGAAGAATAGATCCCTAGTTAAAAGTAAAAAAAGAAAATTTCTTTTTTATTTATACTTCGCCAAAAATCATAAAGCCAACAGCTGATGCCAATGCCAGCCATAGGGTCGGACTAAAGAAAATTGAATTACGTACCGGAACAGACACTGTAGGTGCCAAGGATTGCAAGGCGACGACTTCTGGCATAAATTCATCCTGCACTTTAATATCCAGACGTACCATGTTGTCTAAGGTCATGCTTTCTTGGTGGGGAATGATTCTAAATTTAAGCCGATCTCCAATTTGTGGCTCAATTTCAGGCGAAGGTAAATCCTGTAACTTGAAACTTAACTCTTGAGCTTCCCCTACCAACTCCAAAGTACCCATACCACGTTCGGAATCGTAAGTTTTAATTTTTCCATCCCTAAACATGACACTTTTCTCTATAGACTTCATTTAATTTGTATTCTAAGCCCAAGGAAATGTTCAGCATTGTTGCTGTTCGGTGGATTTTTTATGTGTTATCTGTCTCTTTAAATATGTAAGCGGTGGTGCTATAAAAAAAGAGGCTCGAAAGCCTCTTTTTAAATGTGATTAAAAAAGATTAATTATGAGAATAATCCATTAACCACGGAAGTTATTTAACAATGCCGATGTAATTGATTTATTGTGTGTTGCCACTTTGGTTTTTTTAGCTTTCTTTGAGTTGTCTTCGACACGTTCAATCTTGATCGCTTTGTACTTATCGCCATTTTCAACAACATTAAATTTCACGCGTTCATTACGTTTTGGCTCGCCTTCTGCCGCAGGGAAGTCTGAAATATGGAAGAATACATCTCCCTCAGCGCAGCCAATAAAACCGAAACCTTTGGCAGGGTCATACTGTTTGATTTTGCCCTGATACAATTCATCTTTCATGCTATTGTCCTATCCTGAAAATGCCCTGTCTACATTATATAAAAAAGAGGCTGTAGTAGCCCCTTTTTTCATCATATTCAAAAATTAGTCTTTTTGAACTGAACCAAAGATTTTATCCCCAGCATCGCCAAGACCTGGAACGATATAACCATTTTCATTTAAACCATTATCGATAGAAGCCGTAAAAATCACGACATCCGGATGCGTAGCTTCTACGCGCTTAATGCCTTCTGGTGCAGCAACCAGAACCATCACACGAATGTCTTTACAGCCGCTGGCTTTCAGTACATCAATTGCAGCCACTAAAGAAGAACCTGTCGCCAACATTGGATCAATGATCATCGCGATACGGTTTTGTACGTCTGGAACCAGTTTTTTATAATAGGTACGTGCTTCCAGAGTTTCTTCATCACGCTCTAAACCAAGTACCGATACTTTTGCACTTGGAATCAGGTTCAGGAAACCGTCGAGCATGCCAATACCGGCACGTAGAATTGGCACAACCGTGATTTTTTTACCCGCAATACGGTCAACTGTAACAGCACCATTCCAGCCATCAATGTCATGTTCAACCATTGGCAGGTCTTTAGTTGCTTCATAAGTTAGAAGCATGGTCACTTCTTGAGCTAACTCACGGAAATTCTTGGTACTGATATCTGCACGACGGAGTAAACCAAGCTTATGTCGAATGAGTGGATGACGGATTTCATGGATTGCCACGGGAGAACACCTAAAAGGTTAAAGATAAATTTCCGCTATTATAAAGGCTTTTATTGATTTGTATAAATAAAAAAGCCCCCAATCATGGAGGCTTTTTTGTAATAACGTCAATCTTTGCAGATATTAGTTAAAACCACTTTGAACCAAAGTGAAAATGAACTGTTGCAATTCAGGTGACATGGCAAAGAATGCATATTTAGATACTGCAATCACTGGATCTGGGTAGACACCAATCACAAGTACCGCAAGCGCAGCAAGAAGTACCATGATACCACCCACTTTTTGGCCCCAATGATTCACCGCATCTAGACGTGGTGTTTCAGGTGGTGTCATGTAAAGCACAACCATCACACGCAGGTAGTAGTACAGACCGATACCAGAACCCAAGATGACCATCGCAGTCAGGAACCAGGCTTCGCCTGCAACCGCAGTTTTTATCACCAGGAACTTACCGATAAAGCCGGCAGTTAATGGAATACCTGCAAGAGACAGCATCATCACCGTCAATACAGCAGTCAATACTGGACGGCGCCAGAACAGACCACGGTATTCAGCCAGACTACCCGCTTCATCCGTATTGTTATACGGACTAGACATCAGCGTAACAACACCGAACGCACCGATCGTGGTTAATACATAGGTAATCACGTAGACGTTTACACTTTCAAAAGTCGCGAAACCTTGAACCTGTAAGAAATCCGTATTACGTGAACTTACGATGGCAACCAGCAAATAACCAAAGTGTGCAATTGAAGAGTATGCCAAGATACGTTTCAAGTTCACCTGGCGAACCGCCAGCAAGTTACCTGCAAGGATAGACAGAACCGCAATAATCGAAATGATGGTGACGAAGCTGTCTGCCAAAATTAAACCTGAAGACAATGCATAACGAACAAAAAGACCAATCATCGCCACTTTTGCAACTGTCGCAAGGAAAGTCGCGATTGGCGCTGGTGCACCAGCGTATACGTCTGGTGTCCATTTGTGGAATGGTGCAAGCGATAATTTAAATGCCACAGCAAATACAATTAAAGCCAGACCAATCACGACAGCCGGTTGACTGAATACGGTAAACAGTTTGCCTGGTTCAGCAACGAAACTTAAAGTACCTGTATATGCATAAATATATGCCATACCCATGAGCAGCATTGCAGACGCAGTTGCTGAAAGCACCAGATATTTCACACCCGCTTCAAGCGATTGAGAACGTTGATGTGTATATGCCAACAAGCCATATACAGGAATCGACATTAACTCAAGGCTAATAAAGAATGATGCATAGTGTGAGCTAGCTACCATTAGCATAGCACCCGCAACGGATGTCAGCATCAGGATATACAGCTCTTCACGGTTATCTTTATAGGTTTCGATATACGCGTGAGATAGCGTTGCACATGCAAGTGCAGCAACCAGGATCACAAACTGGTACAGCATCGTAAATGGATCTACGATGAACAGATTCATCACGTTGGCAGGTGCAAATACGCCCGCCAACAAAACGAAAATGATATAGAACGCAGCAAGGTTTAAACCAATCACCGTGGTGGTAGCCACTAGGTTATGGTTACGCTTGATTGCGGTCAGCAACATCACGACGATCGCAGTTAACGACACGATCATCACAGGTGCTAGAGGCATAAGCTCAGAAAAAGACATTGTGAAGTTCATGGCTTATTGGATCTCCACATTTTCAAGTTGAGTCGTTACTTGATCAGCAACTTCAACCACTTCTTGAACTGGAATGTAGCTATTCGCTAACCACGCCATGCTTGAGTTAGAAACGTCAAGGAAGCTTTGTGGATATAGACCAAGCCAAAGTAGACCAAACGCACAGATCAACAATAATGCGATTTCACGTGCATTTAGATCTTTTAACGGATTTGTATAGTGCTGCTGTTGTGCTTCATTTGGTACACCAAACAAGGCTTTGTGAATCAGGATCAGACCGTACAGACCTGCAAATACCAAGCTGATTGCCGCAAGAATGGTAAACGCCGGAAATTTCGCATAAGCACCCATCAGGATCAGGAACTCACCAATGAAGTTACCTAGACCTGGAATACCAACCAACGCCGCAACGAAGAACATCAGGAAGAATGCAAGATACGGGAATTGACCACGCATACCACCCATCAAACGCATATCACGCGTATGCACACGCTCATATACCTGACCACACATAATGAACAGTGCAGCAGATGAAATACCATGTGCCAACATCATGATCATCAGACCTTGGAAGGTCAGGATGTTACCTGCGTAGATCGCAAGTAAAACGAAGCCCATGTGTGAAATAGAGGTATAAGCCAACAGGCGTTTCATGTCGGTTTGCTGGAAAGCACACCAAGCACCGTAGAAAATACCGATTAAACCAAGAATGATTGCGAAGTCTGCAAACTGTGCAGACGCTGCCGGGAAGAACGGAATCACGAAACGTAATAAACCGTACGCCGCAGTCTTAATCAAGATACCTGCAAGATCGACAGAACCCGCTGTTGGTGCTTGCGCATGCGCATCTGGTAACCAGCCGTGTAATGGGAAAACTGGAAGTTTTACCGCAAAACCGATGAATAAACAGATCATGAATGCATAAGCCACCGCTGGCGCCTGAGCGTCAAGCGTATTCGCCACACCTAATAGATAGTTGTAGTCGAAACGGATTTCGCCAGTCATGGTATAGCCCACAGTCACCAGACCAAGGATACCAATCAGCATCACCAAACCGGCAACCTGCGTGTAAATGAAGAACTTGTTAGCTGCATAAACACGTGACTTGCCTTCTGCCCCTTTATGACCCCAAAGGGCAATCAGGAAGTAGATCGGTACCAGCATCATCTCCCAGAAGAAGAAGAACAGGAACAGGTCAATCGCAAGGAAGACACCGATGACGCCACCCAACGACCATAAAAGGTTCAAGTGGAAGAAACCAACGTTCTTTTGAATCTCGCCCCATGAACAGCCTACTGCCAGCACACCCAGGAGTGCAGTCAAGCCAACCATAAGAAGTGATAAACCATCCACTGCCAAGTGAATGTTAATGCCTAGAGTTTGAATCCAAGGCAATTTGAATTCGGCAGCCCACGAAGGTGCAGCACCGCCTAATTCATAGTTATAAGTACCAGTCTGCCAAAGGACGATGGTCAAAACCAAGGTCACCAGCATACCGATCAGCGCGATATAACGCGGCAAGTGTTGGTCGAGTTTATCGACCAACCAGCATATGAAACCTGCAATGAACGGAATGAGGATCAGAGCCGGCAAAATAATATTGTTTGGAGCTTCCATTTTATTTCCCCACAACCTGAATCACGATCAAGATCATCAGTAGGACAACTACACCGAGCCCCATACTAGATGCATATTCACGCAGTGAACCGGTTTGACGTGAACTTGTAAAGCTGTGACCACCTTTAACAAGTGCAGGAAGTACCAGCCATAGGCCATCAATTGGATCACGACCAAAGATCTTCGCGAACAATAAATATGGCTTCACGAAAATGATGTCATACAGCGTATCGAAACCTAATGCATTACGGCAGATGTTGACCAGGCCAGCACCTACAGAAGTGGCTGCAAAACGTTTGACTGCATTGTAAGCAAAAGCGAACAGCACGACACCCACTGCAAGACCTGTCAAAGCAACAGCAATTGCGATGTATTCAGCACCATGTGCACCTGCTTCAAGCGCTTCAGGAATAATGAAGGCTGGAATTTGTGCAGCATCCAGAATGCTCATTACCGGTGCTTTTAGGACGATCGCCAGACCTGTTGAAAGTACAGCAAGAATTGCCAGTGGCGCCCAGTAAGTTACACCTTGGATTTCATGATAAGGTGTGTTTTCTTTGCCAAAGAATACAACCCAAATTAAACGGAATGTATAAATAGAGGTTAAGAATGCACCTGCAACACCGACCCAGTACAGCGTGTTATACACTGGTAAACCAGCAATATGACTTTGCGTCCAGACTGCAGCAAGAATCGCATCTTTTGAGAAGAAACCAATCGTCAGGAATGGAATCGCTGCCAATGCACCGCCACCAATCGCGAAACATGCAAACAGGAATTTGTTCTTGTAGAACAGACCGCCCATCTTGAAGATGTTTTGTTCGTGATGGTAAGCCAGAATCACCGCACCAGACGACAAGAACAATAATGCCTTGAAGAATGCGTGAGTCAGCATATGGAACAGACCCGCTTGGTATGCTTCAGCACCTACCGCCATAAACATATAACCGAGCTGACTCATAGTTGAGTAAGCCAGAATACGTTTGATGTCGGTTTGAACCAGTGCAGCAAAACCAGCCACAAGCAAAGTCACCGCACCTGTGATCGAAATAAATACCATCACTTCTGGCGCAAGTTCAAAGACTGCGAACAGACGGCAGCACAGGTAAACACCCGCTGTTACCATCGTTGCAGCATGGATCAATGCAGAAACAGGTGTCGGACCTGCCATCGCATCGGCTAACCATGTTTGCAGTGGAATCTGTGCAGATTTACCTGCCGCACCCAAGAATAAGAGCAATGCTGTCCAGATGGTCAGAGATGAACTTTGCATCATTACAGTCGCCGCATTTTCGACGATGTACTGAATGTTCAAGGTACCGAATTGCTGGAAGATCAGGAACATGGCAATCAGCAGGAATACGTCACCAATACGGGTCACAGTAAATGCCTTGATTGCCGCCAGACCGTTTGCCGGGTTCTGGTAGTAATAACCGATCAACAGGTATGAACACAGACCTACGCCTTCCCAACCCAGGAATAACAACGCCAGGTTGTCACCCAATACCAGCAATAACATGCTGGCAACGAACAGGTTGAAGTAAGAGAAGAAACGTGCAAAGTCTTCTTCACCGCGCATGTACCATGATGCAAAGATGTGAATTAAGAAACCCACACCAGTGACCATGCCCAGCATCAATAAAGACAAGCCATCCAGCTGCAAGCTGATGCCCGGAGCAAAACTGCCAACACTGAACCAAGTCCAAAGATGTTGTACTACTGCAGTTGAACCATTATTCACAAAGTCCATACCTGCAATCAGTGCGAACAGTGCAGATAAACCGACTGCACCCACACCAATCATCGCTGCAACAGATTCCGGAAGCTTGTTGCGCCCCGCCGCTAACAGGACAAAACCAATGAGCGGAAATAAAATTGTTAGATATAAATAACTCATCCGCGCATCTCACTAGCAGCATCCACATCCAGGTGATGGAAGCGATGATAGAACTGAAGGACGATCGCAAGACCAATACAAGCCTCTGCCGCAGCAAGCGTCAGGATCAGGATAAACATGATCTGACCATCTGGCTGTGCCCATGCACTGCCCGCCAGGACGAACGCCAAAGCAGCAGCGTTCATCATGATTTCAAGGCTCATTAAAATAAATAGTAGGTTGCGTCGCACCATTACACCGTAAAAACCCAGTGCAAAGAGAATAGATGCAACGATCAAACCATGCTCTAAAGGGATGTTGCCCATTATTCTTTTTCCTCTTCTGCATCTGGTTCACGTTTACCCAAATGGAATGCAGCTACCAAGGCAGCAAGC
Source organism: Acinetobacter lwoffii (assembly GCF_022967985.1). GTDB lineage: Bacteria > Pseudomonadota > Gammaproteobacteria > Pseudomonadales > Moraxellaceae > Acinetobacter. The sequence continues at coordinate 109,934 of NZ_JALJVC010000001.1, read as the reverse complement.
AATAACATCGCGGCAACTTCAACCAACAACAAGTATTGCGTAAAGAGTGCTTGACCCACTGCTTTCGGGCCCACCATTTCTGTACCCATTACCAGTGAAGCTTGTGTGTAATCAGAGTTTAATACCCATACCAGCACCAAACCGATCAGGAAGCTCATCAACGCCGGATAAGCCCAAGCCGATGAAGTCAACCATTTACGTTCTTGTTCAACGGTCTGCTCACCCAGGTTCAGCATCATTACCACGAACACGAACAACACCATGATCGCGCCCGCATAAACGATCACTTCCAGCGCACCAGCGAATGGCGCACCGACGATCAGGAACATGCCTGCGACTGCAAGCAATGACACGATCAGGCTTAATAAAGCATGTACCGGATTCGCGTTAGTAACAACGCGAACCGTAGAGACAATGGCCACAAGGGCCATTAAATAAAATGGCCACATCATGGTAATAGACTCCGTACATCAACAGGTGCACTTTCACGCTGTGCTTGACCTTTGTCCTTGCCTGCAACTGCCATACCGGTTACACGGTAGAAGTTATAGTCAGGATATTTACCAGGACCAGAAATCAGCAGGTGTTCTTTTTCATAGACCAGGTCTTGACGAACATATTCACCAAGCTCGAAATCCGGGGTCATCTGAATCGCAGTGGTTGGACACGCTTCTTCACACATACCGCAGAAAATACAACGCGAGAAATTGATACGGAAAAATTCCGGATACCAGCGACCATCTTCACGTTCTGCTTTTTGTAGTGAAATACAGCCTACCGGACAGGCAACCGCACACAGGTTACATGCCACACAGCGTTCTTCGCCATCAGGGTCGCGCGTCAATACGATACGACCACGGAAGCGTGGTGGCACGATTTCTTCGGCCGGCACTTCCGGATATAAAATGGTGTCACGTTTACGTGTTGCGTGGCTGAACACCATCCACAACGAACGAACGATTGACCCGAATCCAGCTAGAAATTTAAACATTTTGTTCTCCCTGCTGTCTTAGGCCTGATTCATCAGAATCACAGCACCAGTTACCAAAAGGTTAACCAACGCCAATGGCAAGCAAATTTTCCAACCAAAGTTCATTACCTGGTCATAACGTGGACGCATTAAAGAACCACGCGCCAGTACAAACATCATTACAAAGAATGCTGTTTTGATAATGAACCAGAATGCTGCTGGAAGGAACGGAATATCAAGGTTGAATGGCGCAAGCCAGCCACCGAAGAATAAAGTCACGATCAATGCAGAGATCAGTACCACGTTGACGTATTCCGCAACGAAGAACATCCCCCATTTCATACCGCCGTATTCGACATGGTAACCTTCTGCCAGTTCCTGTTCTGCTTCTGGTTGGTCAAATGGGTGACGATGCGTTACCGCCACACCTGCAACCACGAAGATCAAGAAACCTAGGAACTGAGGAATCACAAACCAGACATCTTTTTGCGCTTCAACGATTTCACGCATGTTGAATGAACCGGCAATTGCCACCACACCCATCAACGAGATACCCAAGAACACTTCATACGAAATGGTTTGAGCTGCAGAACGTAAACCGCCCAGTAAGGCATATTTGTTGTTTGATGACCAGCCACCGAACAGGACTGCATAAACTGCAATACCCGCCATTGCCATAAAGAACAACAGGCCGATGTTCATGTCTGCTACACCTAAATAAGGTGATACAGGAATAACCATGAACGACAGCACCGCAGTTGCCATCGCAACTGCTGGCGCCATACGGAACGTCAATTTGTCAGCAAACTTAGGTGTCCAGTCTTCCTTGAACATGATTTTCAGCATGTCGGCAACAATCTGGAACATACCACCCGGACCAACACGGTTCGGACCGTAACGGTCTTGCCACAAGCCGAGTAAACGACGTTCAATAAAAGACATCAACGCAGCGATCAGTACTACAACCAGCAAGATCACAATCGCTTGAATGACTGAATAGGCAATTGGCCAGTTTTCAGCCCACAGCGGCGTTTGACGGATTAATTCTTGTTCCATGAATTACACTCCTACCGCGACTGAAACAGGCTCTGCAAGAGATACCGTCGGTGCCAGACCGATTGGGTAGCCAATATAACCTGTTGGTAAATATTCAATCACTTGAACTGGAAGAACGATTGACGTCTCACCTGCTTTCACCGTGATTGTCTGACCATCTTGAACATTCAGGCGCGCTGCATCCTGCTCACCCACTGCAAATACCGCTTCAGGAATACGTGTTTCCATCGCTGGTGTTTTTACCGTGAATTCACCTGAACCAAAGATATGGTGCATTGGTACCAGACGGAAGCTTTCAGCATTGACCAGAACAGGTGCCGGTGCAACGAATGTACGTGCCGGACGTTTTGCCAAACGGTCGAATAAACGAACGCCTGAATCACCACCTTTCAGTGAACCACCTACAGTTTCCTGGAACTTGTTCCAAGCTTGTGGCGAGTTCCAGCCTGCAGACCATGCAAATGGAACCAGTGGAGATGGCGTCTGGTCTCCTACATAACCTTCCATCGAGAACGTTAATGCAGAGTCTTTATCTGTAGGCTGTTTCGGCTCATGTACAGACAATGGCGAACGCATTGAAGTACGACCTGAGTAACGACGTGGTTCACGTGCCACTTTCAAACCATGTACACGGAAGCCCGCATCAGGTGCAACATCCTGAATGCCCTCAAGCGCAGGAACGTTCTTCGCCACTGACTCGATTACGTCATCCAGTAAAGTCCAAGAAATCGCTTTGCCTTTTACGCCTGTTTCCAGAGCGTGTAACCAGCGCCAAGATTCCTTGATCGCCAATTCAGGATTGTAGTAGCTTGGGTCATACACTTGGTAGAAACGTTGTGCACGGCCTTCTTGAGAAACGACAGTACCATCACCTTCAGCAAACGAAGCGGCAGAAAGTACGATGTCGGCTTTCTTCACAGTTTCAGTTTCAGAGTGATCCAGAACGATCACTTCTTTGCCTGCAAGTGCGGCATCCACTTGTGCTGCTGGTAAACGACGATAAAGGTCATTTTCAACAATCACGACAGTGTCGTAGTCCTGAGCAAAAGCTTGCTCCAGGCTTTGACCACCGAAGATTGCCATACCCATCGAGTTCACTTCAGGAACCGTCAAGGTCAGACCTGCATTACCCAGATTCTGTGCAACTTGTGCAGCAGCTTCCATAATGGCAGGATCTTGCAAGCTTGTACCCGAGATGACCAGTGGTTTCTTCGCAGCTTTTAAAGTGTCCGCAATGGTTTGTGCAAATGCTTTGGCATCGTCATCTAAACCAAGAATCGTTTCACCAGCAACTGCTGCAGCAACTGCAAAACCTAAACGCGCGATGTCGTTTGGAGAAGCAACCACTTCACCTTCGGCAACATCAGACAAACGGGTTTGTGTCGCAGCCAGGATGTAAATCGGAGATTTCGCATCTTGTGCAATACGTTGTACCGGTTCAGCCAACCACTCTTGCGTACGGCGCTCTGCCGCCATCTCTTTGCCTTTATTTTTCGCAGCCTGGCGAACAGATAAAGCCATACGTGGCGCAGTTTGTGTGAGGTCTTCACCCAAAATTAACACAGCATCGTAGCTTTCAATTTCACGCATGTTCGGGTTGTAAACACCCTCGGTTTGCATGATAGAAGCAGCAAGTTCAACCAGGTTTTGCTCTTTTTGAGATAGACCTGTTGAGAAGTTCTCTTGACCCACCAACTCACGAAGTGCGAAGTTCGACTCAAGTGATGCACGCGGTGAACCAATACCCAATACTTTTTTGCCCTGGATATTTGCAATGACCGTGTCTAGTGCTGCATCCACTGAAACAATTTCAACAGTTGCACCTTGACGGAATTGTGGTTGACGCGGGCGGTCTTCACGGTTCACATAACCTGTACCGAAACGGCCTTTGTCGCATAAGAAGTACTGGTTGACTTCACCGTTATAACGGTTTTCTACGCGGCGAAGTTCGCCATAACGTTCACCCGGAGAGATATTACAACCTGAAGAACAGCCTTGGCATACGCTTGGCGCATACTGCATGTCCCATTTACGGTTGTAGCGAGCCGAATGAGTTTTGTCGGTGAATACACCTGTTGGACATACTTCAGTCAGGTTACCCGAGAATTCAGACTCTAAAGTGCCTGATTCCGGACGACCGAAGTATACACGTGATGCGTTGGCATACACGCCGAAGTCCGTACCACCTGCGTAGTCTTTGTAATAACGCACACAACGGTAACACGCGATACAACGGTTCATTTCGTGGGAAATGAATGAGCCAAGCTCCTGGTTGTAATGGGTACGTTTGGTGAAACGGTAGCGACGACGGTCATGCTGCGTCATTACAGTCATATCTTGTAAATGACAGTGACCACCTTCTTCACAGACTGGACAGTCGTGCGGGTGGTTGGTCATCAAGAATTCAACAATCGAAGCACGGAAATCTTTGGCTTCTTTGTCTTCAATCGAGATGTAGGTATTGTCAGATGCAGGCGTCATACATGACATGACCAAACGGCCACGCGTATCTTCTGGATTCGCGTACTGGGTCACGGCACATTGACGGCAAGAGCCGACAGAACCTAAGGATGGATGCCAACAAAAGTATGGGATATCAATGCCAAGACTCAAACATGCTTGTAGCAAGTTTTCCGAGCCGTTGACTTCATACGATTTGCCATCGACATGAATTGTAGCCATAGTCGAATTCCTTAAGCTTGTTCTACGTTGCTGGTTTGAGCGGCGGCATTCACAACCTTCGCTTCAAATTCGCCACGGAAATATTTGAGTGCGCCCATAAGCGGCTCCATTGCACCCGGTGCGTGGGCACAGAAAGTTTTACCAATCCAAAGCTTACGAGTCAGTTCTTGTAAGTGATCGATATCTTCTTTCTTACCTGTGCCATCTTCCAGTGCTTTCAGCGCTTTCACAGCCCAAGGTAAGCCATCACGGCAAGGCGTACAGAAACCACATGATTCGCGTGCAAAGAATTCTTCGAGGTTACGTGTCGCTGAAACTATACATTGGGTTTCATCTACCACCATCAATAAGCAAGTTCCTAAACGCGAACCTGCTTTCATGATGCTTTCCGCATCCATAGGAAGATCAATATGCTCGGCAGCCAGGAAGTCAGTCGATGCACCACCCGGTAACCATGCTTTCAGTTTTAAGCCGTCACGCATACCACCAGCATGGTCTTCAATCACTTCACGTGCTGTCGTACCAAATGGAAGCTCCCATAGACCCGGGAATTTCACTTTACCTGATGCACCATAAATCTTGGTGCCTGGATCTTTCGACTTACCAGCAGATAAGTTGATGTACCATTCAGGACCACGCAGCATGATTGCCGGTAAGTTGTTGTAGGTCTCTACGTTGTTCACAATCGTAGGACGACCCCAAGCACCTGCAACTTGCGGGAATGGCGGTTTAGTACGCGGGTTGGCACGGCGACCTTCAAGCGAGTTAATCAATGCAGTTTCTTCACCGCAGATATAACGACCCGCACCGGTATGCACGTGTAACTCGAAGTTCCAGCCTGTACCGAGGATGTTATCCCCCAAATAACCTTTGGCACGAACTTGCTCAAGTGCTTCATTTAAGTACTGAGCAGCTTCGATGTACTCGCCGCGGATAAAGATATAACCGTGTGTTGCTTCAAGCGTATAACCCGCAATCAGCATCCCTTCGATTAATTGATGCGGAAGATCTTCCATCAACAAACGGTCTTTAAAGGTACCTGGTTCCATCTCATCGGCATTACAAATCAGGTAACGTGGACCTGAGTTGTCGTTTGGCGCCATCAAAGACCATTTAATGCCTGCCGGGAAGCCTGCACCACCACGACCTTTAACAGTCGCTGCTTTAACCACTTCCAATACATCTTTAGGCGACATGGTCAGTGCTTTTTTAAAGCCTGCATAACCTTCAAGCGCTTCGTAATCATCTGCATTACGTACGTTGGCTTGTTTGCTTAAACGCCATGTTAATGGATGCGTTTCCGGGTTACCGTCGCCATAAATTGGTTTTGGTTCAGTATTCATACATACTTCTCCAACAGCTGTTTCACCGAAGTCACTTCAACCAGACCATGCGTGTCTTCATCAATCATTAAGGTTGGACCTTTGTCACAGTTGCCCAGACAGCAAATTGGCAGCAAAGTGAAACGACCATCTGCAGTCGTTTGACCAAAAGAAATGCCTAATTCGCGCTGGAATGCTTCTGCCAAAGTTTCCGCACCCATCAGGAAACACGCAATCGAATCACATAACAAAATTACGTGACGACCGACCGGCTGACGGTAAATACGGTTATAGAACGTTGCCACACCTTCAAGGTCTGCAACGCTCATGCTGAGCATTTGTGCGATGGCATTCATTTGCGCATCATCTACCCAGCCATTACGGCGTTGTACACACTTCAGCGCATCTAGACACGCTGCACGTGGGTATGGGTAGTGCCCCATGTGATGTTCGATATCGTGAATTTCGTCCGCAGTCAAAATTCCTTCAACATTCACACGTGGCTTTTTATCAGTCAAAATCATCATAATGCGTTTACCCCTTAGCGATCCACGTCAGCCATTACGACGTCAATGGTCGCTAAATAAATGATTAAGTCAGACATTAAGCTGCCGTTAATCACAGAAGGCATTTGCTGTAAATGCGTGAAGGTTGGTGTACGGATACGGGTACGGTAACTCATAGTTGACTTGTCTGAAGTCAAGTAGTAGTTCGACGCGCCTTTCACCACTTCCGCCATCACAGATGCTTCACCCGCCGGCATTACAGGACCCCAAGATACGCTCAGGAAGTGCGTAATTAAGGTTTCAATATCTTGTAATGTCTTGTCTTTTGGTGGTGGAACAGCCAGTGGATGGTCTGCTTTATACGCACCAGACGGCATATTATCTAAACATTGTTTGATAATTTTCAGTGATTCTTCGATTTCACGGTAGTGAACGATGACACGTGCATAGGCATCGCCTTCGTACTCAACCGGCACTTCGAAGTCATAATTTTCATAACCGCTATATGGGCGGTATTTACGTACGTCAAAGTCGATACCTGTAGCGCGTAGACCTGTACCTGTTACACCCCAAGCCAATGCAGATTTTGCATCGTATTGCGCAACATTACGGGTACGACCCACAAATACTGAGTTTTTCAGCGCTGCAGTATGATATTCCTTCAAACGTTTCGGCATCCAGTCCAGGATTTCACGAATCAGGTGCTGCCAGTTGTTTGGAAGATCGTGTGCGGTACCACCGATACGGAACCATGCCGGATGCATACGGTAACCGGTGATCGCTTCAATTGCGTCATAGATTTTCTGACGGTCAGCAAACATGTAGAAGACTGGCGTCATACCGCCGGCATCCTGAATCGCAGTACCAATGAACAGCAAGTGGTTATTGATACGGAACAGTTCAGACATCATCACGCGGATACATTGCGCACGGTCAGGTACAGTAATACCCGCCATTTGCTCTACGCCAAGCACGTAAGGCATGTTTTGCGCACAACCACCGAGGTAGTCGACACGGTCTGTATACGGAATGAATGAATGCCAGGTTTGACGTTCAGCCATCTTTTCCACACCACGGTGGTGATAACCGATGTCAGGCACACAGTCTTTCACTTCTTCACCGTCCAGCTGCAAGATCACACGGAACGCACCGTGCGCAGATGGATGGTTCGGACCCAAGTTCAGGAACATGAAGTCTTCATCGGCATTGCCGCGCTTCATACCCCAATCTTCAGGGACGAAACGAAGATGTTCCTGTTCGTAGTCCTGTTTGGCTTTATCTTGCAAATACGGCGTATATTCAGTCGCACGTGCAGAATATTCTTTACGTAGCGGATGACCTTCCCAATAGGTTGGCAACAAGATACGACGGAGCATTGGATGCCCTTCGAAATTGATCCCGAACATATCGTAAGCTTCACGTTCGTACCAGTTGGCATTTGGCCAAATATTGGTTGCCGTCGGAAGATTCAAATCGCTTTCAGCTAAGGCAACTTTAATACGAATGTCAGTATTACGCTCGAGCGACAACAGGTGATAGAACACGGTGAAGTCAGACGCAGGTAAACCGTCGCGGTGCGTACGCAGACGCTCATCTACCGCTGACAGGTCGAACAACATCACGTAAGGACGTGACACTGTACGCAAGAACATTAAAACTTCTTGTACACGTGCGCGCTCAACCCAGACTGTCGGGAAATCCTCGAAAGTCGTTTGCACAAAGAAGTTCTCACCAAATTTGGTTTTGAGTTCTTCAATGATGGCAAATGCTGGGCGTGAATCAACAGGCGTTGATTCTGGCATAGCAATGTCAGTTTCAGCCATTGGCTTGGCTTCCTATTTAATACAAATTCAGTCAACCTAAACGACAATTACACCCATAGCGGGTGCACAACAAAACAACCTGTCGTTTAAATTATTTAATTTCATCCATAGAGCGTAAGTTCTTCACAGCAACACGCTGGTCTTTCTTACGGTCACGTTCCGGCATCATCTTTGGCTTATACACTGGCTTAAGATCATCACCGATCACCGCAGAAAGCGGACGACGCTCTAGTTGAATCTGGTCTTGCAACAGCATCAATGCCTGAATCAAAGCTTCAGGACGTGGTGGGCAACCTGGAATATACACATCGACCGGGATGATTTTATCCACACCTTGTACGACTGAATAAATATCGTACATACCACCTGAGTTGGCACATGCACCCATTGAAATGACCCATTTCGGTTCAAGCATCTGTTCATACAGACGCTGAATTACCGGCGCCATTTTCACAAAGCATGTACCCGCCACAATCATTAAGTCCGCCTGACGCGGTGAAGCGCGGATAACCTCGGCACCAAAACGTGACAAGTCATGCACGCCGGTCAAGGTCGTTGCATATTCCACGTAGCAGCAAGATGTACCAAAGTTAAATGGCCAAACTGAGTTTTTACGACCCCAGTTGACTGCTGTATGTACCACATCCTCTAAGCGAGTCATGAATACATTTTTATTCACTTCTTCTTCTAGCAACGGATCTTCTACAACAATACGTTCCTGAAGTGGATATTGGTCAGCATTCGGATTCGCACGGGTTAATGTATATTTCATCCCGTCTTACTCCTTATCAGATAATTGAGTTTGTGACTTTTTCACAAAACCAGATGATTGAGCCGGGATTTGACCCGTTGGATCCATCACCAATTCTTCAATCGAGTTGAAGCGCGTAATTTCTGCAAGATCCATATTTGGCGAACCAATCTTAGCTTTAATTCCTGCTGCCTTACGTCTGTCTGAAGGTGCCCAATTGAGTGCGCCTGTCGATAATTCGTAAATCAAACCAACAAGTAAAACTATGATAAAGATAGCTGCAGTTGCAAAACCAATCCAACCTACCTCACGAACAGAAACTGCCCATGCATATAGATAAAGTGCTTCTAAATCAAACACCACAAAGAAAATTGCAACTAAATAGAACTTTGCAGACAAGCGGATACGAGCTCCACCTGCGCTAACTACACCTGACTCAAACTGCTCCTGCTTGGCACGGCCCCATGATTTACCCCCGAGGAGTAATGGGACAGTCAGCATAAAGACGCATAAAAATGTAACGCCGATCACGAAGGCAATAATTGCCCATTCGTATGGAGTAATAGCACTCATGCGGGGATAACTCCTGGCAGGCCTATTTGTTAACAAAGAATGTATGTATTGGCCTTCAAATACACCAAACACAAAATTAATCCCGCCAATTGTACCTGATTTTGGATTTCACTTGCTAGTTTATAAGCCTTAGTCTTTGGGATGATTTTTTAGACATTTCAGCATTTAATTTGACTTTAATCATTCAGAATTCGTTTTAATCGTTTTCCCAAATTAAATTTTAATTATCTATTAATTTTTCTATAAATAGCGCTGCCAGAAAATAGACTGATCGATGAGCTGCTTTTCTCGCCCACCCATTTAGATATAGTCCTTTTCACTATTGAATCCAAGTTAAATCGGATAAAAACTTATTTTAACAACTATTTTTTCTTTCAAACTATTTGATTTAACTTGATATTTAATGTGATTTTTTACATCTAACTGTTGCTTTACCCCCTGCAGCTACTTGGTAATCTTGGATTGGCAATTGTGTCTTTTTGCAACATGCTCAACGGACTGATTCAGAATATGTTATTTCTATTTCTAAACCACATCATGACATTAATAAAGTAACAATAAGGAGTCCTTGCATGTCTCTACGCTTTTCCCATCGACCTAATTATTTTTTATTTGCTCAATTACTGGTTCGCCATATAGAAAATTACATCCAGAAAAATCCTAATATAAACCAGGCAGCTTTTGACTTACGTGACATCCATGCACTTTTTCAAGAAGATCATGCCTCCTCCAGCATCAATCTGGATGGCATTATGAATATCGCTGACGAATATAAAGTCGAAACCTTATCAGGCGACCAGAAACTGATTCAGCGCTATAATGTCGATGCGAAAAACACCAAACTGTTGATCGACTTTAACCCTGAAGCGCTACAAAGCTTAAAAGAGGGCAAATCACTCATTGAACCTGATGCGACCATTCAGGAATAAAATCTCTTCCAATAAAAAACGATGCTGATGCATCGTTTTTTTATGACCAAAATCATTTACACAATATCAAGCTAAATGATCACTCGCTTCCTCTGGCTTTTTTTCCAGCATTTTGCGCTTACTCTTCTTGACATAACGTTGTGCCGGCCAGGTCATGGTAAAACGCGCACCACCCAGCGTCGGACTTTGATCCACCTGAATCGTGCCACCAAACCAGTACGCAATCCGGCTGACAATCGACAAACCTAAACCATAACCACCCGACGCACGGGTACGGCTATCATCCAGTCGGGCAAAGGCTTCAAAAATGCGGGCACGATCTATTTCTGGAATCCCCGGCCCGTCATCTTCAACGCAAACATAGGCCTGACCATCCTGATCCAGACCGCCGCTAATCAAGATTTTATTATCGCAATAACGTACAGCATTGCCGACCAGATTCTGAATTACACGATGCAGATAACGACGCTCCGCCTCTACTGTGACCGCAACAGGCATTGGATGTAATTCGATGATTTTCTGGGTTTTCAGCGCTTCAGTTTCTTGTGCCACCTGATTCAGTACGTCATACAGATCGATTTGCTCAAACTCAATCGACGGCATGCCCTGTTCCAGCTTGGCATAGGTCATGATCTCATCAATCAAGGTATTCAGCGCTTCAATATCTTTATCAATCTGTTCCACCTGTTGCAGACGATAATCGTAGTCATCTTCATCCGCCATCATTTCCACACCAAAGCGGATTCGTGCCACCGGTGTACGCAACTCATGCGACACCGCACGCATCAACTCACGCTGCGCTTCGATCAAACGCTGGATATGATCTGACATATTGTTATAGCTAGACGCCAGTGTAGACATCTCGTCACTGCCTTCCACAGGAAGACGCAATGACATATTACCCGATTTCATTTTGTTTAAGGCATAGCTGACTTCACGCAACTTACGCTGCATCGGAACCAGAAGACCATAAACACCCAGACTCAACACAAAAAGGCTTAATAAGGTAATACCGGTCGCCAACTGGAATGGCATCCAGTTAAACAAGGGTACCGGCCCCATGACCAATACTTGCGAGGTCGAACCAGGAATCGGTGAAATAATTGAAATTGTGGTACCACGAATAGAGGCATTGTCGCGGTATAAAATGATGCTGTGATCCAGACGCAGACGTCCGATTTGCTCGGAGTCTAAAGGTAGATTCTGGACATTTTCGATAGAAACCGGATAAGAAAAATAATCCTGAATACGAGCCAGATATTCTTTTTCCTGACCTGGATAGTAGACCAGATAGTCCAGGATAAAGACTGGTAAGGCCTTCATCTGGCGCTCAGTAATACTGTCGGCCTTAATATAAAGGTAATGACCCGGGTCATCGCGCAGCCCAACCACAATATAGGCAATACCTGATTCGGCGTCCCAACGCACCACCGCTTTTCGTTCGGCAATACGGCGCCCTTCAGCACGGGTAATATCGACCTTACTGGCTTCTACATAATGGATAGGTAATTCCAGCAAATCGGAGGCATCAGAAACCCAATCCATCTTTTGCTGGAGATTTGGCTGGCGTGCGACCCCTTCACTGATGATATATGCCATACCATCAGTCAGGGATTCGCGATATTCTTGCGCACGCTGATAGTTGATAATCTGTACCAACAAATAGCCGAACACCGCCACCAAGACGACAAGGATGACGAGTCCTGCGTATATACGCAAAAATATACTGTGTTTAAACACCTATAATTTATCCTGCTTGTTCAAGCAACAAACCACATTTGCTTAAAGACCATTGGTCTCTTTAACAAAAAGATAACCCTTACTACGTACTGTTTTAATACGCTTCGGATTTTCTGGATCGTCACCGATTTTTGGACGGATACGAGAAATACGCACATCGATTGAACGGTCTTGGCCATCATATTCGATACCACGTAAACGCTCGAAAATATCTTCGCGAGAGAGAATACGGCCAGCATTCGATGCAAGCAACCATAACAGGTCATATTCTGCGCTGGTAAAATCAACCAGATCGCCATTTAAGGTCACTGAACGACCGCCGTTGTCGATGACCAGATCATCAAATTCGATGCGCTGTGCCACTTCATCTTCAGGTACCTTATCAGTACGGCGCAATAATGCACGAATACGTGCCAGCAATACACGCGGCTGAACAGGCTTAGCGACATAGTCATCTGCACCCATTTCCAGACCTAAAACCTGATCCATGTCTTCAGTACGCGCAGTCAACATCAAAATCGGCTGATGATAATGTGGACGCACTTCACGGCAAATGGTCAAGCCATCAGCACCTGGTAACATTACATCCAGCACCACCATATCTGGCTGCTCGGCAATAATCCGACGAATGGCACGGTTACCATCCGGCTCTACCCCCACCTCAAGTCCGTTACGAATGAGGTATTCTTGCGTTAAACGAGCAAGACGCTCGTCATCTTCAACAATTAAAATCTTGGGTAACTTTTCTTCTTGGCTCATGTATTGCCCCTTATTTGGTGGATCTACGCTATAGGCGTATCCTTTTGAAATCCAATAGATACGTTTTTAATATGCTTGCAATATACACACGTTTACATTGTAAACAAGATAGCGTTCACCAAACTGATACATCAAGATAGCATTTTGTAATATTTTATCGTGCATTTTTTGGACAATTATGCTTGAAACAGTGGCTTAGATCTGATTTTCGATTTACACAACTATTACATGGACAAAATATGATTGCTTGATTCAGCACTTTTTAGTTATCCACAGTGTTATCTATAAGCACTTTCTTTTGACTTTGTTATGCTATGCCTTGCCTGATAAGGCTTATACAAAAATCAATAAAAATAGCGATATTTTTACAAGGATTAAAGCACAACTTAAGAAAAATATTTAGCTAAATGTCAATATTGATCTACCCTAAATTTTCCCGTATCTTGTGTTCAATTAATTTTAAAACCACTAGGTCTTGTGTTTATTCCTCAAACACTGTGGCATGAATTTTGCCCAGTTCAAACGGTCCATAAACATAAAAATAGATGACAATGGAGCTATGCTAACATGAGCGTAATCACTTCAACTCCTGGTCAACTTCAGGTGATTAAACGCACCGGTGATGTTGCCGCTTTTGATGCAGAAAAAATTTCTGTCGCAATTGGTAAAGCGTTTTTGGCGGTTGAAGGCCAACAAAGCGCTGACTCGAGCCGGATCCATGATCGTATCGAGCAACTGACGGAAATGGTATTAAATACCTTTAAACGTCGTTTACCTTCTGGCGGAACGATTCATATTGAAGAAATTCAAGACCAAGTTGAACTTGCGCTAATGCGTACGGGCGAACAGAAAGTTGCACGCTCTTATGTCATTTACCGTGAACAACGTTCTGAAGCACGTAAACAGTTAGGTGCACATCATCACCCGACCCTGCAAATTACCGATGCTGAAGGCAAACTCAAGCCACTAGATTTAAGTGCTTTAACTGCGCATGTTACTAAAGCAGCAGAAGGCCTTGAAGGGATTGATGTACAAGCCATTGTCGATGAGACTGTGAAAAACTTGTACAACGGCGTAAAAGAGTCTGACATCTCGACCACGATGATGATGGCGACCCGTACCCGTATTGAGCAAGAGCCTAACTATACGTATGTGACTGCACGTTTATTGCGTGATGACCTGGTTGCGACTGGTTTGAAATTCCTGGGTCTACCTGTAGATACAGTTGAAGGTGATGCGCTAGAAACTTACCTGAAAAAAGGGATTGAGCTTGAGCTGCTTTCTCCAGAATTGCTGAACTTTGACCTGGCGAAACTGGCTGCTGCGATTCAACCGGAACGCTCTAACCAGTTTACTTACCTAGGTCTGCAAACATTATTTGACCGTTACTTCATCCATTCAGATGGCGTACGTTTTGAACTTCCGCAATTGTTCTTTATGCGTGTTTCTATGGGCTTGTCGCTCAATGAAGAAAACCGTGAAGACCGTGCAATCGAGTTCTATAACTTATTATCTAGCTTCGACTACATGGCTTCGACGCCTACCCTGTTTAACTCAGGTACGCTTCGTCCACAATTGTCTAGCTGCTACTTAACAACCATTGATGATGACCTGTATGACATTTATGGCGCAATGCGTGATAACGCAATGCTGTCTAAATGGGCAGGCGGTTTAGGTAATGACTGGACGCCAGTTCGTGCCTTGAACTCATACATCAAAGGTACAAATGGTAAGTCGCAAGGTGTTGTTCCGTTCCTGAAAGTGGCGAACGATACAGCTGTTGCGGTGAACCAGGGCGGCAAGCGTAAAGGTGCAGTTTGTGCATACTTAGAAACTTGGCACCTCGACATCGAAGAATTCCTTGAACTGCGTAAGAACACTGGTGATGACCGTCGTCGTACCCATGACATGAACACTGCGAACTGGGTTCCTGACCTGTTCATGCAACGTGTATTCGAAGATGCAGAATGGACTTTATTCACGCCTTCTGAAACGCCTGATCTGCATGATTTGACCGGTGCAGAATTCGCTGAGCGTTATGCGCACTACGAAGCGATTGCCAAAGAAACAAACATGTTGCACAAGAAAATCCGTGCAAAAGATTTGTGGCGCAAAATGCTGTCTATGCTGTTTGAAACTGGTCACCCGTGGATCACCTTCAAAGACGTATGTAACCTGCGTTCACCACAACAACACGTTGGTGTAGTTCATTCTTCTAACTTGTGTACAGAAATCACTTTGAACACCAGCAAAGAAGAAATCGCAGTATGTAACTTAGGTTCGATCAACCTGGTACAACACGTTCAAGGTGGTGTTCTTGATCGTGAAAAACTGGCACGTACAGTTAAAACTGCGGTTCGTATGCTCGATAACGTGATTGACATCAACTACTACGCTGTTCCACAAGCACGCAACTCGAACCTGAAACACCGTCCGGTTGGTATGGGTATCATGGGCTTCCAGGATGCACTGTATGAGATGAACCTTGCTTATGGTTCTGATGCTGCGGTTGAGTTTGCTGATGAATCGATGGAAGTGATTTCGTACTACGCGATTTCAACATCTAGCGATTTGGCTGTTGAACGTGGTACATACGAAACATTCAAAGGTTCATTGTGGGATCAAGGTATCCTACCAATCGACTCGCTTGATCTGGTTGCGAAAACTCGTCCAGAACACATGTTCGAAGTCGACCGCACTCAACGTCTGGACTGGGACACTTTACGTGCCAAAGTTCAAAAAGACGGTATGCGTAACTCGAACGTGATGGCAATTGCTCCGACTGCTACGATTTCAAACATTTGTGGCGTGTCTCAATCTATTGAGCCTACATTCCAGAACTTATATGTGAAATCAAACCTGTCTGGTGAATTCACCGTGATTAACCCGTACCTGGTGCGTGCACTGAAAGAACGTGGTCTTTGGGATGCGGTGATGGTCAACGACCTGAAACACTTCGAAGGTTCTGTTCAGAAGATTTCCCGTATTCCTGAAGAGCTTAAAGCGATCTTCGCGACTGCGTTTGAAGTTGAAACTCGCTGGATCGTGGATGCTGCATCACGTCGTCAAAAATGGATCGACCAGGCGCAGTCTCTGAACCTTTACATCGCTGGTGCAAACGGTAAGAAACTGGACATCACCTACAAGATGGCCTGGTTACGTGGCCTTAAAACGACTTATTACCTTCGTGCATTGGGTGCGACTTCTGCTGAGAAATCAACCATTAACACTGGCGCATTGAATGCAGTTAAACCTGCAACTGTTGCGGCTCCTGCTGTAGCAGCAGCTCCGGTGGTTGAAGCGCAAAAACCTGAAGCTCCTGCAGAGGAAGAAGGTTTTGCGCAAGCGGCTCCAGTACCAATGGCATGTTCGATTGACAACCCTGATTGTGAAGCTTGTCAGTAATTGGCGAGTTTCTAGAATCCCCCTAAATCCCCCTTTGTAAAAGGGGGACTTCCAGAAATCAAAATAGGTGGATGGAAGCCCCTCCTTTATTAAAGGAGGGGTTTGGGGAGGATTTAGAATTTAATACAAATAAGGAAACCTCAATGCCCCATATGACCCACAACTACATGTTAGGACTTGCGGCATTGCTGATTTCCTTTGGCATTACTTTTTATTTACCAATTGCTTATTTCTGGCTCAAAGTTCGCCAGCAGCGTAAACAAAATAAGTAGTTTTCTTTAGACGAATTACTTCTTTTGATTATGTAGCAATACAAAATCAAATCTAGATTGAAGGTTACGAAAGATAAAAAGTAATTAGAAATTTAGAAAAGATTTGAGAAAAATGTTGGGGATATTGCAGTATCCCCTCCATCAATCTCAGATAACCGAGAACACGGTTGACTGATAACTTTCAGCAAAGAAAGTAACGAAATCTTCGTTCACTTTGAGTTTTGAGTCAACTGTTAATTCTCATTTTTAATCTAAAACATTGTTTTTAGGAGCTTTAAAAATGCAATGCAATTTACAGTCTTACTTATCCAAAGTTAAAGGAGTTTTCAATGCACTACATGTGTTTAAGTTACGATCTACACAATAAACCACGCTCAAACTATTCCAAGATTTATCAAGCTCTTGGACAATATGAGCATGAAAGATTACAGAAATCGATTTGGTTGCTACATACAACAAAATCGAGTGATGAAATCATGAAAGATTTTAGGCATTGTGTCGATCAGAGAGACAGACTAGCTGTTTTTCCAATTGACCAAAATTTGTTAAACATTTTAAAGGAATAGGAACCCCCGCCCATTTCATTAATATATGAAATGGTTTTGAAACAGAGACAGGTTTATAATCTTGTCTCTATTTCAAATGAGGTTCACCTTTTTATACTTAAGGAGAATCCCATGTCTATCCTAAGTTGGGACGATTTCGAAGATGATTCGCAAAAACCGGCTGCACCTGAACAGCAGCCTGCGCCCGTCGAGCCGCAAAAAACGTCTAATTCACAGATGGTATCTGATGCAGGCAACGCATCGCCGGATGTGGCAGCTGCACAACCCCTTAGAGCCACTCAAAACCGAGGATCAAATCCAACCGATTCGCTGGCAAGAGCATCTGCTTCCCTAGAGCAACTTGATGTAGCTCCAGGCCTGGAAGAGCTTGAAATGGGTGCGCAGCGTGTCCAGGTTGACGACAAGGCAATGATCAACTGTCGTGCTGACTTGAACCAGCTTGTTCCATTCAAATACGAATGGGCTTGGCAGAAGTATCTGGACGGATGTGCAAACCACTGGATGCCGCAAGAAGTCAACATGAACCACGACATCGCGCTGTGGAAGTCTGAAAATGGCTTGACTGAAGATGAACGTACCATCGTGATGCGTTCACTCGGTTTCTTCTCAACTGCCGATTCACTGGTTGCAAACAATCTGGTACTGGCGATTTACCGTCATATTACCAACCCTGAATGCCGTCAGTACATCTTGCGTCAAGCGTTTGAAGAAGCGATTCACACACACGCTTACCAGTACTGTATCGAGTCGCTAGGTATGGATGAAGGCGAAGTCTTCAACATGTACCGTGAAGTACCGTCAGTTGCACGTAAAGCTGCGTGGGGCCTGAAATATACCCAGTCTTTAAGTGATCCTACTTTCAAGACAGGTACACCTGAAAACGACCAGATTCTGCTTCGCAACCTGATCGCGTTCTATTGTGTACTTGAAGGTATCTTCTTCTACTGTGGTTTCAGCCAGATCCTGTCTATGGGTCGTCGTAATAAGATGAATGGTGTTGCCGAGCAATTCCAGTACATCCTGCGTGATGAGTCAATGCACCTGAACTTCGGTATCGATATGATCAACCAGATCAAGATCGAAAACCCGGGTCTATGGACCACTGAATTCCAGGAAGAAATCATCCAGATGATTCTTGAAGGCACTATGCTGGAAATCGAATATGCACGTGACACGATGCCACGCGGTGTACTCGGTATGAATGCTGGCATGATGGAAGAATACCTGAAGTTCATTGCTAACCGTCGTCTGGCGCAATTAGGCTTGCCTGAACAGTTTGCTGGTGTGAATAACCCGTTCCAGTGGATGTCAGAAATGATGGACTTGCGTAAAGAGAAGAATTTCTTCGAGACGCGCGTAACAGATTACCAAACTGGCGGTGCGTTAAGCTGGTAAGGTTTAGCTCGTCATGCGACACAAGGTTTGTCAAAAACGACACATGGTTTGGCATAAGACGACGCATGGTTTGTCAAAAAAATAGAGCCCTTAGGGCTCTATTTTTTTGATTAAAATTATTAAATATAATTTCTAGATTATTAATAATATTAAAGCAACATGAGTAATATTTATTTTATTTAAATCATCTATACCCTTTGTCTCTGCAATACTCCATGAATGCTAGACTATCACATAAAGTTAATTTAAGAACATTCTCATAGTGATTCATACCTAATCTTGATTGCTCATAAGTAATTGTGGCTTTTGCACACTCCAAAGAATCTTTCAGACTTAATTTTATTAAACTACCGCGTATTGTATTTTCAAATTCAGAAATAATTTGATTCGCCTTTCCTTGGAATCTATTTAACAACTTAAGATTATCATAGTGATTTTTAATTATATTAAATAAAATAGCATCTATATTATGAGTGTTTTTAAGAAAATACTTAACTGAAAAAGTATTATTAACATATTTCAAATCAACATGTAAAAACTGTTGATATGGTAATTTATGAAGATATAAATTTATAAATTCAAAATTACCATCCTTTATCCACTTATTTGATTTATAGCTATTACATTCAGAACAAACCGGTATTAAGTTCTTGGGATGTACAACAAACTCTGGAAAACTTTCCTTCGGAACAATATGATCTAAAGTATTAACATCATTAATTGTACAGTATTGGCAAGTGTTTAGCTCATAATCATTTGGCAAAGAAATTATTGCATTTTTTAACTTTATAAAAGGTTTCGAACCATATTTATAGAGTTTTAATAAATCATCTTTCTGATTAGTATCAATAGAAGACAACGGTACCAAATAAAGTAAATCATTACTGGTAAAAGCAGCATCATATACATGATATGCACTTTTTAAGACTGGAAACAATAATGTAATACGATCTTTATAAAAAGGGAATTGCTCTCCTTTTCCCCTTTTTTTTGAATTAACAACTTCCTGTAAAAAGGAAATGCTGTCACCATTGTATGAATTCAAATTAATCATATCAGTTCGATACCATACTTTTCAAAAGAACTGTAAGATTCAAGCTAAGCGGTATATTATTTTCTCGTAAAAGTTCTAAAATTTCTTCAAATGAATATCCTTTTTTTATCAATATTTCCAATTCTTTTTTGAATTGTGAATCAGTTTCTCTTGACCCAAAAATATCTTCCGTTATTTTTGTTAAGTTTTCACCAAAAGTTTCAATTGCGGGATGTTTAGCATTTAAGATATTATTTTCATTTCTTATGACATATACATTTTTCGATAATATACCTTGAACAATAATTGGTGAATGTGTAGCTATAATACAAAAAGATTGAAATTTTTTTACTAAAAGATGAATACTATTTATTAATTGTGAAATTGCATTAGGGTGCAAATGTGTTTCTGGTTCATCAAATATTATTAATGAGTCATATCTTATATTAGCTAAAATCTCAGTGAGGATATATAAAAATATAGCTTGCCCAGAACTAAATGTTTTTAATGACTTATTAATTTCTACTATATTTAACTTTTGCTCAAATACTGTAGAATCCCATTCAACCCAAACATCAACTAACTCTTTTGGAAAAAAATTTTTTATAATTTCAATCCAACTACTAAATCTTTTATTCTTTTGAACTTTAACTATTGATAAAAAGAATCTAGCATTTAGTTCATTTTCTGAGAGTATCGACTCTGAACTTCCTTTTGAATGTCTTAATCCGCAATAAATATAATTAATTTTAGATGAACTTTCAGGTATTACAAATTTATCAAATACACTATACGAAACAGCTATCACTTTACTAAAAAGAGGTAGCTTAGGTGCAAATAATTCAAAATTACCATTTGCTATATCAAATGGTAATTTTGAAACTAGTTGCGTTTTTCCAACTCCATTATTTCCTATAAGTGCATATATCCTATTAGGAAGAATTGAACTATCATTAAAGTTAAATGCAATTCTTAATCCATCCTCATCTGAATACATTGGTTTAAAATTGTATTCAAAAGAATATAAATTACTTAAATCATAATTATCTATACGGTATCTTGCCTGTCTTAAGAGCTGTTCTTGCTCATCAAATCTAATAATACTATTTTTAAAATCGCTAAAATTTTCAAACTCTTCGCATATTTGAGGAAAAAATGCAATATCATTTAATCCTTTTAGAATGGATAAATAATTTTGCTGGAAGATATTTTTCAAATTCCTATAAAAATCAAAATTCTGCCCCAATGAACAATATTCATTATTTAAAGTATAAAATTTCTCCACTATTTCTTTTGTTGTACTGTTAGATTGCTTTGAAATAATTTTCAATTTACCTATATCTTTCCTCATATTATTAGAAAAATAATAGAGAAAAAATTCATTCTTATTACCATAATCATCCCATGTGGTCGGACTCAGTAAAAAATATGAATTATGTTCATGTTTAGTATTACTAAAGACAAAAGGAATTTTATTATCAGCTAAATCTTTAAATTTATTATCTTCATCTAATTCTTCAATTTCAAATATTGATAACCCGTTATCATTAATACCTTTTAAACGATATTCAAGTAAATCATTTTTTAAAATTGGATTTAATGTATGATAAAAAAATTTTATATCATCATCATTCTCATTAACCTCAGGTGAAATTACCTTATTGAGTAATCCAATTAAAATCTCATCAGAATCAATAAAATTAAACCTTTCCAACAAAATATAATCTAATTCCCAATCATTATTATTAATATAGTGCTGTATTAGATCTCCTCTTGCATCCTTATAACGTGGATCAGTTGAAGGTAAATTTTTTAAGTCTAAAATTTCATCAAAAAAAACTATAGGATCAATTTTTTTAAAAATCTTAATTTCTTGCTTTGCAAGTAGTCTTAAGATTTCTAATTTTCTATTTCGTTTTAATTGAAAATTCTTCATAACTAAGCGATAAGTTTTTTTATATTATTTCAATAACTAATATAAATTTCAAGACATTTAAACTTGCAAGATTTTCTAATTTTAATTATATAATTTTATTTGATTCACAAATTCCCCAATTTCTACATTTAAAGCTTTGAGCCAATCCACCAGTTCAATTACATCAAGTCTTCGTTCTAAGGTTTCTACTTTAGATACATACGATTGATGCTTAACTAAACGTTGGGCAAGCTCAACCTGAGTCACATATTTGGACTCACGCAGTTCTATAAGTTTCTTAATTAGGTCTTTATACCTAGGATCGTGTATTGAGCGCATGGCTCAATATCAGTTACAATTAAAAATATCCCAAAATAGGATATTTTTAATTTAATCCTATCTGTTTATAGAATTTTTCCTTTTGGGTAATCATTAAAAGATAGTTTAGGAATTCACTGTGAAGCAAAAATTTTCTGTAGCTAAAATCAACAGTATTGTTAAAAAGAATTTAGCAGGTGCAACTGTCGAACAAATTTGCGAAGAGTACAAAATCAGTGTAGCAACTTTCTATCGTTGGAAGGCAAGTTATATAGATATTAATGAGCAAATTCTTATTCGTTTAGATAAATTGGAACAAGAAAATTTAGCTCTCAAACAAATGTATGCTGAAGAAAGACTGTCTAAACGCCTAGATATGTAAAATATATTCATAAAATCCCACATGTGTAATACACAGATAATTTTCATGCGAAGAATTTTAGATAGCCTCTACTGTCATAATAGTCGATTCTTCAAAGAGATTATGAAACCTCACCTTCTCAAGAAAATCGGATGAGGCCTTAACGTCTTCTTTCCAAGTATTTTCGGCCAATTTTTCATTATCCATCGTTGAAAATTGGCTCCTTAATATTTGTAAATCCATTAGAAAATCATCTTTGAAGCTATCGCCTAATATTGATTGCTTAGAATCCGATAAAGAAAACACCTGCGAATTCATCAATAAAATTAAACTTTCACTAAAATGTGAATACGGCTTTTGAGAACACACAATAAGTAAAGTTCGATAAATAGCTCGACTGATATTGATAATGCTACTAGTGCCATCGACTCCCATTCGATAAAAAATTACCAGTGCAGCTAAAGCGTCTAAGCTAGCTAATCGCTCCAGCTGTATGAGTTTTTTAGGCGATAAATTCTCAACTAACGTCCTATCACAATCATATTTATTGGGTTTATAAAGAATCCGTTGAACTTCCCACGACAGTTTTCCAATACCGTCTTTTAAAAGTAAATCTAAATTTATTGAATTTTTCATGGCTTGCCAAAGTACATGATTAATTATTAATGAACTACCTTTTACGACTGCTTCAGCTTTATTTATAAGTTTTGGATGAGGAACATTTGAACCATTCTTATAGTTTCTCCACTTCCGATCATTATCAGTTACATATCCATTCACTACTCTGATTTTATCAGGCTCAATCATTTTTGCTATTTGAGAAGGCAGTTGTGCATCTAAACCAAGTTTTATGTGCGAATACCATAGTGCAACCCGTATTTGATCGATTACATCCCTTTTATTAACTCTAACTTTTCTAATATTTTCGTTTTTCAAAACACAATCCACAAAATTCAAATAAACTTTTTAAATATCAATTATTTAAAAAAATATTTCCGGAAAAAGTTTATTAATTTATTCAACTTGTACACATATAGACCTAAGTATAAGCTTTTGTTGAGACAGGTTACTACCAGGAACTCTATGGAAATCCATCCCATAGTCGATGCCTCTACAATAGAAAAAGAGTTATTCGACCGTTACGGCCCACTAATGACAGATGATGTATTACGAATCGCTTTAGGTTACAAATCCACGGAAGCCTTTAGACAAGCTTTAACTCGTAAAACAGTCCCAGTTCCTGTTTTTAGTATCCCAAATCGTCGTGGCAAATATGCCTTAGTAAAGGATGTTGCTACATGGCTAGCAAATCAAAGAAACTCAATTCTAGATTCACAAGATAACCATTAAATTCTCAATAGTCTGAAACAACCCTGGAGTGACTATGAAAAGTTAGAAAAAAATTAATAAAAAACGGACCCTAAAAGGATCCGTTCGTGACTTTATATAGAAGAATATAAAGACCTGAGAACCCAAGTATCTTCTCTATATCGTCACCAGTCAAGTAAGTGCTATTCGATCGCAATAGTACAGATTAACTCATTCTCAAAAATTTATTGAGAATAGGATTACTTCTGGATGAACAGATATGCCCTATCAAGCAGTATTTTCAAAAACCGATATTCAAACAAACATCCTAGAACAAATCAGGATTGCCTTTGAATCAACAGCAAATGTAGCAGCTACACTTCATGGGAAACGCAAAATCTATCAAGGAGCATTCGGTCGTCGAACCTCTCTCTTCCCGAGTAAAAAGTGTTGTGGATCAATACCATTAGAAAGCCGGCTTGAACTTGCTCATGCAGTCTCCTTAGAAAAGGATCCAAATATCTTAAATTATCGCTCACAAGCATTAAAAATTTTACTGATCAATGAACAGTATTGTTTTCCAGATTTTTTGATTCAAACCAAAAAAGGTAATTATGAAGTTCACGAAGTCAAACCATCTATAGCATCATTATCAATAGATGAATTAAACCGCTTTGCAATACTTTCTGACCTACTACACTCCATTGATATTACTTTTAAGCTAATCGATCACACTGATTTACCCAATGAATCAGAGATATCTCAGCTACTTTATTGGTATCAAAGAGGGCATCGATTCAACTGGAATAATTTTGAAATTAATTACGCATTAGAGCAATTAACGCTCAAAGAGTTTGATAACTCAACTCAAGTCTACAGAACACTTGAATCAATTGGCCTCAAACCAGAACTAGCTGATTATTTATTTTTTCATCAAAAAATTACTATTAACTCAGATAAACAAAAAAGCAGAGAGATCTAATAACATGAATAACTCTCTTTTTATTCCACAGCCAGGTTTTCGTTTTTATTTTAAAGAACATCCTGACTATATTTTTGAAATCGGCTCTGTAACCTATAACGCTATACGATATGCAGCAATTGCTGGTGGAAAAACATTTTCAATTACCCCGAATGAGTTTGAAAATCGCTACAAAAAAGGTGAAATCTTATGCGTCTTTGCACCTGATAAGCTGATGATCAACCCTAAACACAATTCAGAAATACATCGTAAAGAGCGTTACGTCCTTAGTGCTCTTCAATTTCTAAAATCTCCAACGAGCCCTCAATATTTATCAAAATTAATAGAACAGATTTCCACTGAAATTAAAGATCCTCATCCTCCTTCCTGCCGTACTGTCGCAAGATGGGTTACTAAATATAAAAGTTTTTCGCAGAACAAGCTGTGTTTACAAGATAAATATATAGGCAATCATCACTTAAGATTCCCACCTGAGGTTTATCAAATTCTTAATCAAGGGATTAATGAAATCTATTTGAAGCCCGAATACAGAAGTAGTAAAGATGTACAAGCCTATATGCTAGGTCAATTCATGGAGCAAGGTATTTCATTAGATCAGTTACCGACTCTTAGGAGTATCCAACGACATATCAAGAAACTAGACCCTTATATTGAATTAAAAATAAAGAAGGGATCTAGAATAGCTAAGAAAAAGTTTCAATCTGCTGGCAAAAGTATTGTTAGTCCTTTTGCTCTTTATATGGTCGAAATCGATACACATTATTTAGATATTATTATCATAGATCCCAAAACCAATACCGCTCTAGGACGACCATTTCTAGCTTGTGCAATTGACGTTTATTCAAGAACAATTGTAGGTACATATATCAATATGTATCCCCCTAGTGCTGCAACGACACTAGAAACTATTAAGGATATGGTTACTCGCCCGAATCATAAATTACCAGGAGGTATTCCGAGTATTATCATTCCAGATAATGGAGTTGAGTTTAAAAATAATTCACTCGCTAGAGTATGCGAACAGCTTAAAATTACTTTAACTCCATCTCAAGTCGGTACACCAAATAATAAACCGCATATTGAACGTTTTTTTAGTACACTGACTCATGGAATTCTCCAAAAACTCCCTGGAACAACTTTCTCAAATCCAATAGATAAGGGGGAGTATAATTCAAGTAAAGTTGCTCAACTAACTTTAGAACAATTAAAACAATATGTGGATACATGGATCCATGATGTCTATCACAAATCTATTCACCATACGACTGGTCGCTCTCCTATTATCATGTGGCAAGATGCAATCGAAGATATTCGGCCCAGTTTTCTCACAGATATAGATGCGAAAATTTTATGCCGCAGACCAGTTGAAAGAAGCATTAATCACGGTCAAGTCAGAGTAGATGGTCTTAGTTATTTTTCTCATGCGCTAACGACACTACAAGCGCAAGGCATAAAAACAGTTACGGTACTGATTGACGATTTAAATTTAAATGAAGTTTATGTTGTAGACCCTAATAATAAAGATGTCGTTATTCAAGCAGATTCAACCAATCCAGACTATACATATGGCTTGTCACGAGTAACCCACTTCGAAGTTCAAAAACTAAAGAAAGCCCAAACTCGATCTGACAAACAAAGGATTGGACCAATGTCGGATTTATATCACCTGTATAAACTTATGCACGAGATACAACATAATCTCGTGAGAAAAAAACCAAGATTAAAGCCTCTTAGCTTAGAACTTCCCAAGCAACTAAAAAGAGTTGAAGAACAACTTTTTTCGGAAGAGAAAGATATTTCTGAACAACCTGTTTCCATTATAAATACACCAACACCAATTGAGCAGTTTGGTTCTTTGGAGGTATTTAAGCATGGAAAAATTTGACAATCGATTTGAAAGAATTCGATCTATTAACAATATTGTCATTACTTCAACTGAATTTATGGCAGCTTTCACGGGTATACAAGATTGTGTCCAAAGAAGTATTTCCTTTAGTGAACCAGTTGGAAGCATGCTACTGGCAGAGGGAGGATTAGGAAAAACAACCTTGTGCAAAGCAATTTTAAGCTTGATGCCACGTTCCGAAAAAATAGCAAAGGATCATAAAAAATTCATTATCCCAGTATGCTATGTCGAAGTACCCTCACCTGCCACCGTGAAGTCATTAGCCATAATGATGCTCAAAGAACTGGGAGATCTTACTTGTGAAAATGGATATGGTACGACTGAATACCTAACAAGTAGGCTCATTCATTTATTAGCTCAATGTGAAACTAAGCTCATATTTTTAGATGAGTTCCATCATTTATTTGAGCGTAAACCTACGTCTACAAGAATGAATCGGACTACAGGGAATTGGATTAAAACTTTAGTGAATAGAACTGGGATCAGTTTTTGTTTAGTTGGTTTACCAGAGTTCGTACCACTACTTCAAATTGATAGCCAAATTGCACGTAGATTTCCATTCATCTACCACCTAAACCCATTAACTGTTGATCCATCACAGAGTGGGAGTATGTTTGCATTTCTTGCCGAGGTTTCAAGAACTCTCAATAGGCAAAATATCTCCTTCATGCCAGCACTAGATAGCCAACTTGTAGGTATGCAAATTCAATTAGCTACGAAAGGCTATCACTCATACATCATGAGCCTAATTAGAGAAAGTATTGCGCATGCTTTAAACGATGGTCGGCAAGTCATTAACTCTAATGACTTCAGTTATGCCTGGAAATTAGGTATCACGCTATACATTAGTAAACAAAGTAAAAATCCTTTCGAAATGAATATTTCTCAAATCATATCATTTATGAAACAAACATAATTATGCAAAATACTCTTTTAATACAAGCTATTCCTTACGAAGATGAATCGCCAATCAGCTTCCTACTAAGAACCGCTAAACTTAATGCACATAGTTCAATCTCTAATTTAGTAGGGAAAGAAAACTATCAATCCATCCTTAAAGCATCACTAAATTATCATCTTGCAGATGAAGCTCGCTTTAGCTTAGTTTTAAGTGCTTTAAATATAGATAGTGATTACTCACTTTTAGCTTTTAAAAGATCAAAGCCAACGAGTAGATCTCCAAGAACACTAGGAGCAATTGAAATCCCCCATGAGTTGCTAGAATTAAACAATATACGTTACTGCCCTGTATGCCTTTCTGAAAAGACGTATCTAAGAAAATTATGGATGCTAAAACCTATCTATGCATGTCCGATACATTCTTGCTTTTTAATTGATTCTTGTCCCAATTGCGAGAATCCAATTACATCAAAAGCTGGTGTTGAAAACTGTGCTAGTTGTGGTTTTGAATTAGATAAAGCTCCACTTAAGGAAGCAAAAACAATAGAAACTGTATATTGGTTTATAGACGTTCTAAATTTCAACTCCAATAAATTATTCAAACAGTTTGCAGCTTGCTGGAATGCTTTTAATGAATTCTTTAAGTTCGATGGATCTAATACTGATTTGAAAGTTTTCCTTTCTGTCTATGAATATTTTCATAATCCTGAAATTTCAGCACTAAAACTCAGTGCTCTTATTAATTCTAGAATCAATTACTCACATCCTAGGGTACAGTTAATACCGTTTTTAAAATATGAGATTTTTTTCAAGAAGCACATCAAAATCGTTGAACAAAATGCTAACGAATACAAAATTAGTGAAAATAGTATTGCTAGAAAACTGAGAAATCATGAGATAAAGTATATTTTGAAGGTTTCTCGTTTTGAACTTGAGAAATTGATTGAAAACGACTATTTAAATTTGGGGAAGAAAGAGCTTTATCATGGAAGTATCTCGAGTATAGATATTGAGCGCTTTATTATGGGCCTCAATAACGAGGATAAACCTGCATTCGATACAATAGATGCAATAGCAATTAGTAATGACCACATTGATCTAAAACAGGTTTCTGAAATTTTAAAAATCAATTATGAAACTGCTAGAAAACTAGCAAATATGGGTTGGTTCAACTCAGCAGAAAGCTATCTAGATAAAGCCGATCCAAAAAAATATTCAAAGAAAAAACTTCATGAATTCGATAGAAAATATATGCTGATCGCACTTTTAGCGAAACAGATCAATGCAAACCCTACGAATCTTGTAGAAAAATTAGCATCAATAGGTATTTCGCCCGTTCATGGACCTCATATTGATTCGACACCAATTAATATTTTTTTAAAGACAGATGTTCAAGATATAAATTTAAAAAATTTAGACATGATTCAACACTATCCAACACGAACAGGTAGGCGAAAAGATACGTTAGAATCGATAACCACCAATGTGGATTATTACTCGTTAAAAGATGCATCTGCACTTTTAGGAATTAGCTCGAATAAAGTTGCGGTACTTGTTCAAAAAGGGATTCTTAGAAAAAAAGAGAACAGTCCTATATCTGTTCAAATTGAAGCTTGTTCCTTATTAAATCTTAAGAATAAATTATTAAGTGATGAGTTTATTTCTTACTTAGATGCTGCAAAGCGATTGAACTGCCCTATAAATTGGATGAAAAAATATTGGGTCGATACAGGCTTCTTAGACATTAAAGATTTAGTCTATTGGAAGCTTATTTATAAAAATGAGCTTACTGAAGTTTTAGATTTAAAAGAAGAATTCATTACTGGTGCTGAGGCAAGCTCTCTTTTAGGTATGCGCCACTCCCATGTCACTAACTTACAAAAGCAGGGTCTCATAAAGCCTCACTATTTTGGAAAAACAGATAAAAAAGTAAGACTTTTCAATAAAAATGAAGTTTTAAAGTTTGTAACACAGTAATTTGATGATGTTCTTCAGATCCCATCTAGTTCGTATGTTGGGATCTTCTTATAATTAATAGAGCCTCATTAGGAACTTCAACTTTAACTTTTATTTTAACTTCATTTCCATTCCGGTCTTTGGTTGTAGTTATATATTGAATTAAAGCATTCTTGCCAACTCCTTTTAAAAGGATTTCACCCCCTTTTATTTCAATATATTCACCTTTTTTTTGCCCAATTTTTGATTCTGGAAAAAAGTCTTTAAATCCTGTTTTAATATAGATTAAGCTATTTTTTTCATCTTCCCTTACAGAGCCTAGTGCAATATTAATAAAAATATTCTTCGTTTTTTCCGCATAAAAAATATATACAGAGCTAGGGAAAATTAAAATATAAAGCATCATCATCAAAAGCTTTATATTATTATTGCTATTTTCATCCTCTTTTAATTTTGTATTATTCTCTCTCCAATCATCTATAAATTTATCAATAAATATTTTCAAAAGAATACTTAAAAATACCATTATCAATAAGTTTATTGATTTTTCATTGTAAAAAGCAAAAACAAAAACAAAACCGAAAGAATAAAGTAAAAACTTAAAGATACTTTTCCCTGTTGTATCTAAAATCTTATTAAAATAAAATTTCTTCAAGAAAAATTTTCTTAAATTAATAAAGCTCAAGGACCTAAAAGAAAATATAAATTTGAAGAAACTTCGAACGACTTTTATAAAAAAAATAAAAATACTTCCTAGTGCATAATGTGCGCCCAAAAAAAATGCATAGACAAATAAAAATTTTATAGTAATTAAGAAAAATAAAAGCCCATCGCCTAATGATAAGTCCGTAGGAAAGTAATCAATATGCCAAAAATATAAAAGGATAAGACATATACCTGCACCTATAGTAAATTTAGCAATAAACCCACTATTATCGACAAGTAGCTTAATTTTCTGCAACAAAAAAAGAGTAAAATTCACTTATTCTCCATTTGTATTTTCCTTTCAGATCAATTTTTTAATCAACAAACTATTCATGCTAAGATTATGAGAAGTCTATTAACTATACAATATTTATTAAATTTAGATCATGATCCCGAGAACTCTGTGGTATCAATTTGATGATACTCAAAAAAAAATTAGTCAACATGAAATACTTGAAATAACTAATTCATTGGTTATTTTAGGTGAAGCGGGAATGGGGAAATCTAGCCTTTTAGAATGGCTAGGAAACTTAGAAAATTACGCATATTGTACTGCACGTCAATTACTAAATCGTGCTAACCCCCGCCCTCTTCTTGGTAAAAATAGCATATTAGTTATTGATTCACTCGATGAGGTAAATTCAAAAAATGATGGTGATGCCGTAGATGGAGTATTGCAAAAGCTTGAATTTTTAGGATATCCAAAATTTATTTTAGCTTGCCGTGCAGCAGATTGGAAAAGTGCTACAGGCATACAAGCTATAAGAGAACAATATTCAGAATCACCTTTAGAACTTCATTTAAATCCTTTTGCTCAAAATGATATGGCTATATTTCTTGAACAAAACTTTAGCACCCAAAGAGCTCAAGAAATTATTACTCACTTTACAGCTAAGAATCTGGATGATTTGCTAGGAAATCCTCAAACTCTTAGTTTAATTGCTAAAGTTGCAATTCAGGGACAACTACCTGAATCTTTAACCCAATTATTTGAACAAGCTATAGAAATTTTAAGAGCAGAACATTCGGAATCTAAATCTGAAGCACAACTGCCAAGCGAAGTTTCACTTGATGCAGCAGGAGCTGCTTTTGCCAGTTTAATCCTGACAGGTAATGAAGCTATTTCAAGAAAATCAATTATAAATTTAATTGACGGTGAACTACCAATAAGTGAAGTTAAACAACTTCCTGGCACTGAAAAAATTGATCTAGTTTTAGGCTCACGCCTTTTTCGATCTAATGGCGTAGAACGTTTTACTTACATTCATCGTCGAATTGGTGAGTTCTTGGGAGCAAAATGGCTAGTAAAACTAGCTGATACTAACCGAAAACGTAAGCGTCTTCTATCCTTGTTCCATAGTCATGAATTTGTTCCGAGTAACTTACGTGGTTTACATTCATGGTTACTGAGTGACCCTACTTTAGTCTCAAGTATTATTAAAGTAGACCCTATAGGTATTCTTGAATATGGTGATGTAGGAACCATAACAGTAGAGCAAGCTCAGACTCTACTAAATAGTATTCAAGATTTAGCTGAAAATAATCCTAGTTTTTATAACTTTTATAATAGAAATGGATATAGCATTCGAGCCTTCACAACGCCAATAATCTTATCTCAAATCCAGAAAATTATAATTCAACCTGATACTCCCTTTGGCTTTAGACTTTTTCTAATAGATGTTATTAAAGGATATCAACTTCCAAATGATTTTATCCAAATATTAACTAACCTTATTAATGATTCCAAAATAGAATTTGCAATACGTAAATCAGCTGGTGAATCTTTAGCTATTCAAGAACAATTTATAGATTGGCCTAGTATATATACGTCCCTATTTCAATTAGGTGATGAGTCATCTATTAGATTAGCAATAGAGCTATTAGATGATACTGGCTACAACAAAACCAATGATGATTTAATTGCTCATCTAGCTATTTCATATTTAAAAATGAATAGTAATACTGTCGGACCATTGTGGTATTTACAAGAAAATCTACCTTTAGAACAAATTGAAAATATCCTAAATTCTTTTATTATCGGAGTTAAAACTTTAGATAAAAATGATTATTCAGAAATTAAAAGTGAAGCCAAAAATTTTGCATACCGATTAATTCTAAGATTTATAGAAAATTATGATATCACTCCTAAAAAGCTATGGGGTTGGCTAAAACCTTTTGGGAAGGTATTTGGATATCAAGATGAAAATGTTAAAAAGCTAGCAACATTTTTAAAAAATGATTACAAATCAAAGCAAAAATTACAGTATATGGTTTTGCTAGATTTACCATCTGAAGAAAATATTTGGCAAAGAAGCATGTATCTTTCAAGCCGATCTTCTGGTTTAGCTCTTACTCCTGAAGATCTAGTTTTCATCCTTAAACAATTATATTTAATAAATTCTACAGATGCTCGTTGGAAAGACATTGTTCAATTAATACGACATGATGGTGAAATTGGCAAGGAAGTAAGAGATGCTGCGTTACCCTTTACTCTTAATAACAAGAATGATCAAAATTGGTTAAATCAAATTTCCGTCGTTGAATTAGAAAATTGGCAAATTAAATATCTTGAACGCAAAAAACAAACCGAAGTCAAAAAAACTGCTGATAGAGCCAAGCAAAGATTATTTTATATTCCAAATATCGACCGATTACGCCAAGGTGAATATGAAATAATACTTAAACCAGCCAAAGTTTATTTATGTCAGTTTACTGATATTAGTAAAGAAATACCGCCACATGAACGCATATCTGATTGGGTGGGAGCTGATATTTCTGAAGCATGTATGGATGGCTTTGAAGCAAACTTAGTTAAGAATCCACCTGATGTTAGTGCACAAGATATTGCAATTATTTTGCCTCAAGGGCAATTCTACCCAGTAGGTTATATTATACTAGTCGCATTAGCTGAACGTGTTAGAAATAATAAATATTTTCTTGATCTACCAAATGAAAGACTAATAGCTGCTTACCTTCTTCTATCACATCGTCGGTATGATGAGATTGCTGGAATCAATAATCTTTATACATATATTATTGAAGAACTTCAAAAAAGAGGAATTTTCAAAGAAGCAATACAAACTTTTTATGAACCATACTTTATCGCTCAATGCTCTCATATTGGTGGGCTATCACAATTTATGAGAAAAGCAGAATATGCTGAATTAGGTACTGAATTAGCAACAAATTGGTTGAGTAAATTTAAAAATCTTAATATCGAGGATGAAAAGGAACTTGCTGATTGTTTACTACACAATGGAAAATTTGAAGAATTGAAACAGCTTGTTCCTTCCTTAGATTTATTAGCTGATGAAGAACGACTAAAATACTGGATAGCTGTCAGCATACTTATAAATTTCAAAGAAACAATCAATAGTCTAGGAAATCAACCAATTGATAAAAGTTTAATTTGGACTTTACGAGATAGAATAACTGGTCGCTACAGAGAGAATCATTATAAAAATCTATTAGATACCAATCAACTTGAGTGGATTATTACAACTTTCCGCAAATTATGGCCAAATGTAGGTCAACCTATAGGAGGAACATTTGGGGATACAAATCCTTGGGATGCTTCTGAATTCATGGTTCAGCTTATTAAACTATTAGGTAAAAACTATAGTGATGAAGCTTGTAAAGCAATGGAGCGTTTAAAAATATCATCTTTCGACGAATACACAGACTTAATTAAAACAGTACAGTATGAGCAGAAACTAATTCGTAGCGAACATCTTTATGTGGCACCTACTATAAATGAAATCAAAGCAGTCATAAATAATGATGAACCCCAATCGATCTCTGATCTACAAACTGTCATATTAGATGAGCTAAGTATTGTCCAAGCAAAGATTATAAGTGATGATGCTGAATCTTGGCGTGGATTTTTCAATGACCAAGGTAAGCCTTTTGATGAAGAACGATGTCGAGATCATCTAATTGGTTTACTTCGCCAAGGTGAGAAAAAAATCACATATGAACCTGAAGCACATGTATCAGGTGACAAAGAAGTTGACATCACTTGTGCTGTAGGCAAAATTCGTCTACCAATTGAAATAAAAGGTCAGTGGCACCCTAACCTTTGGACTGGAGCAGACAATCAACTTAATAAATTATATGCCACTGATTGGAGAGCCGAAGGTAGAGGTATTTATCTAGTACTCTGGTTTGGAGAGAGATCTGATAATAAAAAATTAAAAACACCAGGGAGAGGTAAACTCAAACCTACTACCCCTCATCAACTACAAGAAATGCTGGTATTAAATAGTCGACCAGCTCAGGAAGGTAAAATTAATATAGTAGTTCTTGATTGCAATAGAACAAGACTTTGAAAACACATTTTCAAAAATTGTCATAGGTTGTGTCGTTTTATCCAAAAAATGACATAGGTTGTGTCGCTGATCAATGTCATTATGCGTCGCAACTACACTCAAGTCATTGAAGTTAATAAACTCGAAATGACAAACAATGTGTCGCATGACGTAGCTTAAAATGACACGACATCTGTGATTTTAACTTTAAATAAAAAGCCACCCTTGCGGTGGCTTTTTTATGATCTGATTTATCGTCTTCAATTCTGGGATTTATTTCAACCGCTTTCCTGCTTCATCAATAATCATTTCCCCCGTCTTCTTTGCTAAAAGCTGCGCGCTGCGGAGCAGAAAAAATATCTAAAACAACTTCTGATAGAGGAACTTTACGAGTTCACCCTCCTCACTCGCGGTCAGTCTGCTGATCTCACAGATCGATATTCTGAACGGGTCGAAAGTGCTGAAGAATTATCAAAACGGGTGAATCAGCAGACAATCTAGTTTTATCTCAAATCCGCTGATCAACTTTTCAAAACTTAAATATTAAAAAATCACGCTTAAAAAGCGGGATTTTTTATTTTGAAAATTTAGCAGCAATAAACCATTTCAATTAAAATTCTTTTGTCACACTCAAACCAGCGCTCCAGTTCCGCCCTTCTGCCGGCTCAAAGAAACGGCTATTGCTTTCATTGACAATCACCGAACCTGAATAGTCTTTATCAAAAAGATTATCGACACGTGCAAAAGTTTTGACAGACCAGTCTTTCATATTCCATTTATAGCCAACATTGGCACCAGCAACAGTATAGCTGGGTGCATATTCAGTATTGGTATCATTGACATAAATTCGATCTGAATAACGTACATCCAAACCTGCACTCAAACCATTTTCAGGTTTCCAGCCCAGACTTAAAAATGCCTGATTTTTGGCAATACCGGGAATATAGTTTCCTGATTCAACTCTCGACACTGCAATATTGCCATTCTGATTTAAAATTTCAGGAATATCAGCATCAAAAGTTGCATCTATATAGCTATAGCTGGCTTGAGCAGTGAGATCACGCCATAAACTTTTATTCCAGGAGAGTTCAATACCTTCTCTTAAAGTTTGATCTGCATTACGGAAAGTAGAGCGACCATTGTCATTACCTGCAGAAACAATGTCATCCTGAGTCGTGGTATGGAATACTGCAGCAGTAAAATCACCGAAACGATTAGCAGATTTTAAGCCAAGTTCATACGTTTCACTTTCTGCTGCTTTTAAACTAAAGCTCCGGTGTTCTGCAGTATTTGCAGGATAAGACATTTCGGTAAAGGTGGGCGTTTCAAAGCCTTGTGCATAACTGGCATAAGTCATCAGCTCAGGTAAAATCTGCCAGCTTAAGGCCATGGATGGTAATAATTTATCATAAGTGGTTTTACCTGAATTATCACCATTCACATCAGTAATATAATGATCTTCTGATTTAAAATGCACATTGCTATAGCGCAGGCCGGCATCTAAAGTCCAATCGGGAGCAAAATGATAAGAAGCTTGCAAATACGGATCTAAATTCCACAGGGTATTATCTTCATCTCGACGCAGTTCGCCTTTGACTCCCAAGCGATCACCTAAAAAGTTTTGATAGCCTTTACGGTCTTCGGTCATGGCATCTACGGCGACACCTGCAATCAGTTTAGTATTTGGTAGAATATCTTTACCCGTCCAGCGTAAATCTGTCCCATAAAAATTACGGTCAAAATCAATGACACCACCGGGATGATTTCGGGCTAGTTGAACTGTATTAGGTTTACAAATATCAGTATTTTCTTCATATGCACACTTTGGAATCGACTGATATTGCGTGACTGCGCGCTGTCCCCAGTAGGCCATGCCATACAGTTCATGCTGGTCATTGATCGGCTTATTCCAGGTCAAACCTGTTTGCAGTTGTTCAATTTCTTTACGAGCATTGTATTTGGTGACATTACCAACCACTTGCTTCGGATTGGCTTCCCATTGTGGACGAGTTAAACCACCTGGATCATCTGCAGCAATTTTAACGTAGTTATTCATCCAGTTGATTTTAGAACCATCTTCCAGATCCCAGGTTAGCTTGGCATTGCTCAGGATTTTATGCGCGCCGCTATGCTCCCGATAGCCGTCGGTATCAAAATAAGATGAGCTGATGATATAAGCTGGTTCATTGGCATTTTCTGAACCGCCTTGCAAAACCAGCTTGGTCTGCCCTTTGTTCTGGCTCCCTGCAGAATGCCCCAGTTCAATCGAGTCAGCACCTTGCCCCTCTCGCGTGGTGGTTAAAATCGTCCCTCCGGAAGAGTTACCATACAGCGAGGAAAATCCCCCACCCAATACTTCAATATGGTCCAGACTGTTCAAATCAATATTCGAGGTTTGTCCTTGTCCATCCGGCATCGTTGCAGGGATTCCATCCACATATAAACGCACACCACGCACACCGAAACTGGAGCGTGCGCCAAAGCCTCGCATCGAAATTTGCAGGTCTTGGGCATAGTTTTCACGATTATTTAACTGTAATCCTGGAACGCCTTTTAATGTTTCCGAAAGGTTCACATTCAGGCTGTTATCTTGTTCTTGATTCAGATAATACACTGACGCCGGTGTGGTCAATCGCTCCCGATCGGTACGGGTCGCTTGAATGACAATCGTGTCTAACCTTTGGACTTCTTGTATGTCATTTTCTGCATAAATATGCTGACCTACGCAAGCAATCAGGCATGACAAGGTCGATCTCACGAATGGAAATTTCGGGCTTTGATACATAAATAACAGACCTTATTTGAAAGTGGTTTAATGCGGCAAATACCTTATCGAGATGGCGTACATCTCATGATTCAATTCATTTTTTTTAAGCATCGATATCCAGTAAATGCGCTGATTCGATGACATATAGTTCGCTCAATGAATAGAAATATTTTGAGCTTAAAAATTCTGTGTTCGATAAATTCAGACTTGATTAATCCTTTATCTGAATTGCGCTTAAAATCAGCCATATACAAAGCATATTATTTTAATGCGATCTGAATGAAATTGAGCTTTCAGAAACAAATCAACATCATTTCTCTGTGTCCTTAAAAATGGATATAGGCATTCAACAATACATAATAAAAAAGCCTGACGAATCAGGCTTCTTCATACTTAATTAGAGATTCAACTATTTATTGTCTGGCAAGGCATAAGCCACCAGAGAGTCACCCATTTTAGTCCCAAAGGAACCATGACCACCCGCCATAATGACCACATACTGCTTTCCATTGGCTTCATAGGTCATTGGTGTAGCCTGGCCACCTGCAGGTAGACGGCCTTTCCACAACTCATCACCGTTGTTCACGTTAATGGCACGGATGTAGTTATCTTGAGTTCCACCCACAAACATCACGTTGCCCGCAGTTGAAATAGGGCCACCCAACATCGGCACACCCATTTTGAATGGTGGCAATGGAATGCCCGGCATACTGTCACGAATGGTACCGATGCGGCGTTTCCATGCCACTTCATGAGTATTTAGATCCACACCTGCAACAAAGCCCCATGATGGCTGTTTACACGGCAGTCCAAATGGAGACAGGAACGCACTGATTTCAACGCCATAAGGCACACCATACATCGGTTGAACACCTGCTTCTGTACCTGCACCCTTAGCCGTCTTAGGACGGTTCGGATCTTGAGGAATTAGTTTTGATACAAATGGCAGGCCAATCGGGTTGGTTAATGCAATTTGACGGTCCGGATTCACTGACATACCACCCCATTCAAACACACCCAGGTTACCCGGGAAGACCAGCGTGCCATTTTCAGAAGGTGGGGTATAAATGCCATCGTAATTCAGTTTGTGGAACGCAACACGGCAGACCAACTGGTCAAACATGGTCGCACCCCACATCTGTTTATCGGTCAATTTATCTTGTGGCGCCAGATTAAAGTCAGAGAAAGGTTGAGTTTTAGAATAGAACTCGCCTTTGGTCTGAGGTCCACGCTTCACAGATTGTGGTACCGGTTTCTCGGTAATCGGTACAATGGCTTTACCATTACGACGATCCAGCACAAAAGCATTTCCGGTTTTGGTCAAGACATAAATGGCTGGAACCATATTGCCGTTTTTGTCTTTAATCTCGGTCAATGTCGGCTGTGAAGGCACGTCCATATCCCACAAATCGTGATGGGTAGTCTGGAAATTCCATACCAGCTTACCAGTCGTCGCATTCAGGGCCAGCATCGAGTTGGCATAACGCTCGTCCAGTTCAGTCCGGTGACCACCATAAATATCCGGGGTACCGACACCCGTTGGTACGTAGACGATATCCAGCTCTGCATCATAGGCCAAAGGTGCCCAAGCGTTTGGAGAGTTGTGTACAAATTTTTGACCCGGTGCAGGAATCAAATTCGGATCTTCAGCGCCTGTGTCAAATACCCAAAGCAGTTCACCGGTATTCACGTCATAACCACGGATCACACCCGATGGTTCTTCAGTTGAATAGTTGTCGGTAGTTGAACCCGCAATAATAATGGTGGTGCCGGTTACTACAGGCGGTGAGGTTGGAATATAACCGCCCGGATATGGGAATGGCATATCTTTTTGCAGATCGACTTCGCCATTTTTACCAAAATCAGAACAGACTTTACCGGTGGTCGCATTGACCGCCACTAAACGCCCATCATTGACCGGTAAAATGACTTTTTGTGGACATTCAGCAGAGCTGCTTTTTTTCGCAGCGAGACTGCTTTCAAAACCAGCCGTATTGTTGACATCATAATAAGACACGCCACGACAGGTTAAATGCTGATAGGTATGATCAGCTTTCAGCTTTGGATCATAGGTCCATTTCGCCTTACCTGTTGCCGGATCAAGCGCAGTCAATTTCTGGTGAGTGGTACAGATGTACATGTTGTCACCCACCTTGATTGGGGTAACCTGATTGGTGGTTTCACCCGAGTCATTTTCAGTCTTGAATTCGCCCGTGTGATATTCCCAAGCCACCTGCAAATCTTTGACATTTTCAGTATTAATCTGCTTTAACGGTGAATACCGTAAACCGGACTGGGTACGACCATAAGCAGGCCAGTCTTCATCTGCCACACCGGGAATTGGCTGGTGAGTTGCAGGCTGCTGGGATTTTAATTCACCGCGAATTTCTTGCGGGTCATTAAATACAGCATAAATCATGACAGCGATGGTAATGGCTAATGAAGCACCCAAGGCAATTTTCGCGGTTTTAGCATGATCAAAGCCACGTGTTACCGCCGGAATAAGCAGCGCTAAACCAAACAGACCTAAAATATCCAAACGCGGCGCAAGTGCAAAGAAATCTGAACCGACTTCCCACAGCCCCCACACCACTGTCGCCAAAACGAATATGGCATAAACAAGGAGTGCAGCACTTTTTCGTTTATACAAGAGAACTGCGGTCGCAATAAAGAGAATACCTGCAATGATGTAGTACCAAGACCCACCCAGCACTGCAAGATAAATCCCTCCAATCAGCAGTCCTATACCGAAAACAGCGGCAATGACCGCTAAAATCGTTTTCAGTACTGAACCTGATGATGAAGTATTCATATTGAACACCTATAAAAGTTTTTTTGAAAGTCCATGCACATGACAGGCATGAGCACCCTTATTGTTAAATTCTGAGTTATAAATACATCAATGTCTTAAGCAGGCATTGCCCATTACTGCAACAAAGCACCTAGAGATTCAATAGTGTATTTGCAACTAAAAACTATATTTTAAAATGACGTATTAAACTTGATTCCGCCCACCCAGACATTTTCACCATCTTTATATGCACCGACGTGACGCACATATTGCACATTCGGGCGAATGGTGAGCCAATTAGTGGCATGTAAGCCATAATAAATTTCTGCATCGATTTCTTGATGACGGTCAGCACTGACATCGTCATTCATGTTGATGCGTGCAATACCAAATGCGATTTCATCTTGAGGGCGTGAATCCATTGCACCCTTATAAACCAGCCCGATATTTTGCATATCACTGACATTATTGGTTTTGGAGTCATGCACTGTCGCATTCACAAAGCCGGTCAAACCACGCGAAGTATCTCCGTGATGTGCAGTCAATTGTTGCTTGGCAACAATCCAGCCCCCATGGTGATGATCGGTTTGATCTGGATTGGAAATGACTTCAGCTTCCGCCGTGCTGTAGTAATAACCGGCGCGGTATTCACCTGGCAATTTTTGTGTGCCCAGTTTAGGCGTCCAGACCACTTCTGCAGGAAGCATTGCCCCTTTGGAGCCGTCCGTACTCAGATTAAACCCTTTACCACGTTCCAGATTCTCAGGGTTGTATTCATAAACACCGACCTGGGCATAAAATTCAGGGTTAATGTTGTATTTGACTCGTGCAGCCCATTGGCTTACCGGCCAGTTGTACCACTGATCGCCAACCCAATTCCCGACTTGTGAACCGCATAGGGCCAGATTCTGGAAATCGCAGTCAAAACTGTTGAAGTCTTCGCCTTCACCAAAGCGTCCGACTTTCACATCCAGTTTTTGTTCCAGGAATTTTTTCTTGATCCATAAATCAGTCAGACGCCAGGTTTGACCACGGCCCCAGACCTCTTGCACTGAACTCAGATGGTCGTTTAAAGCAGCAGTGCTTTGAGACAGTGACTGACCATTACGCTGGGTGACAGTAATTTGCGCTTCGGTATCTTGCCAGCCTGCAATCTTTGCCAGATCCAGATGTGCCCCAAAAACAAACTGGTCCGCATATTCAGTTCTATGGCTTGAAGATCTTTGCGCATCAATCAGGCTTGCCATTTCACCCGTATAACCAAAACTGAAATCATAGCCCTGATTTTGGAGCGCTGTACGTTGCCCGTTCCAGTCACCGAGCATCCACGGGCTTTCCGAACTGAAAGCAGCTTCAGCATGCACAGTGGTCGTGGTTAAGATGAAAGAGGCACAGCAAAGGTAAACGGCCTTCGATAATGGGGAGAGATACATTGAATGTGATACCTTCATCACCATAGGAAGCTTTTTATTATACGCCTGTTGATTTTAAAAAATCGTTAATAATAGATAAAAAGTATGAATAAAATGTTATATTTATTAGTATTATTATATGCTTTTTGTAAATTTAAAATTTATAAGTATCTGTTTATCATCATATTAAATTTAACAACATCAAACCATAGTTCCAAAGAAAAATTTGATATTCATCAGATAGATTTAGCTTTAATTTCTTATAAAAGATTCAGAGATAAATCAGCGCCATTACTATTTAATTTTCTTCATTTCAAAGCATGCAACGCCATATTTTTTGTTGATTGAATACTGAATCACTATTGCGATAAGGCTTTTAAAAACATAAGAAAATTACTGTCATTCCACTATGATTTTTTAAAAATTAGATTATGCTAAAGTTATTCTGATAAGAAATTGCGTCGCTTTAAAAAAATAATCTAGCTTAATAGACGAGAACAAGCATGAAAGGTTCAATCCTTGATTTTTCTATTCAACACAATACCGGTTTTATCTCGGGGGATGATAATCAGCGCTATAGCTTTAATGGCGCAGACTGGCGTAGTGAGCGTCCACCTTCACGCGGTGATCGGGTCGATTTTATCGTCAATACCGAGGGGGAAGCATCTGAGGTT
The DNA here is from genome assembly GCF_022967985.1 of Acinetobacter lwoffii. Taxonomy (GTDB): domain Bacteria; phylum Pseudomonadota; class Gammaproteobacteria; order Pseudomonadales; family Moraxellaceae; genus Acinetobacter. The sequence goes on along the minus strand of NZ_JALJVC010000001.1, from coordinate 67,850 downwards.
TATTTAGCTTTAGGCAGTTCTATTTATCTGGGAGAAAAAATTTCCAGTCAGCTCGGCAAATATTCAAATCTGGATCAAGCCGAGGAAAATTACAGCAGCATTGACTGGTTTGTAAAATGTCTGACCAACTATGCAAACTTTTCCGGCCGCGCACGCCGTAAAGAATTTTGGTTCTTTATGCTGTTTTGTGTAATTTTAGGCATTATTGCTGAGGTCATAGATACAGTTTTAGGCACTAAACCGCTGGTGAATAGCCTGCTCAATCTGGCACTTTTAGTCCCAAGTCTGGCCGTTGGCGCGCGTCGCTTGCATGATGTAGGGCGCTCTGGTTGGTGGCAATTACTGACGCTTACCGTGATTGGCATACTGGTACTGATCTGGTGGTGGGCAACTGAAACCAAGAAACAAAACAATGAATATGGTGCTCCTGCCAAATAACCGAACCTTACAAATCCCGTCTTGATGCGGGATTTGTTTATCGATTATTTAATGACTAAATATCAGCAAAATCAGACTTTATCCATGCTGCAAGATCAATTAGTGAAATTTCCAGATGCTGTATGGGTGCAAATCTATAAAGATAAAATGCAGCTGATGAATATAGATGGCACGATTACGCATACCCTGCTACCCGATGTGCCCTATGCCCATCCGCGGAGTATTATTGCCGACTTTGATGCAGCCGCGGTGACGCTGAAACGGCTGTTACCCTCCTCAATGATGAAGAAACTATTTAGCTCTATAGCACTGCTGCAAATTATGGATCTGCCTGAAGACGGTTTAACCGAAGTTGAAAAGCGTGCGTTACTCGAACTCGGTTATGAAAGTAGCGTGCAAAATGTCATCCTGTTTGACCATGCAGGAAATGCTCTGACCAAAGCCAGAGTTCCCCCCCAACATCGAATGACGATCATCAACATTTTACTGGTGATCATCATTATGGTGGTGCTGGCATCGACCTGGTTTTTGACGCTTTAAATGTTCATCCAAGAGCAAAAATCCCGCACGCTGCGGGATTTTTATTGAGATAACCATCTAATAAGAGAATTGATCTCTATAGATGAACCAGCTTATAGACATCGCCTCTCTAAAAATCAGCTCAAATAAAATAAGCAAAAATTAGGGTTTATTTAAAATAATCTAATAACTGATTAAAGCGGTCAATTTTATATTTAGGTTGTGCCACTTCTAACTCTTCCTGACTGCCATAACCATAACTTACCGCTATAGTCTCAATACCATTGTGACGGGCGCCAAAAATGTCATGCTCACGGTCACCCACCATCAGGCATTGATCGGCCTGTAATTTTTGCTGCTCTAAAATATACTGAATCAGCTCAGCTTTATTGGTTCGCTCGCCATTCAGCTCACTACCATAAATGTCGGTAAAATACTGGGCCAGATCAAAATGTTCCAGAATCTGTTTGGCATACACTGTCGGTTTTGCTGTAGCGACAAACAAGCGATAACCACGGCGTTTCAGTTCTGCCAGCGTTTCTGCTACACCCTCAAAAACATGATTTTCATAGAGACCCTTGACTGCAAAGCGCTCCCGATAACCCATCAAGGCCTGTTCAGCCAGAACATGATCGGCCTCAACATTTAAAATTTTGGCAAGCGAGGCTTTTAAGGGCGGACCAATAATCCAGTCGATATTGATCTCGTCACTAATCGGATGACCGATCTTTTCCAGACCATAGCGTGCAGACGTCGTAATCCCCACTTTCGGATCGGTTAATGTCCCATCCAGATCAATTAAAATATTCTTAATCACCGCCCATCCCCTCTCATTAGTACCGATATAAATTAATATCGAGAGTTCATTCAAATTTGCCTATACTAATGCAATTTTAGTGAATGAAGGACATCATTTTGCGCCCTACCGTACTTTGCTTTTCCGGTTTAGACCCTTCAGGTGGAGCCGGCCTTCAAGCAGATATTGAAGCCATTGGTCAAAGTGGTGCACATGCGGCAATTGCCTGCACAGCCCTCACTATTCAAAATTCACAGCAGGTTTTTGGTTTCGAAGCCACTTCCAGAGAATTGCTGTTGGCACAGGCCAATGCGGTGGTCAATGACCTGCCCATTCGTTGCGTAAAATCTGGCATGTTAGGCACCACAGACAATATCGCAGCACTGGCCGAGTTTCTGGCTGCACATCCAGATTATCTCTATGTGCTGGATCCGGTTTTGGTCGCGAATAGTGGCGGTTCGCTGGGTAATCAAGAAACGCTGGTCAAAGCATTTACCCAGTTGATTCCATTAGCCACTATCTTAACGCCGAACACGGTTGAACTACGCGCCCTGACGGGTGAGCAAGACCTCAAACTGGCCACTCAAAAATTATTTGAAATGGGTGCACAGGCAGTTTTGGTCAAAGGTGGCCATGAAGATACGCCAGATTACATTCAGAACAGCCTATATATCGCAGGTGAGCTGGTCAACGAAACTCGCTGTCCACGTCTGCCAGGTGAATATCATGGTTCTGGTTGTTCATTGGCCAGTTTCATTGCCGGACGTCTGGCCATGGGTGATCAGTTGAAAACTGCGGTACAGCATGCTGAAACCTGGTTATTTGGGGTATTAAAAAATGCTGAAATTCCTGTTCCGAATGGCCAAAGAATTCCAAAGCGTTTTTAAGGTCACACCTCTTAAAATCAAAACTAAAAAAAGCCTGAGTCATTCAGGCTTTTTTATCGCTGCTATTTTATAAACAATACTATTTGGCCTGATAAATGACTTTGCTTACGTAGGTCGGTAAATTCCAAGCACCACCGGCGAAGCCTTTACATTGCACGGTCAGACTACTGAAGCTTTTGACAAATTTCTTGCCATTCCAGGCCCATTCGTCCTGACTCAGACAATCACCCAAACCACGTACTTTATGCCCAGAAAATATCTGGCCTTGGCTAAATGTTTCTCCCGAGGTGGTTACTAGCTGTTTCAGTTGCTTATTTTGATCCATCAGCCAGAAGCCACTACCCATATTATAAGCCCCGCGCCAGCACGGCACCTGAACCAGCTGATTCTGGGCATTAATGGGATAAATGGTCATGACATCATCATTGAGAAAACGCTGGCTAAACAGCAAATCACATTGATCCTCGTTGGTGGTGGCTTTCAGTTTTCGAATCATCTGCTGACTGGCTGCCGTATTCAGCTTCGCTTGAGCGATTTTGCCTGACTGATATTTTGGTATCTGAATTTTCGGTATCGCTGCAGCTTTGAGCACCGCCTGATTGGATTTTTTCCCCGGCCTGATCAAGGCTGAGGGCGTATAAAGTCGACGATGAAATTCATCCATCTTGAGTAAAACGGCACTGGCGCCGGAAGTCGACAGGTTCCAGCGTGATTGCGCATTTTTAAATATCACTGGACTCGTTCCCTGCACTGCTTTCAGCAAGGCACGCGTTTGACTGCTATTGAGTTGCCCTATTCCTTCCCGATTGAGACCAATCACGTCATAAGGTGTGCTGGCAATTTGTAGCTGAAGCTGTCGTGTGGGTGTGGCAGCAGCTAAGGGTAAAATCTGGACTTGGGCTTTGATAACACTGTTTACACCCGCAGCACGCTCCAATAAAACTGAAACTGGCTGATCAATATCTTGATCCGATTGATAACCGGCAGCGCGGCAGGTGCCGGTATTATCACAGGAAATTTCCCAGTCTTTATGTAAAAAATGCAGTCCCTGAATAGCAGCCAGACTCCATGAACTGATACTGGCTAGACCAAATGTGATACTCATGATTTTGATGCTGTAGATCCATTTTTGTTTCATCATTTAGTCCTTATTTAAAACGCTTGCCGAGGTAGCAGGCTGCATCTGCTCAATCTGCTTCTGTTTATCTTTTTTCTTGCGCTCATTGCTCAGGGTCGCCATTAAATCCTGCGCCAAAGCCTTAAGCAGAATCATATCTTCGGCCTGCATCTGTCTCGGTTGTTTATCCAGCAGACATAGACTCCCAAGCGCAATTCCATTTTTATCTTTTAAAGGCACACCAGCATAGAAACGGATATGATGCTGTCTTAATTCTGACAGATGTGGAAAGCGCGGGTCACGCTGCAAGTCTTCTATCACCAAAGGCTCATTCTGATAGAGCAAATGGGTGCAGACTGAATCCTTGCACATTTGTCGGGTTGCAACAGGCTCCTGAGTAAAAGGACTGATTGGAATATACATTTCATGCTGATTCAGCCAGGAAATTTGTGCGTAATCAACGTCAAAGGCTTGACGGGCTTCTTCAATATATTGTTTATAAAGGGTCTGATGACGATGATCCAATAACCCCAATTCATTTAAAGCCTGCTGCCGTTCTTTTTCATTCTTGATCTCCAGATTCTCAAACCAGCTTTCGCCTTCATTCAAGGTATAAGTTTCGATAGTCAGAATCAGATCATCGACATTATTGACCAGTGCCTGCAGCTCAAAACGTTGTTGCAGTTCATCCAGAAGCTCCAGCTGCATCACACTCCAAGTCGCAAAAATGATTTTCAGCTCAGGATATTGCTGCGCCAGTCTATATTTCAGCAACCGAATCTGTGCCGCAGGCGCATGATGAAAAATAGACACACATAAAATCTTGATCGAAGCTGGTAATACAATACCCTTTCCTGATTCACTCGATTGAATCAGCACATCCAGATCATTTCGGGCAGCAATATTTTTGAGATTTAGGGCATGCGCCAACATGGCAGAAATCTGGGTGTCAATTTCCCAACGCGCACCAACACAATAAACTTCGGGCTGCTCGGCACTCATCTTACTCGGATAGGCTTTTTGAAACGCATGATTAAAGAACTGCAAGCCCTGATAAAGACGCAACCGGTGTTCGGCAGTGACATCGGTATCATGTCCTTGAGAATAAATCCGAATGGCTGGAATGGCCACTTCGCCATAGAACATTTGTACCCGACGGGCCACCTCCTCTGCACTGGGCTTTTTCGGTAATTGCGCACAGATGTAATCATTGGCTACCCGCATTGCATCATTGACTTCATCAGCCACCAGTCGCTGGTAAAAGCGTTCGGAGGGTGACAATACTGGCGTACTGCCAAGCAAGGTTTTGACAAAACCCAGTGCCGGTACATAATTGGACAAAACCAGCAGGCAGGCAGTCAAAGGCGTCGACAAGATCAGCCCTACCGGTCCCCAGAGGGTGGTCCAGAACGTAGCAGCCAGAATAATTGCCAAGGTAGACAGGCCGGTACTTTCCCCATAGAGCCACGGTTCAATCACGTTATTGCTGATCAGTTCCAGCACCAGTATCAAGCCCACAGTCCACAGCACCATGTCCCAGCCCGGATCAACGGCGAAAGCCAGTGTAATCGGGAAAATAGCTGAAACGATCGGGCCAACATAGGGTACAAAACGCATAACCACCGCGACCAGCCCCCACATGATCGCTGCCGGTACGCCAATCAATAACAGACCAATCGCCATGGGAATGCCATAAGTGACATTGACCAGCAGCTGCATGCGCAAATAGGTTCCGATACTCTTGCCGGCATCATCCAGCGCATCGGTGCCGATATTCAGATTACCACCCAAGAGTTTCAGAAAGCGGTCATGCAGGTCTTTACCATTGAATAAAATCAATACCATAAACAGGAACACAATCCCGATAATCGCCAACGGATTCAGGATTTTATTCAACCAGTCCAGCGCAGCCTCTTCACTCGTTGGCTCTAGGCCCACGACTTTGACATTCTGCACATTCGGGTCTTCTGTTTCCTGTTCTTGGGTGTCTATCGAATTTTCTACCGTGTCAAAGGTCTGGATCGCACCGTCCCACATACTCGGTCCCTGACGATAATTTTCGAGCATTTTCAGTTTTTGCTGGATGGTGTCCTGATATTGTGGCAGTTCCTGACTCAGCTTACCAAGCTGCATCCCCAGATAAGTTGCAGTGCCGCCCAGAAATGACAAGGTCAGGCACATGACCAGGCCAATCGCCGCCCATTGGGGACAGCCCCAGCGCTTTAAGCGAGAAACTAGAGGAGAAAGTAAAAATGCCAGCAGAATGGCCAAAGCCAGCGGAATAAAAATATCACGGCCAAAATACAATGCCGTCATGACTACAGCAGCAATTACAAAGCCTGCCATCATTCTGAGTGCATGTTGGGTGCGCTGCCGCTCGGACTGATCCGGCATCAATACTTCAGTCTGTTGTTGCAGGTTGGCCTGTCGTGGTTTTACTTGACTGTTCTTGTTGTTATCCACCTGAAAAGTCCTAAAATATTATTCCTTCAACATAATTTAGGACTTTCTATATTTTTGTTACAAAGGTATTCCTGTAATCATTTGCAAAGATATTTCACTTAAATCTTTTCAGGTAAATAGATTAACTCACGCTTTTGATCCGGCGCATTTTCCGGGTTTCGAGTTGCACAGGGACTGAAGTATGTTGATGCAGCAATTGCCATTTGCCCTGCTGCTTGCTCAGGCACATGCTGACCCGACACCAGCCCAGCTGGAAAATCGGTTCAATCACCGCATAACTCACCCGTACATAACCATCGACTACAGCCAGATCAGAAGTGACATGAATATTAAGATCTTGGCGTTCGATGCGTATGCCTTCCGGTATAAATGCCCGATATTGCTGCCAGAGTGCCTGATAGGCTTCTACACCTTTCACTTCCATACTGACATCGACCAGACGGATATCGGGTCGGCATAATTGAACAATATCCTGAATTTCAAGTCTGGCTACGGCATTATCCCACTCCTGAAGAAATGCCATGACTTCCTGAGCCAATTTTTCATCCCCAAAAACCTGCATAAAATTTCCTTCAACCGGACAAGTCAGACCTGAAATCTGAGATTCAATCAACTCACCGGATTTCTGATCTTTTTGTTCTTATTATTTTGCCTATGCTAAAGCGTTATTCTCGCTTTGCTCTTCCCACTGCCGGATTGGATACAGCTCACCTGAAGATTATTTTTTAAATTATTTTTATTTTAATCAGGATGAATATGCTGTTTCTAGATTGGATGATTCAAAAATCAGCAGCGATTAAAAGTTACTTTAGAACTTTTATCGCATGCCTGTAAATGACATAAAGCGTCATTTAAAAATAGAAATAATTTTAGATCTGAATAAAATAGCGAGCTGTTACAGACCAAGTCGATCTGTTTATAAATTTCGTATGGCATTGATAAAGTTTCAAGGCATTTGATCCATGTCATCTCAGCAAATAAAAGCCATCATTCAGATAACAGCTTTACGATAAGTCTGCTTTGGCATTTCAATGATTTCGACACGAAGCTGTATTTTTAATTCAGGTTGTGGCGCAATATATTGCTGCATGAGGTCGAGCACCAATTCGGAAATTGCCTGACGAACTTCGACACTGCGCCCGCTCAACAGTGAAACTTTAGCATGCACATAGGCCTGATCTGTAACAACATTCAGTCCAATCACATAATCCTGCTGCATAATCGCACGACTTTTTAAATCATTGGGATCGGTGACATGGCCGGCGTTAAAAAGTGCCTGATGAATCGCGACCAATAAGGGTTTGATCTCGATATGTTGCAGATTGTCAGAATATTCCAGATGCAGGTGCGGCATTAAAGGGATCTCAAATCGAAATGTGAGGATCAGGCGACAGGAAAATGATCAGCCCCGAATTTCAGCAATAATGAGAATAATACGATTAATCAACCGTATTATTCTCTCGTCAGAATTTTAGTCTAAGGCTAAATTTAAGCTTTCTTGACATATTCGGATTTCAATTTCATCGGGCCGATCCCCTCGATTTTACAATCGATATCATGCCCATCGGCAGCATCAGGCAACAAACGGATACTTTTGACTTTAGTGCCCACTTTCACCACTGAAGATGAACCTTTGATTTTCAGGTCTTTAATCACCGTTACACTATCACCATCTGCCAGCACATTGCCATTGGCATCCTTAATGATCACTTGTTCTTCAGTGACTTCACCTTCTTTCCACTCGTGTGCGCATTCAGGACAGATCAGTAGATCACCATCTGCATAGGTATATTCAGATTGACATTTTGGACAGTTTGGCAGACCCATAAGAACCTCGAAAAAAGAGAAAAATTAAATAAATGAAACAAATAAGCTCACAGTATAGCATCTTTGTCAGGCGCGCTGATGGAGAGGACATTGGGATGAAACCAACACAGGAGATCCAAGGAATTAATTGTCTGAAATCTGCGGATTAACCAGCAAAGACAGGAGTTGCAGTGATTCCTGCCAGCTCAAATGACACACCGCCGGCGGCACCACATCCGGATAACCTACCTGAATAATATGCAAACCGGTACCGATTGACACTTTTTCAAAGATGATCGTCACCTCTATTTCACCCTGCAAGTCGGGGGTAGAAAACTGATCGGTATAGCGCAGCAGCTGATTGGGAATGACCTCATGATAAATGCCATGAAAATGATGCTGGGTTCCGGTAGAAAAATTGGTAAAGGTGGTTTTATAGCTGCCGCCGGGTTTGACTTCCGCATGTTCTACTTTGGCAATAAAGCCATGTGGTGCCAGCCATTTGGCCAGTGCATCCGGATGCACAAAGGCACGATACACCCGCTCCGGTGGTGCGCTGAACACACGATGCATTTTTAAGGTGTAACTCATTTTTTCTTGTCCTTTGTTCTTATTATTTTTTTATTGCGGGATATTCCCTGCATTTATTGTGACTAAATCATCAGCCTGAGTTAAGTACTCATCTGAGTTATTTTATCCAGTTTTGAGCTGGCGATATATAATGAGTATGTATCTATACTCAAGCTCAAGTCTTCGTATAACAATTAAATAGAGCAATAAAAAAACCCGGCAGCACCGGGTCTCTTATTTTAAATGCTTTAAATACAAGCATGCTCAGCTACTACGCAGGCTGCTCTCTTCGTCATCCAGCTCATCATCATAGACATAGGCCATACAGCCCCAACCATCATATTCGCCCTGAAATTGTGCAGCGATTTTGCTGAACCATTGTTCCAGATCCACGATATCTTCGTAGGCAGGCTCCATATACACATAAATTGTGATGATCCATTCCAGGGTATCGCTTTCTTCGTCCTGAAACAGGCTGATTTTTTGCTCTTCTTTTAATAGATGCAAGGCACAACGATCTGCCTGCGCTTCATCCGCAAAGGCAATCGAAAATTCAATTTCATGTGCCTCTTGCAAGTCGTCGCCATCCTGATGCATTTGCCACAGTACATTGCCATTTTCATCGTCCGGGAATTGATTGTAATCACGTGACATAGAAGTATCCTTATTATGATGCTGTTTTATTCTGCATTTAAGATTAGCTGATTTTTGTACAATTATCGAGATACAGACAAAAAATATTATCTTTTAACCATAAATAAACATATGATTTTTATAAATATAAAAATAAGTAAGAGGATCAATATAGTCAAGATTCCTCAAGGCCAAAAATCCTGAAAAATATCAGGATTTAAACCAACTTATGGCATTCAGAATACTCTGGTAAAAATCTTCTAGACCTATGAATGTCATGATCTACGCGATGTGTGGATGCAGATGATCCTGTTCCAATTGCAAAACCAGCGCAGCAAACTTGAGTTCTTCTAAACGCAGATCAAGATAGGATTCTTGAATCATCGCCTGACTCAGTGCCTGCCCGGTATAATTCAGCAAGACATAATCATCCTTTAAGGCTTGCAGCATCTCGCCCAGATTTTCTGTGCTTAATTGAGTGAGATATAAATCTGCCTTACAGTTGAAAGCCCGACTAAGGATTTCAATAGTACTTCGACGGCGATTGTCGTCGACATAATTACAGCTCGCCACCTGCTGTTTTTCTACAGCCTGCTGAATTCTGTCACGGACATTGCATAAATGCCGAACCGCATCCGTTTCACTATAACCGTCAATCAGCTGCTCTAAAACCTGTGTTGCGGGAAGCTGCAAGCCGAAGCGCTGGGCCTGTATTTTATGCTGTAAAGCACTCAATACCTCTTGCAAGCGATGCTGTTGTTTAGCCTGTTCATAATAACCGTGCAAACTTTGTCGAGCCTGCTGTTCAACTTCAATTAATGCTTGCGCCTGAAACTGGGCAAGATAATCTTTTACTCTTGCGATATAGGCTTTGAGATCATCGATCATGATCGAAGCATCCAGCTTGGTCGCTTCAACAAAGTTTTCGGCCTGCAAAGTCCGGTTAATAATATATTGCTCGATATCCCAGATATCCTGATATTTTTTATATTTATTCAGGGCAATGTTTAAACTGCCATTTTGTACCCGCAATTGGGTGATTTCATAATTCAATTCATCGACTTGAGTTTCATAATCTGCCAATTTGCTGCGGGAATGATCCAGGTTTTCCTGTAAAAACTGGATATTGCTGCGTAATGAAGCCTGTACCTTTAAGCTCCATAGCAATGCACATATTAAAATACTCGCGAGAACGAAGAGAGCCATACTGAGCATCGTTCTTTCCTTTAACCCCGGGCAGCGCCCTAAACCATCAAATTAAAAATTTATTATAAAGTCATGATTAATTTTGCATCACTTTAGCCAGATAATCAAAGCCGTTGATCAATACTAAGTCATTCATTCATTTTATTTTTCTACAAAATTTTTATGTGCAAGTCATATATGACTGACTACTTTCCAGCTCAAGACAAATCCATTCTGAAACAGCTTACGATATTTTTTATATCAAAGGATATAATTTGAAAGTTTAAAAATAATGAAAGGAAGGTTAAAAAATCATAAAAATAAAGGCATCAGGCCTATAGCGGGAGATAAAAGAATAAAAAATCTCTAGGCTTATCGTCAAGAGATAAACCGAACATTAAAATTTATATTCTGCAGTAACAGCCGATCAGGCAATGGATCAGTAGAAAATTTCATTTGAACATGCTTATAAAGCCACTCATTTCCACGCTGTTATCGAAATAAATTCTCACACTTTTTTATTCAGATTGCCCAGTTTAAGAGCTTGATCCTGATCATATTTATGAGATTAAAAAGCATGTGTCCGGTTGAATCTAACTATTAAGCAGAATCAAATTAGAATGGTATGTCTGCCTTTATTTCGACCGGGACACCACTCAAAGGCTGGGTAAAAGCCAAATAACTGGCATGCAAGGCCATACGATTTAAAGGACTGCGCTGGGGTTCAGGATGATAAATTTTATCGCCAGTAATGGGATGACCGATATGCAGCATATGCACTCGTAGCTGATGGGAACGGCCGGTAATGGGGGTCAACAACACCCGACTAATGTCTTGCTGGGGTAGATATTCTAAGGCCTGATACAAGGTTTTGGCGGCCTTGCCCAGTTCAAAATGCACCATCTGACGCGGACGGTTTTCCCAGTCGGTAATCAAAGGTACTTCGACGCTGCCCTCACCCTCAAGTTTGCCTTGTACCAGTGCAACATAATTTTTATGTACCGTGCGTGCCTGAAACATTTTACTCACCGCCACTTCTGCATCGCGGTGTTTGGCAAACATCAAAATACCGGAGGTGGCCATATCCAGACGATGGGTAATTTTGGCCTGCTGATACTGGTTCAGAACCCGCAAATAGGCACTGTCATGATGTTCAGGTAAACGCCCCGGAACCGACAATAATCCGGCCGGCTTTTCAATTACCACCAGATCATCATCTTCATAAACGATATGCAGTGGTTCTTGCGGTGGACAATAGACAAAGTCATGGTTGATGGGCATTTTAAGGGTACAGCATCTGGAATAATGCGCGCAAAATAACAAGCGGCTTCTAGGCTGTCAATTACCGTGCTTGACCAGCTCAGCTTAATCTGCCAGATAATAATCGACCGTCGAGACCACGCGTACTTTTTTCAAATACGGCGTATTGCTGTCGCGATCTTCAATACTAAACAGCCCCTGATTGGCGGACTTGATTTTGCCCAGACTGCTTTTTGAATCTGCAGCAAATTTTTCCGCTACACTGCGCGCATTTTCGGTGGCCTGTTCAATCATCGCAGGCTTGATGTCATTCAGCTTAGTAAATAAATATTCCGTTCTTTGTCCGGAATCATCTCCGGCAAAGGCAATGCCTTTTCGACCCAAAGCCACCAGACGACTTTGTGCCGCACGCACTGCATCTATTTTATGGGTATAGACTGTAATGGTCTGGCTGGCGGTGTAACGTAGCGCGACATTGGCATCCCCGCCATATTGCTGCGCGTATTTATCGGTGATACTCGGTGAAGCACTGGTAATTTCTTCCGTGCTAAATCCTTCATTTTTTAAGAAGGTCTGAATTTCCTGGGTATTGGTTTGCATGGTATCGTACAATTCGGCCAAATCCTGACTGCCGGCATTAAAGCGGATTGGCCATACCGCCACATCGGCTTTGACTTCGCGTTCCGACAAGCCTTTGACCGAAACTATACGTTCATACTGTTTAATTTTCAGCGCGCTATTGCCGAGAATCCATCCTGCAATAATCATTCCCAAGCCGATCAAGGCGCCTAAAATCAGGGCCGGTTTGAATTGATTCATCCTTCAACTCCTTTGAAATCTTTTTTCGTTCTTATTGATCCTGCCACGCTATCAAGTAGCGATAAAATGATACTAATTCAATCTTATTTTTATCACTCGAAGATTCAATCACAACATCGTACTTAACCTTGATTTATCAGATAGATTGCAATTAACGGCGTCAGGTTAAACAGCAGAATGCCAATTTTATACACAGCCATTCCTGAATAATGAATCACATCAAAACTGGCATCTGACAGCCGAAACCATTTTCCATGCACCTGCTTCATCCAGTTTCGAGCAAAAATAAAGACCATGAACCAGATCATGAGAATGACATAATTAATGAGTGTGCAAAACAGTAAAAAACGGCACCAGATATCGAGATTCATGAGGATTCCCCTAAGGGGCAACTGATGTTTTTAAAATAACAGATCATGCTGATAAATGAAGGATGGATTTGTATCCTGCTTGGATAAATAGTTTTCTTAAATTTATGATTTATATTTATTTTAATTTTTAATTCTACGTATATTGCTGGAGAATTTTTTAGGGTGTTGGGAAAACTCGCAATGGTTTACTTCAACTATCATTCTTTGTAAGACCTGATCTTATAGCCTATAAACTTTTGGTCTATAGCGTCCTAAGCCGAATCGAGACCTTTTGGGTTCGTACTGCACTCGCGTTTTGCGCCGCTCACAGCATGCTACTCTTTCCGATCCCATCACACCCTTGAAAGCTATATTAGGTAAAGATGGACGGGATTAATTTCCTATGTTTTTTTAATTTGCATTAAATCTGAAAATTTATTTCATTATTAACCCACATATAGAGAAATAAATTCCATTTCCAATTTTTTATGCTTTTTTATTCGCCAAAATGAGACTTTATTGCAATTTATATTCAGGACAGGATTGCTGTTTTATTGAAAGAATGTTCCCTGAATCCATTGCGCACTAAACCACCAGGCACTAATCGCGGACATCCCGCACAGAAGATTAGCCAGTACCTTATTAATTCTAGTCAACTCAGAACTATAAATTTTCAAATTAAGCAAATAAGCGATCACAGCGTAAACCGAGCCAATCGCGCCCCAAAAAGAATCAGGATCAGTGGCCATGCAGAATAGAAATGGGCTTTTTTATCTAAATTTCCTGACTCCGGTGCGTGCTGTTGAATATCCATAGGTGATAGCCCTCTTTTTAATATATGCACTTGCACTATTTCTAGGCAGATATTTATCCTTTAGAAAAATATTTGCCTTCTAGAACTTTCACTGAAGCAAGAAGCAGACCAGTTTTATCGTACAAAGAGCTGTCGGGTATGATGATTGATATAGGCATTCAGACCATCGCCATATTGAGCGAGCTGTTTCATGTTTTCGACATGCTGATAACCGGAACTGCTATAGCTATAAGTATAAACTTTCGAGTTTTTCTTAAATTGAACCCGAATAAACTCGTTACCAATCTCGTAATTGGCAACACCTGAGTCATGATTAAGATCAAGATAATGTTGCAATTGAGCTGCCCTAAACATTGTGAATCTAGAGTTTTATATGGGGTTTTATTGGTTAATTTTCAAACAATAATATTTTAAGAAAATAAAATCTATAAAAAAAATATCCCATTATTTAATGGGATATTTTTTAAATCGGAGTGAACTATTTAACAATTAGGATCCACTACAAAACTTGTCTGGCTGAATTTTTGCCATGCACCAGTAGCAGCACCATCCACAACGAGAATAGAGATAATTCCCCAATCCAAGAAAACACCTAATAAGGTTGTTGGATCAAAAGTTTTTTGTGGAATAACGATGTTGGTTTGGCAGCCTTGCTTCTCTGCTTTAATTACATAATTTTCTTTCTTTTTGAAAGTATAAACAGTATTACGCTGACCCATATATTCTTCATTGACATATAACTTAGCCAATTCATCGTTACTACGGATATTCACAGTTTGTGTTGAACCATTAAACATCGTGGCACAACCTGAAGTAAATAGGATTGCACTGCCTAATATTAAAGCTGTAAATTTTTTCATTGTTTCCCCCCCCCCGGAAATATCTAACCTTAATTTTAAGTGGTTAGCTAATTTTTAAAACAGACAACCTATACCTTTTATACTAAGAGTTCAAATAATTTTTTGAATTTATTATAATTTTTTGCTTTAAACTAAGATTCCTCCCAACATAAAACTGTTTTCTCATAATAATCTTTTATTTCTATGTATGAGATTTGGATACCACAGCAAAAAGCCCTATCGAGTAATAGGGCTTTCATTCAAAACAGAGGGTAACTGTTTGAGTTGTTTTGCTTAGGCATTCTTATTGTTAAATTGATTGCCTTGGCATTTGGTACACGGTGGTAAACGATCAGTACCAATTTCTAAGTAGGTGCGGTGTCCGCATTGAACACAAAAATAGAAGCCTGTTCCGGGTTTTTCGCCAGCAGTAACCATCTTTGTTCTCCATGGTTTTAGAAATGGTCTGACTAGTATAACCCTCTGGTGATGAATGTCTATTGTCCATTTTTGTAAATGATAGTGTCGTTTGGGCAAAGTAGTATTTCTAATTATTATTTAGTAACTCATTAATTAAGTGATAATTTATTATTTTTTTCAAGTTAACTAGTTTAATAACATTGAGATAAGTGATGCATAAGGCCAAGTATAGCGCAGTGCGTTAATACAAAATTATCACCATAGCCATATGAAATTTTATATTCCCTTAAAGTTATAGACGTCTTTAATCATTGAGGAAGCTCAATTGCTTAAGTATAAAAAGAAAAGTACCTGTTTGTATTTTCTTGATAAAGACATTAATGCTCTAAATAAAAATCCCACTTCACAGTAGGGGTCTTTTTAAACAACTTCAATAATTTTAACTTCACCCTTGCGAAGCAATGCTTCTTATCTTTCAAAAAGATGAGAACTCCCTCCTTTTAAAAAGGAGGGTTGGGGTGGATTAAAAAGAAGTAACTTAAATCAAGCCACATTCCCTTCCAAGAAATCCTGTGCAAAGCGCTGCAATACCCCACCCGCTTCATACACATGCACTTCTTCTTCAGTGTCTAAACGGCAAGTGACTGGCACTTCAATAATCTGGTTCTTACCATCATCGGTTGAACGCTCAACCACCAAAGTCAACGTCGAACGTGGCGCAATATTACCAATCACGCTATACAGCTCTGTACCATCAAGACCTAAAGTCTTACGATCTGTACCCAGCTTAAACTCAAGTGGCAATACCCCCATACCGACCAAATTGGTACGGTGAATACGCTCAAAACCTTCAGCGACAATTGCTTCTACACCTGCCAGACGTACACCTTTTGCCGCCCAGTCACGACTCGAACCCTGACCATAATCCTTACCGGCAATAATGATCAACGGCTGTTTACGGTTCATGTAGATTTCAATCGCTTCCCACATCCGCATCACTTCGCCTTCAGGTTCCACACGTGCTTTCGAACCCTGTTTGATGGTGCCGTCAGAACGCACCACCATTTCATTAAACAGTTTCGGGTTAGCAAAAGTCGCACGTTGCGTGGTCAGGTGATCACCGCGATGCGTTGCATAGGAGTTGAAATCTTCCTCAGGCACACCCATTTTTTTCAGGTATTCACCTGAAGCACTGTCGAGCACAATGGCATTCGATGGTGATAAATGATCAGTGGTGATGTTATCGCCCAAGATCGCCAGCGGACGCATATTTGACAAGGTACGCGGTGCAGCCAAAGCCCCTTCCCAATACGGCGGACGGCGAATATACGTACTTTGCGGACGCCAGTCATACAACGGACTTGTTGCTTTTTCATTCACACCCAAGTCGAACATCGGAATATAGATTTTTTTGAATTGTTCTGGTTTTACAGCAACTTTCACCAGCGCATCAATTTCTTCATCCGATGGCCAGATATCTTTTAGATAAATCGGATTGCCGTCTTTATCGTTTCCTAAAGCATCTTTTTCGATATCAAAACGAATCGTACCGGCAATCGCATACGCTACCACTAAAGGCGGTGAAGCCAAGAATGCCTGTTTCGCATAAGGATGAATACGCCCATCGAAGTTACGGTTGCCCGAAAGCACCGCTGTTGCATACAGGTCACGGTCGATGATTTCCTGCTGAATCTTTGGATCTAATGCGCCCGACATGCCGTTACAAGTCGTGCATGCATAGGCCACGATACCAAAGCCCAGTTTTTCTAAATCTTTAAGTACGCCTGCTTCTTCCAAATACAAAGCAGCCGCTTTAGAACCCGGTGCAAAAGAAGATTTCACCCAAGGTTTACGCACCAAGCCCAATTCATTGGCCTTACGTGCTAGCAAACCTGCCGCCACCGTATTACGTGGGTTAGAGGTATTGGTACAAGAGGTAATCGCCGCGATAATCACCGCGCCATCTGGCATTAAGCCTTCTGCTTCTTGCGCGCGAGCTGCTTCTAAATTACCGGCAATGCCTTTTTCTTTCAGGTCAGCAGTTGATACGCGTGCATGCGGATTTGATGGGCCAGCGATATTACGTGTCACAGTCGATAAATCGAAACGCAGCACACGTGGATATTCCGCTTGAGTCATATCCGATGCCCAAAGACCAATTTCTTTGGCATAGGTTTCCACCAGTTTGACTTGCTCAGGCTCACGACCGGTCAAAGTCAGATAATCAATCGTATTCTGGTCGATATAGAACATCGCAGCGGTAGCGCCATATTCCGGGGTCATGTTGGAAATCGTGGCACGATCCCCCACCGACATGCTGTCAGCACCTTCACCAAAAAATTCTAAATATGCACCAACCACACGTTCTTTACGCAGGAATTCGGTTAATGCCAAGACGATATCCGTTGCGGTAATGCCCGGCTTGCGCTGACCGACCAATTCCACACCGATAATATCTGGCAGACGCATCCAAGACGCACGACCAAGCATCACATTTTCAGCTTCCAAGCCACCCACACCAATCGAGATCACACCCAATGCATCTGTATGTGGCGTATGCGAATCTGTACCAACACAGGTGTCCGGGAATGCCAGACCATCACGGTTTTGAATCACCGGTGACATTTTCTCCAGATTGATCTGGTGCATGATACCGTTACCCGCAGGAATCACATCAACATTTTCAAACGCGGTTTTGGTCCATTCAATAAAATGAAAACGGTCTTCATTACGACGGTCTTCAATGGCACGGTTTTTCTCAAAGGCATCCGGATCAAAACCACCAAACTCAACCGCCAGTGAATGGTCGACGATTAACTGGGTTGGAACTACCGGATTGACTTTAGACGGGTCACCGCCCTGTTCTGCAATCGCATCACGTAAACCGGCAAGATCAACCAGTGCCGTTTGTCCCAAGATGTCATGACATACTACACGTGCCGGATACCACGGGAAATCATGTTCCTGTTTACGCTCAATCAGCTGGCGTAAAGACTGTTCCAGAATGGCAGGTTCACAACGACGCACCAACTGCTCTGCCAGGACTTTGGAAGTATAAGGAAGTTTGGCATATGCGCCTGGCTGAATATCTTCTACGGCCTGTCGCACGTCATAATATTCCAGCTGGGTGGATTGCAGCGATTTACGGTAGTTGTTGTTCATAAGCTTGCCTGCCCTCGTTTATCTCTATTTTTATTCATCAATAGATATTGATGAGTTACTTTTGTAATAGCAGCATTGTACGCTGCACAAATAGCATTTCCCAAATTTTATATTTTTCAAATACTTAATTATAAAAATCGGTATTTTCGCAAAAATTTGTTACATAGACTTTAGAATTTTTGCTTTAAAGCGGTCTTTTGCTAAAAAAATCTGAATAATTCGCCTTATTCTTTAGTCTTATGTTGCAAAATATTTCTCTATATTTTTATTTGATTATTACCCTAAACCACTAATATCATTAATAAATAATTAATTTTATTTGCATTTTTCTAAAGATAAAAAAATATAGTCTCACTGGTTTTCATAGGCCTGTCCTGCCGCCGCATTTAGCAAAATTTCAATCCCCTAATTTGGGATAGCAGATTTTCCAAAACTATCAGAAGCTCAGTGTGACGCATGTCACATTATTCGCAAACCTCACATTAAAACAATAACCATAACAGGCAGAACTGAAATGTTGAAAATCGCAATATTCGGAGCTATAGCCGCCATTTTGACGCTCTTAGCTCGCGGTTGGGATGGAACAAAAAATCCATCACCACCGTCCAATCCATCACCACCGTCCCAACCCTCTCATCCCTCACACCCAACACCTCCACCCAAACCCTCACATCCCGTTCCGACCACATCAGACAGCTTGATTAGCAACCCACCTCTGTTACCGAAAAGTGCCAAGGGCAAATATGAGCTGATCGTGGCCTATAAAACCAGCAAGCTCTATAACCCCAGAAATGGCTTATGGGATCAGGTACTGCTGAGAGGCTATTTAACCAAACCCAGTTTATTTGATAAGAAAAAAACTGGTGAATATGTTGAGGATCAATTGGTCGGGCCACAGATTCGGGTCAAACAGGGTGAAACCTTGGCACTTAACCTGAATAACCAGCTTCCACCCGAGTCAGAAACAACTTGTCCAACTCATGTTGAGAATGTAAATGAACCTCACTGCTTTAATACTACCAACCTGCATACCCATGGCTTCTGGGTCAGTCCTCAAGGCAATAGCGATAATGTTTTCCTGAAATTCAAACCTCAGGAAAAATTTGATTATCAGTTCAAAATGGAACCGAATCATCCCGCAGGGACTTACTGGTATCACGCCCATCTGCACGGTTCAACTGCTCTTCAGGTGTCGAATGGCATGGCCGGCCCATTGATTGTTGAAGGCTCAAGAACGCCAAAAGTCAAAAATGGTAAAGTCACCTCAACTGGAGATATGGATATTCTATGGAAAGAAAAAAACAGTTACCCGAACGAAAACATCCTGTTGTTCCAGCAAATCCAATATCGCTGTAGTAATCCCGATCCTAATATCACATTCGCTGTTCCCAATAACTGTGAAGGTGTAGGTATAGGCATGCTGGAAAATTATAATGACCTGTCTATTAGTGGCTTCTGGACCAACCAGAATTACTACACGTCTATCAACGGTAAAATTGTGGGAGAGATGAAGGTTGAACAGAATGTATTTAACCGCTGGCGCATGATTCATGGCGGTGTACGCGATACCATTGGTTTAATCATAAAGGAAATTCCTGACTCCAGTAAGTTTAGCGCAGAGCAAACCATTAAAGCCTGTTCAGCCTATCAGGAGGCAGACAAGAAAGCTGAATTTGAGAAGCTGAATAGCCTGAATGTGCATACCATCGCGCAAGATGGCTTAACCATGAATCATATACAGACCAGAACCCTGTCCGTGTTCCATCCTGGTTATCGTCATGATGCAATGGTTGCCTTTCCGACCACCAATAGATACTGCATTTTTGACACCAAATTGAATATCGATGATGAAATTAACGCGCCATTACCGAATGTAGGCCCTCAAATTGCTCCAAATCATCGGTTCAATGCCCAACTGCTGGGATGGGTCAATGTAAAAGCAGCCAAGACCAAGGCTCAGACTGCTGCACAGTTCCTGAAAGATCGGGCACAAAAAATTGGTTTAAGCAAAGACATCCAGACCCAGTTATCTCAGCTTAATCTTTCTGCGTTTAGTGATCATCCATCATTGATGACACCCGAAATTGATAAAGTAGTTGCTGCCCGACCAAAACAATATAGTGCTTTTTCGCTCGGCCCCGACCCTAGAACTGGC
The DNA here is from genome assembly GCF_022967985.1 of Acinetobacter lwoffii. Classification (GTDB taxonomy): domain Bacteria; phylum Pseudomonadota; class Gammaproteobacteria; order Pseudomonadales; family Moraxellaceae; genus Acinetobacter. The sequence goes on along the minus strand of NZ_JALJVC010000001.1, from coordinate 47,617 downwards.
GTATTCAAATTTGGCTTCCGACATAAAAAAGATGGAGATACACTGAGTTTTGGAGATTTCTTTGATGGAGATGGTTCAGTGGATGGCGAATATGTCCGTCAGTTACAAGTTGGACAGACTGATGAATGGGAACTGACCAGCGCTGGTTTTGGTGGTCATCCGTTCCATATTCATGTTAACCCGTTCCAGATTGTTAAAATTTTGAATCCTCAAGGTAAGGATGTCAGTGAGGCAGTAGCCCCAGAAGATCCGGTGAATCCAGTTCTGGATGATGTGCAATACCGTGGCATGAAAGGACAGTTTAAGGACACGCTTTTTGTAAAACAAAACTATACCTATATTGTCCGCAGCCATTACAAGAAATTTGAAGGTGACTTTGTACAACATTGTCATATCCTCGACCATGAAGATCAGGGCATGATGGAAACCGTACGGGTCTGTGGAGGAAAATTCCCTTGTGATTCGCCATTACCGGCTAGCCATCACCACTAAAGATCTGCTCGCTAAAAGCCAATGATTTCGATTGTTGGCTTTTTTGTTTGCCTCTATTTGATGCTTGCTGCACAATAACTGCATTGATTTATAGTATTCAAAACGGGGCTTATTATGGCAGCGTCTCCTGCTTTTACATTGTTTAGTCTGAATGGTGTAGATGCACAAAAATTCCTTCAAGGTCAGGTGACTTTGAATACTGAAACTTTGGCGGAAAACCAGACACGCTATACTGCAATCTGCAGTCTGAAAGGACGCATTCAATTTGGCTTATGGCTTAAAAAAATCAGTCCGGAAAGCTTTGAAATCGTCAGCACTGAAGATCAGTCCACGGAACTGGCCAATCATATTAAAAAATTTGGCGCTTTCTCAAAAATGAAACTGGAATTGGTCGGTCCGGTTTATCCAGTCATTAATGGCATTCATACTGACTTCGTTACGACTGAAACCGATGCCACCCTTTGGGAGCAGCAAGCCATTGAATCAGGTCAGGCCTGGATCCAGGCGGCTACCGCCAATCTGTTTCAACCTCAGGAATTGCGTTTGCATCAACGCGAAGGCATTCACTATGACAAAGGCTGCTATCTGGGTCAGGAAGTGATTGCGCGCTTATGGTTTAAAGCCAAGCCAAAACACTGGTTACATCTGGTTCAAGGCACAGGTGCCGCGCCTGATATTGCGACCAAATTGAGTAATGATGTTGAAATCGTCAATAGCATCACAATTGCAGATAGTTATAAAGCACTGGTGGTGGCAAAACCTGGGGCATTGACCGAGTTAGGCCTAGAAGTGCTGGAACTTCCTGAAGCGTTGAGCGGTGATGTGGCGCGTCCGCAATAATCACTGCGTAGCCCATAAAAAAGCCAAGATGAAATTCTTGGCTTTTTTATTTTAGAAGCCATGAAACAGCTTGTTCATGTCTTTTACCACATAATCTTTGAAATGATAGGCCCGCGCATGTTTGGCATCAAACTTTGCCGTGAGTTCACCTTTTTGAAAGACATATACCCGGTCTTCCTGACTCATCAAAAACTCTGCACCAAGTTTCATCAGCAGCGCATCAATCTTGTCTTCATCGGCAATCGATTCATCGGCATTGATTCTGTCATAGTGACGTTTAATGGTTTTGACAAACATGGTGAAATCCTGGGAGTCTGATTCAAACCGAGATTTAATCAGAGAAGTCGGCTGAAGCAAAGTAATCCTTTTGATATCTGCAGGATTAATCAGAAATCTGTCGAATCATGCATCGATATAATCGGTGTATTGTGCTTCGATGATTTGTATTTAGTGACAAATTGTATATTTACAAAGCACAAAATCCTTTTATGATGTAAGTGAAAATGATTAAAACCGCACCAAGGAATAAGGTGCCAGCAATAATAAGGTTATAGGAACCATGAAAAAATTAGTACTCGCTGCAGTTCTTGCCCTTTCTGCGCAATTCGCTCTGGCAAATACCGTAAAAGATCAAGTCGATCCCCAATTCCAAAAAATTGAAGCCATGGTCAAAGCCAATAATTTTAAAGGTGCCTATGACGCTTTGAATCAATTGGCCAGTCAGGGAAATGCCCAAGCTTTATATAACTTAGGCTATTTGACCCAAACCGGCCAAGGTACAACCAAGGACGAGAAAAAAGCCATTCAGCTTTACGAGCAGGCAGCCAGCAAAGGCTATCCGGTGGCCAATTATGTACTGGGTAAAAACTATGCAGCCGGCACACTCGGCCTCAAACAGGATTTGGCCAAAGCCAAACAGCATCTGGAACGCGCTTCAGCAGCCAAATTTGATGATGCCAGCATTGATCTGGCCATATTGCTATTTTCTGAAAATACGGCAGCGTCAAATAAAGCCGGACTACAAAAGCTGCAACCGCTGATCAGCAAAGGCAATATGCAGGCCATTCATGCCAAAGCCTTATATGACATCAGCAGCGGTTTCAAAAACAAAGATGAAAAACCGATTCAGCAAGGCCTAAGCAGCATTCAGGAACTGGCAAAAAAAGGTTATATTCCAGCGCTGATGGCAGTAGGTAATATGTTTGCCAATGGCAGTATTGTTCCGCAAAACCTGCCAGAAGCGAAGAAAATCTTTGCTGCATTGGCGCAGCAAAATGTTCCGCAGGCCAAGGAATCTTTGGCAGCAGTAGATAAAATGCTGGCTGAGCAGAAAAAAGTACCTGCGAAGAAAAGTTAAGTTAATTCCACAAAATTAAAATATAAAAAGCCCCATGCAATTTGGGGCTTTTTAATAGCAGAGCATTCATCTTCTAAAAGATTATCCCCACCACAAGGCAATTAAGCCACTGGTCACGATAAAACCAACAATGGTACTCATCAACAGTGGCGTTAAGGTTCGATCATTCAGACCATATGCCTGTCCCAACATGCCAAAAATCGTCGGCATCGGCAAAGCAGCAATGAGCGTACCGGCATGGACCATTTCCTGACTTAAATCAGTTAACTGGCTCAGTCCCAGATACATCAATAACGGCATCATGATATTGCTGGAAAATACCAGATAGAAACTTTGCAGATTGACATATTTCAGACTCATTCCCACGATCCCACCGCCAATGGCAAACAGGGCCAATGGTGAGGCTGTCTGACCAATCAAGGCAAAGACCTGATCGAGATAGACTGGAATTTTAATCTGGAAAACCGCACAGCCCATGCCGAGCATTACTCCCATAAATAAGGGATTCTTCAGCAAGGTCAGCAGTACACTTTTCAGAATAGCGCCGAGATTTGCCTGATGTTGAGTACCCAGCGCCGCCATGACCAGTACCAGCGGAATCAACAGTACGCTTTCGATGATTACCACCAGAGAGGTATAGGTCATCGCCTGTTGCCCGATCAATAAACTGAGCACAGCCGTACCAATCAGGCCAGTATTCGACATTGCAGCGCCCAGCGACAGCACTGCACTTTGCGAATGAGTATTTTTAAAATGACGGCGCATGATCCAGAAACCGCTGCCATAAAGCAGTAAGGTCACGCTGCTATACACGGCAAAGTATTCAAAATACCAGATTTCATGCAGGTCTTTGGAGGCAAGGGACTGAAAGAACAGCAAGGGCAAGGCTACTTTAATCACAAAAGCACCGACCGTCCCCACCTGCTCTTTGCTTAACACTTGACTCTTTACAGTCAGATAACCCAGTGCCAACAATAAAAATATGGGCACAATGACCGCAAAAATCATAATGCAGTCTCCTCTTGCCAGTGATATTCCATTATAAGAATTTCTGAGACTAAAGCAGTGTTAAAAAGGCTCAAACAGGTGATTCAAACCATGCGGTGCACAGCGCAGATATTGTGGTGAAATCTTGATTTTTTCCTCAAGTGCTGCCGCTGCATGCCAAGGCCAATGTGGATCATAAAGAATGGCACGAGCCAGTGCGATAGCGTCGGCTTGGCCCTTTTGTAAAATATCTTCTGCCTGCTTAGCTTCAGTAATCAATCCCACGGCAATCACGGGAATATTCACGACTTTCTTGATCGCATCTGCAAAAGGTACCTGATAATTCGGCTTCACATCAATGTTCTGTTTGACATGCAGCCCGGCACTGGAGATATGAATATAGGCAGCACCCGCAGCTTCTAGTGCTTTAGACAATTCAACTGAAGAATCAATGGTCCAGCTGTCTGGCTGATCCATCCAGTCGCTGGCTGAAATACGCACTCCAATTGGATAACCTTCTGGAACCGCCGCTTTCATGGCTTGTAATACTTCCAGAGTCAGGCGCATCCGGTTCTCCAGTGAACCGCCATACTGATCATCACGTTTATTGGAAAGTGGTGACATGAACTGATGCAGTAAATAACCATGCGCTGCATGCAGCTCAATCAGGTCAAAACCAGCCTCAACTGCACGTTTGGCACTTTCTGCAAAGTCAGCAATGACCTGCTCAATTTCCAACTGGCTTAATGCCTTAGGTGGATGTTCATCGGCCTGAAAAGGAATATCACTGGCAGAAACAGTTTGCCAGCCATGTGCTTCATTCGGCTTAAACTGACCTTTACCTGCCCATGGTTTATCTGTGGAAGCTTTACGTCCGGCATGTGCGAGCTGAATGGCAAAAGGCATCGGGGAGATGGATTTGACTTTTTCTAGTAAAGTCTTGATCTGCTTTGCCTGTTCGTCATTCCATAAACCCAGATCGGCATAACTGATCCGGCCTTCTGGCTGTACCGCAGTCGCTTCGACAATACATAAACCTGCACCCGATAAGGCATAGTTAGCCCATTGCTGCTCGTGCCAATAGGTAATTTCCCCCTGCTCTGTTGCAGAGTACTGACACATCGGCGCAATTACGATTTTATTTTGAAGTTGCAGTGATCCAAATTGAATAGGTTGAAATAGTAATGCCACGCTGTATTTCCTCTTTTTATTGCACAGTTTCACTCTAGAAATAAAAACAGGCTCCCAAGAGCCTGTTTAGTTATAACGTGAACGATCAAACTTTAGAAGATGATTCGTGTAGTCAAACCGAGTACCAGTGCATCATCCACATTGTTGCTTGAACCTGGATTAATGACATATTGCAGGTTTGGACGCAGCATCAGCCACTTTGTTGTGTTATAGCTATAGTTCAGTTCAATATTGTATTCTGCATCAGCATTGAAAGCTGGCCGTGAATCAGCAAAGCGATCATTCACATGCACACGGTTGACCGCCAGACCTAAAATGTCGTTCGGTTGACTGTCCGCAAGACCGATATATTTCACACCAATTTGTTGTGAATTATCCACTTTATTGGTATCGCGGTCATGCCAGGTAAAGTTGGCAAATGAATGCAAACCCTGACGGCCCTGACCTGTAGACGTTAACTGTTGTTCTACAGCTAACCAGCCTGCAAAGGTACGGTTTTTGGCATCAGTAGGATTGGCAATATCTTTTTGGTTGGCAACATCATCGGCCGTATTGTACATCCCGCCAACCCGGTAGCTGCCTGGCAGGCCATTCACTAATGATTTCGGTGTCCAGATTACTTCTGCTGGAATTGTCACGCCATCTGCATGGTCGGTATCCAGACTCCAGCCTTGACCTTCTTTAGCGCCATTACCACTATCCGGATTAAACTCATACACACCGACTTGTACGGCAAGTTCAGGATTGAGTTGCTGCTTCACGCGCGCACCCCATTGTGCTACAGGCGTATTCATCCAGATATTGCCCTGCCATTTACCCATCTGTGCAGCACAAAATGCCGTACTGGCAAAATCACAAGCCATGACATTAAAGTCCATGCCCAGACCAAGACGACCCGCCTTAATACTGAGCCCTTGGTCTTTATAATTCTTTTCAATAGACAGCTCGCTCAGACGGCTATCCTGATTACCACGCCCAAAAGTGCCTTGTACATTGGCCAGCTGTGGTGCATTAGGATCCTGCAAGTCACGAACAGAGGTACTTTGACCCTGGCGTGCACTCATCACGGCACGTACAGTGACACCATTCCATCCCGCCAGCTTTTCCATATCCAGTTGAGTACCCAGCCATAATTGGGCAGAAGTTAATGGATCTGCGCCGTCATTACGACCACCATCAGCAAGATAAGCAGTATCGGTTAATAGATTGGCTTCAAATTTAATTCCCTGTTGGGCCAGTTCTGTACGTTGACCATTCCAGTCCCCCAGTAAATACTGACCTTGTGGATCAAATGCAGATTCCGCCTGAGCGGTTGTCATGGCAGCCATTAAAGGCAATAGAGCTAGACCTAAATATTTCATGTAAAACCTAAACATTCGGAGAGAAAAACAAGCAAGGTTTTTAAATTGCTATTAGGTGCATGAATTTACATAACTTTTCATATAAATTCCCAGCATTTTTTTTATTACTCATTAAACTTTTAGTTATGTCTTAAACGTAAAAATATAATTTTTATTTTAATAAGCTTAAATTATTTATATATTTTTCATTAGTTTATAATTGTATTGATAATTTCCATTCGATTTCCTTCTAAGAAAATTCGCTATAAAAACATAGAAACCCAGTTTATTCTTTAAACAATTCCAGCTTAAATAAATATGAAATACCCAGTCATTTTCCAGCGATTTCACCCAGATTAACGCTTGCAATCCCAGCCAATTCACCCAATATTAGCTGCATCTCCCTCGCCACTGATGTGTTATGCCTGAATTACCAGAAGTTGAAACCACCAAAACCAGTTTATTGCCTTTATTAGAGCAACGCGTAAAACGTGTTGAAGTACGTCAGTCAAGTTTGCGCTGGCCTATTCCGGAGAATATAGAAAAGCTGGTGGGGCAAAAATTACTGAAGCTCACTCGCCGTTCTAAATATATTCTGGCGGAGTTTGAACACGACACCATGCTCTGGCATTTAGGCATGTCGGGGAGTTTCCGTCTATGCGAGAGCAATGAAGAATTACGCAAACATGACCATCTAATCATTCAGTTTGAAGATATCGAACTGCGTTATCATGATCCTCGCCGTTTTGGCTGCATTCTTTGGCTGGATGCACAATCACAAAGCAAATTGATCGATACGCTGGGGCCAGAGCCCTTAAGCGAGAACTTTAATGCCAAGTATTTATTTGAAAAATTGAAGAATAAAAATGTTGGCACCAAAGTTGCAATTATGGATAACCATGTAGTGGTGGGCGTAGGCAATATTTATGCGACTGAAAGTCTGTTTAATCTGGGGATTCATCCGGCACAACCGGCCTCGACGTTAAGCTTGGTGCAGATTGAAAAGCTAGTGCTGGAAATCAAGCGTATCTTGAAACAGGCAATTGATCTGGGTGGTTCAACCTTAAGAGACTACACCAATGCCATGGGCGAAAATGGCTATTTTCAGCAAACCCTGCTGGCTTATGGCCGTGCCGGTGAAATGTGTGTGAACTGCGAGACCACACTTGAAAATATTAAATTGGGACAACGGGCTTCAGTTTTTTGTCCTGAGTGCCAACCTTTGAAAAAGATTCAGCTCCCTGTCAAAAAAGTGGCAACTGTACGAGGGAAAAAGTCATGAAAACAGCCATTGTGCGTCATATTCTGGTTAAAGATAAAGAAACCGCTGAGCAGCTTAAAAAGAAGATTTTAAGTGGTGCCGACTTTAATAAAATCGCAAAACAGTATTCAACCTGTAATTCTGCCAAACGTGGCGGTGAGCTAGGTGAAGTAAAGAAAGGCCAGCTGGTTCCAGTGATTGATAAACTGGTTTTTACTGCCGCTGAACGTGTATTACATGGCCCGGTCAAAAGCCAGTTTGGTTTTCATTTGGTCGAAATCAAGTTTCGGATGGATTTTTAATATTTATAAATCCCTCCTTACCTCCCTTTGACAAAGGGAGGAGTTCCCCCTTTATAAAAGGGGGATTTAGGAGGATTAGAAAAATTAGACTTGAGGTGGACGCTTTTTCAATTCATCACGAATTTCACGCAGCAATTCAATATCGGCTGGAGTAGTCGGAGTTTCCTCGACTGGGCCTTCTTGTTTACGTAAACGGTTCATGAATTTCACCAATAAAAATACGACCCAAGCCAAAATTAAGAAGTTAATTAAAATCGTTAAAAAGTTACCATAAGTCAGTACATTCACACCCGCCTTAGTCAAGGCATCCAAAGATTGTAAATTGTCTGGGTTTCTTCCTAAGATAAAGAATTTTTGCGTAAAATCGACGCCACCACCGGTGATCACGGTAATTAAAGGCATAATGATGTCTTTCACCAATGAATCGATGATCTTGCTAAAAGCACCACCGATGATGACACCAATCGCCAGATCCATCATATTGCCTTTGATCGCAAACTCTTTAAATTCTTGAATAATACTCATAACTGCTCCCATATTTTATTTTCAAGTTTTGGGTCAAATTATACCTGAGTAAATACTTTTAATTTTGACTTAATTTAATGCGTTTTAGTAAATTGCAATGTGAGCATCGCTTAAATATAAAAAAAACCGTAATCTTCGAAAAGATTACGGTTTTTGAAAACCCGAAATAATCTAGCGATTATTTACCTGAACGGTTACGTTTACGTTCGTTTTCAGTCAAGAAACGCTTACGGATACGGATTGACTTAGGTGTTACTTCTACTAGTTCATCATCTTCAATAAACTCAAGCGCTTGCTCAAGCGTATATTCAATCGCAGGAACCAGCGTTAACGCATCATCAGTACCAGAAGCACGTACGTTGGTTAACTGTTTTGCTTTAGTCGGGTTAACTGTCATGTCGTCTGAACGAGAGTTAATACCGATGATCATACCTTCATAAACTTCTAACTGTGGTTTCGCGAATAGACGACCACGGTCTTGAAGTGTGAACAGTGCATAGCCCAGGCAAGTACCTTGAACCATAGAAATCAGTACACCGTTTTGACGTTTCGCAACAGTACCTTGCTTCATTGGACCGTAGTGCGAGAAGCTAGACGTCATGATCCCTGTACCAGAAGTCATGGTCAGGAATTCAGAACGGAAACCAATCAGACCGCGTGAAGGAACAGTGGCTTCAATACGGATACGGCCTTTACCGTCAACTTCCATATTGGTCATTTCGCCTTTCCGGTGACCCATTTGTTCCATTACAGCGCCTTGGTGCTGTTCTTCAACGTCAAAAGTAACGTTTTCGTATGGCTCTTGTTTTTCACCATCAATTTCTTTGATGATTACTTGCGGACGCGATACGCCCATTTCGAAGCCTTCACGACGCATGTTTTCAATAAGAACTGAAAGATGAAGTTCACCACGACCAGATACTTTGAAACGGTCTGGGCTGTCAGTATCTTCAACACGTAATGCTACGTTGTGAATCAATTCACGATCTAGACGTTCACGGATATTACGTGAAGTTACGAACTTACCTTCTTTACCAGCAAACGGTGAGTTGTTTACCTGGAATGTCATCGATACTGTAGGTTCATCTACAGATAATGGAGGTAAAGCTTCAACATTTTTCGGATCACAGATGGTGTCAGAAATATTGAGTGCATCGATACCCGTTACACAAACGATATCGCCTGCAGAAGCTTCTTCAACGTCAACGCGATCTAGACCATGATAACCCATGATTTTTAAGATACGGCCGTTACGTGTTTTGCCATCTTTATCGATTACAGTTACTTGTGTGTTTAATTTCACTGAACCGCGCTGGATACGACCAATACCGATAACGCCTACGAAGCTGTTATAGTCAAGTGAAGATACTTGCATTTGGAATGGGCCATCAACATCAACTGCTGGTGGTTCAACGATGTCTACGATCGTTTGGAACAACGGAGTCATGTCTTCAGCAAGTTCTTCTGGAGAAGGACCAGCAACACCACGAAGGCCTGAAGCATAAACAACTGGGAAGTCTAACTGTTCGTCAGAAGCACCTAAGTTATCGAACAGATCGAATACTTGGTCAATTACCCAGTCTGGACGCGCGCTTGGCTTGTCGACTTTGTTAATAATCACGATTGGTTTTAAACCACGTGCGAACGCTTTTTGCGTTACGAAACGAGTTTGTGGCATCGGGCCTTCTTGTGAGTCTACAAGAAGAAGTACGCAGTCAACCATCGACATTACACGTTCAACTTCACCACCGAAGTCGGCGTGTCCCGGGGTGTCCACGATGTTAATACGGTATTCAGTATTGGTACGTTCATCTAACCATTTGATTGCAGTGTTTTTTGCAAGAATGGTAATACCACGTTCGCTTTCAATAGCGCCAGAATCCATGACACGCTCGATCTCACCCGCGCGATCACCGAGAGCACCTGATTGTTGCAAAAGTTTGTCTACAAGAGTGGTTTTACCATGATCGACGTGCGCAATAATGGCGATGTTACGGAGAGTTTTAATATCTGACATGTAAATTCAATGCGTATGTAATTTGAGGGCAAATTATACAGAAAAATACAAAACTTTTATAGTCACTGTAACCACACTCCTCAACTTTTTTTGCTCCGTTGGGGCTTTTTTGATTTTGTAAAGACGTGTAACTCGATTAGAATAGCGCCACCCAGCCTTAATTTGCATTGACACATGTCTGATTTTAATCAATCTCCTCCTTCTAAAGATCAACTCGACCTGGTATATGGTCTGGAAGATCGACCAAAACCATTAATTGCTTTTTTAGCTGCATTCCAGCACTTACTGGCGATTATTGTCCCGATTGTGACCCCTGGCCTGCTGATTTGTTTGGCACTCGGTGTTTCCAAAGAAGACACCAACATGATTTTATCCATGTCCTTGGTGATCTCGGGCATCGCGACTTTTTTACAGTCTAAAAAAGTCGGACCTTTTGGTGCCGGTCTGCTGATTGTCCAAGGAACCAGCTTTAACTTTATCGGTCCAATTATTGGTATTGGTTCAGCCATGGTGGCTGCAGGTACACCTGTAGAAGCAGTCATGGCTTCTATTTTTGGTGTGGTGATTGCAGGTGCATTTATTGAAATGGGCGTGTCACAAATTCTGCCTTGGATCAAAAAACTGATTACACCGCTGGTGACCGGGATTGTCGTGCTGCTGATTGGTTTGACCTTAATTAAAGAAGGTTTAATCAGTATGGGCGGTGGTTATCAGGCCATGAGCGATAAAACTTTTGCCAATGCTGACAACCTGATCATGTCTTGTACCGTCTTGGCGTTGATTATTATTCTGAACCGTATCCGGATTACCTGGGTAAAAAGTTCTGCCATTTTGATCGCCCTAATCTGTGGTTATGTTCTGGCGGGCTTTATGGGACATCTGGATTTCTCTGGTCTAAAAGATGCACCGTTGGTACAGATTCCAACCCCAATGCATTTCGGTTTAAGCTTCTCCTGGAGCCTGTTTATTCCGATGGCATTCATCTATCTGGTGACCTCTTTAGAAGCGATTGGTGATATCACTGCGACTTCAAAGCTTTCCAACCAGCCAGTTGATGGTCCAAAATGGATGCAGCGCATTAAAGGCGGTGTACTGGTAAATGGCGCGAATTCATTCCTTGCCGGTATTTTTAACACCTTCCCGAGTTCCGTATTTGCACAAAATAATGGCGTAATCCAGTTAACGGGCGTAGCAAGTCGTTATGTCGGTATCTGGATTGCTGCTTTGCTGGTTATTCTTGGTTTGCTGCCTGCAGTTGCTGGTATTATTCAGGCCGTTCCGCAAGCGGTACTGGGTGGTGCAGTGATGGTGATGTTTGGTGCAGTCGCAGCATCTGGTATTAACATTCTGTCTGGTGTCCATCTGGACCGTCGTGCCCTGCTGATTATTGCGATTTCACTGGCGCTGGGTTTAGGTGTTGCACAAGTTCCACAAATTCTTGAGCATCTTCCTGAGTTATTCCGTAATATCTTTAGCTCAGGCGTTGCTACTGGTGGTATCGCTGCCCTTATTCTGAATGTAGTACTTCCTGAAACAAAGAAGTAATTTCATGTCCAAAGAACACTGTCTAGGTCAGACTTAGGCAGTGTTCTTTATATTGGAGAGATACCTATGGATCCTAAAAGCGAAGTTTTATTAAGACAATATGATTTTTTGTCGGGTCGCATCCTACTGATTAATGCACCGACAGATGATCTACTCGCTGAATTCGATGCCTCTATCAATCCCGCTGTCTGGACATGGAATTTTAACGATTTTCAATATTTCCAGTCACAACAAGCAGATGTGCATTTTGGTGCAGAGATGCCTGAGGGTGAGTTTGATCAGGCGGTTATTTTTGTACCTAAGTCTAAAGAACTCTTAAATTACTTACTGCATAATGTGGCAGCGCAGCTTAAACCGGGTAGCAGTGTTTTCTTGGTCGGTGAAAAGAAAGGTGGGATAGAACGTGCAGCCAAACAGTTGCAGCCTTTTGGTAAGACACTCAAACTTGACAGCGCACGTCATTGCCAGCTGTGGCAATTGGTTCTAGACCATACGGTCGAGAAAAAAGCACTTGCAGACTGGGCGCAGCACTATACCGTATCTACACCAAATGGTGATCTGAATATTTGTGCACTTCCGGGCGTTTTTAGTCAAAACCGTTTGGATGTCGGTACTGCCACACTATTACCTTATTTGTCACAAGTCACTTCAGGTAAAATTGCTGACTTTGGCTGTGGCGCAGGCGTCATTAGTGCGTATCTGGCAAAATTAAATCCGAAAAACCGGATTTTTGCCATGGATGTCGATGCCTTTGCACTGGCTTCTACGCAAATGACCTTTGCAGAAAACCAGCTTACTCCTGAACAGATTGAAATCAAAGCGGTCACTGGCATTGAGGATACACCCTTGTTCCTACATGCTATTGTCAGTAATCCGCCTTTTCATATGGGAATCGAAACTGATTACACGGCAAGCGAAACCTTGTGTAAAACCTCACGTCGTCATTTAAAATCGGGCGGCGAGCTTTGGATCGTGGCCAACCGTTTCTTGAACTACCCGACCCTGATTGAACAAAACTTTGGTCGCTGCACAGTGAAAGCGGATCAACAAGGCTTTAAAGTGCTCTTCGCCAGCACTCAAAAAAATGTTAAGGAATCATGATGAGCGAAACGCAAAACACGATGCAGCTGCAGCGTAAGCTGGGTGCTCGTCATCTGAATATGATCGCCATTGGCGGATCAATTGGTACAGGTCTATTCCTGGCCTCAGGGGCGACCATTGCCAACGCTGGACCAGGCGGTGCACTACTTGCATATGTACTGATTGGGATCATGATTTATTTCTTGATGACCAGTCTAGGCGAGCTTGCCACACATAACCCGACCTCAGGTGCATTCTTCACTTACGGCACTAAATATGTCGAGGGTGGTTTTGGTTTCGCTCTGGGCTGGAACTACTGGTACAACTGGGCCATTACCGTAGCTTTTGAGCTGGTTGCCGTTCAGTTCATTATGAAATTCTGGTTTCCCGATATACCGGGTGTGTACTGGAGCGCCATTTTCCTTGCGATTATTTTCGGGATTAATGCCCTGACGGTAAAAGGCTTTGGCGAATCTGAATTTTTCTTTTCTCTGGTGAAAGTTCTCGCGATCATTGCCTTTATCATCATCGGAATCTGGATGATCGTGAAGATCATGCTCACCCCGGGTGCGGAAGCATTTGCCAACTGGAGCATTGGTGATGCACCCTTTGTCGGTGGTTTCCAGGCATTAATTGGCGTGGCGATGATTGCCGGATTCTCCTTCCAGGGTACCGAAATGGTCGGTGTGGCGGCAGGTGAATCGAAAGATCCAAAGAAAACCATTCCGGTAGCTATTAAACAGATTTTCTGGCGTATCCTGTTGTTTTATATTGTGTGTATTTTCATTATCGGCACCTTGATTGCCTATAATGATCCACGTTTATTACAGGCCGCTGCAACAGATAATATTGCGCTTTCGCCATTCACCTTATTGTATGAAAAAGCCGGTTTTGCCTTTGCCGCCAGTATCATGAATGCAGTGATCCTGACCGCTATTCTATCTGCGGGTAATTCTGGCATGTATTCATCTACCCGTATGCTGTTTGATATGTCGCGTAAAGGCAGTGCACCTAAAATGTTTGCGCGTCTGGACCCGCGTGGTGTGCCAATGAATGCACTCTATGCCACTACGGCGATCGCAGCTCTATGCTTCCTGACTACTTTCTTTGGTGAACAGGAAGTCTTTAACTGGCTGCTAAACATGTCAGGGATGTGTGGCTTTATTGTCTGGCTCGGGATTGCAATTTCGCATTACCGCTTCCGCAAAGGTTATTTGGCTCAAGGTTATAAACTGGAAGATCTGGCTTATCGCGCTAAATTCTTTCCTTTCGCCCCTTGGTTTGCGTTTATCCTGTGTGCGATTGTCGTCCTTGGACAGAACTATCAGGATGTTTTGGCCGGTCAATGGATGGGTGTGCTATCGACCTATATCAGTATTCCGCTATTCCTGGCCATCTGGTTCGGATACAAATGGAAGAAAAAAACCAAACTGGTCTCTTATCAAGAGATGGATGTGCAGCCGATGAAACTTGATCAGGAATAACCCAGCCAATAATGAAAAAGCAGTCTCAGGACTGCTTTTTTAATCTCTTTATTTTAGCTATTTCGCATTACAAAGTTACGGTCATCAATCACAATCGCTTGCTGGCAAATTCCGTCTACTCGACGTTGCTGCTCAAACACATGCGCCGGCATTGCCTCAAAGCTATCAAAGAAGCTGATTTCATTTTCATCGATTGCATAAACTAATGAATGATTACCCACACCTTCTAGGGTATCGTAAAATACAATCACAAAACAGCCTGCTTCTACATTTTCCTGAATTTCTGCATACGACAATGGCTGCTCTGTAACAGGAATATTTAAGCGATGAGCTTGTTGATAGAAATCGACTTCAATTGGCTGTTTATCTGCATCATGTTCAGTATAAAAATCGACATCCAGACCAAGTGTTTTTAAAGCAACCGCAAGTGCGATGCTGGAGCTTCCCATTTCAGGGTCATGTTGACAGAGCTGAGTTAAATCAGGAATATTCAAATCAATTCCATAATGATGAAAAATCATCCATATTGCAAAAACTCCACCATTGGCTTCCAGATTTTGCAAGTCTTCAGGAATTTCGACACTCATATTTTTACTCAACGACATCTTAACGAGCTAAGTGTAGTCAAAGTACAGACATAAAAAAAGCGACTCCGAAGAGCCGCTTTTTTTAACTAGCATTCAATAACGAATTATTGAGCTGGTTGTTCTACAACTGGTTGTTCAGCTAAAACAGTACGGCTACCAGTAATCGTCGCGAATACACGACGGTTCATAGCACGACCTTCTTTAGTGTTGTTGTCAGCAATCGGTTGATCCCAAGCGAAACCTTGAGTAGACAAACGAGATGCATCTACGTTGTATTCGTTCACAAGTGAAGATTTAACAGAGTTAGCACGCGCTAGAGATAAACGTTCGTTCAATGCACGTGGACCAGTGTTATCAGTGTGACCTTCGATGCGAGCAGTAGCGTTTGGATATTCAACTAACTTCTCAGCAACTTTCGCGATTTCTGGTTTGTATTGATCTTTGATGTTTGATTTGTTGGTATCAAAGAACACACGAAGTTCCATGTTCAGGTCTTCAGTCAACTCTTGTGGAGCTGGAGCAACCGGAGTTACTGGCTCAACTGGAGCAACTTCTACCACTGGAGCAGCTGGCTTCAAACGACCGCCTAGAACTACGTTAAGACCAGCAAGTGCTGTATAGTTCCAGAATTTTTCGTCAAAGTGGTAAGTACCACGTGCTTCTGTACGTAGCGCCAATGCATCGTTGATATGCCAGAATGCACCAACACCTGCGTTACCTAGAGTACCTTCTTCTTCAAGACCACGACCTGCACGACCAATAGCAGTATCTGCAGCACCATCAAATTCATATTTGTAGTGACCCGCACCCAAAAGCATGTATGGCTTCACTTTGCTGTCATAGTTACCAGTGAATACATCAGAAGTTGCATAGAAGTTACCCGCAATATTCTGACCTTTGTATTCAGCACCAGGTAGATCAGTCATATCGCCTTTAACCTGGCTATATTCAGCTTCAAAACCTAGCCATGGCGTTAATTCAACACCAATCGCCGCACCTACAAATAAATCATCTTCCATTTGACCAAAGGTGGTTAACTCTCCATCGTCACCGCCATTGTTGTGCTGAGTGTCTTGGAAGGTATAACCTAACATCAACGGAGTAACAGTTACGCCTGCATTGGCAGCAGCAAAAGGTGCAGCTACAAGCATAGCTAAAGCAATACGACTCATTTTCATGGATTTATCCTCCAGAGATAACAATTGTTGTTCAAGCTCAAGCCCGTAATAGGCCATCCTGAGATAGGCTTTTTATTACCCCAGTATTATTCTTAAGCTATTCACATGGCATCATACAAACACTTTTTTATTTTTCCAAGTGCTTGATTAATCTAATCAAGTAAATTATTGACAAAATTACTTACAATTTCCGTTGTAATTCAGTAATTTTTTACTCAATTTTTTATTCTGAATGACCTATTGTGATTGCCAATTATTTTTAACAGCTTTCTTGAAACTTAAGTAAGTACTGATTTACACGCTCAATAAAGCATAAAAAACGTATAATTAATAACATCTTTATCATAAAAATAATATATAAATCAGGTAACTCTATGTATAAAAAAATAACAAGAGCGTTCACTATTGTTGAGTTAATTATCTGTATTGCATTAATTGCAATTGTCGCCAGTATCGCCCTACCGTACTTCCATGAATATCGATCCAAACAGGAAGCCAAAAATATTCCGATCAAATTATCTCAAATTAATCGCTATGCACGCAGCCAGGCTGCAGTGTTTCATCAAAATATTGTGATTTGCCCGAGCCAAGATTCTCTCAGTTGCCAAGCCAATCAATGGAACAAGAACATGCTGGTTTTTATCGATAAAAATAAAAATAGGCAAGTGGATGTAGACGAACAAATTTTACATATTGATGTACTTAACCTCAAATACGGCAACCTGAGTTGGCGAGGAACTTTGAGTTTACCGAGTGTCACTTATCAAGCGCACACTGCCTTGCCGATTGGTTCAAATGGTAGTTTCTATTATTGTTCTACCCATCTTTCTAGCCAACAGCGTATTGTACTCAGCAAAATGGGCCATATCCGGATCGAAAGTCTCTCGTCTTGCTAACAGAACTATCCAGTTTATGCTTCGCTGCGATTAACGCTTCAATCCTGAGTTTTTTTCAATATACTGCTTAAGTTTGAAAAAATTGATTAAAACTCATACGGAGAGAGAACAATGACTGACATCCTAATTGTCAATGGTGCACGTACAGCCATGGGTGGCTTTCAGGGGAGTCTTGCCAGTGTAACTGCGCCAGAACTCGGTGCGGTCACCATTAAAGAAGCAATTGCCCGTGCGGGTCTGCAACCAGAAGATATTGAAGAAGTCATTATGGGTTGTGTCCTTCCGGCAGGTTTAAAGCAAGGCCCTGCACGTCAAGCCATGCGTCAAGCTGGTCTTCCAGATTCTACTGGCGCTGTAACCATTAATAAATTATGTGGTTCAGGCATGAAAGCCGTCATGCAAGCTGCAGATATGATTAAAGCCGGTTCTGCAAATATCGTGGTTGCAGGTGGCATGGAATCCATGACCAATGCTCCTTATGTATTGCCAAAAGCACGTGGCGGTTTCCGTATGGGTCACGGTGAAATCAAGGACCATATGTTTCTGGATGGCTTGGAAGATGCTGAAACAGGTCGCTTGATGGGTTCATTTGCCCAAGATATGGCAAATACCAAAGGTTATACCCGCGAGCAGATGGATGATTTTGCGATTCGCTCATTAAAGCGTGCGCAAACTGCGGTCAATGAAGGCTACTTTGCTGATGAAATCGTGCCTGTAACAGTTAAAACCCGTAAAGGTGATGTAGTCGTTGATAAAGACGAACAGCCGTTCAATGCCAACATCGATAAAATTCCAACTTTGCGTCCTGCTTTCGCTAAAGACGGTACGATTACGGCGGCCAATGCCAGCTCGATTTCAGATGGTGCCTCTGCCCTTGTGCTTACCTCGGGTGAAAACGCAGCAGCAAAAGGGTTGAATCCTTTGGCTAAAATTGTTGCCTATGCATCGAATTCGCAACATCCATCTGAGTTTACTATTGCTCCAGTCGGTGCAATCCAGAAAGTGCTAGATAAAACTGGATGGGCCGCTTCTGATGTCGACCTTTGGGAAATCAATGAAGCCTTTGCCATGGTGACCATGTGCCCAATGGATGAGTTCAAGCTAGATCCTGAAAAAGTCAACATCAATGGCGGTGCATGTGCTCTCGGCCATCCTGTGGGTTCAACCGGTTCACGTATTATCCTGACTTTGATTCATGCGCTGAAACGTACGGGTGGCAAGAAAGGCATCGCTGCACTCTGTATCGGTGGTGGTGAAGCGACTGCTGTAGCGATTGAATTACTTTAAAAGAAGTCTCCCTTTACTAAAGGTAAGCAGTATTACTGCGCAAGAGATAGATTGATGCATTGCTATAATTGAAAAATAATCCTCCCCTAACCCCTCCTTTATCAAAGGAGGGGGATTTTAAATCCCTTCACATGCAGGGATTTTTTATTCTTACATTTTTTTATATTTTTATTCTTAACATTTAGTTTAAGCCTGTTAAATTAGAACCATAAAAACAACAACAAAGGTGCGCTATGCAACTCAATCATTATCTTAATTTCCAGGGTGAAACCGAAGCAGCTTTTAATTTTTATAAATCTGTTTTTGGTGGTGAATTTTCAAATCTTACCCGTTATGGTGAAATGCCATCTGAATAAGGCAGTACACTTTCTGAAACCGATAAAAATCTTATTCTGCATGTATCATTACCAATTAATGCATTTATGGAGTTAATGGGATCTGATACCACTGAGCAATTTTGTGCGCAAAATAATGCTGCTCTCAATAAAGGGAATAATCACTATATTTCAATTAATTTGCATGCCCATGAACAACATAAAGCTAAACGCTTATTTGATGCTTTATCGGTGAATGGTCAAATTGAGATGCCGCTAGAAAGAACCTTTTGGGGCGCACTTTATGCCGCCTTTAGCGATCAGTTTGGAATCCACTGGATGATCAACTGTCAACTTGAAGAAAATTAAAGGTTTTTATCAAGACATAAAAAAGCCGGAATCAATCCGGCTTTTTGACAGTAACTTAATTTAAATTATGCACCTGTTTGATAATGTGCCTGTGCAACCGCAGTCGATGCCTGATACGGATTTCTGAAATCATTCAAACCAGCAGCAGCTTCCTGAATATCCTTACCTTCTTTAATCACAAAAGTATCGAAACCAGAACGCTTCATGTAATTCAGTACATCTTTGAATACATCTCCAGTAGCACGCAGTTCGCCCTGGAAACCCTGACGGCGAAGAAGTGCTGCAAATGAATAACCACGGCCATCATTAAAACCGGCAAACTCAATAAAGATTGCATCGAGCTGATCGAGCGGAAAATCATTGGTTTCAGGCGAAGCATCTACAGTTAAGTACAATGCTTTTTTGCCTGTCACATTGGTAATTTGATCTAACTGTTCAACAGTTAATACCACATCACCCTGAGGCAAAACACCATCTTCACCCATCAATTGATAGGTATTGTCTGCAATCGTGCCATCTTTAGAGAGCACTTGAAGTGCGGTATTAAGCATATGCACGCTCCTTAAATGGTTGAATGCCGACACGGCGATAAGTATCGATAAACTCTTCACCATCCTGACGCAGGTCAAGATAAGTATTCAGAATTTCTTCTACGATATCTGGTACGACTTCGGCTGCAAATGATGGACCAAGAATGTCGCCAATTGACGCATCATGATCCGCATTTCCACCAAGCGTAATCTGGTAGAATTCTGCGCCTTTCTTGTCTACACCTAAAATACCGATGTTACCCACGTGGTGATGACCACAAGCATTCATACAGCCTGAGATATTGAGGTCCAATTTACCTAAATTGTAAATCGTATCCAGATCATCAAAACGGCGGGAAATCGCTTCAGAAATCGGAATGGATTTCGCATTGGCCAATGAACAGAAGTCACCGCCCGGGCAGCAAATGATGTCGGTTAAGAAACCGATATGCGCACGTGCCAGGTTATTTTGGTCAAGGGTTTGCCATACAGCGAACAAATCTTTTTGTGGTACATCGACCAAGGAAATGTTTTGTTCATGCGTGGTACGCAGCTCACCGAAAGTGTACTGATCGGCAAGGTCTGCAATCAGGTTCATTTCTTCAGTGCTGACATCACCCGGTGCAATTCCGGCACGTTTCAGTGAAATCGTCACGATGCGATAACCTTTCACTTTATGTGCATTGGTATTAATGTTGAACCACTGTTTGAATTTTGGATATTGCGCGAACAATTCAGTGAAATCTTCATCTGCATAATCTTGATAATCGAATGGAGTAAAGTTCTCATCCATTTTCGCCAAGGTGTCTGTATCGATTTTCAGTGTTTTAATCGTATGCTCAAATTCAGCTTCAACTTTCTCGGCGAATACTGCTGGTGTTAAAGCTTTTACCAGAATCTTGATACGTGCTTTATATTTGTTGTCGCGACGGCCATGCAAGTTATACACACGAAGGACTGCTTCCAAATAAGCAATCAGGTCTTCACGCGGCAAGAACTCACGGATAAAGCTACCAATCACTGGCGTACGGCCGAGACCACCACCGACTTTGATTTTATAGCCCATTTCGCCTGCTTCATTACGCACAATATACACACCGATATCGTGGAATGCAGTTGCTGCACGGTCAGTTTCTTCAAGCGCAGAGACTGCAATCTTGAACTTACGTGGCAAGAAGGCAAATTCCGGATGGAAGGTTGACCATTGACGGATCAATTCACAAGTCGGACGTGGATCGGCAATTTCACCTGCAACCACACCGGCATACTGATCCGTCGTCGTATTACGGATACAGTTACCTGAAGTCTGAATCGCATGCATTTGCACAGTGGCCAGTTCAGCCAGCATATCCGGCACATTTTCCAGCGCAGGCCAGTTAAACTGGATGTTTTGACGGGTCGAAATATGCGCGTAGCCACGGTCATATTCTTTTGCCAAATCAGCCACTTTACGAAGTTGTTTTGAGTTCATCAAACCATATGGCACGGCAATACGTAACATTGGCGCATAACGTTGTACATAAAGGCCGTTTTGCAGACGAAGCGGACGGTATTCATCTTCCGTCAATTTACCCGCTAAATAACGTTCCGTTTGGTCACGGAACTGTGCAACACGTTCATTGATCAGTTGCTGATCGAAATCAGTATATAAATACATGGCGTACAGCTAGTAGTTTCTATTATATCGTCGGCAAGGATAACGAGATTAAAACTATCAATAAAATGCTTTTTATACATATTTCATAGCGGTTTTATTGATAAGCCTGACAAAGTTTCACGGATCTCGGTATTTACAGCACTGGATTAAATTTAAAGTAATAATGATGAAAATCTTCAATTATTATTACTTATTTTCATATAGGAAAAATTTCCTCTCATTTCATTAATAATCTAATTAACACGTTAAGAATATTACCAATTTTGACTCTCTCCCAATTGCTGTCCTACAAACTCATAGCGTATCGTGGAACGTGAAAATTTAATCGGACAAGCCAGTTGTGCTTCGGTTTGCTGACTATTGGATTTGAGTGGCACTTGTACGACCCATCCCCGCTGCTGGGCCAGATCGGAATGTAACGCTTCTTCAAGTTTGAGCACCGGTTCAACACAGACATCCAACGCGGCAAACAGCGTTTGCCATTCAGATAAAGACTTAGTCTTAATTTTATTCTGAATCGCCTGCTTCACCGCAGCATGATCTTCAGCGGCATAAGAGGCGCCTTTTTCCAGAAGAATCGGCAGCTCTAAAGCCTGTGCCAATCCCTGCATAAATTGTGGTTCCAGACTGCCAATCGATAGATAACGCCCATCCTGGGTTTCATAATAGTCGTAAAAAGTACCGCCATTCAGGTACCCTGATTCAGGCCGTTGATGCTGATTACCGGCCAGACTGGCAGAAGCCGCCAGATTATTCATCGTCACCACGCAATCGGTCATGGAAATATCAATATATTGCCCTTTTCCGCTTTGCTGACGTTCAATCACCGCGGCCAGAATCGCAATCACGGCATGCATGGAACCACCCGCAACATCAGCGACCTGAATCCCCAAGGCAGGTGGGCCATTTTCAATCCGGCCACTGTGTCCGGCAATTCCGGATAAAGCCAGATAATTAATGTCGTGCCCTGCCTTATCTTTATATGTGCCAGTTTGGCCGTAACCGGTAATGGAACAGTAAATCAATTTTGGATTAATTTCGCTTAAGGTTTGATAGTCTAGCCCAAGACGTTGCATTACACCGGGACGGAATTGCTCAATCACAATGTCATAATCTGTAATCTTGGATTTAACCAGTTCAATATTCGCAGGATCTTTCAAATCCAGTGCAACCGATTGCTTGTTTCGGTTCAAATAACTTTGTGAAGTGGCCTGTCCATTGGCAAAGGGTGGCATTAATCGCAACAGGTCCGGTCGGGTTGGTGATTCAATATGCACAACTTCTGCACCTAAATCAGCAAGATATAATGTGGCAAACGGGCCGGGTAAAAGTGTAGAAAAATCTAGGATTTTCAATCCTTTTAATACATATGACATTGGAGTATTTGCTCTACTTATATTGCTTTTTTCAGCATCTTAGGCACATAAATGCACAAAAACAATGTCATGTTCAGCCATTTACCTTGATAGTTTCGGCAATCTAATATGTAAGAAAATGGCAAAGGTATTCTTGTAAATTGCCATTGCTTTATTATTTTTCGTCATTTAGGTCAATTATTAGTGAACATTAAAGAGACTGAAGGATTAAACATGAGTCGTGATACGATCAGTATCCATTTCGTCAATGCAGCCCTATCTGGCGTTAAACGTCTGGGCATGGATGTCGATACTTTATTGTCTCACGTCGGGATTGAAGCAGAGCTGCTGCATCAGCCCAAAGCGCGTATTTCACCTGAACAATATACCCGCTTTATTAAAATGTTGTGGATGGTGACCCAGGACGAGCATGTTGGCTTTGACAAACAGCAACGCCGTCTGGGTACGTTTGCGATCATGTGCCAGCTCATTATTCATGCCAAAACTCTGGGTGATGCACTGGAACTGTCTTCCCAGTTCTACAAACTCTTTGGTGATGACTGGTCGGTGACTCTAGAACGTGACAAACACGAAGCTCGTCTGGTACCACTCATTCCAAACGCAATGGATCCGGATCATTTCATTACTGAAAGCATGCTGATGATCTGGCATGGCTTGGCGTCTTGGCTCATTGAACGTCGCCTGCCACTGGAACGCGTGCATTTTAGCTATCCTCGTCCAGACCATGCCGATGAATATGATGCTTTATTCTTTGCGCCGGTAATGCAGTTCGATATGCCACGTACCGAAATCACTTTTGCTGCAGACTATCTGGACCTACCAATTCGCCAAAATGAAGAAACCCTGGAAGAATTTTTGAAAGCAGCGCCTGCCCAACTGCTGGTGAAATTCAAAAATACCAACTCACTGACTTCACGGATTCGTGATGTGCTGAAGAGCCAGATTGGGGAAGAAATGCCGACATTAAACGATGTCGCGTCGATGTTATATCTATCACCACAAACCTTGCGCCGCCGTCTGGCAGCCGAAGGCAAAAGCTATCAAGGCGTAAAAGATGCCTTACGCCGTGATGCTGCAATTCACTTATTACTTAATCCGGATCTAACCCTTGAAGATGTTGCACAACAAGTCGGTTTCAGTGAAACTAGTACTTTCCACCGCGCCTTCAAGAAATGGACCGGTGTAACCCCGGGTCTGTATCGTCAATTGCATGGCTATCATTAATCAAATGATGTTGCGAAATAACATTTAAAAATTAAAATCAGTTCTCTCCGCCTAAGCATTAGCTTAGGCTTTTTTATAATTACAATTGGCTAAATCGCTCAATTGATCTGACCCGTTCTCGTCATTGCACTTCAAAAATTAAGGATTACACTTGAATCATTAGAATAATTTTCATTAAATCAATAAAAGGAACATGCTATGAGCGAGGCATATATTATTGACGCCATTCGTACGCCACGCGGAAAAGGCAAAAAAGATGGATCTTTACATCAAGTAAAACCCATTTCATTACTGACTGGTTTACTCAATGAACTGAAAGACCGTCACGGACTGGACACCTCAAAAGTCGATGATATTGTGCTGGGTTGTGTCACCCCGATTGGTGATCAGGGGGCCGATATTGCCAAGACCGCTGCCATTGCTGCGGGTTGGGACAATGATGTCGCTGGCGTGCAAATCAACCGTTTCTGCGCTTCCGGACTCGAAGCTGTCAATCTGGCCGCACAAAAAGTCCGTTCTGGCTGGGAAGATCTGGTCGTTGCAGGCGGCGTCGAATCCATGTCCCGCGTGCCGATGGGTTCAGACGGTGGTCCTTGGGCACTGGACCCTGAAACCAATATGGCCTGTGACTTTATTCCGCAAGGCATCGGCGCGGACTTGATTGCCACGATTGACGGTTATACGCGTTCTGATGTAGATCAGTTTGCCGAACAATCACAAAAGAAAGCAGCGGCTGCTCAAGCCAATGGTTATTTCAACGCTTCTGTTATCTCGGTAAAAGACAGAGCCGGTGTAGTGATTCTGGACAAAGATGAATTCATCAAACCGACAACGACCGCAGAAGGCCTGAGCAAACTCAATCCAAGTTTCGCCACTATGGGGCAAATGGGCTTTGATGCAATTGCCCTGCAAAAATATCCTGAAGTCGGTGCTGTTAATCATGTGCATCATGCCGGGAATTCTTCAGGCATTGTCGATGGTGCAGCGGTGGTTTTGATCGCATCGGAACAAGCAGTAAAAGAACAAGGTCTGAAGCCACGTGCCAAAGTGCTGGCCACTGCACTGGTCGGTGCAGATCAAACCATTATGCTGACTGGCCCTGCCCCGGCTGCTCGTAAGGCCTTGGCTAAAGCGGGTTTAACCATTGATGATATTGACCTGTTTGAAGTTAATGAAGCCTTTGCTGCAGTGGTGATGCGCTTTATCAATGAGATGAAGGTTGATTCTGCTAAGGTGAATGTCAACGGCGGTGCAATTGCCATGGGACATCCACTCGGTGCGACTGGAGCCATGATTTTAGGCACTTTGCTGGATGAGCTGGAACGCCAGGGGAAAAAACGTGGATTAGCCACACTTTGCGTGGGTGGTGGTATGGGCATCGCAACCATTATTGAACTGGTATAAGGAGAAAAATAATGAGCGCAATTCAATATCAAAAAAATGAAGATAATATTGTTATTTTAACGTTTGATTCTCCAAACCAGTCTGCAAATACCATGAATGCCGACTTTCGCACGGCACTGGATGAAGTCGTTGCCCAGTTACAAGCAGATGAAGATATTGCCGGGATTATTTTCCGTTCAGCGAAAAAAACTTTCTTTGCTGGCGGCGATCTGGATGAACTGATTCAAGCCACTCCTGAACATGCAACTGAATTCTTCAATATGATTGAAGAGATGAAAGCCAAACTACGCTATATCGAAACTCGCGGTATTCCTGTCGTTGCTGCACTGAATGGTACAGCGCTTGGCGGGGGCTGGGAAATTGCCTTGTGTGCCCATCATCGTATTGCCCTGAATGACCCTAAAAGCAAATTTGGCCTACCTGAAGTCACACTGGGTTTATTACCAGGTGGCGGTGGTATCGTCCGTAGCGTCCGCCTGCTCGGTCTGCAAAATGCCCTTCCTTTATTAATGGAAGGCAAACAGTTTGGAGTCGATAAAGCCAGATCTTTAGGGTTGATTCATGAGATCGCAGACAGTACAGATGAATTGCTAGAAAAGGCCATTGCCTGGATCAAAGCCAATCCAAAATCTCAGCAGCCATTCGATGTAAAAGGCTATAAAATTCCGGGTGGTAGCCCTTCGACACCAGCAGTTGCACAGATGCTGGCAATTGCTCCGGCGATGCTGCGCGATAAAACCAAAGGCTGCTACCCTGCACCTGAAGCGATCATGTCGGCTGCGGTAGAAGGTGCACAGGTCGATGTCGATACTGCCCTGACCATTGAATCGCGTTACTTTACTTATTTGGCGACCGGTCAAATTTCTAAAAATATGATTGGCACCTTCTGGCATGGTCTGAATGCAATCAAGTCCGGCGCCAGTCGCCCTCAAGGTCTTGAAAGGTGGAAAGCCACTAAAGTCGGTATTCTAGGTGCGGGTATGATGGGTGCTGGGATCGCCTATGCCACTGCCAGCAAAGGCATTCCTGTAGTATTAAAAGATATTTCAATCGAAGCAGCTGAAAAAGGCAAAGCCTATAGCCAGAAACTGCTGGATAAAAAATTCGCTCAAGGGCGTTTATCAGCCGAGAAACGAGATCAGGTTTTAAGCCTGATTCAAACAACTGCATCTAATGCAGATCTAGCCGGTTGCGACCTGATCATTGAAGCCGTATTTGAGAATCCCACGCTCAAGGCTCAAGTTACACAAGAGGCAGAACAATATCTTGCCAGCAACGGCGTAATGGCTTCGAATACCTCGACCCTGCCGATCACAGAATTAGCCCAGGCTTCAAAAAATGATCAGAACTTTATCGGCCTGCATTTCTTCAGTCCGGTCGATAAAATGCAGCTAGTGGAAATTATCAAAGGTAAAAATACCTCGCCAGAAACGCTGGCCAAAGCTTTCGATTTCGTGCAGCAAATTGGCAAATTACCGGTTGTGGTGAATGACAGCCGTGGTTTCTTTACCAGCCGCGTGTTTGGTACCTTTGTGCAGGAAGGTTTACGCCTGCTGGCAGAAGGTGTACATCCGGCGCGAATTGAAATGGCTGCACTCAAAGCCGGTATGCCGGTGGGCCCATTGGCAATTCAGGATGAAGTATCCTTGACCTTGTCTGAACATGTAGCCAATGAAAGATACAAAGCTTTAGAAGCACAAGGTCAGACCATCACTAAATCACCTGCGGATGACGTGATTCACAGCATGATTCACGAATTTAACCGTAAAGGTAAGGCTGCAGGCGCAGGTTTTTATGATTATCCGGCCGATGCAAAAAAGCAGCTCTGGTCTGGTCTCAGCCACTGGAAAAAAGACAACGATATTTCTGAACAGGAAATGATTGACCGCTTCCTGTTTGTACAGGCACTGGATACCGTACGTTGTCTGGAAGAAGGTGTCCTTGAATCTGTCGTCGATGCCAATGTGGGTTCTATTTTTGGTATTGGCTTTGCCGCCTGGACGGGCGGTGCTGTACAATTCCTGAATCAGTATGGACTGGCCAAAGCCGTGACCCGTGCCAAAGTACTTGAAAATAAATATGGTGAACGCTTCAAAGCTCCACAACTCCTCAAAGATCGCGCAGCACACGCTCAGCCGATTCAATAATTTGAGCACTTAAATAAAAAAGAGGAACGTATTTCCTCTTTTTTATGATCCAGATTGAGCTTAAGCGCTGGATACAACTGGCTAATGACAGATTCTGATCTGCTTTTTGATCAATTTATGTTATAAAGTTACATAAGTTTGGTATCCACGTGGGTAAAACCTATGACTGATCACAGTTCACCTGAAAAATCTCCTTGGGGTTGGAAAGCACTTATCATCTTCTGTATTTTAGGTGGATTATTCATGCTTATTTTTTGGCTCGCGATAAGTAATGAACCAGATTACATGCCAAGCCAGCAAAATAAACAAACTACCCAGCAACACGCTTTTAAAAATGCACCGACGATGTCTCCAGAAGCCATTGCCAAAGCGCAAGCAGATCGTGAAGCACGTGAAGCTGCCAATGGTCATCCAGGTACGACAGCCGCTGAACACAATATGTCAGCTGAAGAACATGCCAATATGGATAATGCCGAGCACAGCTCAAATGCAGCGCATGGCCACTAATTCAAATTCAGGCTATGCATCAAAAAGCGAGGTCAATGCCTCGCTTTTTTGTATTTGAAGGGCTGAAAATTAAAGTTTTAAATACATATCAATATGCGGAATACCACAATCCAGATATTCCTCACCTTGAACTTCGAATCCCAGCGCTTGATAGAAGCCAATGGCGTGCACTTGCGAAGACAGCTTGACCAACCCACGCTGCTCGGCACGCGCATAGTCAATTACAGCCTGCATCAAGCGCTGACCAACACCTAAACCACGTGCTGTGGTTAGGACTGCAACCCGACCGACACTGTGATTTGACAATAATCGTGCTGTAGCAATCGCCTGATCCTGCTGAAAAACAATGAAATGTACAGCAACCGCATCCTCAGCATCCCATTCATCTTCAGCTGCAATATGCTGTTCTTGAATAAACACGGCTTCACGAATCGCTTTGGCATGCGCTGCCAAATCCTTCCAGCTGCCGGACACTATTTTCAGTTCTGGACTATTTAGCATTTAGAACCAATTCCCTGCTGATCCCACTGATCATTGAGCAATAATTCCAGTGAATGTTTCTGGATTCCATACATCTCTTTTAAGGCCTGAATTTGTGCCAGAACCACTTGATCAGGTTGTTGATAGTCTTTGCGTTTTGTCGCCAGAATCATTTTATTTTTACTGGTATGTTCCAGCGCCACAAATTCAAATACCTTGGTTTCATAGCCATAAGCTTTGAGCAGTAAAGCACGTATGGTATCAGTCAGCATTTCGGCCTGCTGTCCCGCATGAATACCAAACTGTAACATCGGACTCAGGACTTTTGGCGCCTGCAACTGCGGACGCAATTCCTTATGACAACACGGTGCACACATGATCATCTGCGCATTCAGACGAATGCCACTATGAATCGCAAAATCTGTTGCTACATCACAGGCATGCAAGGCAATCATTACATCTAGACGTTCCGGTGCATAGGTACGCACATCCCCTTGGAAAAAGTCCAACTGATCAAAACCGGATTGTTGCGCGACATTCTGGCAGAACTCGACCATTTTTGGATTAAGCTCTACCCCGGTAACATACGGCGTTTGACCATGTTTTTGCATATAGTCATATAAAGCACAGGTCAGATAGCCTTTACCCGAACCAAAATCCACCACGCGCAGGCCTTCAGCCTGTGGCTTAATCTGTGCCAAGGCACCTGAGAAAATTTCCACAAACTTGTTAATCTGCTTCCATTTACGCGCCATACTCGGAATGATTTGCGCTTTTTGATCGGTAATACCGAGATGCTGGAGAAAGATACTGTCCTGATCGACAAAACGTTGTTTAATCCGGTCATGACCTTGTTCAGCAGGCTTCACCTGATTCATCGCGGCTTTATGTTTGCTACGCGTTAACATGGCTTTTTTCTTGTTTTTTTTCAGCTGTAATTCTTCATCTACTGTCATCAGATTGGCCTGTTTGCAACACGCCAGTAGTGAAGTAACCTGGAATAATGCTTCATCTAAAGGATAATTTTTGGTGACATCCTGGGTCTTGTAACGATACAGGCAGCTCAATACGCGCTGTTCATTTAATGGAATGACTCGCAAGGTCATTTTCTCTAAATCCTGCAGTTCACCTTTATACTGGCTTAAGATCAGGCGATCAAATTGATCCCTTTCAACAGCTTGCTGAAAGGTGTCCAAGAATTGCTGTTCCTGATCTGAGAGAGTTGTCAACGTTGACATAGATAAAACCTGAAATGAATTGCGCATCAAGTTTAAATCTTCTTAACCTAAAAGCAAAATTGAATTACTATACAAGTGTATATTTGAAGAAGAATGACAATCATGCAGAATGCTCCACTGGTTCCAGATTATGATCAAAATGAGGAACGAATTAACTATATTAGTCATGGTGTAGGTACCGGACTGTCCATTGTTGCTGGTATTCTTTTGATTATTAAAGGGTCTTACCTGAGTACTGGACAATGGATTGGACTGTGGGTTTATGCGCTGAGCATGATTCTGTTATTTTCTGCTTCTATGCTCTATCACATGGCCACTGCGGCAGACCGCCGTTATTTTTATAAAAAAGTCGATCATACTGCGATATATTATTTAATCGCCGGAACCTATACCCCTTTCCTGTCAATTGCCATTCCGACCGCCAAAGCCCAGTATTTATTGATTGCGCTGTGGGTGATTGCCCTTCTTGGCACACTTTTCAAGTTAGTTTTCATTCATCGTTTCCAGAAAATTTCTTTGGCGGCTTATCTGGCCATGGGCTGGCTGGCGCTGCTGGTGATTGATGACATGCAGCAATATTTAAGTGCTCAATCTTTAACCTTTCTCATCATTGGTGGACTCGCTTATACCGTGGGTGCATTGTTTTACGCTTTAAAAAGAGTAAGATATACCCACGCTATCTGGCACATATTTGTATTGATAGGCGCAGGATCACATTTTCTGTCTATCTATCTTTACGTGATTTAATCATCTCCTTTTTCATTTCAGTGACCCTGAGCGAGTTGAAGCGAGAAGATTGCAGTTGTTTTTTTAAAAAATTACGCCTTTTTTAAAAAGATTACGCTTTTAAAACTAAGTTTTTTTATTTTTAGTAAGTGTAAGGTTTTCCATGGCGTCGTCTAATTCTGCTGCTCAGCCAGCACAAAATTCAAAATTTCGCGTTTTAACAGCAAGCTTGGTAGGCACCACAATCGAATTCTTCGATTTTTATATTTATGCCACCGCTGCTGTCATTATTTTTCCGTATCTGTTCTTCCCTGCCAGTACAGACCCGATGACCGCAACCATTCAGTCTCTTGCGACTTTTGCCATTGCATTTATTGCCCGTCCGATTGGTGCAGCATTATTTGGTCATTTAGGTGACCGGATCGGACGAAAAGCCACCTTGGTTGCAGCTTTGCTAACTATGGGGATTTCAACCGTTGCGATTGGCCTGTTACCAACTTATGCGCAAATCGGAATTGCTGCGCCATTGTTACTTGCACTGTGCCGTTTAGGTCAGGGCTTGGGTCTAGGTGGTGAATGGTCAGGTGCTGTACTTCTTGCAACTGAAAATGCCCCGGAAGGCAAACGTGCCTGGTATGGCATGTTCCCGCAACTGGGTGCCCCGATTGGCTTTATTCTGGCAACAGGTTCTTTCCTGACCCTTGGCGCTTTCATGTCTGAAGCTGACTTTATGGCGTGGGGCTGGCGTATTCCGTTTATCTCAAGTGCCTTGTTGGTGATTGTCGGTTTATGGATTCGTCTAAAATTGCATGAAACTCCTGCTTTCCAGAAAGTGCTGGATAAACAAAAAGAAGTGAACGTTCCTTTTGTTCAGGTGTTTAAAAAGCATTCTCGTATGCTGGTTCTGGGTACGATTGCTGCAATCTGTACATTCGTTGTGTTCTATCTTACTACGGTATTTGCATTGCAATGGGGAACCAAACAACTCGGTTATTCTCGTGAAGAATTCCTGCAATTGCAGTTAGTTGCAACCCTGTGTTTTGCTGCATTTATCCCGCTTTCAGCAGTATTGGCAGAGAAATTTGGCCGTAAGACTACTTCGATTGCGGTATGTGTCATTTCTGCGATCTTCGGTATCTTCTTTGCAGATATGCTTGAATCTGGCAGCACCTTGGTGGTGTTCCTGTTCTTGTGTATTGGTCTGGCGATTATGGGCTTAACTTATGGGCCAATCGGTACTGTATTGTCTGAAATCTTCCCGACTTCAGTACGTTACACGGGTTCTGCATTGACCTTTAACTTGGCAGGCATTTTCGGCGCATCATTTGCACCGTTAATCGCAACCAAGCTGGCAACAGCCTATGGTTTGTCTGCAGTCGGTTATTACCTGACCGCAGCATCTATCCTATCGCTTGTCGCGTTTTTGCTGATTCGTGAAACCAAGAATGATGATGTAAATAATCAGATCTAAGATTTTAGATTGATTCAAAAGCCAGCACTTGATGCTGGCTTTTTTTATCATTTCACAACAAAACTCGGCTACTTATCTCGTTAAATTTGCTCAACAATCCAATGAACTCAATTTAAAAAAATGAGGCAAGGCCATGCAGGATCTTATTGAATACCTCTCGCAGGAGCAGTTGGTCAATATCATTATTTTGCTGGAAGATGATAAAAAATTAGAAGCTGTTCGCTATATCACCGAGAATACACCCTTGGACGAAGCTCAGGCGCTGCAAGTGATTGATGAAATTGTGCGGGAACATGATGTGGTCATGAAGCATGAAAGTACCGGTCCACGCTTTAGTGATGATGCCGGTGATATCGACCTGGTGACACCGCCACTGGAAATCCCCACCCATCCTAGTTTGAGCACATCCACAGAAGCTGAAATCACTGCGCAACAATTACGTGAAAATGTGCCAACCCGAAAAATTGAAAAGAAAATCTGGATGATGGCGGCCGTCGCAGTGGTCTTGCTGATTCTGGTCTGGATCATCAGTTAACGCGGTACAGAATGCCGGCTGAATTTAAATCAGTTCAATAATATCAATGGTAGGCGGCACCCGGAAACGGAAAGGTACACCGACCAAACCGGTACCGACAGTCACGAACACATCTGCATGTTCATGACGGTACATGCCCTTTTTATGTCCCAAAATTGAAACCTTTTTCATGACGTAATCGGTCAGCCAAGGCAGCTCCACCTGTCCGCCATGGGTATGCCCGGACAGCATTAAAGGACGTGTCGGCAGTTTCGGAATCATATCGACCGTATCCGGGTTATGCGAAAGAATGACCCAAGGCTTGTCCTGAGGCAAGTCTTGCAAACTGCGCATGTCGGCTTTTCCAGCCCAGAGATCACCCACGCCCAAAAGTCGGAATTCATCAAATTCGACAATTTGACCTTCAATATCCATGACCTGATTGACTTGTAGTGCATAGTGCAACAGTTCCCGAATCGGCGGTCCGGGATATTGTTCGTCATGATTGCCATTGACTGAATAGACCGGAGCGTGAATCTCTTTTAAAACTGCCAATTCCTGTGCCAGTTTATTTTCTGGCTCGTAAGTCCAGTCGCCAGCAACCACCACCAAATCAGGTTGAATATGATTTAATTTGTGTACAATTTGTCGCAACTGACGCTCATGACCCGAAAACAGACCGATATGCAAATCTGCAATCAGGGCGATTTTCACCGGCTGCTTTAAACGTTTATCTGCATTGATCTGATATTGTGTCGTTTTCACTTGAATTAAATGCGGCTCGATAAAGCGTGCATAAGTCAAAACCCCACTGAGCAAAAATACAAAAATGGCTTCATGCAGAGAATAATACCCCGTCCATCCAGCATAAATACTGAAGAAAACCAAAGGGATTAATAAATAGGCAAGATAAAACGCCAGCAAATGACCAAAAGCTTTAAAGGGATGAATGGTTTCGGTACGTGATTGGCTCGACCATGCCTGAGCCACAGCCCAGATGGCTAAAATCGCCATTCCCAGATAAAAATAAAACAGTACGGAATTCGAATCCCACATAAATTGGCCTTATTCAGTCGAGCAGCAGATTACTGGCTTTATATTTATCTTTTCATAGCTGGCAATTATACTCAATTCTAATTTTTCATTCTTCGACTTATATGGCCACTGCTCCCCGCGATCAAGTTCACCTTCAATCCTCAAGTTTTATACGCACTCATCGCTATAAAGCCGGCATTTTACTGAGCTGTAGCCTGGTTCTGGGTCTACCTGCATGTAGCACCTTACCCAAGCAAACCGAACAGCCAAGCCAGATGGCATTTGAAACGGATACCTCGCAAACCAGCCTGGCACAAATTGTTGAACCTTTACGTGATCAGAACATCGGGTTGACTGGTTATCGCGTGCTGTATGATCCGCTTGAAGCACTGGCTGCTCGGATTCAGCTGATTAATAAAGCGGAACGCAGTCTGGATCTGCAATATTACATCTGGGATAACGACCGAATCGGTGCCCTCGCTCTGCATGCGATTATTCAGGCAGCAGATCGTGGCGTAAAAGTGCGCCTGTTGATGGATGACAATAATGCCAAGAAAATGGAAGGGATTTATCTGGCCTTAAACCAGCATCAAAATATCGATGTCAAACTGTATAACCCCTATCGCTTCCGTAAATACCGTGCCATGGACATAGTGCTGGATTTAAAGCGCATTAACCGCCGCATGCATAATAAAAGCTTTATTGCCGATAACCAGATTGCCTTGATTGGCGGGCGCAATATGAGTAACCAGTATTATAATGTCAGTGAAAGCTATCAGTTCTCTGATGTCGATGTGATGCTGGTCGGTGCGGCATCGGATGAAATCATTCATTCCTTCGATGAATACTGGAATGATGATTATGCCTATCCGGTGCAAGAGGTTGTGAATCCACGGCATCATGCTTTACGTTTTCCAAGCTTAAAACAACAGCTAGAAACCCATAGTCAGGAGCCAGCGACTCAAAATTATCTGGATCTGGCTAATCGTTCCAGAGCCTTTGACCAATGGCTGGAACAAAACATTCAGCTGGATTGGGTTGAAGCCGAAGTAGTCAAAGATCCACCGAGCAAAATCAAGGCCAAAGCCAAAACCGAAGAACATCTCAATTTCCAGTTATTACAGCGTCTGGAAAAACCTGAACAAAGTGTCGATATTGTCTCTGCCTATTTTGTTCCGGAAAAAATTGGTGCAGACCGTTTAAAGAAACTGGCGAATGAGAATATCAAGGTTCGCGTCCTGACCAACTCTTTTAAGGCCAACGACGTTGCCGTGGTGCATGCCTTTTATGCCAAATATCGTCAGGATCTATTGGAAAATGGGGTGCAGCTGTATGAGTTCTTGGCAGCGCCAGAAGCTAATCACCTAAATGCCAATACTGAGGAAATTTCGAAAAAAGCTAAAGTCAGCCTGAAAGGACTGAGCCGTTCCAGCCTGCATGCCAAACTGATGGCACTGGATCAAAAACAGGTGTTTATTGGTTCTTTTAACTTTGATCCGCGTTCAGCCTATTTGAATACTGAAATTGGCGTGTTGCTGAACAGTCCGTCTTTGGCACGTGCAGTACACGACACCATGGACAAAAATTTAAGCAAATATGCGTATAAACTGGTGCTGGATGCGAATCAGAACATTAACTGGAAAATCAAGAAAGCCAATGGTGACGTTCAAACGTTTACCAAAGAACCAAAAATGAAATGGTATCAGAAAGCTGGACTTAAACTGGTGTCGTGGCTGCCTATTGAAGGCTTTATGTAAGTTTGATTCTTTGAACAGCAATCCTAAAAAGTTTCTTATGGAATAATGGCGTCAATTAACGAGTTTAGAAAAAACTCCTTAATTATTTTCAGTGAACAACAGCATCTTTTCATTTTAAATTAAACGATTATAGTCTATATGCTACTTTTGTTTCGGCAAAAGTAGCCAAAACCATTTGTCACCTGCAAAACTCGTCCACTATGATCAACGATCAGATTCATCGCAAAAACAATCATTTTTTAATATCGTCCTGCCTCAGACAGTTGCGGGTGACGTTTCCACGTATCCTCTATAATCCATGTATAAAAAAATTAAAGTCGATCAATTTACAAACTAACTCGGATTATCTTATTGAGGCTTTTTTAATACCCGTGACTGAAGTTCAACCAAACCTGTCTGCATTTTTTCCTGAACCACACGGGTCAGGCTTTCAACCGTATGCCCTTCCGTGGCAATTGCAGGTAAAGCCACTAAATGTGCAATGACTTGCGGCATTTCCAGTACTTTTTTGACATGGGCAGCAAAACTGATGTCATTGACAAACGGTGCAATCATATCCAGTTCGCCCTGCTGATTCACATAACAAATCAGACAGATTTGTACAGGACGCTGCGCTTCAATCGCGGCGCCTAAAATCCGGCCATGTACTTTTTTGATGGCTCGTCCATCAGAAGTCGTCGCTTCAGGAAAGAACAGCACCGGAATATTCTGTTTGAGAAAATCGGTAATTTGTTCACGGATCCTGACGGAATCTCCTGAACCCCGTTTAATAAATAAGGTACCCCCACCCTTGGCCAATTTGCCTAGAATCGGCCAGTTCTCGATTTCTGCTTTCGCCAGAAAAAATACGCGCGCTCCGGAACCCAGAACGGCAATATCCAGCCAAGACACATGATTACTGACCCATAAGGCGGGTTCACGTGGAATCTCGCCATGCACCTGCACTTCGATATTGAATACTTTGCATAACTGACGGCAAAAATGTTGCACATAGCGGGTATTGGTCGGGTTATTCGGATTTTTATATAAGCCATGACGAAAAACCAAGTAAAACCCTTCACTAATGGTAGCCAATGAGGCAGTAATTTTCCGGCTATACAGAAAAAACTTGGCCAAGCCTTCGATATCTGGAGTCTGGTTTTGTACAGTTGAGTTCATAAAAACGTCATTAAATCCTAAGCGAGATACAGGGAATATCCACGAATTAAACTCATTCTATACTGTTCATTCGCAACTTGCATTGATAATAAAAATCGGCCAATAACATCTATATCTTCAATTTTAATTGGATTAAAAAATCATTCAAAATAAAGCTATCGAAATATTAGATTGAAAAGGATCGTAGCTATGTCAGATAAAACCCAGCCCGCGAACGACACACTACAACCTTTACAAGTGCTCAAATATATTTTGGGCGGCACCTTCATCTATGCAGTGGTACTGGTAACACTTGCACAACTGTTTATCAGCGCACTTTAAACCAAAGCCGCGCTAATTCAGTATCTGCTCAGCCCTTTTTCAACTACACTAAAGTTTTCAAGTGGAGATTGGCCTGAGTGGAATATTTACAACAACATCGAGGGAAAGAGTGCGTCATTCTGGTGAGTGTCAGCGTACAAATGCTGGATGACCTTGATGCTGAAGAGTTTCGTTTACTGGCCCAGTCTGCAGATGCTGAAATTCTGGAACATATTTATGCTCAGCGGGTGAAACCCGATGCCAAATTTTTTATCGGCTCCGGCAAGGCAGAAGAAATCGCTGAACGTGTTGAAGAGCTGGAGGCCAATCTGGTCATTTTTGACCATGCCCTAACCCCAGCCCAAGCCCGTAATCTGGAACAGGTGATTAAATGCCGCGTGGTCGATCGTACTGAACTGATTCTGGATATTTTTGCCCAGCGTGCCCGTACCTATGAAGGTAAGCTGCAAGTCGAACTGGCACAGCTGCAACATTTATCTTCACGTTTAATTCGTAGTCGTGGCAATCTCGACAGCCAGAAAGGCGGGATTGGTTTACGTGGTCCGGGTGAAACCCTGCTGGAAACAGACCGCCGTTTGCTGCGTATCCGTATGGGACAGCTCAAGGCACGCATTGATAAAGTCCGCCAGACCCGGATGCAAGGCCGTGTTGCTCGTCAAAAAGCGGCTGTGCCGACGGTATCTTTGGTGGGTTATACCAATGCTGGTAAGTCTACCCTGTTTAATTTACTCGCCAACAGCGATGTCTATGCAGCCGATCAGCTGTTTGCCACTTTGGACCCAACCTTACGGCGTCTGGAATGGGATGGAATCGGCAATCTGGTACTGGCCGATACGGTAGGTTTTGTCCGTAATCTTTCCCATTCACTGGTAGAATCCTTTAAGGCAACGCTGGAAGAAACCGTTGAAGCCACACTGTTACTGCATGTGATTGATTCAAGTAGCCCAGAGATGCTGGAACAGATTGAAGCCGTTGACAAAGTGCTGAAAGAAATTGGGGCCGATGTTCCCATCCTTCAGGTCTACAATAAAATTGACTGTAGCGGTGAAGAAGCCAAAATTATTTATCGACGCCCGGGCGAACCGGAACGGGTCTATGTCTCGGCACATAGTGGCGAAGGTATCGACCTGCTGCGTAAAGCGGTACATGAGTCCTTGATGGGGCAACTTCAGTCCTTCGATTTAATCCTGAAACCTGCCTACGGCAAGCTGCGTAACCAGCTCTATGGTCTGAATGTGATTCAGTCTGAACATTATGATGATGAAGGCCAACTGCATCTGCACATTCGAATTGCGCCACAAAAACTGGAACAATTGATTAAACAGGCGCATTTACCCTTGGATGAAATTCTGGGCAAACAGGCGCAGCAGTTTCAACGTCCACTGGAAGCGTTTGAAATCCAGTCAAAGATCGAGTAAAACTTGATAAGTAAACTTATTAATATTAATGATTATAGCAATGAACTGGATAAAACGAATAGATTGGCCAGCATGGATCGGCACCCTGTTACTTATTATTGTCTTTCGGGAAGCTTCGGTTTGGTTAATGACCCAACTGAATCATCCTGAATTAGGCAATCTGGTCGGGTTATTGAGCCTTTTAATTGCGCTGTTTACCTGGCGCTACTTTGGCAAACTCCCCGCCCGCCTTGTGGATACCAATAACAAACTGATGAAGGAAAGCGCCTTTGCTTTCTTGCCTGTCAGTGCAGGTGCACTGATGATGCTGGTACATATGGGCCAGAAAATTCCGGCCTTTCTGTTCATTATGTTTTTCAGCACCCTGATTCCTTTATGGATTTACGCCAAAATGGCCAAGCGCTGGTTATAGGAGTTCCGCATGTTATCTATTTTTTATGGCTTTGCGGTTACGCTCAGCGCCTATCTGATTGCCAAACCCTGTAACCGGTTCATACCGCAAATTCCCGTCATCGTGTTCAGCATGTTCTTTGTACTGGTGATTTTATTTGTGCTGGGCATTCCCTATGAAAATTACATGGATGAAGTTAATCCACTCTTTAACCATTTACTCGGCTATGTGACCGTCGCCCTGGCTATCCCTCTGGCCGCGATGCGCTACGATGACTTGCCGCTCAAAGCCATTATCGGCATTTTGGTTTTTGCCAGTATCAGTGCTGTCGCCTTGCCGATGGGACTGGCTTATCTGCTGCATATGTCCTCTGCAGATATTATGGCGTTTGCTACCCGCGCAGTGACCACTCCAATTGCGATTAATATTGCCACCTTGCTGGATGCACCCATCAGCATGGTCATTCTGATCGTGATTCTTTCTGGCGTGATTGGTGCAGCTTTTTCTCCATTTATTCTGAGACATATTAATGATGAACGTGCCTCCGGATTGGCTTTAGGATTGGCCGCACATGCCATCGGCACAGCTCAGGCCTGGCAGCGCGGCAGTGTTGCAGGTCGTTATGCTGCTTTTGGCATGGCGGTAAATGCGGTCTTTACCGCGATCTGGTTGCCAACTTTTATACTTTATTTGCAAAAAATGTGACTAGTGAATCAAATTATTCATTTGTTTTATAGGGTAATCGTTCTTACTATAGAGTAAGAACACTAATCTCACCTAGGAACAGATATATGAAAAAGGTTCAATTCTTTTCAACTTTACTTTTAGCCTCTTTCAGCCATCTGGCTTTGGCCTCTGACCTTTCAGGGACATGGAGAAATATTGACGACAAAACTGGTTCACCTAAAGCATTCCTCGAAATTCGTGAGACGGCTTCCGGCGTCTATGCTGCCAAGATCACAAAAATCACCCCGCGTCCTGGATATACCCCGAAAGAAAACTGTGTGTCCTGTCCTGCACCTTATACCAATAAACCTATTCTCGGCCTGGATGTGCTCACTGGCTTAAAGCACGTTGGCAATAACAGTTTTGCTCAAGGCAAGCTGCTTGATCCATTATCAGGGAATCTTTATAACACCAAAGCAAAATTAAGTGCCAATGGGAAACGTCTTATTCTACGTGGTTATATCGGGGTATCAGCGCTTGGCCGTAGTCAAACCTGGATTAAGCAGGATTAATTCCTGCTTAATTAAAAAAATGTGATGGAGTTATGCTTTAGTAGATAGAAACTTGCATTTTAATGCATTAGGTTGTATGAATATTAAACATATGCTTTTTTCATGCAATATAGATTATGAAAGTGTATTAACGTAGTTTGCATCATCGTTCACCACATGGAATTAGGTGAATGTTCATAAAAAATAAGGATAAGGATATCGCATGTATAAAATCGCAATTTTAACTCTTTTTTCAGCTTCTTTATTCACAGGCTCTATGGCTTTTGCTCAGGAGTTATCTGGTCTCTGGCAACAGATTGATGATAAAACCGGTTCACCTAAAGCATTGATTGAAATGAAAACTCAGGCTGATGGCTCGTATACCGGAACGATTACTAAAGTCACACCTCGCCCAGGTTATACACCACGAGAAAAATGTGTCAAATGTCCATCACCTTATACTGATAAACCGATTTTGGGATTAGACGTCATTAAAGGACTAAAACCTACCACCAAAAATAACTATGCACATGGCCGGGTACTCGATCCACTCACCGGCAAAATTTATGATTTAAAAGGCCGGATTTCTGCCAATGGGAAACGACTGACTTTACGTGGATATATCGGGATATCTGCAATTGGTCGCACACAAACCTGGATTCGCCAGGATTAATAAAAACAGCACTTTTGTGTTGGGGATATTTTATTCATCTATAAAAAAGGGATAAATATAATGAAACAAACTAAATTAGGATTAATGTTCATCGCTGCACTGATGACTGGGACTGCTTATGCACAGGATCTGACTGGCATCTGGCAGCAAATTGATGATAAAACCGGCTCACCAAAAGCGATTATTGAAATTCGTCAAAATGATAATGGGACTTTTGCCGGAAAAATTATCAAAGTGACTCCACGTCCAGGCTATACTCCACAAAAGACCTGCAATAAATGTCCCGCGCCTTATACCAATCAGCCGATCATGGGCATGGATGTATTGACTGGTTTAAAACATGTGGAAGGCACCAACAATTATGAAAAAGGTAAAGTGATTGATCCATTGGCAGGTAAAGTTTATGACGCTCGAGTGCGTCTAAATGCCAATGGTAAACGTTTAACCTTGCGTGGTTATGTGGGTGTGTCCGCTTTAGGCCGTAGCCAGACCTGGATTCGCCAAGATTAATACCTAATTCTCATTATTCAAAAAAGCTGCCAAATTGGCAGCTTTTTTTAGTGTATCAACTCTATAGTATTCAGATAAGTGTTGACTATTTTAGTAAGATTTCTAACATGAGCGGGCGATGATAAAAATTCTTTGGAATGACTCTCTATGTTTAAAAAAATATTACTTGCCGCGCTTACAGCAGGATGTATGACGAATTTGTGGGCAGACGATATTACCGGGACCTGGCAACAAATTGATGATAAAACGGGGGCGGCTAAAGCGATTATCGTCATTAGCAAAGAAGCAAATAATACCTATTCAGGCAAAATTGTAAAAATCACGCCTCGCCCAGACTATAATCCACGTGAAAAATGCAATAACTGCCCTGCACCTTATACCAATCAGCCTATTTTAGGCATGACCATTTTAAAAGGCCTAAAACTGGTTGAAGGCACCAAAAATTATGACAAAGGTCGTATTATCGATCCATTGGCAGGTAAAATTTATGATGCAAAAATGCGTTTAAACAATACCGGTAAACGTTTAACCTTACGTGCCAGCATAGGCGTTTCAGTTCTAGGCCGTAACCAGACCTGGATTCGAGCAGACTAAATTTTAAAACTAAAAAAGCCACGTAATCACGTGGCTTTTTTAATAGCTTTACTTACATCACCGGATTATCCACTGCAAACATCTGCTGATCTTCTAGGCGGAATGCCATGAGTTGATTACCCCAGACACAACCGCCATCTACATTCTGAATCTTGTTCGAAATGGTTTTACCGTTCAAGGCGGCCCAGTGACCAAACAGGATCTGATGAGTTTGTGCGGCCTGTGATTCAAACTCAAACCAAGGTTTAAATCCTTCCGGCATCGGATCATCCAGCGCATCTTTAAAGCTGTATTCCAGACGTCCCTCAGCGTCAGTTAAACGCATTCGGGTGAGGTAGTTCACGATACAGCGAATACGTTCATGGCCTTGTAGCTGATCCGACCAAAGTGCGGGTTCTTTCCCGAACATTTCTTTCAGAAAATCATCCAGCACCTCGAAGTCATCATGAGCAATGATCGCTTCGACTTCTTGTGCCAATTGAGCAGTTTTTTCTGCACTCCAGATATTCGGAATCCCAGCATGCGTCAGGATAGTCTGCTCATTTGGAAATAGACACATTGGCTGTTTGCGCAGCCAGTCAATCAAGTCATCACTGTCGATCGCATCAATCACATCACGAACATTGTCTTTTTCTTTCACTGGTTTGATGCCGCGGGCATAAGCCAGCAAAGTCAAATCATGATTTCCCAAGACCGTCGCAGCCGCACCTTGCTCAGCCAGCTTTTTGATAAACCGCAATGCTGCAATTGAGTTTTCACCACGTGCAACCAAATCTCCAGCAAACCAGATAAAATCTCGTTCTGCATCAAACTGGATTTCTTTAAGCAAAGCTTTCAAGGCCTCAAAACAGCCTTGAACATCACCAATCACATAATTATATCGAGCAGTACGGTTCATCGTAATTTATGCCACCATTTGATCTGAAAGTGCAACAAACTGTTCAAGGGTCAGGGTTTCTGGACGTGCCATCGGGTCAACACCCGCTTTTTCAAAACCCTCTTCAACCAGCATACCCTTCAAGCTGTTACGCAGAGTTTTACGACGCTGGGTAAATACATGCGATACCAGTCGTGTCAGCGCTTTTTCATTCTTCGCCACAATCGGTTTAACTTTATAAGGCTCTAAACGGAATACCGCTGAGGTCACTTTTGGTGGCGGATTAAAAGATCCAGGTGGCACTTCGAACAGGAAAGTCGGTTTACAGAAATATTGAATCATCACCGACAGACGGCCATATTCTTTGGTATTGGGTGATGCAGTAATGCGATCCACTACTTCTTTTTGCAGCATGAAATGCATGTCTTGCACTTTGTCACCAAATTCCAAGAGATGGAATAATAGTGGCGTTGAAATATTATAGGGCAAGTTACCGACGACACGTAATGGACGATCTTCCTGAAACAATTGAGAATAATCATACCTCAAGGCATCGGCTTCAATAATGGTTAAACGTTCCGGATGCGGCACACGACCCGGCAGGCCAGCAGCCAGATCACGATCCAGCTCAAGTACGGTTAAGGCATCACATTCACCAATTAAAGGTGAAGTCAAAGCGGCCAGACCCGGGCCAATTTCCAGAATGTTCTGACCTGGACGCGGATTGACTGAGCGTACAATTTTGGCAATGACACGCTGGTCATGTAAAAAGTTTTGACCAAATCTTTTTCGAGCCTGATGCCCTTCATCTTTTGGGTTTAAGGCATTAATTTGATACATAAAAACATTTCCAACGTGAGTGATGAACAATAATCAGTGGCGCGCCAGATCGAGGGCTAAATCGACAGCAACGTGCAGGCTGGAACTTTTCGCAAGTCCCGTTCCCGCAAGGGAGAGTGCTG
Source organism: Acinetobacter lwoffii (assembly GCF_022967985.1). Lineage (GTDB taxonomy): Bacteria > Pseudomonadota > Gammaproteobacteria > Pseudomonadales > Moraxellaceae > Acinetobacter. The sequence continues at coordinate 4,378 of NZ_JALJVC010000001.1, read as the reverse complement.
TGCCATGATCAACAGAAGTTCGAATAAACGGTAAGCCGAGGGTAATATTAATGGCTTCACCAAAACCCTGTGATTTTAACACAGGTAAACCCTGATCGTGATACATCGCCAGAACAGCATCAGCATCTTTTAGGTTTTCTGGGGTAAATAAAGTATCAGCAGGTAGGCTTAAACTCATGTTGATACCTTGGGCACGATAGCTTTCGAGTACCGGATTAATCACTTCAATTTCTTCCATCCCCAAATAACCACCCTCACCGGCATGCGGATTTAAACCGCAAACCAGTATTTTTGGCTGTTCAATCTTGAATTTGGACTTCAGGTCGTGAATCAGAATATCAATCACCTGATGTAAGCGTTCAGGCGTAATCGCATCTGCCACGGCACGAAGCGGAAGATGTGTGGTGGCCAAGGCTACGCGTAAAGTTTTGGTGGCCAGCATCATGACCACACGCGGGACACCAGCAAATTCCTGGTAATACTCGGTATGTCCACTAAAAAAAATGCCTGCTTCATTAATTACAGATTTTTGTACAGGTGCAGTGGCGACGCCGACACTTTTTCCAGACATGGCATAGTCTGCAGATCGACGCAGTTGCTCCAGTACATAAGCCGCATTGTTCGGATTCAGCTCACCCAATACGACGTCTTGCTGCACGGGAACATGCTCTACAAATAGCTGACCGATGCCTGAAGATGACTCCTGTCCTTGATATTCAATCAGCTCAACCGATAATTTGAGTATCTGAGCACGTTGCTCGAGCATATGAATATCCGCCAATACCACAATTGGGCGCTCATCAACACGATCTGCAAGACTCAAGCAAATATCAGGACCAATTCCGGCAGGTTCCCCACTGGTGACATATAAAGGCAGCATCATCTTCTCAATTTGGCAAAGCTGAGAAATATTATAACCCGATCACGCCTACGCTGTAGTAATCATTGCAAAGAGTACTTATAAATCAATATTTTGATACCATTGAAACTATGGTTACAAATATAGTTGCAGTTTTTGTAGCATATAAAGGCTTAGGTCTTTCTTTCACCAGGGAGATTAGATAAAATACAGCGCTTGAAATTTTAATTTTCATTTGTGATTCTTCACGTATTCGTTTAGAATCGCGTCTCCTTTAGTTTGGACAGATTCCATAGTCCAAACCAACTATAATAGGTAGTGGTTTAATGAAAACTCTCAGCGCTAAGCCAGCTGAAGTTCAACACGACTGGTACGTTGTTGATGCTTCTGGCAAAACTTTAGGTCGCCTTGCGACTGAAATCGCTCGTCGTTTACGCGGTAAGCATAAAACTTCTTATACTCCTCACGTTGACACTGGCGACTACATCGTTGTTATCAATGCTGAAGAAATCACTGTGACTGGTAAAAAGTCACAAGATAAGAAATACTATCGCCACACTGGTTTCCCTGGTGGTATCCGTGAGACTAACTTTGAAAAGTTAATCGCTCACAAACCAGAAGCAGTTCTAGAAAAAGCTGTTAAAGGTATGTTACCTAAAGGTCCTCTTGGTTATGCAATGATCAAGAAAATGAAAGTGTATGCAGGTACTGAGCATCCACACGCTGCTCAACAGCCACAAGTTTTGGACATCTAAGGGATAACAGCACATGGCTACTAATTATGGTACAGGTCGCCGTAAGACCGCAACTGCACGTGTTTTCCTATCAGCTGGTACTGGTAAACTCGTAATTAACAACCGTACTCTTGAACAGTATTTCGGTCGTGAAACTGCTCGTATGGTTGTTAACCAACCACTTGAGCTTCTTGAAGCTACTGACAAATATGACCTTTACATCACTGTTGCTGGTGGTGGTATTGGTGGTCAAGCAGGCGCTATCCGTCACGGTATTACTCGTGCATTGATCGCTTCTGACGAAACTTTAAAACCTGCTCTTCGTCAAGCTGGTTTCGTTACTCGTGATGCTCGTGAAGTTGAACGTAAGAAACTTGGTTTACGTAAAGCTCGTAAACGTCCTCAGTTCTCTAAACGTTAATTCGTTTACCGAATCGGACAAAAAACCCTGGATTTTCCAGGGTTTTTTTATGGGTATCAGCTGAATATATGGAAAGATTTTCTTGTTATTGTTCATGCGCATCCTTACCCCATACCCCTTCATGACACCAGAATGACTTCATCAAATAATAATTTGCGATTCCAATACAGATAAACAGCAAAATGACAGGAAGCTTGATCAGCATCTTATTTTCCTCCAGTTGTTTTGCTTATAATCTACCTCGGCTCAAGCCGATTGATCTTTGATGCTTGGTGCTTTTTAGGTTGAATTTTAGTATCCTAGTCTATTCATTAGAAGCTCATCAGGATTTATGTCAGTCGAAAGCGCGCCTCTTCAAGGAATCACTCTCTATAGTCATGCCGATGACTTTCGTTCCCATTGGATTCGCTATGTGCTTACCGAAAAACAGATTAAATATAACCTGATTTTGGTGGATGCCGATGATGAGGATCTGGCCAGTCTCAATCCTTATAATCAATTGCCGATGCTGATCGAAAATGAACTCAAATTATTTAATACTTCAATTATCTCTGAATATGTAGATGATCGTTATCGTCAGAACAAACTGTATGCGGATGCTCCGATGCCCCGGGCAGAGCAACGACAATACATCTGGCGCTTTGAAAATGACTGGCTGAAGCTGGCTGATATCATGTTACGCCATCCTGATACGCTGGATAAGAAAGCCAAAGCTCAGGCACAAAAAAAGTTACAGGATATCCTGATTTCACTGATGCCACTATTCCAACATTTTCCCTATTTTATGTCTGAACAATTTAGTATCCTGGATTGTATGCTGGCACCAATTTTTATCCGTCTGAAACAGATGGGCGTAGAATTACCACAGCAGCAATGCCGTCCGTTTTATTTATATTGCCAACGAATTTTTAGTCGTCCTGCCTTTGTAAAATCCATGACATTGCAGGAAAAGAACCGTTATTCAGTGCAACTCAAACATCCGTAGAGAAACATCATGTCCGAACAAGAATTCAGCCTTAGCCCTACCCGTCCCTATATGGCACGTGCAATCTATGAGTGGGTTTGCGATAACAATATGACGCCTTACCTGCTGGTGGATGCCACACGCCCAAATACCATGGTTCCTGAGCAGTTTATTAAAGATGGACAGATTGTTCTGAATATTGTGCCACATGCCGTGCATGCGCTGCATATGAGCAATGATGCCATTAGCTTCTCGGCTCGCTTTGGTGGCGTTTCTCGTGATATTTATGTGCCTATGGCAGCAGTACTCGGTATTTATGCACGTGAAAATGGTCAAGGTTTATTCTTTGATCCAGGTGAATATGAGCATACACAAAATGATGAAGATGCTTTAAAATCAAGCACTGAAGAACAAACTGAACAACCAAAGAAAAAACCGACTTTAAGACTATTAGATTAAAAATAATGGAGCAAGTGAATGGCTTTTGATTTAGTACAATATTTTGTTGAACAGATAGAGACTCAAAAGCCTGAGCTTCTAAAAGAATATACAAAAGAAGAAAGACGAAAATATATATCAGAAATCAATGCCTTAACTTTAGGAAAACTTATTACTGAATGGCGTCATAACCCACAAAAAATTTATAATGAAATCAATCATCCTGATGAATTATATATCCTGGAAATCGTGCGTCATCTCGCTACCAGTCCGGAAAATCAATCCACTCTGGATCGAGCCCAGCTTGAGCACAGCACTTCAGAAATTTTTCATTTACAGCTTATTGAATTAAAACAACTGCATGATACCGGCAACCATAATATCCATAGCATTCAGGAATTACTGACCGGGCAAATTGAACATTTATCTGGTCAAGCAGATGATTGGGTTTGGACAACAAACAAGCTAACAGAACTCAAAGGCTCTAAACCAATTGTGCAAGAAGAGCTATCATTGGAAGCATCAATGAAGGAGTTTAATCAAATGGTAAGCCAGAATCAGCAGCATCAAGATATCGAAGAAGTCATTGTTGTAGACACCCCAACATGGGCAAAGATTGTTGAACCTATCGTAGCGATTGCCATTCTTTGGGTATTAATCGCAGCCGTAATGCGTGTGTTTGGCTAAAATGATCTGCAATAAAAAAACCAGCGATTCGCTGGTTTTTTATGTGCCAAAATTTACAAGATCAGCTTATAAACTCTTTTAGAGCCAGCCTTACAGAGATCCTACTAGGTCAAACAAATTGACAGAAATCATCTGCCTCAGAAGAATCTGATCAGCTTTGAGATAGATATGTTAAATATCTTATCTAAATTCCCGCGCATAAAAAAAACACCCCCTGCGTTAGCAGAGGGTGTTTCGAATAATGAGCTGGCGATGACTTACTCTCACATGGGTAA